>DATLEK010000115.1:0-72244 GCA_035525365.1 Acidimicrobiales bacterium
CCTCGTCGGCGTACCGGGCGCCCAGGTCCACGACCGCTACCCACCGATCCCAGGTTGGTCGCTCGTCGCCCCGCAGGGCGGCCAGGACCCACCGCTGCGCCCGTCCGTGCCCCTTGCTCATAAGCGTTGAGTGTACCCCGCCGGCGCCGCCGGGTCAACGCTTACACCGCCAAGGCGCGTTGACATCGCGCTGCAGGTCGTCCAACTCCGAGAGGAGCACGGCCTGACGCAGGCCGAGCTGGCAGCCGGACGCCCTGTCAGCGCTCCGGAGCGGAGGGGGGTAGGCGTGCCCGACCTCGCTGACGAGCTGGGCCGAGAGGAGCGCGACGACGTCGAATGGAAGCGCGACGCCGAGGATCGCGGCCTGTTGCGAAAGGCGGTGTGCGCGCTCGCCAACGACCTGCCCGAGCGCGGGAGCGGGCGCCTGCTCATCGGCGTGAGGAAGGACGGCACGCCAACCGGGCTGACCGTTGACGACGAGCTCCTGCTGCGGGTCACCAACATCCGGGACGAGGCCCATGTGCTGCCACGGCCTGTCATGGTCGTCGAGAAGGCGACCTTCGCCGGGGCCGACTGCGTGCAGGTCACTGTCGAAGCAGCGCGGATGCGACCGGTGCGCTTCGACGGTGTTGTCTGGGTTCGGGTCGGCACCAGCACCCGGCGGGCCACCCGGGAGGAGGAGTTGCTCCTCGCCGAGCGAACCCGCGCCGCTGACCTCCCGTTCGACCAGCGAGCGATCGGCGGCACGTCGGTTGCCGACCTCGACCTGGAGCTGTTCCGATCGACGTACCTGCCGGCCTCAGTCGATGCCGATGTTCTCGCCTAGAACGACCGAACCGTCGAACAGCAGCTGTCATCACTCGGCCTGCTCGATCCGACTTCCACCGAGGCCCGCGTGCTCGGGCTTCTCCTCGTCGGATTCGACGCGTCGGCCTTCATTTCGGGTGCCTACATCCAGTTCGTGCGCTACGAGGGCGACGACCAAGCATCCAACGTCGTGGACCACGAGGAGCTGCGTGGGAACCTCATCGGGATTCTGGACACACTCGCCCGGATTCTGACCGCCAACATTCGGACGGCGGTGAGGGAGGTCGGCGGGCTCCGCCAGGAGGACCAGCCCGACTACCCGCTCTCTGCCCTGCGCGAACTCGTCCTCAACGCCAATCCGCCCCCCGAGTTCCAGGTGGAGGACACATACTGGTCGGTGACCGTGAGGCGAGTTCCGTGACCACAGCGATCGCGTTGTTCAACAACAAGGGCGGCGTGGGCAAGACGACGCTGACCTACCACCTGGCCAACATGCAAGGTGATGGTGGCCGCCAACATCCCGATGCCGGTCGCGTCGTGAATGACGAAGACCGAACTTCGCTACGGATCTGAAGGTCCGCCCCCGGGCCGGTTACTAGCGGCCGGCGTTGGGGCGCTTGCCGTGGTTGGCTTTCTTGATCCGGGTCACCTTGCGCTTGTTCGTCTTCTTCGACATGCCCCATTCTCGCACGCCGGCGCCGGCGGCCGTCCGGGGAGGGCCGGGTAGCCTCGCCGGATGGAGCGTCTGGGCATCGTCGGGCGGCCGAACGCCGGCAAGTCCTCGTTGTTCAACGCGCTCACCGGGGGCGCGGCCGCAGTGGCCTCCCATCCCTTCTCCACCACCGAGACGAACGTGGGGATGGCCCAGGTCCCCGACCACCGCCTCGATGCGCTGTCGGCCATGTCGGCGAGCAAGAAGACGGTCCGTACCACCGTGGAACTGGCCGACGTGGCCGGCCTGGTCCCCGGCTCGTCCACCGGGGAGGGTCTCGGCAACCGCTTCCTGGCCGGGATCCGTGAGGCCGATGCTCTCTGCCTGGTGCTCCGGGCATTCGAGGACCCCAACGTGAGTGGCGGCAACGATCCTCTCGAGGACCTGGAGGTGCTCGAGCTCGAGCTGGTGCTGGCCGACGCCGACACGGTGGAGAACCAGGTCACCAAGCGACGCAAGGCCACCCGCACCGACAAGTCCTCCTCGCTGGCGGCCGAGGTCGTCGCACTGGAGGTGGCTCTCGAATATCTCCAGGCGGGCACGCCGCTCTACCGCGCCGGTCTCTCCGCCGACCAGCTCCTGGCCCTGCGGGAGTACTTCCTCCTCACCACCAAGCCGGTGCTGGCCGTGGTCAACCTGGGCGAGGACCAGGTGGCCGATGCCGACGACGTCGTCAAACCGGTCGCCGCCGCCTTGGCCGGCTCGGCCGAGGCGCTCGGCGTGAGCGTCCAGCTGGAGGCTGAGGCCGCCCAGCTCTCCGACGCCGAGCGGGACGAGCTGCTGGAGGGCCTCGGCCTCGGCGAAGGCGCACTTCCCCGCGTCGCCCGGGCCGCCTACCACCTGTTGGGACGGCGCACCTTTTTCACCACCGGCGACAAGGAGTCCAGGGCCTGGACCTTCCGGGCCGGGGCCAAGGCGCCCGAATGCGCCGGCGTCATCCACTCCGATCTCCAGCGGGGCTTCATCCGGGCCGAGGTCGTGCACTGGGACGAGCTGCTGGAGCTGGGCTCGTGGTCGGCGGCCAGGGACGTGGGCAAGCTGCGGGTGGAGGGCAAGGACTACGAGGTGGTCGACGGCGATGTCCTCGAGATCCGCTTCAACGTCTAGTGACGGGGCACTAGATGACCTGGCTGGTTCGCGACGACGGCGAGGTGCTGGCCAGCCTGGAGGTGGCCGACACCATGTCGTCCCGCATGGCCGGCCTGCTGGGTCGGGACGGGATCGACGGAGCCATGCTCATCAAGCCGGCCCGCTCGGTGCACACGATGGGCATGAAGTTCGCCCTGGACGTGGCCTTCTGCGACCGCCAGCTCCAGGTGCTGGCCATTCGTTGCATGGTCCGCAACCGCTTCAGCCTTCCTCGCCTGCGGGCGCGCTGCGTCATCGAGGCGGAGGCCGGCGCCTTCGAGCGGTGGGGGCTCAAGGTCGGGGACCGCCTCGAGATAACAGGCTGAGCTGTTGGCCGGCCGGCTCGTCGTGGTGGCCACACCCATAGGGAACCTCGGCGACCTGTCACCGCGGGCGGCGGAGGCGCTGGCGGGTGCCGATCTCATCGCCTGCGAGGACACGCGTCACACCCGCAAACTGCTGACCCACGCCGGCATCACCGGCCGGCCGATGCTGTCGGTCCACGACGCCAACGAGGCCGAGCGGGTGCCCAAGGTGCTGGGCCTGCTGGCCCAGGGCCGAACGGTCGCACTGGTGAGCGACGCCGGCATGCCGGCCATCTCCGACCCAGGGCAGCATCTGGTGGCCGAGGTCATCGCCGCCGGCCACGAAGTGGTGGTCATCCCTGGTCCCTCGGCGGGTGTGACCGCACTGGTGGCCAGCGGACTGCCCAGCAAGCGCTGGGTCTTCGAAGGGTTCCTGCCCCGCTCCGGCGCCGAGCGGAAGCGCCGGCTGGCCGAGGTGGCGGCCGAGCGGCGGACCGTCGTCCTCTACGAAGCGCCCCACCGGGTGCGGCGGACGGTGGAAGACCTGTGTGCCGTCTGCGGCCCGGAGCGCCGCATCGCGCTGGCCCGGGAGCTGACCAAGCTGCACGAGGAGGTGTGGCGGGGGAGGCTCGGCGACGCGCCCGCCCACCTCGCTTCGCCGGAGCCCCGTGGTGAGTTCTCCGTCGTCCTCGAAGGCGGGCCCGAGGCGCCGCCGGCGGACGACGGGAAGATCGCCGCGGCCGTCACGGAGAGAATGGAAGCTGGTGACAGCCGGCGGCGGGCCGTCGAAGCCGTCAGCGTCGAGCTAGCCCTGCCCCGCCGGCGCGTCTACGACATCGCCCTGCGGCTCGGTGGACGGTAGGAAGGCCCGGCTCTCCACCGGCACCTCCAACTCGGCCACGCAGGACGCGCAGACCTGCTTCTCGTGATGGCCGCGCAGAGCCTCGGCGCCGCCACAGAACACGCAACCGGTCTCCACCTTGCGCAGCACGATGCCTGTGTCGTCCACACCGATCTCCAGCGCGTCACCTGCGCGGATCCCGAAGAGGCGGCGCATCTCCACCGGCAGGACGATGCGCCCCAGATCGTCCACCTTCCTCGCCATCCCTGACGTGCTCATCGACGGCCTCCTGGGATCGTTCTCATAGCCTAGGCACCGTGGGCACTTTCTACGTCACGACGCCGATCTATTACGTCAACGACGCGCCCCACATCGGCCACGCTTACACCACCGTCACCGCCGATGCGTTGGCCCGGTGGCACCGGCTGCTGGGCGACGACGTCTTCTTCCTCACCGGAACCGACGAGCACGGCCTCAACGTCCAGCGCCGTGCCGAGGCCAACGGCCTGAGCCCCCAGGAGCAGGCCGACCGCACCAGCGAGCGCTTCCGGGAGGCGTGGTCGTTGCTCGACATCAGCCACGACGACTTCATCCGGACGACCGAACCGCGTCACCACCGGACCGTGCAGACCCTGCTGCAGCAGATCCGGGAAAACGGTGACATCGAGATGAGCACCTATGAAGGGCTTTACTGCGTTTCCTGTGAGGCCTACTACGGCGAGGACGAGCTGGAGGACGGCAACTGCCCCGTGCACAAGCGGCCGGCCGAGATGTTCAAGGAGGACAACTACTTCTTCGCCCTGAGCCGCTATCAGCAGCGCCTGCTCGACTGGTACGAAACCCATCCCGACGCCATCACCCCCGAGTCGAAGCGCAACGAGGCGCTTGGTCTCATCCGCCAGGGCCTCCAGGACCTGTCCATCACCCGTACCTCGCTCAAGTGGGGTGTTCCCGTTCCCTGGGACGAGGGCCACGTCTTTTACGTCTGGTACGACGCGCTGGTCAACTACCTCACGGCCATCGGCTACGGCGAGGACCCGGAGCGCTTCTCCCGTTACTGGCCCGCCGTCCACCACCTCATCGGCAAGGACATCCTGCGGTTCCACTGCGTCTACTGGCCGGCCATGTTGCTGGCCGCCGGCCTGGAGCCACCGCCGCGCATCCACGTGCACGGGTACCTGTTGGTGGGCGGCGAGAAGATGTCCAAGACCCGCCTCAACGCCATCGCCCCCGCCGACCTGACCGCCGTGGTGGGAGTGGACGGTTTCCGCTACCACTTCCTGCGGGACACGCCGCTGGGCCCCGACGGGGACTTTTCCTACGAGGGTCTCGTCGCCCGCTACAACTCCGACCTGGCCAACAACTTCGGCAACCTGCTGTCGCGTGTGAGCACGGTCGTGGGGAGCAGGTGCGGGGGCACCGGCCCGCGCCCTCGGCCCGACAGCCCGCTGAAGGCGGTGGCGTCGGAGGTCTACGAGGCGACGGCCAGGGCATGGGACCGGGTGGCGCCGAGCGAGGCGTTGGAGGCCACGTGGCGGCTGATCCGCGAGACCAACGCCTACCTGGAGACCGAGGAGCCGTGGAAGGGGGAGCCGGGGCCTGCGGTCGACGCCGTACTGGGCGACGCCCTGGAGGCGCTGCGCCTGGTCGCCATCCTGGCCACGCCGGCCATGCCGGCGGCCTGCGCCGAGGTGTGGCGGCGGATCGGTCTGCCGGGCTCGCCCGCTGAAGTGAGCCTTCCCGAGGCGGCGCGGTGGGGCGGATATCCCGGCGGTCTGCCCGTGGAGAAGGGCAAGCCCCTGTTCCCCCGCATCCATGTGGACTGACAGCCACTGCCATGTCCCCTACAAGGACCTGGGACTGGAGGCCATCACCGCGGCACGCCAAGCCGGCGTCACCCGCCTGATCAACGTCGGCACCGACGCCGAGCAGTCGGCGGCGGCCATCGCCGTGGCCCAGGAGCACGAGGGGGTCTGGGCCACCGTCGGCCTCCATCCCCACGACGCCGTCAAGGGAGTCGACACCATTGTGGATCTCCTGTCGTCGCCCAGTGTGGTGGCGGTGGGGGAGTGCGGCCTCGACTACCACTACGACCACTCGCCCCGGCCGGTTCAGCGGGAGGCGTTCGCCGCCCAGGTGGCCCTGGCCCATGCCCACGGGCTGGCACTGGTGATCCACACCCGGGAGGCGTGGGACGACACCTTCGCCGTGTTGGCCGCCGAGGGTGTTCCCGAGCGGACGGTCTTCCACTGCTTCACCGGCGGCCCGCAGGAGGCTCGGCGCGCCCTCGACGCCGGCGGCCACCTGTCGTTCAGCGGGATCGTCACCTTCAAAGGCGCCGACGACGTGCGGGGCGCCGCCGCTCTCTGTCCTCTCGACCGGCTGCTGGTGGAGACCGACGCGCCGTTCCTCGCGCCGGCGCCCCACCGGGGCCGGACCAACGAGCCTGCCATGGTCCCGCTTGTGGGAGCGGCGGTGGCGGCGGCCAAGGGTGTGGATGTCGCCGAGGTGGAGCAGTCATCCTGGGACGTGGCCGAGGCCGTGTTCCGTTTGCACGAGGTGCCGAGGTAGGAGGCCCTCCGCCGGCCGGTCGAGAGGGTGCCATCGGCTTTGTGAGCCAAAAATCGTTGTATAGCAACGGTTTTTGCTCACAAAGCGCGCGTAAGGCCCGAGGGTAAACTACTTGCGCGGCCGAAGGCCGAAGAGGCCGCCACGACCACGGTGAAGTAATTGAAGCCGCGGTAGTAGTTTCCCCACGGTCCCTAATCGGCGGCAAATCGATATTGGGCCGTACCTTGCACGGGTGACACTGAGCCGGCGGGATGTCGCCGGCCTTCTGGAAAGCCACGGCCTGCGCCCTAGCGCGGCGTTGGGCCAGAACTTCGTAATCGACCCGAATACGGTCCGCCGCATCGCCCGCCTGGCCGGCGTGGGACCGGGTGACCGGGTGGTGGAGATCGGCGCCGGCCTGGGATCCCTCACCCTGGCCCTGGCCGAGACCGGCGCCGAGGTGGTGGCGGTGGAGCTGGACCGGTACCTGACGCCGGTGTTGCGGTCGATCGTCGAGCCGGTGGGCGTGAGGGTCGTGCAGGGCGACGCCCGCACGCTGGCGTGGGACGAGGTGCTGGGACCCGAAGACGGTTGGGTGCTGGTGGCCAACCTTCCCTACAACGTGGCCACGCCGCTGGTACTCGACCTGCTGGAGGGGGTGCCGGCCATCGGCCGCATGCTGGTGATGGTGCAGAAGGAGGTGGGGGAGCGCCTCGCCGCCGGCGCCGGCGACGACGCCTACGGAGCGGTGTCGGTGAAGCTGGCCTACCGGGCCACGGCCAAGGTGGTGGGGAAGGTGCCGGCGACCGTGTTCCTGCCCCGCCCCAACGTGGAGTCGGTGCTGGTGGAGGTGGTGCGCCGGCCGTCGCCGGCCGTCGACGCCGATCCCGTCCAGCTCTTCGCCCTGGTGCAGGCGGGGTTCGCCCACCGGCGAAAGATGCTGCGGCGCTCCCTGGCCGGGCTCGTCACCCCGGAGGTCTTCGCCGCCGCCGGCGTACGACCGGAGGCGAGGGCCGAGGAGCTCGATATCACGACTTGGGGCAAGCTGGCGCAGTGCGCCATCGATCACGCCAGCGGGCCCCGGCCAAGCTGACCCTCAGTCTCCGGGTGGTGGGCCGGCGCAACGACGGGAACCACCTGATCGACGCCGAGATGACCACTCTGGAGCTGGCCGACGAGCTGACCTTCAGCGTCGGCGAGAACGACCTGGCGGCCGACGACCTCGTGAGCCGGGCCCTCGTCGCCGTAGGGCGGTCGGCGGGTGTCCATGTCAAGGTGGACAAGCAGATCCCTGTGGGCGCCGGCCTCGGCGGTGGTTCGGCCGACGCCGCCGCCGTGCTGCGATGGGCGGGATGCAGGGACCTGGAAGTAGCCGTCGGGCTGGGGGCCGATGTCCCCTTCTGCCTGGTGGGCGGCCGGGCCCGGGTGACCGGCATCGGCGAAGTGGTGGAACCGCTGCCGTACCTGGAGCGCATCTTCACGCTGCTGACTCCGCCGTTCCCGGTCTGGACCCCTCTCGTGTACCGGGCATGGGACGACATGGGCGGTCCGACCGCCGATGGGGTCAACGACCTGGAGCCGGCCGCGCTGCGGGTGGAGCTTCGGCTGGCGCAGTGGCGGGACCGGCTTGGCGAAGCCACCGGGCAGACGCCGCGGCTGGCCGGAAGCGGCGGCACGTGGTTCGTGGAGGGCAGCTACCCGGAGGTGGCCGGCGTGGTGGTGACGCGAACCGACCGCCCCTGAGGGCGGCCGGTTCACTCCTACCGATAACTGTTGATTCGCTGCTGAGCTACTTGCCCGCCCGGCGTTGCCAGCGGGTGGCCTTCAGCATCTTCTTGTGCTTCTTCTTGCGCATGCGCTTGCGGCGCTTCTTTATCAGCGATCCCATGTCGGCCCCGAGGCTACTTGCTCACGCCTCAGGACCGCTGGGCCGCCTCCGGATCACGCCGGCTTGGCCGCGTTGTCCGTCTTCTGGAAGGTCTCCGGAACCGGGTACTTGCCCAGGGCGTACAGGAGGATCGACTGGTGCTGCTGGTCGACCACCTGGATGGAGCCCGCCAGCTTGATGGCCTCCTTGCTCTTCAGCACGGGGATGACGCTCAGGTAGGTCTGGGCGGCGATATCCTCGAGGAGCAGCGCCAGGTTGGCTGCCCCGGGGACGTCCTTCACCTTGCTCAGCATGTCCTGAACGGTCGGCTCGAGGCCGGCGTTGGGCTCGGTGACCTTGGTGCCGCCGGAACCGGTGACGACCTCGTTGAGGGCGTCCAGGTGCTCCTGGTGGTGGGCCATCGCCGTCTGCACGTAGGTGGCCACGGCCGGGGGCAGGGGGCCGAGCTTGCCGGCGGTGGCGGCGTCGAGGGCCGACTTGTAGGTGTTGACGGCGAGCACTTCCAGGCCGGCGGCGAACTCGGCGATGGCGGCATCTCCGGAGAGCTTCTTGCCACCTTCGCCGCCGGCGCCGTTGGTGTCGGTGGCGCCACCGGTGGACGCCTTGTCGTCGTCGCTACCGCAGGCGGCGGTGACGACGGCGAGGCCGGCGGCCACAGTGCTGCCGATGAGGAACCTGCGCCGGCTGACGGAAGCCGTCATCAGTTCGGTTCCGAGGGATTCAGGGTTGGTCTGGTTCATGTCGTTCTCGCTCAGTTGGTTGGTCACTTGACGGCTCCTGTCTCGGGATCGGCGATGCCGTCCTCCGTGGTGGTCTCGAAGGCCTCGGGGAAGGCGACGCTGCCGGCAGCGGCAGGCAGCTTGGCCAGGTCGGCACCGATCGGGACCTTGATCAGGTCCGGAGCGTTGCCTTCCAGCAGGGCCTGCACGGCCCGCAAGGTGGCCAGGTGCTGGGCCTCCACGCCCATGACGCTGGCCATGATGCTCTTGGACTTGACGTCCTCGAACAGCGTGAGGTTGACCAGGTAGGTATCGGTGGCGACCTTCTCGAGGGCGGCGGCCAGCTTCACCACGTCCAGCGGGCCCTTGAGCCCGGGAGCGGCCTGATTGACGACCTCCTGGAACTTCGGGTTGGGCTGGTCCTGCACCTTGCCGCCGAGGGTGGTGGTCTGGGCTTGGAACGCCTTGCGGTGCTCGTCGTGCTGCCTCATCGTCTCCTTGGCGAAAGCCACCACGGTGGCGTTGCCGTTCTTGATGAAGGGCAGGCCGAGGGCCACGCCGTAGGTGTTGACGGCCAGGCGCTCCAGCGACGACGCCGTCTGGAGGATCTGGATGTCGAGGGGCTTGTCGGCCCGGGCGGGAGTGGCGAGGATGGCGGCGGCCAGGCCGCCCAGTCCGCCGCCGATGAGGCCCCGGGTGGCGAGGCCGCCGGCGCCGATGCCCATCTTGGCCAGCAGGCCGCGGCGGTTGGTGTTGAAGCGGTCGATCTCGTCCCGGTCAACCGGCTTTCCCCGGCGCTCCTCGCGGATCTCGGCCAGCTCGGGGAGCGTGGCCTTGATGTCCCTGAGGGCATCTACCTGAAGGTCCTCCGACTCCACGATCAACTCATTGAGCTTGCGTTCGTCGATACTCACCGAAACAAATTCCCCTTTCCGAAGCGTTGCTTCGATCAATCGACCCAGCCCGCTCTTCGGAGGCCGGATCCCTTGCGCAACCTGCGCTGACCCCGGATTCCCGTTGTCAAGCCCGTCTTCGGAGCGATTGCCGCCGGCGGATGAAGGTCGTCGCCCGTTGCTTCGGTTCGATGTGCTGGTGGCGGCGGTATCTTCGTGGTCCCATCCGGGATGGTGTAACGGCCGCACGGCAGCCTTTGGAGCTGTTCAGGTCCAGGTTCGAATCCTGGTCCCGGAGCGTCCGCTGCCTCGCCGGCGGACGCTGGGGTATACAGGAGCGATGAGCCGGCGACCCCTTTCTGCAGTCGTTCTCGCCGCCGGTGAGGGCACCCGGATGAAGTCGGAGCGGCCGAAGCCGCTCCACGTGCTGTGCGGGCGGCCCATGGTGCTGCACGTGATCGACGCTCTGGCCGAACTCGATATCGACCGGGTGGTCGTGGTGGTGGGTCACAGTGCCGAGCGGGTCACCAAGACCCTTCTGGAGAGTGCGCCCCCCGGCCTCGCCATCGAGTTCGTGGAGCAGCGCGTGCAGCGCGGTACCGGCGACGCCGTGTCGGTGGCGCTCACCGCCTTCCCCGACAACGAGTCCGACGACGAGGACATCCTGGTGCTGCCCGGCGATACGCCTCTGGTGCGCTCGCCCACTTTGGAGGGCCTGGTGGAGGGTCACCGTTATGCCGAGGCCGCCGCCTCGGTGCTCACCGCCAGGGTTGCGGACGCCACCGGCTACGGCAGGGTGGTCCGCGACAAGCGGGAGAACGTGGCGAGGATCGTCGAGCAGGCCGACGCCTCGGACGAGGAGCTGGAGATCGACGAGGTCAACACCTCGATCTACTGCTTCCGCCGCAGCGTGCTGGCTCCGGCGCTTCGCCGCCTCAGCCCCGAGAACGCCCAGGGCGAGTACTACCTGACCGATGTGGTCGAGGTCCTCCATGACGCCGGCTACCCGGTTGTTTCGATGGAGGTGGGCGACCCCATGGAGGTCGCCGGCGTCAACGACCGGGCCCAGCTGGCCGTGGCCGAGGCCGAGCTGCGGGAGCGCACCAACGCCCGGTGGATGCGCCGGGGCGTCACGATGATCGACCCGGGGCGCACCTACATCGATGCCACTGTGCGCCTGTCGCCGGACGTCACCCTGTTCCCCGGGGCCATCCTCCAGGGCACGACGTCGATCGGCGCCGGCGCTCAGATCGGCCCCGACACCCGGTTGGTCGACTGCCTGGTGGGCGACGGCGCCATCGTCGAGCAGACCGTGGCCCGCCAGGCCGAGATCGGCGTGGACGCGAGAGTCGGCCCGTTCGCCTCGTTGGCGCCCGGATCGCACGTGAAGCCGGGCACTGTCACCGGGCCGTTCTTCGCCGCCGACGCTCACCAGGAAGGAAGCTGACGATGGAGTTCGCGGTGCTGCCGCCTGGGTCGCACGTCGAGCCGGGCACTGTCACCGGGCCGTTCCTCGCTGCTGACGCCCACCAGGAAGGAAGCTGATCGATGGAGATGGTGCCCAAGAAGCGCCTCATGCTGTACTCCGGGCGCGCCCATCCGGCCCTGGCCGACGCCATCGCCAAGGATCTCGGGGTGGCGCTGGGCAACCCGAACCTGAAGGAGTTCGCCAACGGCGAGATCTGGTGCCAGTACGACGAATCAGTGCGGGGCAGCGACGTGTTCATCGTCCAGACCCACGGCAACCCCGTCAACGAGTCCATCGTGGAGCAGTGCATCATGATCGACGCGGCCAAGCGGGCCTCGGCCAAACGGGTCACGGCAGTGGTCCCGTACTACGGCTACGCCCGACAGGACCGCAAGGCTGAGGGCAGGGAACCCATCACCGCCAAACTCGTCGCCGACATGCTCACGGTGGCGGGGGCCAACCGTGTGCTCAGCGTCGACCTCCATTCCGGCCAGATCCAGGGGTTCTTCGACGTCCCGGTGGACCACCTCACGGCCATGCCCGTGCTGGTGGATTACCTGGCCAATTCAGGTCCGAAGGACCCCATGATCGTCGCCCCCGACGCCGGCCGGATGAAGGTGGCCGAGCGCTTCGCCCAGCATCTCGACGCCGACCCCGCCGGCGTCTACAAGAAACGGGCCAGAGGCGTGGCCCAGGCCCGAGGTGTGATGGGCGAGGTGACCGGGCGGCACTGCGTGCTGATCGACGACATGATCGACACCGCCGGCACCATCGTCGCCGCCGCCGACATCCTGATGGAGGGCGGCGCCACCGAGGTGTGGGCCATGGCCACCCACGGCGTGCTGTCCGACCCCGCCACCGACCGGTTGAAGAACTCGGCCATCACCAGGGTCGTGGTGACCGACAGCCTGCCCCTGCCGGCGGAGAAGCGCATCGACAAGATCGAGGTCCTGTCCGTCGCCGGCATCATCGCCGACGCCATCGACGCCGTCTTCGAGGACACATCCGTCTCAGAGATCTTCGGCGGCGAGAACCAGTCCTGAGGCGGTGCCGTAGACTCCTGCGGTGCCTGATATCACTCTCCCCGCCGAAACCGGCCGTAGCGCCGGTTCGAGCGCCTCCCGTCGCCTCCGAGCCGAGGGCAAGGTCCCCGGTGTCGTCTACGGCCACGGGATGGACCCGCTGCCCGTTGCCGTCCAGCACCGGGCCCTGCGTGCGGCCCTCTCCACCGATGCCGGCCTGAACGCCCTGCTCGACCTCCAGGTGGACGGCACCTCCCACCTCACCCTCGCCCGTGAGCTGCAGCGTGACCCGATCCGCAACCTCGTCACCCACGTCGACTTCCAGATCGTGCGCATGGACGAGGTGATCAGCGCCGATGTCCCCATCGCCCTCGTCGGCGAAGCCCTCCACGTCCACCAGGGCGACGGCATCGTCGACCAGCAGATGTTCAACCTGGCCGTCCACGCCACGCCGGACCGCATCCCGAACGCGGTCGAGGTCGACATCAGCGAGCTGAACATCGGCGACACCATCCGCGTCGGCGATCTCACCCTGCCTGAGGGCGTGCGCTCCGATGCCGATCCCGAGGATGCCGTGGTCGTGGGCCAGCCCCCGCAGGTCGCGGAGCTGTCCGAGGAGGAGATTGCCGCAGCCGCCGAGGCCGCGGCGTTGGCGGAGCCGGGTGCCGAAGGCGGCGAGCCTGCCGCCGCCGAGCCGCCCGCCGCCGGCCAATAGTGCACCGTCGCCGAGCGTCGGGGCACTAGCACCTGCTGCACCCCCGCACCGGAACGCCGGCCGACCTGCTCGTGGTCGGCCTCGGTAATCCCGGTGCCGAATACGCCGGCACCCGCCACAACGTCGGCGTCGAGGTAGTCGAACTGCTGGCCCGCCGCCACGGTGGCCGCTTGCGCAAGGCCCGAGAGCGGGCCCTGGTCGACGAGATCCGCATCGGCACCACCCGTGTCGCCCTCGCCTTCCCCCAGACGTTCATGAACGAGTCCGGCGCCGCCGTCGCCCCGCTCGTTCGCCGCTTCGGCATCGAGGAACTTGAGCGCCTGGTGGTCGTGCACGACGAGCTGGACCTGCCCGTAGGCGTTCTGAAGGTCAAGCTCGGCGGCGGCCTCGCCGGCCACAACGGCCTCAAGTCCATCAAGGCCCACCTCCACAGCGACGCCTTCTGCCGGGTCCGCATTGGCATCGGAAAACCGCCTGGCCGCGGTGAGGGCATCGACCACGTCCTCAACGCCCCCGGCAAGGCAGAGAGAGCCGAACTGGCCGTAGTCGTGGAGGAGGCGGCCGACGCCGTCGAGCTGATCCTCACCGAAGGCCCGCTACCAGCGATGAACCGTTACAACACTCGTTAGCCCGACCGGGGCACCAACCCCGCCCTCCTCCCGACCGGGGCCCCAACCCCGTCCCGACGCCCGGGCCGCCCCCCCCTCCGATGGGGTCCGAATTGCGGCCTCACGAGTCCCTTGACTCGCTCTGTGAGCAAAAACCGTTGGTATACAACGATTTTTGCTCACAGACCGGAGGATTGTCACAGCGACTGGTCATTGTGTTGGAATGGAAACGGAGAGGCAGCTGGCGAGGTTGGCCCGGCGCCAGCACGGGCTGGTGACCCTCGAACAGGCATCGGGGACAGGGGTATCGGTGGAAGGTGTGCGGTGGCGGGTGCGCGTCGGCCGCTGGGCGCGGGTAGCGCCGGGCGTCTTCGCCCTGGCGGGAACGGCGGATACCTGGAAGCAGAAGACCATGGCAGCCGTGTTGGCCGCGGGGCCTGGCGCGGTGGCGTCGCACACGACGGCAGCGGCGTTGTACGGGCTGTCGTGCTGCCCGTTCAAGGCCGTGGAGATCACTGTTCCCCTGGGCCGATCGCGCCGAAGTCGCTCGGCCCTGGTTCACGCCAGCGGCCACCTCGGCCGGATCGATGTCGCCAGCGTCCACTCCATCCCGGTTACGCGCCCGGCGCGAACGTTGGTGGACCTCGCCGGTTCCGTCGGCAATGCCGTACTGGAGGAGGCCCTCGATGACGCGCTGATCCGTGGGCTGACCACACTGGACCGGGTGCACGAGCGGGTTGACGCTCTGGGCGGGCCTGGCCGGAACGGCATTTGCCTTCTGAGGAAGGTGCTCGAAGCGTGGGCCGAAGGCGATGTAGCCGAGGGGGTGGCGGAGATGCGCATGGTTCGGCGTTTGCTGGCCAACGGCCAGCCGAAGCCCGTTCTGCAGCACGAGGTGTTCGACGGCAGTGGCCGCTTCGTCGGTCGCCTCGACGCCGCCTATCCCGAGCTACGCGTCGGCATCGAGATGAACGGCTTTCGTTGGCACGGCACACCCCGCGCCTTTGCCCGCGATCCGGCCCGCCTCCGACGCCTTGCCGCTCTTGGCTGGCTGATCCTCCCGTGCACCCCTATTGACCTCGCCGGCGCCGGCACCGAACTCGCCGATCAAGTTGGCAGCGCCCGGGAGATGACAAGAGCGGCCCGGAAAGGCGCCTGACCAGAGCTTCATCTTCATCACCCGCTACCGCCGCCTTGGCCGCCCAACGCGACCGCCAACTGTCGAAGGCACCGCCGCCCACCACGGCCACCACCTACTACCGCCGCCCACCACGGCCACCACCTACTACCGCCGCCCACCCCGCCGCCCGCGCTTTGTGAGCAAAAATCGTTGCTATACAACGATTTTTGCTCACAAAGCGGATTATCTGGGTCCCAGAGGGCAAGGAGAGCCGCCGGGCGACTTGAACTCCTTGCGGGTGCTTGAAGAGGCGAGCTTGGGTCTCGGGAGGATTGTGGCGGATAAGGGGTGGCCGGACCGGTTACCGGTGACGGTGAAGGTTACGGTGACGGGGGGCGGTAGCCGGCGGCAAGCTCGCCGGTGGCCGGCGCGACGGTAGCCGGTGGCGCGGCGTGCTGGCGGCCCGTGATCCGGGGGGCGCCGGTAGCCTGCGGCGAGTGAGTTTGCGTTCCCTTCCGGCCCTGCTGAAGGGGGATGAGACCCTCGCCGCGCTGGCCGGGCGGGCCGACGCGGTGCTGGCCGTGCCCGAGACCGCACGGGCCTTCGTGATCGCCGGGCTCACCACGCTGGCCGAGCGCCACCCCATCGTGGTAGCCACGCCCACGGCCACAGACGCCGAGCGGCTGGCGCATGACCTGCGGGCCTTCCTGGGGCCGGAGGAGGTCGACACCTTCCCGGCGTGGGAGACGCTGCCCTTCGAGCGGGTGAGCCCGAGTGTGGAGACAATGGGCCGGCGCCTCCGGACGATGTGGCGCCTCCGTAGCGCCGAGCGCATGCCCAAGGTCCTGGTGGCGCCGGTGAAGGCCCTGATCCAGCGCCTCGGGCCCCACGTGGAGGAGGCCGAGCCGGTGGTGGTGCGTGCCGGCGACCGCATCGATCCCGGGGAGCTGGTGGCCCAGCTCGTGGCCGGTGGGTACCGGCGGGAGTACCAGGTGGAGCACCGGGGCGAGGTGGCGGTGCGGGGTTCGATCGTCGACGTCTTCCCCTCCACCGCCGACGTGCCCATCCGCGTCGACCTCTGGGGCGACGAGGTCGACCGCCTCACCGAGTTCACCGTGGCCGACCAGCGCTCCACCACCGATGTCGGGTACGCCGAGATCTTCGCCTGCCGGGAGCTGCGCCCCACAGCAGAGGTGCGGGAGCGGGCGGCCAGACTCGTGGGCGCCGAGCCGTGGGGCCGGGCCCACTGGGAGAAGCTGTCCGAGGGCCTGGTGTTCGACGGCATGGAGTCGTGGCTGCCGTGGGTCACCGAGGGCGAACACCTGCTGTCCGACCTCATCGGCGCCGACGCCCAGGTGCTCCTGGTTGAGCCCCGGCGCATGAGGGACCGGGCCGCCGAGCTGCTCGACGAGGAGGCGGCGCTGGCCGGAACCCTCGCCGGCACCTGGGGCGCGGCCACCGGCGACAAGGGCGGGTTCCCCCCGCTTCATCTGCCTTTCGAGCGGCTCCTGGCCCACACGGCGGCGCCGGCATGGTCCATCACCGCGGCGCCGGAAGGACCCAGCTCGCCGGCGGTGACGGCCTACGGCTGGGACCCCGTGGTGGGCGACGCCAGCCGCCTCACCAAGCAGGTGAGCGACCTGCTGGCCGACAAGTTCCGCGTCGTCCTCTGCGCCGAGGGCGAGGGCAGTGCGGCCCGCATCGTCGCCGGCCTGGCCGAAGAGGGCGTGAAGATCACCGAGACGGTCGTGCAGTCCCTGGAGCGGGGGTTCGTCCTCCCCTCCATCAAGCTGGCCGTGCTGACCGAGAGCGACGTGTCCGGCCGGCGCCGGGCCCACCGCCCTCCTCGCCCCCGGGCCCGCGGCACCGAGGGCTTTTTCGGGGACCTCAAGCCGGGCGACTACGTGGTCCACCACCAGCACGGTGTGGCCCGCTACGCCGGCATGGTCACCCGGGCCATGGGCGGGAGCGCCGGCTCCGAGCGCGACTACCTCCTCCTCGAGTACCGCGGTGGCGACAAGCTCTACGTCCCCTCCGACCAGATCGACACCGTCCGCCCCTACAGCGGCGGCGAGACCCCGAGCCTCCACAAGCTCGGCGGCTCCGACTGGCACCGCACCCGGGCGCGGGTGAAGTCGGCGGCCAAGGAGATAGCCCAGGAGCTGGTGGTCCTCTACCGCCGGCGCATGGCCAGCGCCGGCCACGCCTTCCCACCTGACACGCCGTGGCAGAACGAGCTGGAGGAGGCCTTCCCCTACACCGAGACCCCTGACCAGGCCAAGGCCATCGTCGAGGTCAAGCAGGACATGGAGGAGCCCGTTCCCATGGACCGCCTCGTGTGCGGCGACGTGGGTTTCGGCAAGACCGAAGTCGCCATCCGGGCCGTGTTCAAGGCCGTCCAGGACGGCAAGCAGGCCGCCGTTCTCGTCCCTACGACGCTGCTGGCCCAGCAGCACCACACCACCTTCTCCGACCGCTTCGCCGGCTATCCCGTGCGGGTCGAGGTCCTCTCCCGCTTCCTCACCAACACCCAGGCCAGGAAGGTCACCGACGGTCTGGCCGACGGCACCGTCGACGTCGTCATCGGCACCCACCGCCTCCTGAGCCAGGACATCAAGTTCAAGGATTTGGGCCTGCTGGTGGTGGACGAGGAGCAGCGCTTCGGCGTCACCCACAAGGAGGCGATCAAGGCCATTCGCAGCAACGTCGACGTGCTCACTCTCACGGCCACACCCATACCCCGCACCCTGGAGATGAGCCTCACCGGCATCCGGGACCTCACCCTGCTCAACACCCCGCCGGCCGATCGCCAGCCCATCCTCACCTACGTGGGTGAGTACGACGAGCGAGCCGTGGCCGAGTCCATCCGCCGGGAGCTGCTGCGGGAGGGCCAGGTCTTCTTCGTGCACAACCGGGTGGCCGACATCGACCACGTGGCCAACGAGCTGCGCCGGCTGGTGCCCGAGGCCAGGGTGGCGGTGGCCCACGGCCAGATGGACGAGGGCACCCTGGAGAAGCGGGTGCTCGACTTCTGGGAGGGCGCCTACGACGTGCTCCTCTGCACCACCATCATCGAGTCGGGCATCGACATGCCCACCGTCAACACCCTCGTGGTCGACCGGGCCGACCTCCTCGGCCTCGGCCAGCTCCACCAGCTGAGGGGCCGCGTCGGCCGGGCCGGCCAGCGGGCCTACGCCTATCTGTTTTTCCCCCCCGACCGGTCCCTGTCGGAAGAGGCCTACGAACGGCTGCGCACCATCGGCGAGCACACCGAGCTGGGCTCGGGTTTCAAGATCGCCATGCGGGACCTGGAGATCCGCGGCGCCGGCAACCTCCTCGGCGCCAACCAGTCCGGCCACATCGCCGCGGTGGGCTACGACCTGTACGTGCAGATGGTGAGCGAGGCGGTGGCCGAGCTGAAGGGTGAGGAGCACCACGAGCCGGCCGAGATCAAGCTCGACCTGCCCGTCTCGGCCCACCTTCCGCCCGAGTATGTGGCCCGGGAGGACCTGCGGGTGGAGGCCTACCGCCGGCTCGCCACCGTGACGACCGACGAGGAAGTCGACGACATCCGCACCGAATGGCTCGACCGCTACGGCCCCCCGCCACCCCCCGCCGAGGCCCTCCTCGCCGTCGGCCGCCTGCGCGCCGCCTGCGCCCGCACCGGCGTGCGTGAGGTCACGGTCGCAAGGGACACCGCCCGCCTTTCGCCGCTCACCCTCAAGGCCTCCCAGACCGTGCGCCTGCGCCGGCTCCACCCGAGGGCCGTCTACAAGGAGGACCTGGCCCAGGTCGTCCTGCCGCTGCCCCGCAACGCCGCCCCCGTCCAGTCCGTCCTCGACTTCCTCCAAGCCATGGTCCCAGAACCGGTAGAAGTAGTCTCGGCAGGAGCGTGAGACGCCTCTTCTGCATCCTGGCCGCGACGGTGGCCGCCGTCGCTTTCGCCGGCTGCGGGTCCCTCGAGGGGTACGCGGCCAAGGTCAACGGCGTGCGCATCGACAAGGACGAGGTCGAAGACGAGCTGAAGGCCATCCTGGCCAACGAGAAGTACCTGGAGCGCATCGATCAAGGTGCGCCAGGACAGCCCGGCGGTGGCCAGGTACGCGGGGTGGGCAAGGACACCTTCACCACCACCTTCACCGCCGCCCTCCTCGATCGCCGCATAAGCCTGGAGGTCATCCACCAGGAGGTGCTGCGGCGCAAGCTCGTTCCCACTGCGGAGCAGAGAAAGGCGGCGCGCCAGCAGGTCGTGGGCCTCCTCGGGGGCAAGGAGCTGTTCGACGGGTTCTCCAAGTCCTACCGCGACAAGCTGGTCAACCAGTTCGCCGAGGTGTTCACCCTGCAGGAGGATCTCGGGCCCCCGACGGTGAAGCCCGCTGACGTCGCCGAGTTCTACGAGAAGAACAAGGCGGTGTTCGACAGGACCTGCGTACGCCACATCCTGGTGGACACCGAGGAGAAGGCGGCCGCGGCCAAGGCGCGGATCGCCGCCGGTGAGGACTTCGCCGCTGTCGCCGCGGCCGAGTCCTCCGACCGGGGCCAGGAGGGCGGCGACGGAGGAAGTGCGGCACAGGGCGGCGTCCTCGGTTGCCTGCCCGCCGGCGGTCTGGTGCCCGAGTTCCAGCAGGTGATGGATGCCCTCCAGCCGGGGCAGGTGAGCGACCCGGTGAAGACGCAGTTCGGGTTCCACGTCATCGAGGTGACCGCCCGCCAGAGCCTCAGCCTGGAGGAGGCGACACCGGAGATCCGCCAGCGGCTGCAGTCCCAGGCGAGAAGCCCGGTGGCCGCCTTCGTGGACAAGGCCGTACGGCGGGCGAAGATCGAGGTGAACCCCCGCTACGGCACCTTCGTCAAGTCCGGCGAAAACTCCGGAATGAGGCCTCCCAAGCAGCCCAAGAGCCTGGTCACCACGCCGCTGAACGAGCCGATCCCCATACCCCAGCGGTGACGGCTGCGGGAGCGCATCCCGTCAACTCCGCCGAGGTCGACAGGCAGGGCGCCGCCTGGGGCCCTCCGAAGGGGCGGATCGTCATCGGCGGCCTCGGGCCGGCGGGACCTGAGCTGTTCACCGCCGCCACCACGGCGGCCATCGAGGCGATCCCCCACTGCTGGCTGCGTACCCGCCGCCACCCTGCGGCCGCCGCCGTGCCCGGCGCCAGCAGCTTCGACCACCTCTACGAAGGCCAGCCCACTGTCGGTTCGGTGTACGCGGCGATCGTCGAACACCTCGTCGAGGCGGCGGCCGAGCACGGCGAGGTGCTGTACCTGGTGCCGGGCTCACCGTCGGTCGCCGAGCGGACAGTGGAGCTTCTCCGGGCCTACGGGCGCACCGAGGTCGAGGTGCTGCCGGCGCTGTCGTTCGTGGACCTGGCATGGGACCGGCTGAGGGTGGATCCCCTCTCGGTGGGCGCGCGCCTGGTGGACGGGCACCGCTTCGCGTCAGAGGCGGCCGGCGAGAGAGGCCCGTTGCTGGTGGCCCAGTGCGACTCGTCCACGGTCCTGTCGGAGATCAAGCTGGCCGTGGACGACCTGGACGGCGACTCCCCGGGGACCGTCACCGTGCTGCAGCGCCTCGGCCTGCCCGACGAGTCGGTCACCGAGGTGGCATGGGACGACCTGGACCGGGTGGTGGAGCCGGATCACCTCACGTCACTCTGGATCCCCGAGCTTGCTGCCCCGGTGGCCCGGGAGCTGGTCGCCTTCGCCGAGCTGGTCCGCACTCTCCGGGCCCGCTGCCCCTGGGACCGCGAGCAGACCCACTCCACTCTGGGCGGCCACCTGCTGGAGGAGGCCTACGAGACGGTCGAGGCCATCGAGTCCGGCGACCCGGCCCACCTGCGGGAGGAGCTGGGCGACCTGCTGTTCCAGGTGGTCTTCCACGCCACCCTCGGAGCCGAGGAGGGGGACTACACGCTGGCCGACGTGGCCCGGGGCATCCACGACAAGCTGGTGCACCGCCATCCCCATGTCTTCGGTGACGTGCAGGCCGACACACCCGGCGAGGTGACGGCCAACTGGGACCGCATCAAGCAGGCCGAGAAGGGCCGTTCCAGCGTGATGGAGGGCATACCTGCGGCTCTGCCGTCGCTGCTCTACGCGGCCAAGGTGCAGCGCCGGGCGGCATCGGTCGGCTTCGACTGGGATTCCGTCGAAGGGGCCTATCCGAAGGTGGAGGAGGAGCTGGCCGAGCTGCGGGCCGAGCCGAGCGAGGAGGAGCTGGGCGACCTGTTGTTCGCCGTGGTCAACGTGGCCCGCCATCTGGGCCTGGAGCCGGAAGCCGCCCTGCGGGTGGCGACGGCGAAGTTCTGCACCCGTTTTGCCGGCGTGGAACTGCTCGCCGCCGAGCGGGGCCTGAAGCTGTCAGTGCTGGATCTCGCCGGGCTCGACAAGCTGTGGGACGAGGTCAAGGGTCGCTCCGGCGCTACGTCATGATGCTGTAACTTTGGCAACACCAACAACAACAGCAACAGCAACAGGTACAGGAGCATCGTGAGCGGGATCGAGCACATCGTCGGCCGGGAGGTCATCGACTCCCGCGGGAACCCCACGGTGGAGGCCGAGGTGTTCCTGGCCTCCGGCGCCCAGGGTCGGGCGAGCGTGCCTTCCGGGGCGTCCACCGGGTCCTTCGAGGCCTGCGAGCTACGAGACGGCGGCGATCGCTTCGCAGGCAAGGGTGTAAAGGGGGCCGTGGCTTTCATCAACGGCGAGATCCGCGAGACCCTCGAGGGTGTCGAGGCGCTGGCCCAGCGCGACGTCGACGCCATGCTGATCGAGCTGGACGGGACCGACGACAAGAGCCGGCTGGGGGCCAATGCCATCCTGGCCGTCTCCCTGGCCGCGGCCCGAGCTGCCGCCGTCGAGCTGGAGATCCCGCTATACCGCTACCTCGGCGGAGCGAATGCCCATGTGCTGCCGATGCCGCTGATGAACGTGCTCAACGGTGGGGCCCACGCCGACAACAGCATCGACCTCCAGGAGTTCATGGTGGCGCCGGTGGGCGCGGCGTCGTTCTCCGAGGCGCTGCGGTGGGGGGCCGAGGTGTACCACGCGCTGGCCGGCATCCTGCGGGAGCGGGGAATGGCCACCGCGGTGGGCGACGAGGGCGGGTTTGCGCCGAACCTCGGGCAGAACGAGGACGCCGTCGTCCTGCTCCTGGAGGCCATCGAGAAATGCGGGCGGGCCCCCGGTGAGGAGATCGCCATCGCCCTCGATCCGGCGGCCACCGAGCTGTACGCCGACGGCGTCTACGACTTGGCGGGAGAGGGCCGCCGGCTCACGGCCGAGGAGATGGTCGGCTACTGGGTGGACCTGTGCGACCGCTATCCCATCGTGTCCATCGAGGACGGCATGGCCGAAGAGGACTGGGACGGCTGGCGCCGGCTCACCGAGGCACTCGGCCACCGCGTGCAGCTGGTGGGTGACGACCTGTTCGTGACCAACTCCGAGCGTCTGCAGCGGGGGATCTCCGCCGGCGTGGCCAACTCGATCCTGGTGAAGCTGAACCAGGTGGGAAGCCTCACCGAGACGCTGGACACGATGCGCCTGGCCGGGACAGCCGGCTACACGGCGGTGGTCTCCCACCGCTCGGGTGAGACCGAGGACACCACCATCGCCGATCTGGCCGTGGCCACCAACTGCGGTCAGATCAAGACCGGCGCCCCTGCCCGCAGCGAGCGGGTGGCCAAGTACAACCAGTTGCTGCGCATCGAGGAGGATTTGGGCGAAGGGGCGGCGTACCTCGGTGGCGGCGCGCTGGCGGCGGCGAAGAGTCCGGGCATGAGGTCGCCGGCGTGAGGCGGAGGACGGCATGAGGCGGACCGCCTGGGGGGTGGTCGCTTCCGTCGTGCTCGTCGGGGTCCTGTTCGTGGCGGTGTTCCCGAGCCGCACCTACCTGGCGCAGACCCGCAGCATCGAGCTGGCCGAGCGCCGGGTGAGCGTTCTGTCGAGCCAGAACGACAAGCTGGCGGCACGGGTGCAGCGGCTGAACACTGACGCCGAGATCGAGCGTCTGGCGAGGGAGCAGTACAACCTGGTGCGCCCGGGCGAGGAGGCCTACGCCATCCTGCCGTCGCGCCCGGCGCCCCGTAGGGAAAAGCGCCGGCCGGTTCAGGAGGAGAGCGATGGGATCCTGTCGCGGGTGTGGGACGGGATCACCTTCTGGTCCTAGCCGGGGCACTAGCCGGCCGCCGGCCGCCGGCGTGGCGGGGGCTGTGGCTGTGGCGGGGGGAGTGGCGGGCGTTGCCTGCGCTGCAGGAAGCCGGGCAGGGCGAGCATGGCGAAGGCCACGCCGAAGCCGGCCAGGCTGATGAGGGCGGCCCAGTTCATCCGGGTGCCCGAAGCCTGGGAGAGGGGCGGAAGCGAGGGAGCCGGCGCCGGCGGCCCGGGGTCATCGTCGGTGGCATCGTCGGGTGCCTCCGTGGCCGGGGCCAGGGTGGTGGTCGCCGCCGGCGCGACGGTGGTGGTCGGCCCTTTTCCTCCCGCCGGCTTGGTCGTGGTGGGAGCCAGAGTGGTCGTGGCCGCCGTGCTGGTCGTGGCCGGCGCTGCCGTCGTGGTGGTGACCGGCGCAGTGGTGGGTGGTGGCGTGGCCGGAGTGGTCGTGCTGGTGGTCGGGTCCGTAGGCAGGAGCTGGGCGACGGCGGGTGCCGGCTGAGCGATCACCGCCGATGCCACGGCCGCGGCGACGAGCACCCCGCGGAGGACTGATGACGTCGGCATCGGCAGGAGGCGAAAGTAGCGTGCCGGTGATGGAACCGACGGATCCTCCACCCGACGACGACGGGCCGGCCGTCGTGGACCCGCCCACCCGCCCCTGGGGCCCCGGGTCGCCGGCGCCCGGTACTCCCGTCGCCGCATTCGACGTGAGGAGGGACGACGAAGCCAAGCTCGAGGCGTCCGAGGCCACGGCGTTGTACGAAGCGGCCAGGTTCCCCGATCTCGAAGAGGTCACCCGGGCGCCGGCGGACAGCTCGGGTCGCCGGAGCGGGAGCGGGCCCGGAGATGGCGTTGGGCACGAGGGCGAGAACGGTGACCGGGCCGGGCTGCGCATCCTCGGGGTGCCGGCACCGAGGGAGATAGCGGGGCCTGTTCTGGCTGCGCTGGCGCTGGCCGCCCTGGTCTACGGATGGCGCCGGCGCCGCCGGCGCCGCTGATGGTGGACCACGAGGCCGTCAGTGTTCTCCTGGGCAGAGCGCCACAGGCTGACTTCGAGGTCGTGGTCCGATCCGATGGCGGCGCCCCGGTGGTGATCCGCAACGCCCCGCTGCTCCACGACGGAACCCCGATGCCCACCCGGTACTGGCTGGTGGGGGAGGCGGAGCGGCTCGCCGTCAGCCGGCTGGAGGCCGCCGGGGGTGTGCGCTCCGCCGAGGCGGCGGTGGGAGCCGAAGCCCTGGCCGCGGCCCATGAACGGTATGCCGCCGAGCGGGACGCGGCGATGCCGGCGGGCCACGTCGGCCCCCGGCCCACCGGTGGGGTGGGCGGTGCCCGCAAGGGAGTGAAATGCCTGCACGCCCATTACGCCTGGTTCCTCGCCGGCGGCGACGATCCCGTCGGGCAGTGGGTGGCCGAGCAGTTGACGGCCACATGAGGGGCGGGTGCCGGCGGTGAGAGTTGCCGCCATCGACTGCGGCAGCAACTCCACCCGCCTGCTCGTACGTGAGGAGCGCAACCCACGGCCACTCACGCGGCGGATGCAGATCACCCGGCTGGGGGAGGGGGTGGACCGGAGTCGCCGCCTCGACGCCGCGGCGATCCAGCGGACCGTCGCCGTGCTGCGGGAGTACCGCTCGGCGATGGACGATCTGGGCGTCACCTCGTTCCGCGCCACGGCGACGTCCGCCGCACGGGACGCCACCAACCGGGAGGAGTTCTTCTCCGCCGCCGAAGCTGCTCTCGGCGCGCCCCCGGAGCTGCTGGGTGGAGATGAGGAGGGGCGCCTTTCCTTCCTCGGCGCCACCGCCGAGCTGGATCCCGACGATGGACCGTTCCTCGTGGTCGACATCGGTGGCGGCTCCACGGAGTTCGTGGTGGGGACGGGATCGCCTTCGGGAGTCACCTCGATCGACATCGGGTGCGTGCGCTTGACCGAGAAGTTCCTGCGCTCGGACCCGCCCACGCCCGAGGAGCTGTCACAGGCCATCTCGGTGGTCCGGGCCCACCTCGACGACGTCAAGCGAGAGTTGCCGGAGGCCAAGGAGGCCCGGCGCCTGGTCGGCCTCGCCGGCACCGTGACGACCATGGCGGCGGTGGAGATCGGGCTCCAGAAATATGACCCCGAACGGATCCACCACTTCGTCCTGACCCGGGCGGCGGCCGAGGACGTGTTCCGCACCCTCGCCACCGAGCCCCTTGCGGATCGCATCCACAACCCAGGCCTGGAGGAGGCGCGCGCCGATGTCATCGTGGGCGGGGCTGCCATCCTCGTGGCCATCATGCGACAGCTGGGTTTCGACGAGTGCCTGGTGTCGGAGTCCGACATCCTCGACGGCCTGGTCATGTCGCAACTGGGTGCTGACGCGGAGGCGCCCTGACCGCGGTCAAGTCGGTGGTGGTCGTGTCGTACCGACCCCACCGCTGGCTGTCTCCGTGTCTGGAGTCGGTCGCGAACCAGTGCGACGAGCTGATCGTGGTGGACAACGGATCGGCGGGTGGGGCCGTGTCCGCCGTCGCCGAGCGGCAGGGGGCGCGGGTCGTGGCTCTATCGCGCAATACCGGTTTCCCCGCCGGGGTCAACGCCGGCGTTCGGGCGGCCACCGGCGACGTGGTGGCCCTGCTCAACGACGACGCCATGGCCGAGGCCGGCTGGCTCGAGTCGGCGGCCGGCGCTCTCGGGGATGCATCGGTCGCCGCAGTGGCGCCCAAGTTGGTGTTCGCCCTGCCTTTCGCCGAGATCCGCTTTCCTGACGAAGGCCGCCACATCGGCTCCGACTCCCGGCTGCTCGGCCGAGCGATCCGGACAGCGACCATCGACGGGACCGACGTGCTTCCCCGCCTCGTCGGCCCCGGGATCCACGCCATGGAGAACGGCATTCTCGACGGTGTGGCCGGCCCCTGGCGGTGGACCGCAGGCGCGGCGGCGCCGATCTATTTCGCTTTGGAGCCGGGATGGGACCCGGCCCACCTGCTGGTGGACGGCGAGCCCGCCCCGGTGAACGGTGAGGTCCGTCTCGTCAACAACGCGGGTTCCTATCTGAGCACCGAGGGCCACGCCGGCGACCACGGGTACCTGAGCCCCGACGACGGCAGCTTCGATCATCCGGCTGAGCGCTTCGGCGCCTGCGGTGCGGCCCTGGTCACGACCCGGGACGTGTTGCGGCGCGTGGGCCCCTTCGCCGGCGGGTTCTTCGCCTACTACGAGGACGTCGACTGGTGCTGGCGGGCCCGCCTGGCGGGGCTCCGGGTGCTGTATGTGCCGGCGGGAGTGGTGCGCCACGTCGGTGGGGTCAGCACCGGCGGACCGCTGGCCGCCACAGTCCGCTCCCTGGCGGCGCGCAACCGCCTGCTGTGCCTGGCCCGAAACGCCCCGCTCGCAGTGGCGGCGGAGCAGGTCCGGCGGACTTTCGCCGGAAAGCCTCCCCCCGGCCTCCGGCGCCAGGCCATCCCCCGCCTGGCGCGGGAACTGGCGGGAAGGCCGGCGCTCGCCCGCCGGCGCACCCTCGCGCCGGCCGAGGTCTGGGACCGTTGGGCCGGCGCAGATCAGACATGGTGAAGCGCGCCAGGCGTGCCAGCAGCCGCTCCCGCTGCTCAAGACCGCTACCCCTGAGGCAGAGTCTTCTCGAAGGTGGCCAGGCGTTCGAGCACGGCGTCGAGCTGGTCGACGAGGTCGGCGTGGACATGGCCGTAGGGATCCTCGAGGGAAGCCACGACGGCCTCCAGCGCCCGGGTGGTCGCATCGGCGAGCTGGCGGACCTGTTGGAGTATCCCCTCGGTCTGACGAGCCACTGCCTTGGCCACCAGGCCGTGCAGCACGGCGCCCCCGGGCACGCCGGACTCGGTTCCGATGGCGGCACTGTCGAAACTCAGCTCACTCAGCTCCCGCACCCGTGCCTGGAGATGGCCGTGCTCCGGCGTGGCCCGATGAGCCAGGATCCGCTTGAAGTGGCGGTCCAGGTCCTCCTCCAGACCCTCCGGGTACTCCCCGGCCTGCCGGCGCCGCTCCACCCGCTCCCGGAGCTGGGCGACCACCTCGTCCATGTCGAGGTCATTGTCCCCGGTCTCCGCCACAGGGCCGATGGTACCCGTCGGCCTCAACCGGTTGGCGTGGTCGCTGTAGCGCTGGGACATGGGCGCACCAGGCGGCTGATGAACAGCTGCCGGCGTGGGCTCAGAGGGGGGTCGTAGCTGCGTGTTCGCTCGAGGGCATAGCGGGGATCGTCCAGAGGAGATGCGGTCACGACCACGCAGGGGAGACCCGAGGAGTAGATCCAGCTCCACCAGCTGACTGCCGTCAGCACCTCCGCCGGCCGCTGCCGGGACAACGGGCGGATCGCGTGATGGCCGGTCCATTCGTAGCCGGCGTCGATCAGGTCGGCGGGGACGCCCGAGGCTTCCGCCTGCTCGCCGATATTCCAGCGGGCCCTGTCGAACGAGATCGATTCGGTGACGCTGACGGCGGTGACGACGGCAAGCAAAGCGAGAAGAGCAAGGGAGCCAGCCGCAACCGAGCGTCGTCGCAACAAGTCATCGGGCACATGTCTGACAAGGATGGCAACGATGCCGGCGGCGACGGGCCACAGGTAGCGATCGAAGACGTTCGCGCCACGGGCAGCCGGGGCCAGCGCCGCGGCCAAGGCCAGGAGCGTGAAGATGGCGAGGAGAAGTCGAGCAGCTCCACCCTCCTGCCCGGATATCTGCCGAAGCCCCGAGCGCACGTCCTTGAGGCCGTGCCACGCCCACGTCAGCAGTGCAAATACGCCGAGCACGGCGAGCACCTGGAGCGACGGCCACACCCACGGTGGGAAGATGTCGCCCTTGACGCCGCCGATGACACCGTCGGTGGCGCCACGGCGGGTGAACAGGTTTCCCAGCAGAAGATCTCTTCCTTCGAGCGGGAGTCTCAGCCAGTAGAGGGTGGAGATGGCGCCGAGCGCAACTGCTCCCCACTGCATGGGCCTGGTGAGCGCCGAGCGGGCGACCAACCATGACAGCGGCGCGAGGAACAAGGCGAGGGTCGAAATCGCGGCCATGGCGGCCAGGACGTTCGACATTCCTACTCGTCCCGAAGGGGAGTGGGCTTGGTCGGCGAGTCCGAATCGCCAGAGCACCATCGTGGCCACGGCGACCGATGCGCACAAAATGAGGCCGAGGTCCACAACCATCGTTCTCCGAGCGCGACGAACCACTGCGGACTGCCACACAGCGGCCACGGCCACAGCGAGGAGGGCAGGAACGGCTGTCTGCCGGCTGGAAAAAGCGGCCACGCCGGCGGACAACGAGGCTCCGACCAGGAGCGTACGGCCACCACCTCGCCGATCGAGAGCAGCCAGCCCGAGGGCCAGGCAGGCCATCTGCGCCGCGAACGCTGTCACATCCGTTACGAAGCTCCCGGCCAGCAGGGCGTACCCAGGCAGAAGGGCGACACAAGCGGTCCCGAGAAGAGCGGGGCGGGCGCTGGAGCGCTGACGGAGAACCAGGAAGCAAGCTCCGAGCCCAATTGCAGCCGCAGCGAGACCTGCCAGGTGGAGAGCTGCAACTCCTCCGCCGAACAGCCGGAGGAAGGGTTGTCCCCAGAGGACATGGCCCACCAGGACCATTTGCTCGTCCCCACCAAGATGGAAGCCCCCCGTGCGGTAGTAGTCGACCGCCGTGGCCATGAAGGTGAAGTCGTCGTTGTGGGGTAGCCCAAAGGTTCGTCCCGCCACTGCCAGAGTGGCCGGCAGCCCCAGCGCCAGCACCACGAGGCCGGCGAGGAGAGCCCATTCAGCACTACTGATGCCATGGCGTGGTGGCGGTCGATCTTCGTCGCCCCGGGGGAGACCATTCGGCGGCCGTCGTCCGACAAGCTCCTCCAGGGCCGCCACCGGATGATGGTAGGGGCAGGCCGCAGCCTTGGCATTGAATAGAGCGGAGAAATAGTCAAGACCTGTGGATCAGAATCTTCCGTTGATCACGCGGCGGCTTCCTGATCCTGCTTGCTGGGTCGCTCGATCATCACCCCCTTTTCGAACTTGACGCCGGCCCGCACGAGGGCGACGAGGTGAGGTGCGTTGACCGACCGCCACCGTTTCTCGGCCGCCTCGATGAGCTTGAAGGCCATGGCCAGGCCGGCAGCCCGGGAACCCGGTCCCTTGGTGACTTTGGTCCTCAGTCGCACCGTGGCGAAGGTCGATTCGATTGGATTGGTGGTCTTCAAGTGGATCCAGTGCTCGGCCGGGAAGTCATAGAAGGCGAGCAGCGGCTCGGCGTCGTCAACGATCTTGGCCACCGCCTTGGGCCACTTCACCGCGAACTCCTCGGCGAAGGCGTCGATCGCTTTGACTGCATGGCTCCGGTCCTCGCCATCGCGTATCTCGCCCAGCATCCGCTTGGCCGTGGGCTGGACGGACTTGGGCAAGGCGTTGAGGACATTGGCGACCTTGTGCACCCAGCATCGTTGTTCGGTGGTCCCCGGCCACACCGTGCGAAGCGCCGCCCAGAACCCGAGGGCGCCATCACCCACGGCCACCATCGGGGCGCTCATCCCGCGTCGCTTGAGGTCTCGCAGCAGATCCGCCCAGCTCTCGGTTGACTCCCGGTGGCCGTCGGTGATGGCCACCAGCTCCTTGGTGCCGTCGGCCCGCACGCCCACGATGACCAGGGCGCACAGGCGTGCCTCCTCCAGGCGGACGTTGAAGTGGATGCCGTCGGCCCAGATGTAAACGAAGTCACGGTCATCGAGGCGGCGCTCGGCGAAGGCCCGCTGGTCGGCCTGCCACTGCTTGGTGAGGCGGGTGATGACCGACGGACTCAACCCGGCGGCCGAGCCGAAGAACTCCTCGAGAGCGGGGGCGAAGTCGCCCGAGCTCATGCCGTGCAGATACATCAGCGGCAACACCTCGGTCACCTTTGGGCTCTTGCGGCACCACGGCGGCACGATCACCGAGACGAAGCGCCGACGTTCACCTGTCAGCCCGTCGACCCCGCGGTCGTTGACCCGGGGCGCCTGGATCTCGATACCGCCGGCCGCTGTGGTGATGGTGCGCGGCTCAGCGCGGCCGTTGCGGGCCACGAGCCGGTGGCCGTTCTCATCTCGCTCGTCGACGAAGGCGGCGACGTAGGCGTCGACCTCGGCTTCGAGGGCAACGGCCAGCATCCGGCGCGCTCCCTCACGAACGATTTCATCGAGCCCGTCGGCGAGTTCCGCTCGGGCGTCATCATCAGTCAGTACTCTCAACATCGGCGTTCCTTCCTTGCCGGCGTTCCACCGCCGGCGCTCTTCTCGATAGGTCAAGAAGGAAGGTACGCCGCGCCCTCGAACGGATGGCCGATCCACAGGTTCTGGTTATAACTCATGGAGCCCATGACATTCTCCGAGATGACTACAGCCCAGGTGGGTGGAGCTAAGCTCCTTCGAGGCAGGCAGGTGTACCCGGTGGCTCCGCGCCAGCGTCTCGGCGATCGCCTTGTCACCCGAGCCGGTCGTGCCGTTCCAATGTGGTGCCCTGTGTGCGGGCGGGTGACCCTCGCTGCTCGTTTCGACGAGAACCTTCGTGACTCCGGCGCCTGTGTAAGCTGCGGGGCAACCAACCGGCAGAGGCAGGTGGCGTGGGCCCTCTTGAAGCTCCTTTCCAACGGTCCAGGGGGAAGCCTGAGCAAGCTGTCCACGCTCAAGATCAGGATCTTCCATGCGGAGGCGGCGGGGCCAATTCATCAGGGGCTGGTTGGCAATCCGGGCTATTGCTGTAGCGAATTCATCGGGTATGACCGTCTCCCGGGCGAGGCGGTTGAAGGGACGAAGCACGAGGATGTTCAGGATCTTTCCTTCGGGGACAACTTCTTCGACCTGGTTATCACCACCGACATACTCGAGCACGTGCCGGATCCGTACCGTGCTCACCGTGAGATTTTCCGTGTCTTGAGGGTGGGGGGCTCTCACTTGTTCACCGTCCCATTTCTCCACGGAGGGGTGCTCGACCAGGAGCGGTGCCGTGTTGGGGCTGACGGGGAGATAACCCATCTTCTCGAGCCCCAGTACCATCACGATCCACTGCGCGACGGAGGAGCACTCGTCTATCGGCTGTTTGCGATGGAGATGTTGGTGAGGCTCGCACAGATCGGCTTCACGACCACGATGTACGACGCACGTTCGCCTCGGCACGGTATCTACGGGAACAATGCCTTTGTGTTCATAGCCCAGAAGCATCATTACCAACCTGACTGAAAGGTCCAGAGGTTTGTCTACCCGTTACAAGTAGGCCTCACTGCCTGGTGGGCCGGTGGTGGTCAGTATCCGTGGCCTTCAGGAAGCCGGAAACGATACCCGCACTGCCAGTACACGGCTGTCCGAACCTTGGCCGATGGCGCTCGGGGACAACGACTGCTGGCAGGAAACGGTGAGCACGTTGGTCCCACGTGGCAGGGGTGCAGACAGCTCCTTGGCCGTGCCTCCCGCTATCGTTCCTGAAAAGAACAGGTCATGGTTCAGGCGGAATTCACAGAGGTTGGCAGGAATGAACTGAGGCCCCTCGACTCGGAGCTTCAGCGACTTGGGCATCTTGGTAGCGAAGACCATCGCCCCTTCTCGCCCCACCCACCCGTCGTCGTGCCAGTCAGAGTTGCGCAGCGGCTCCTCGGCTAGGCGGCGCTCGACTTCCGATCTGCTCTCCCTGGAGAAGCTCGACAACGAGTACTTCTCTAGCACCGCTCTGGACTGGCCGAGCAGAGGTTCAGGCCAGAGAAGGACAATTGTCGGATCTTCCACCAACTCCGGGTACAGCAGAGCCAGGCGTTTCTGCTCGTAGTACTGCTTCAGATGCGGCGCACGTGCCCACTGTGCCATGTTCCCCACCACTTGGCATCCACCGATGAAAAGGAGGGACAAGGCTCCCGCCGGCAAGATCCATGAACGCCATCTACTCGCGCCTTCCTCCTCATTGGCCTTTCGCATGTGGTCGGCGAGGGCGAAAAGGATTATCCACACCGCGCCGATGATCGAAAACCGAAGATGGAACGCGTACCACTCGGCGGTGATCCAGCGCCACCCGAACTTCCCGCTGCGACCGGCAAACACCATGGTCACGATGCCGAACGAATAGAAGATGCAGAACACCGGTAGGTACGTCTTGCGGTACATCCTCGTCTTCACGAAGAGCCAGAGAGAGAATGCGATGATCAGGGCTCCAATGATTCCCGCGCTGAGCACAACTGTCGAGCTGGTTGTTTCAATCGTGTGGGAATCGATCAGCCCTGCCCCGATACCTGCCAGATGCGAGAGCAGCAGACCCCACAACTTGGTCAGAGGAAGCGTGAAGGCTCTTGGATTGGAGCTGTCCGGCGATGCAAGGGCTCGGAGCATAAAGAACGTGTAGACGGCAATGCAAGGAACCAGCACGGCCGCCACCATCACGAACCGGCGCTCGAGCCACGCCGTCCGCTCCAAGAGGCGGCGGAAAAAATACATGGACAGAAGGCCCAGGACGAGCCCTGCGAAGTAGGCCCCGCTCAACATGAAGTAAACCGGGATGAGCACAAGAGCGCGGGTGAGCGGTCGCCGAAGGAAGCTGGAGGCGCTGTCGCCTTCGACCAGATCCCGCTGTACGAGCCATGCGATGGCCAGCCCGACGGCGGTGCTACACACGAACTGTGTCGACATGAGCAACATTGGCGGCGCTACGAGGCTGAAGGCGAGCAACCCAATCGGAATGAACACGATGAGCCGCACTGAGGGACGAAATTGTGAAAACACCCGGGCGGACTCAGCGTGGAGAATGGCGGCCGTCGCCGCAAAGGCGAGGATGAACATCAAGGGGTCCATCCGCATGTCGAGCCCGAAGAGCTTGGCGTTGACGAAGAGCATGAGGCGATAGCCCAGAAGGAAATGCTCGCCGGCGAAGGGCGCTTTCACGACATCCGCGAAGGTGCCCCCGGAATCAAGTGCATCGCCGATGTACGGGACATGGATGAAGCCATCGAGAATGATGACATCGACGAAGCCCTTCTGCACATACCAGAGACAGAACGCCGCGGCAGGTACGGCCACCACGAGGTACGGCAACCAGCGCGAAAATTGGGGGCGCCACTGGTGCCCACGACTGGACGGGAGACTTCTCGTCTCCTCCGCAGCAAGCCGGCTGGCCTCCTCTGGTTCCTTCACGACCACTCCGCTCATGGGCAAAGAGTATGGCGGATTCGGTGTCGTAGCAGGGACATCTGCCAGTAGTCGACGTTTACAGTGTGTCGATGATGATGGGGTTGTCAGCTGTTCAGTTGCCCGGGTCGTAAGACTGACCGCTCGCTACGACGGGCTGCCGACCGTCCGTGGCGGGTGCAGAGTTCGGTGCCCGTTATGGAATGCCGGCGGAACCGCCTGCCGCGAGCTGGCCGGTGATCGCGAGGTAGCTGGCGGTTTCCTGTATCTGATCAGCCAGGGTCTGCATCCTGATCCCGTGACGGGCGGCGAGGGCAGACATCTGGGTTCCGTCGCCGACGTAACGATCAGGGGCGGCGGCAGGATCCCACGCTCGCTCGATAGCCATGTCGGACGGCTGAAGAGTATCCCTTACATGGCCCGCCAGCTCGCCCATCTCGACCGCCTCACCGGCGCTGTCGAAGATGAGGTCAGTCGGCCCGTCGCTCAGAAGGCACGCCAAGGCGACCGCGACGACATCGGCAGCGGCGCAGTAGGATCTTTCGACCCGGCCACGCGCGCGGACCTCGATGGGTCCGCCGGCCAAGGCCTGAAGGACGAAGTGACCGAGCGCGTACTGCTCAGGTCTCGTCATGTAGGCACCGCCGAGGGAGAACACCCTCGTCACGATCGAGCGGCCGCCGATGTCGGCAGCGACTCTACGAATGGCCAGTTCCTCGAGACGCTTGAGGGTGCCATAAGGATCGGTCTCGATGTTGGCCACGAATAATCCGTCAGCCTCGTATACAGCGCCTGACGAGGTAGAAAAGACCCCACGGGGGCGAAAGCGCGTGATGGCGTCGACAACCGACGAGAGAATGGCCAGGTTGGCCTGACCGTAGGCAGGCACACCCATGGCAACGACACGGTTGCGCATGACGAAAGCGAAATGCAGCAAGTGGGTCGGTGGTGGGTTGAGGTCAGCTAGGCGATGAAACCCGTGGAGTTCGGCCACGGTGCCGTCACACAGGGTCATTGTCCTGTCACGGCTGGCAAAGCCAGTGACCTGACGCCTGAAGTCTTCGGGTCCGAGGGCGCCAGCCAGAAGCTCCAACGCAGTCCTGCCGAGCCAGCCTGAGGCACCGGTCACCGCAAAACGTTCGTGTCCCGTCAGCATCTCCCGCACGAGACTGCCACTGACCTTCCGCAGGTCAGAGCTGTCCAACATGCTCCTCGACAGCTCGATTTACTCCCGTCACTCGGGCTTCACGAGCCGTGACTTCTCGTGCACGCCAACGCGCATCACCCGTTCGAGTTCTAAGCGGGGCACGAACGGCGAGAGGTCCTCAAGTGGAGGCGAAACAAGGGAGCCGTCCTCCATGATGGCCACGGACAGCTTGGGCGCGAACAGCTGCTCCGGATGGGTGAACACCTCGCATATAGCCGGTCCGGAGGTGCCCAGGAAGTCCGGCATGACGGACTGGATGTTAGTAGCGCTTCTTATCTGAAAGCTCGGCATCCCGAACGCTGCGGCCACAGATGAGAAGTCCGGGCACGAGACTCCCGATCGGCGGTCTGTCCCCGAGTACTTCCCCCCGAAAAGCGACTTCTGTGTGTGCTTGATCATCAGGTAGCCGTCATTGTCGAAGACGACGATCTTGATGGGCAGCTCGTGGTACGCGATCGTCTCCAGCTCCTGCAGGTTCATCATCATCCCGCCGTCGCAGTTGAGACACAGAACCCGGCCACGCTGCCTGGCGAAAGACGCTCCCACGGCCCCGGGTAGGCCGAAACCCATCTCTCCCAGCCCGGTGGAGGTCATGAGCCGCTGCGGGGGACGCAGCCTGAGCATCTGGTGGCCGCTCAGGAGCGCCGTTCCCATGTCGGTGACGATGACCTCGTCGTCGGCGAGGTACTGAACCAGCTCATTCATGAAGCGGTAGGAGTTCAGGTAGCCGTCCCGGTCGTCATGCTCGGGCCCGAGCCAGGGGTACCGCTCACGAAGGCTCTGGCATTCGGCCGTCCAGCTCGGGGGCACCGATGCCGGCGCGCGCTCCAGATCGGCAAGGAGCGCGCTGATGAAGTCCCCGGCATCGGCCACGACACAGACCTCCACCCTGGGGCGGTGCTTGACGGCCTCGGCGGGGTCGATGTCGACTACGGCGATACGCGCGGCACGGGCCAGCTCGCTGAGGTCGTAGCCGATCTGTGGATTGGCGAGGCGCGTACCGATGCAGACGAGAGCGTCGCAGTTCTGTAGGACGAAGTTGGCGGCCCTCTGCCCGTAGACGCCCGCCCGGCCCATGACCTGGGGGTGGTCAGACGACACCATGTCGATCCCCGCCCATGACACAAGGGCGGGCGCGCCGGTCATCTCCAGCAGCGTGGGGATGAGGTCGGCGGCCCCGGCCAGGCGGATACCGTGCCCGAGCCAGAGCAGGGGCCTCTCGGCGGATCGGAGGAGATCGGCGACGGCTTCCACGTCTGACGGTGACAGGTCCGCGCTCGTCTCGTCCGAGCCGTGGGCCTCGCCGGTGGAGCCCTCGGCAGCCGCCGACGATTGCGCGGCCTGAACGTCCATCGGGATATCGACCCAGCATGGCCCAGGGCGCCCCTCCGCGGCGCAGCGGTAAGCGTCCTCCAGCGTAGGTACGACGGAGTCGGGATCCGTCACTCGGATAGACATCTTCGTGACCGTCTCCATCATCTTCGCGGAGTCGTAGCCCTGGACTCCCCACATGCGGAGGGGATTGTCCTCCGTCGTATACCGGGAGTTCTCGTTGCCGGAGATGATCACCCCCGGGATGGAGTCCGCCCATGCGCCGACGACGCCGGTGGTGGCGTTCGTGGACCCGCCACCCGTCGTCAGGATGGCTGCCGTTACCGTTCCGGAGGTGCGGTAATAGGTCTGCATGGCCATGACTGCGGCCTGCTCGTGGTGGACACAGACGATCTGAGTCCGGCCCAGCCGGGTGATCGAATCGAAGATGTGGGCGTTCCCGGCCCCGACGATCCCGAAGACGTGCTGTATGCCCTTGGAGGCCAGGAACTCGGCGACCAGATCAGCGACCTTCACGAGACGTCGGCCTGGCGTAGACGGTTCCACTGGATGGTCCGGGCCAGCGCCTCCTCGAGCGGAACCGTCACTTCGAGACCAAAGCGGGTCGCCTCGGCGACCGAAGGGACGAGTCTGCTCTCCGATCGGGACGAACCCGATCCGAAGTTGAGGACGATGTCGGGTTCAGGGTCCACCTGCCGGGCGATTATCCGCGCCAGCCCTTCGAGGTCGATCCCATGAGGACTACCGATGTTCATGCAGTCACCAGCCGAGCCGGTCACGGCCACCCGAAGGAGCCAGAAGGCCAGATCGCTGCCATAGAGGTAGCTGCGAACCGTCTTCCCGCTACCGAGCACGCGGATGGGCCCCCGGGCGATCGCTTCGCGAATGAACGTGTTGATGGCCCACGGCGTATGAAGTGACTGGAATGGCCCGATGAACGCGAAGGGCCGGACCGTAAGGCAGGGCACCCTGTCCTGGCTCGCCACTGCCGCACACAACGTCTCCGAGTACCGCTTGGCTTCGGCATAGGCCGAGGTGGCCAGGTTCACCGGCGGCGCGCCGTTGTGGGTCTCCGCCAGACCCTCCGTGTCGAGCGGCTGGGGCCCGCACACCAGCCCGGAGCTCATGTTGACGACCATGCGCAGGTCGGAGGCCATCTTGGCGGCATGCAGAACCGAAGCCGTGCCCTCGGCGATGGTCTGCATGGTCTCGACCGGGCGGGACGCGTGAAAGCGGCTGTCGGGATTGGCCGCGGCGTGGAACAGGAACGTCGTATCCCTGGGGACATCCGGCGCGTGCCGTACGTCACCCTTGACGAACCGAATGTCCTCGCGCGTACTCAGGTTCGGGTGTTCCAGCGCGAACCGGTCGACACTGCGGGAGATCAGCGTCATCGATACGCCGAACCCATGTCGGTCGTTGAGATGGGCGACGCTCTCGGCGAGCCAGGTGCCGACGAACCCGGTTCCGCCGGTGACCGTCACCGAGGCGTTGCGGAGACCGTCCAACATCGTGATGCGGGGATCGAACGTCCCCACCAGATCGTCAGCGACGATCTGGTGGGGATCAGCTGGCACGACTGGAGCGACGAGAGAGTTCATCGGCAACTTCTATGATCAGATCCTCTTGACCGGCGACGATCTTCCGCTGGCCGAGCTCGAACATCACGTCCCGCGGGTCGACGCCGTACGTCGCCGCGATCCTCACGACCGGCTTGATGAAACCAGAGAAGACGCCGGCCAAGCCGCTGACGATACTCGTCGATGAGATCGTGGGGACGATGTCCATCAGCTCGTCCTCGGCGAGGTCAGCCGCGTCGTAGACGCCGTAGACATCGAGACCCGTCGAGATGCCCATCCGCTCGAGAACGGCCACGAGCACCTCGATCTGGGCGTTCCCGGACCCGGCACCCAGCCCACGGGCGCACCCGTCGAGCATCGCCGCTCCGGCCTGGACCGCAGCCACCGAGTTGGCGATGCCCATTCCGAGGTTGTTGTGGGCATGGAAGCCGACCGGGAGGCCCACCTCCTCGACGAGTGCACGCACACGTGCACTGACGTTCTCCGGCAGATAGTTGCCCGCGGAGTCCATGAAGACGATCGCCTCTGCGCCGTACAAGGCCATCTTGGACGCCTGCTCCACCAGCCCGGATACCGAAACCATGTGGGACATCATCAGAACGCCGTACACCTCGGCACCAGCTTCCCGGGCGAACGTGATGTGACGCTCCGTGATATCCGCCTCGCTGCAATGGGACGCTACGCGGACGACGTCGACCCCGAGCTCGAGAGCCGGCGCCAGATCTCGCCGGATCGTGGCGAAGCCAGGTATGACGTGGATCCCCAATTTTGCCTGCCGGAGGTTCTCGCGCGCCGCGGTGAGCATGACCTCGTCCGATACCGCTGATTCCCCCAGCTGGAGGGATGACGCTCCCACGCCATTGCCGTGGCCGACCTCGACGATTCGAACCCCGGCGCGGTCGGCAGCCTGACAGTAACGGGCGATCTGCTCCGGCCGCATCTGATGGGCCACGGCGTGGTTCCCGTCGCGAAGGGTCGCATCGGATATCAGGACCGAAGACATTCTTCCCCCTCGACTGGATCGGCGGCTCGGGCCGCGTAACTCTCGGCCGCGGCGATCGCCGCACAGTTGATGATGTCGAGGTTCCCGGCGTAGGCGGGAAGATGATCGCCGCGGCCGCGGATGCGCGCCATAACCACGATCCTGCCGTTCTCGAGCGTCGGCCCGACGAGGATCTCGTATCCGGGAACATACTCCTGCACCCGCCGTACCAGGTCGACCAGGACTGCCTCCAGGGCTGGAACGTCCGGCTCGTCGACCTTGGCCAGGACGGTGGTCTGCATGTTGATGCACGGCTCCGCCGGGTTCAGGTTGAGGATCGCCTTGGCCCGAAGGGCGCCGGAAAAGTGCAGGACGGCATCCTCGGTGGTGTGGATGTACTCATCGATGTTCGCTCTGGTCGCCGGCCCGGCGCTGCGGGAGGCGATGCTCGAGATCACCTCGAGGTACTCGATGCTGGGCTGCGTCTCACCCAGGGCGTAGGCGATGGGCACCGAAGCCTGGCCGCCACAGGTCACCATGTTGACGTTGTTCGAGTCACAGACCGTCGCGATGTTCACCGCCGGGACGCAGGGTGAACCGATCGCCGCGGGTGTCAGGTCCACGGCGACGATGCCCATCTCCGCGAGGATCGGTGCGTGCGCGGCATGGTCGTTGGCCGACGTTGCGTCGAAGACGAGCTCACATCGGTCGGGATGACGTTGAAGGAACCGGATGCTGTCCTCGGATACCTCCACGCCGAGAGACCTCGCCTTCGCCATTCCCGGAGAGGCGAGATTCCGGCCCATGACGATCGTGCATTCGAGCAGGGGCGAACGCAGCACCTTGATGAGAAGGTCGGTGCCTATGTTACCCGTGCCGATGATGCCGACTCGCAACTTCTGGGCCCGACTTGATCGGGGCTGCAACGTCGTCATGGTGCCTTGGTCCACTCGCTCGGCTGTTCAACCGGCCCCGGAGGCCAGAGCGCAGCCTAGCATCCGGCGGGCCCGGGACCGAGGTTCCAGGACCTGTGATCCATGTGGACGACGTGGTCGGCCTGTAGAGTCCCTGCTGGTGCGCGGGCGACCGACGATCCTGATGGCGAACGGCGCTGTGCCAGCCCTCGCGGATGCAATCTTGGAAGACCGGCCCTCGCGGTGAAGGCGGTCATCCTGGCCGGTGGTCTCGGAACGAGGCTTCGCGAGGAGACGGAGTTCAAGCCGAAGCCGATGGTGGAGGTCGGTGGCCGGCCGGTCCTGTGGCACGTGATGAAGATATTCGCCCACCACGGCATCACCGATTTCGTCATCTGCATCGGTTACCGGGGCGACGTCATAAAGGAGTACTTCCTCAACTACGAGGCCTGGAACAACGACTTCACCATCACCCTCGGACGCTCGCACGAGATGATCTTCCACGACCAGCACCTCGAGTCGGACTGGAGGGTGACGGTGGCCGAGACCGGCGCCGAAACCGAGACGGGCGGGCGGGTGAAGATGGTCGAGCGGTACCTGGCCGACGACGAACGCTTCATGGTCACCTACGGAGACGGGGTAGCCGACGTGGACGTGACTCGGCTGCTGCGGTTTCATGAAGAACACGGCCGTACGGCCACGATCACGGCCGTACGGCCGCTCTCTCGCTTTGGCTCCGTCGACCTCCTGACGGACGGGGTAGTGGAGCAGTTCCGCGAGAAGCCGCAGCTCGACGATTGGGTCAGCGCGGGCTTTTTCGTGTTCGAGCGTGGAATTTTCGACTACCTGTCTGTTGACACGGTGCTGGAGAAGGAGCCCCTGGAGTCGCTGGCCAAGGAGTCCGAACTCGTCGCGTACCAGCACGACGGTTTCTGGCAGCCAATGGACACCTACCGCGAGTCCAAGTTGCTCAACGATCTCTGGTCCACCGGTTCGGCCCCGTGGAAGGTATGGCCGGACTGACACTCACCGCCGAGTCAGAAGCCCACCCGGTCACGCACCACGAAGTTGGGCCGCTGCTTTACCTCTTCGTAGATGAGGCCCACGTACTCGCTGACCACCCCGAGCATGCTGAAGAGGATGCCGAAGAGGAGCAGCATCAGGCAGATGATGGAGCCGAAGCCCGGGAAGGGCACGCCGAATAGGAAGAACTTCACCGTCAGTATGGCTATGGCGAGGCCCGAGAGCGCCGAGAGGGCGAGGCCGGCGACGGTTATCAGTCGTAGCGGCGCGTACGAATGGGCGAAGATCCCCTTTAAGGCGAGGTCGAGGACCTTCATCGTGGCAGCCTTGGACTTGCCGCCGTGCCGCGGCGGGCGATCGTGGTCGATCCCTATCGACCGGTACCCGACCCAGGCGAACAGGCCCCGCACGAACCGGTTTCGCTCCTGCATCGTGTTCACCACGTCCACGACACGCCGGTCCACCAGGCGGAAGTCGCTGGCGTTCTTCGGTATCAGGTCGTCGCTCGCCTTGGCGATCAGCCAGTAGAAAGCCCGGGAATTGAACCGACGGAGCCGGCTGGTGCCTCGGCGTTCGGTGACGCGCATGTAGATGTTCTCGTAGCCCTCCTCCCACTTCTCCAAGAAAAACCCGATCATCTCCGGCGGGTCCTGGAGGTCGGCGCACATGATCACGACGGCATCGCCGCTCGCATGGGATAGGCCTGCCGTGACTCCTCCGTCCATGCCGAAGTTACGGGCCAGCTGCAGGATTCGAAAACGCGGATCGGACTCGTGGATCTTGAGCAACTTGTCCCACGTGTCGTCCATCGACCCGTTTTCGACGATCACGGCCTCGAAGTCGTACCGGGGATGTGAGTCGAACACCGCTTGCAGGCGTGTCGCCAGCTCCTCGATGCAGTCGGACTCGTTGTAGGCGGGTACCACGATCGAAACCAGCTTGTTCCTCTGGGACACCTCTGGTCGCCTGAGGCCGTCACCGGTGCCCGTCGTCACCCCTGGGCCCCGTCCTTCTTCCCGGCCATGCCGACGAACTCGTGCAGCGACTCTGCCATGTACTCGACCATCGGTGGCGTGAGCCCTGGATAGACCCCGAGCCAGAAGGTGTGCTCGGCCACGAAGTCAGCGTTCGAAAGGTCCCCGGCGACGCGAAAATCAACCTGCTCGTAGGCGGGCTGGCGGGTCAGGTTCCCTCCGAACAGCTGGCGGGTACCGATCTTGCGGCTCTCGAGGAACTGGACGAGCTGATGGCGGGTGAAGGGCGCACCGGGGCGGACCGACAGGCAGTAGCCGAACCAGCTGGGCTCACTGCCGGCGGTGGCGAACGGGAGGACGAAATGTTCTTCGAGATCAGCCGTCGCTGCCCGTAGGTGCTCCCAGTTCCGCCGGCGCGTCTCGACGAACCCTGGCAGCTTGTCCATCTGCGCCACGCCCACGGCCGCCTGCATATCCGTGAGCTTGAGGTTGTAGCCGATGTGGCTGTAGATGTACTTGTGGTCGTAACCGTGTGGCAGGTCGCCGAGCTGCCAGTCGAAGCGGCGCCCGCAGGTGTTCTCCATCCCCGTCTCGCACCAGCAGTCCCGGCCCCAGTCGCGGAACGACTCCACGAGCTTGCGAGTGGTTCCCTTGGGCATCAGCACGGCGCCGCCCTCGCCCATCGTGAGCTGATGGGCGGGGTAGAAGCTGACCGTCGCCAGGTCTCCGAACGTCCCGGTCATCTGACCACCGAAGGTTGACCCGAGGGCGTCGCAGTTGTCCTCGATGAGCCAGAGACCGTGCTCCTCGGCCAGGGCGGCGATCTGGTCGAGAGCGAACGGGTTGCCCAGCGTGTGGGCCATCATTATCGCCTTCGATCGCGGGCCTATGGCCTCGGCAACTCTCTCGGGTAGGGCGTTGTACGTGCCCAGTTCGATGTCCACGAACACCGGCTTGAGCCCGTGCTGGACCATCGGGTTGACGGTGGTCGGAAAGCCTGTCGCCACGGTGATCACCTCGTCGCCGGGACAGAGGCGGCGATCACCGAGGCGCTCTGAAGTCAGAGCGGCCACCGCGAGGAGGTTCGCTGACGAGCCGGAGTTGCACAGGACAGCGTGGCGCACGCCCAGGTACTCCGTGAACCTCGCCTCGAACTCCGTGGCGAAACGCCCGGTCGTCAACCAGAAATCAAGGGAACACTCCACGAGGGTGGCGACCTCGTCGGCATCGAAGACCCGACCTGATACCGGGACCGGGCTGACACCGGGCACGAACGCGCGCTCCGGCCACTCCTCTGTGTGGAACTCACGAACGAGCTCGATGATCCGCGATCGCAGCTCCTTGGACCGGTCGGTCACGGGTTGGCCTCGAGCAGGTTCGCGTACCAGTCCACCGTGCGGGCCAGCCCTTCCTGAAAGTGGAACTGCGGCTTCCATCCGAGCCTCGCCGTCGCCTTGGCCGCGGACAGGTGCTGGTTCTGGATCTCGCCAGGGGCCTGCCCGAGCACCGACGGCTCGACCTGGGAGTTCATCACCTCGCATATGGCCCCGTAGATTTCGAGCACGGACATCGGCGACTCGTCGCTGAAGTTGTAGGCCTCACCGGCGACACCGTCCGGCCCGAGGGTCTCGCCCAGCAGAAGGTAGGCGCTGACGACATCGTCGACGTAGAGGTAGTCCCGGATGAGGGAGCCGTCGCTACGGATCACCGGCTGCTCACCCCGCAGCAGGGCGCGGATGGTGCCCGGCACGATGCGGCTCCAGTTGAGGTCACCTCCGCCGTATATGTTCCCGCAACGGGCAATGGTGACGGGCAGCCCGTAGGTGGCGTGGTACGACTGGCTGAGCAGGTCCGTGCAGGACTTGGAGACGTCATAGGGAGCACGTCCGGCCAGCGGCATGTCCTCCACGTACGGAAGCTCAGGTTGCTCTCCGTAGGCCTTGTCACTAGAGGCAACTACCACCCGCCGCACCAGCCCTTGACACGTACGCCCCGCCTCCAGCACATTCCAGGTCCCCTGGATGTTGGATTCAAAGGTGGAGACCGGTGCCCTGCGGGCGGTGCCCACCAGCGTCTGCGCGCCGAGGTGGAAGATCGTGTCGACCTCGTGCTCGTTGACCGCCCGCTCCACCAGAGCACGGTCCTCGAGCCTGCCGTTCACCACGACCACCCGGTCCAAGGTCCCGCTACGGATCAGCTCGGACTGTGGGTCGTACTCACAGACGAGGGCCACCACGTGGGCCTCTTGGTCGACGAGGGAGCGCGTCAGCCACGAACCAACCAGGCCCGTGGCGCCGGTAACCAGCACTCGCTTGCCGGCCCAGAAGCTCATTCCTTCCACACCTCGGGAACGACAAATTGCTGACCTATGGAGAGGCCCACACTCGACGGCGCCACAGACAGGGCAGAGTCGAACGGCTGTTGTCACCGCCGCCACCCTACCGCCGGGTGCTGGGCGCCAACCTGATCGCTCATCGTGGCCAGCGGCTGAACAGGGCAACCGACATGAACGCGGCCGCGGCCGCCGCTCCGGCCACGAGGCCCAGCTCCACCCGCAGGAGCGGATCGTTGCCGAGTGCGGTGACGGCGACAAAGGAAACGGCTCCGAACGCCCAGCAAACGGCTGCGGCGGCCTGACCCTCCAGAGCCACAACGGACTGTCCGAGGACCTGAGCCGCCATGATCAGAGCGCTCGATCCGGCGAGAAGGGTGACCCCACGTGCGTCGAGTACGAACGCCGCCCCGAACAGGATTTCGATGACCTGTCGGCCGGCAAGAAAAGCTCCCACCACGGAAGCGGCACCGATAGCAACAACCACTCCGAGCAACCTCCGGAGGCTTCTGGCGAAACCGGTCCAGTCTTCGACCGCGGCGAAGCCTGCCAGCCGAGGCAGGAGGGGAGCTTGTACGGCGAAGAACAGGAACAATGGAATCCGGGTCAGTAGGACACCGGCGAAGAACTGGGCGGTCAACTCCTTCGGGCGGTCATCAGCCAGCAGCCTCACCGCCAGCGGTCCGGCGTGGATGAGCACCTGGGCGAGGAGCGACCCCATCAGGAGGAACCCGAGAGACGAAAACAGCTCCCGCCAGGGAGCCTGAGGTCCAGGAGTTAAGACGTTCCGCTGGCGGGCCGTCGCGACGAGCACGGCGGCGAACGGCGACAATCCCACGACGATACCCAGAGGTCCTGCCGTCCTCACGCCCAGCAACAGGATCGCTCCTGCGGCTGCCAGCCTCAAAACACCCTCGCCTCCCAGTACCACAGCATAAGGACGGAAGCGCCCTCCACCAGCGAGAAGGCCCCGGGCTAGGTGAAGAGCGGCGTAGCCGTACAGGGAAAGAACGAAGCCGGCCAGCACGAGCTCCTGGTCGTCGAACACCCGGTGCAGCAGAGATCTGCGAAAGGCCAGAGCAAGGAGAGCGAGCACGGTTGCGAGGCCAGCAGCGATAGTTCCGGCCCGGCGAACGACGGGGCCGATTCCCAGACCGGCGGCCGTCCGGGTAGCTACGGCCCGACTCACCTCCTGCTCGATTGGGAAGAACACACCCGGTCCGGCGAGGTAGACCAGGGCCCACAGGCCCGAGAGGGTTGCGTAACGCTGGGGCCCCAGTGCCCTCGCCGACAAGGTGAGGAAGGCGTACACGGTCACCCCGAGAACAAACATTCCTGTGCCTATGGAAAGCGTGCCGGCGGGCAGCGCGCGCAGGTATGGTCCGTGTTTGGTGGGAGAGGCGCGTAGGGCGCCCGGCCTTTCGTCCAGACGACGATGTTAGCGATCCGCTCGTGGCGCTCCACGGATCTACCCGTTTGCGTGCCCGTGCTACTTTCGACGCGGATCGTAACGTCCAGCACGGCCTGTTCCTCGCCAGAGGAATGACGGGGACCAGGGAGAACCACCCATGACACGGACTTCGGAGGTCCCCGAGTTGGACGACCCGCCGTCAGATGTCGACAAGGAAGATCCCGTCCCCCCACTACCTTGGACGGGCGAGCGGTTCATCCCTACCGAGGGTGGACCCGAGATCTACTACGAGCACGCGCACCGGTACCTGGTGGCCCGTGATCTCCTGGCCGGGCACACGGTGGTGGATCTGGCCAGTGGCGAGGGCTACGGAGCGGCCTGGCTGGCTGAGGTGGCCGAGTCGGTCATAGGGCTCGATATCGACCGACCGTCGGTGGAGCATGCTCGGGCCCGGTACGCCGTGCACGAGAACCTCGAGTTCGCGGTTGGCGACGTCCAGTCACTGCCTCTTGCCGATAGCTGTGTTGATGCCGTCACCTGTTTCGAGGCCATCGAGCACGTGGAGAATCCCCGGGCGGTGGTCGAGGAGATCGTGCGTGTCCTCCGGCCGGGCGGGCTGTTGCTCGTATCCACGCCGAACAAGGCTGTCTATGCCGACGAACGGGATTACAACAATGAGTTTCACGTCCACGAGTTCTATCTGCCGGACCTGGAACTGCTTCTCGGTGAGTACTTCGCCGAACGCGATCTTCTCGGTCAGCGGGTGGTGGCCGGTTCGCTCACCTGGCGCCTGGAGGGCGACGCGCCGGCAGGCTCCACTGGAGGCCCGGGGATCTCTATCCCACCAGGGTTCGGGGAACATGACCGCCGGGAACCGCCGGCCATGGTGGAACCCATGTACGTGCTTGCCGCCTGCCGGCTGGCCGGCGCTCCGAGGGTGGCGGGAGACCTGCCGGCAGGGAGCATGTTGGTCGATCCTGAGGAGCTTCTCCTCGAGGTTTATCGCCAAGCATCCAAGCCTGGGCTGCCGGAGGACCTCGTCGCCCGCGTCCGGGACCAGGACGACCAGCTGGAGCGGGCCCGCGCCCAGCTGGCGGCTTATGAGGAGCAGGCTATCCAGCTGCGCCGGCGTATCCGCGAGCTGAACGAGCAGCCTCCTGAAGGCAGCGGACGTTTCAGTGAGGGGGGCCCTGAGGCACAGTCGATTCAGACGGTGCTATTGGGCCAGCAAGAGATTGCCGCTCGCCTGAGGAGAGATCTCGACGCCGCGACAGAGGTGAACCTCCGGCTTCTGGCCGAGATCCGGGCCCAGCAGAATGCGTTCGCGCGAATGCAGCATCCGCATGCAGCAGCGCCACGGGCCGGTGGAGCAATTTCGGGCACCCGGATGAATGCCGAGATCCAGCGCATTGTGCTGCTGCTGGCCAGACGCCTTCCCCTGCTGCCCGGGCCGATGCGCCGGGGTATCCGGAGCGTAGGCAGGAGATTCTCCCGGTGGCTTTGACCGCCCCCGCATCGACTCGATCCGGCGTCGGAGTGGCCGGGTACTGGATCGCTTCCGCAGATGGAGGGGTGCACGCTTTCGGTAAGGCCGTCGCCGCTGGCGTCTCGGTGCCACTCGGTCCCAAAGTCGTGTCGATCACCTCCATGGGCCATGGTGTGCAGGGTTACTGGATGGCCGGATCCGATGGCGGCGTCATCGCCTCAGGCGACGCCCCCTTCCATGGATCGCTTCCGGCCCTGGGTATCCACGCAGATGTCGTGGACATGGCCGCCATTCCCGACGGCTCCGGCTACTGGTTGGCGGGATCCGATGGCGGTGTGTTCGCGTTCGGCGGGTCGGAGTTCCACGGCTCCCTTCCGGATCAGGGCGTCAGCGCCGACATCCTGGCCGTGGAGGCTCTTCCCGACGGCTCGGGCTACTGGCTGTTGGGTGCGGATGGAGCGGTATTCTCCTTCGGCAGCGCCGTGTTCCACGGATCGCTGGTCGATCTCGGTATATCTGCTCGTGCGGTCGGTATGGCTGCTCTTGCCGACGGATCCGGGTACTGGCTGCTGGGCGCCGACGGCGGTGTGTTCGCTTTCGGCGACGCTCTCTTCCACGGGTCACTCCCCGGCCTCGGCGTCAGCATCCCCGCCGTCGGGATAGCCGCACCGTCCGACGGGTCTGGCTACCTGATAGTCGCTCGCGACGGGAGCGTCCACCCCTTCGGAGCCGTTGTGCTCCACGGATCGTGCCTCACGAGTGACCTTAAGGATCAAGTGGTGGGCTTGGCCATCCACGCCGGCGAGGGGGTACTCGGGGCAAAGGCCGCAGGATTGCTTCGGTCGCTCCAGGCCCGATTGTCCGCCGAAACGGCCGTTCACCCCAGCTTGGCGGACCTCGCGTTTCCGGTGGGTGGCATCGCCTTTCCGGCTGTTCACCAGCCCCGGGTCTCGATCGTCATACCTGTGCACGGGAAGGCGGATCTGACCGTGATGTGCCTTTCGTCCATCGCCGCCGCCGGCAGTGCCGTGCCCTATGAGGTCATCGTGGTGGACGACAACTCGCCGGATGACACAGCGGCGATGTTGCGGCGGGTCAAGAACGTCAAGGTCGTTCACAACAGTGACAACCTTGGTTTCACACGAGCATGCAACGCAGGTATCGCAGAGGCAAGGGGCGAGTACACACTTCTGCTCAACAACGACACCGAAGTCACTGCCGGTTGGCTCGAAGCATTGGTACGCACTGCCGACGACGATCCCACTGTCGGGGTGGTGGGAGCCAAGCTCGTCTATCCGGACGGGATTCTCCAGGAGGCCGGTGGAATCATCTGGAACGACGGCTCCGGGATGAACTATGGCCGAGGAGGAGACCCGGACAAGCCGGAGTACAACTACGCGCGGGAGGTGGATTACTGCTCAGGGGCAGCGATCCTGGTGCGTGGCGACCTGCTCGACGGTCTGGGTGGGCTCGACGAGAGATTTGCTCCGGCGTACTACGAGGACACTGATCTCGCCTTTGCCGCCCGATCGTTGGGGTACAAGGTGATCTACCAACCCAAGGCCTGCGTGGTTCATCACGAGGGCGGCTCCCACGGCACCGATCTGAACGCTGGGATCAAGCGATACCAGAACCGCAACCGCCTGATCTTCCTGCAGAAGTGGGAAAAGGAGCTGGCAGCCCAATACCCGCCGGTGGGCACCGACCCGCTCCTGGCCCGTGACCGGCGTCGTGGTCCACGTGCCGTGATCGTAGATCACATGGTGCCCCTCTACGACCAGGATTCGGGCTCGGTCCGGATGCTCGCACTCGTCTCCATTCTCATCGAACTCGGCTTCGTGGTCAGCTTCGTGCCGGGCAATAAAGCGGAGATGCAGCCCTATACGGACCATCTTCAACAGATGGGGGTGGAGGTGCTCTACGGCGACATCGAGCTTGGCCCCCATCTGAGGGGTATAGGGCGTGACCTGACCTTGTGCATCCTGTCGCGTCCGAACATCGCCTGTGAATTTATAGGGACGGTACGGGCCCATGTGCCGTGGGCGACCATCGTGTACGACACTGTCGATCTGCACTACGTCCGCGAGCGGCGGTATGGCGAGATCCTCGGCGACGAAGGTGCCTGTCGAGCCTCTGAGGCGACGCGGGAGATCGAGCTGGCCATGGTACGTGCCGCCGATTTCACCCTGACTGTCTCGCCGGAGGAGCGTGACACACTTCTCGCCGAGGTGCCGGATGCCAGCGTCTTCGTGGTCCCGAACATTCACGTGGACTGGCCGGTCTCCTTGGACTGGGACCGACGCAGCGGGATTCTCTTCGTCGGGAGCTTCCTTCACGATCCGAACCGGGACGCAGCCCACCATCTTGTCGAAGACGTGATGCCGCTGCTCCGTATATCCCTGCCCGTGGTGACCCTCACCATCGCCGGCAGCAACCCCACACCGGACATAGAGGCTCTGGCCACCCGCGACGTTGAGGTGCTGGGCTGGGTTCCCGAGTTGGAGCCTCTCTACGAGCAATCTCGGGTTTTCGTGGCGCCGCTCCGCTACGGAGCCGGCATGAAGGGCAAGATCGGCGAGAGCCTCAGTCACGGAGTCCCCACCGTCACCTCCACCATTGGCGCTGAGGGGATGGGTCTGGCCCACGAGGAGCACGTTCTGATCGCCAACGACCCTCTTTCTTTTGCGGAGAACGTTGTTCGGCTGTACACGGAGCAGGAACTCTGGAAGCGCCTAGCCGAGCGGGGGCGTGCCCATATCGTCCAGCGCTATTCTCCCGAAACCGTGCGTGAGCAGGTGCGAACGATCCTTGCCGGCGCCGGCGTCCTCCGCCCAGCCCCGGCAGCAGAGGGTGGTGAATCCGACGACTCCAGCAGGACCGGCGTTTGAGAACGGGCACTTCTACTCGCCGGTAGTCGACACCGCTGACGTCGAGTCCCGGTCCGAGGAGATCTGGCCTCCGAAGCTGCAGTTACCTGGTATCGATTTCGACATCTCACGGCAACAGAAGTTCTTGGCCGAGTTGAGCCCCTTCATGGCGGAGTACGACTTTCCGGAAAAGCGCGTGCTGGGACAGCCTGAGCGCTTCTCCGACCTCAACGGAACGTTCGAGAGAGTGGATGCTCGCGTGCTCTACGGACTGCTCCGTTCCCGTCAGCCTCGCAGATTCATCGAGGTAGGTTCAGGCATGTCTTCGCTGCTGGCGGGGGAGGTGAACAGTCGTTTCCTTGGTGGCTCCGTGGAGGTCACCTGTATCGAACCCGAGCCGGCGGATGTCCTTCGATCAGGTCTGGCGGGGATCGGCCGGGTTCTTGCCCGAACCGTTCAGACGGTCCCCACGGACGAGTTTCTTCTTCTGGAGGCGGGTGACGTGCTCTTCATCGACTCCTCCCATGTCTCGAAGACCGGCAGTGATGTGAACCATCTGGTGTTCCGTGTCCTGCCCTACCTGGCCGAGGGTGTACTGATCCATTTCCACGACATCTTTCTCCCCGCTGACTATCCGTATCAGTGGGTCGTCGAGGAAGGCCGGAGCTGGAACGAGCAGTACGTCGTGCAGGCTCTCCTGATGTTCTCTTCCCGCTTTGAAGTCGAGTTCGCCGCCGCCTTCGCCAGCGTCAAAATGCCCGATTTCGTGGCCTCCGCGCTAGCTGCGGACTTCGGCGATGCCCGGCCACCCTGGGGGGGGAGCCTGTGGCTGCGTGTGGCGGGTTAGGACCGTGCCACAGGTGCCCCCACCTGCCACGTGCCGCCGAGGGAGACGAAGCCGTAGGTCTCCCGGGGCTCACCCGCCTCCACGTCGAAGCGGAGGGCATGCTTGAGGAAGTCGTAGGTGTGCAGGCACGAGTGGTCGACGATCGACGCCGACAGGTCGTAGGTGCCGGGCAGGAGCAGCAGGCGATCGACGTGGAAATCGATGTGGCCTTCGCCTTCCAGACTGTCGGGTACGCAGTCGCCGGCCCGCGTGTTGGGGCCGGCCACGTTGGTGCCGTCCAAAGTGTTGACGGGGACGAAGAAGACCGGTTGCTCGATGCGCTCGGTGAAGTTGTAATGGACCCGAATGGTCACGGCTTCGCCGGTGCGCACAACCTGAACGGGAGTACCCGAAGCGTTGAGCACCTCGAGCCGCTGGACTCGTCCCTCGCCTGAACCCCAGCGGGTGGTTCCCGTCTCCTCGTTCACCTCCCGGTCGGCCTGCAGCGCCCCGGTGTACTCATCCACCACGGCCCTAGCGGGACCGAGCATCTTGACCTTGCCGTGCTCGAGCCAGGCCACCTTGTCGCACAGGTTGTGGACCGCCACCATGCTGTGGGAGACGAGCACGATCGTCTTGCCCGCCTCGCGGAGATCGGCGAACTTCTCGTTGCACTTGCGCTGGAAGGCCTCGTCACCGACGGCCAGCACCTCGTCGACCAACAACACATCCGGGTCGACGTTGATGGCCACCGAGAACCCGAGACGTACGTACATGCCCGAGGAGTAGTTCTTGACCGGTTGATCGATGAACTGCTCCACGCCGGCAAAGGCGACGATCTCGTCGAACTTCTCCGCCACCTCCTTCTGGCGCAACCCCAGGATGGAAGCGTTGAGGAACACGTTCTCCCGCCCGGATAGCTCCGGGTGAAAACCTGCACCCAGCTCCAAAAGCGCCGAGACCTTCCCATTGACCGTGATGCTGCCCACATCCGGGCGCAGGATCTTCGCCATGCACTTCATGAGGGTGCTCTTGCCGGACCCGTTCTCGCCGATGAGACCGAAGGTGGTACCAGCGGGAACCTCGAGTGAAACGTCCCGCACAGCCCAGAACTCCTCGACGACGGCGCGCCGCCGGCGCATGAGGGCGGCCTTCAGCGACTGGTTGCGTTCGTGGTAGAGGCGGAAGCGCTTCGAGACGCCGTCGACGAGGACACTGGGCTCGCTCACAGCTCTTCGGCCAATTTGCCCTCGAGGCGGCCGAACAGCCGCATCCCGCCGAAGAGCGACAGGACGGATACCACGACCAGATAGGCCAGGATCCTCACCGACGGGGCCTGGAGGTCGTAGAGGATGGCACGGAAGGCCTCGACGAAGTCCACCATGGGGTTCAGGTGGAACAAGGCGCGAACCGGCAGGTCGTTGCCGAAGATCTCCGCCCGCTCCGGAACGAAGGGGAGGGGGTACACGATCGGGGTCAGGTAGAACCACACCTGGAACAGGATGCCGACGAAGTGCTGAATGTCCCGGAAATAGACGTTGAGGACGCTGAAGGCCAGGGCCAGACCGGTCACGAACATGGCCAGCAGGACCATGAGCAGGATCGCCACCGGCAGCCAGGGCAGCACCATGTTCCCGAACACCACGAGTGCGACGGCGAGAAGCGCCATCTCGATGAGCAGCGAGACGATCCATGAGTTGACCTGGGCGATGACGAGCAGCTCCCGCGGGAAGTAGGTCTTCTTTATGAGGTTGGCGTTGCCGACCAGCGATCCCATCGACGCGGTCACGCCGTTGACGAAGAAGTTCCAAGGAAGGAGGCCGCACAGCAGGTAAAGCGAGAAGCTGTGAAGGTCGGTGGACTTCGATACCGGCGCCTCGATCCTCAGGAAGAACCGGAACACCAGGGTGAAGATCAACATGGTTGCCAGCGGGTTCAGTAGCGACCAGGTCCACCCCAGGACCGACCGCTTGTACTTGGACCGCAGCTCGCGCAGCGTCAGGTTGTTGAGCAGCTCTCGCGAGGACCTGTACTCGGCCAGCGTGGTCACGGGTGCAGCCCTGTCATTCCGGCCCCAACGTAGTTGGCGGCCGCTCAGGGTCAGGGTCGAGGGGGACGACCCTTCAGCCTGGAACGGACGGAAGAAGCCACTCGCCGCAGATTCGCCTCTATACGGGGCCGGCGCCGGCGGACGAAGTGCACCGCCCGGAGCCCCGTCGCCCGCAGTCCGTGGCGGTGGAGGCTTCGGGCCGTCTCGCCCGCCAGCGACCTGACCTGAAGGAGGCGGCCCCGGAGAAGGCGGGCGCGCCCCACGATCCGCCCGTCCGAGCCGCCAGAGTAAGCACCGCCGGTAACCGGCTGATCGTCCGGCTCCTCTACGTAGGCCTCGAGGGCAACGGGAGAGTACGGCTCGTCGTGGGAAACCGGCCGCCAACTGTCGGCCGGACGGGCAGAGCGCCTCTCCGGCCAGGAACCTTCGAGGATCTCCAGGTAACGGGCACCCTGAAGGTGGGGCGACCAGCGCAGCAGGGCGTCCCTGCGCGCCCGATGGCCGAGGCGCGCCCGCCGGCCTGAGTCGGTGACCATCGATCGCAACGCCGCCATCCACTCGTCAGGGGTGGCGGCGAGCAGGCCGTTTCGGCCTGTATCGACGGCTTCGCGAAAGGCCTCGGTCGGCGATGCGATGGTGGGAGTGGCCGTGAGTGCGGCCTCCAGCCACTTGATGGCGCTCTTGGCTTCGTTGAACCGGCTCCCGGGTTCCAGCGGCGCGAGGTTCACGTCCAGGTCGCGCAAGACGGTGGGAAGTTCCCGCCAAGGGAGGAACGGCATCCGATGGACGCGCTGGCCGAACACGTCCAGTGCAGGTGAGGTGCGGAGCAGGCCGCCGAGCCACAGCTCGACCTCGAGCCGCTCGCTCATCAGGTCGGCGACAAGCGGCTCCACCATCCGCCAGTCCCGGTCGTGGGTGTCGGTGCCGCTCAGGTACCCGATCCGAACGGGCCCCGGCGCCCGGGGCCGGCCCAGCGCCACATCCGCGGCCCTAGCCATCTCCATGCCCACACCGTTGGCGAAGCGTGCCGATGGCAGGCCCACGACTTCTTCGGCATGACGGCACAGCAAGTCGGTGCTACCGATGAAGACGTCGCAGGCTTCCATCGTCGTGCGGTAGCGGCGCACACCTTCGAGCCACAGATCCGCCTCGGCCCCCTCGAGAATGGCCATAGCGGGAATCTCCGCTTGCAGGTCAGGATCGAAGATGAGGTCATCCACGTCGAAGAAGACCGGTGTCCCGCCGGCACGGACAGTCGTGATCAGCTCGAGGATCTGGTCGGTGGCGGGGACGCGGTAGACCACCACGGCGTCAGCCATGACGGCCAGATCCATCGCCGTCGGATCGCGGTAGTGGTGAACGTCGCAGTGGACACCGAGCTGGGCCAGCGCCTCTGCCGGAAGACGGGCCCGGTATCGCAACGGCGCACCTTCGATCCCCACGATGAACAGGACCCTTTGGACGCGTCGGGATCGTCCGACGTTACCGACATCCGCGCGCCCGTCCTTGGCCGCGTCAACGGCCGGCGCACTTCGGGTCTCGGCCAACTCTCGATAAATGGCGTCCAGACCGTCGAGTTGATCCGCCACCGACCGCACAGGGGCGGTGTGGCAGCCGGCTTTCAGGAGGTCGAGCAGGTCTTCCTCATCGAGGAGGCGGGTGAGGGCGCCGGCCAGTGCTTCCGCGTCCCCAGCGGGTACGACGATCCCGTTGTGCTCGTCCTCGACCACCTCCTCGGGCCCCAGGGTGTCGGTGCAGACGACGGGAACACCCCTCGTCAGCGCCTCCCGCGTGATCAGCGAGTAGGTCTCCCGCATCACCGACGGCACCACCAGCACGTCGGTGGAGGCGAACACCATCTCGATGTCGCCCGGGTCGAATGCCGGCGCAACGGTCACCCACGCGGAGTCGAGAGTCACGACGCCGGCATCGAGGAACGGCTGGATCCCGTAGGCCGTCAAATGCCACCCGGGCCGGTCTTCCAGCAGGCGTACGGCGTCCAGAAGGACGTGAGTTCCCTTCATCCGGTCGGGCCCGCCCGCATACGTGAGGCGCAACGGCCTTTGGCGCGCTGGCGAAGCCGGAACGGCCGCGGCGTCGGTTCTCACAATCGGGACAGCCAGCGCCTCCGGCTCGGCGTCAGGCACTCCGTTCTCGTCGACTCGCAGTCGGCTCTCGTCGATGCCGTTGGCGACCAACACCTCGGCCTCGGCCCGCGACACAGCCAGGATCACATCGGCCCGCTCCAGGTGGCGGGCGAGCCTGGCCGTCCGCGAGTCCAACCACGGCCGATCGACATGGCATGAGCACACGCCACAGGAGACGACGAGGCAGCAGGGCCGGTATTCGGTGTCCACCAGGAACTGGCGGCCGCACAGCCACCAGAAATCGTGCATGGTCACCACGACAGACGCGCCGGCGTCGGCCGCCGCCGCCACAAGCCCGGCCCCCAGTGACTGGAGGGAGTGGAGGTGCACGATGTCGGGCCGGACGGTATGGAGATGGGAGGCGAAGTCGGCAGTCACCGCCGGATTGTCGAAGTTGGCTTCGTTGCTCCAGTCCGTCCACGGAGTCGTCACCATCCAACGAACCTCCATGCCCTCTTCGTCCACGTCTGTCCACGTGCTCAGCGGGGGCCGTTCTGCACCCAACCACCCGGCGTAGACGCTCACGTCGTGGCCCCTTCGCCGCAGGCCCTGGGCCTGGCGTTGCGGCGCGAGGGTCCCTCCACTCACGAAGTTGGGCGGGTAGTGGGCCGACACCACCAGGATCCGCATGTCGGCCGGATGGTAGCGGGGGCGCGATGATGCATCGCCATGGAAAGTCCGCGCCGGCAGTCCGGTGTCAGCCCGCTCGTCACCGTCGTTCTCGTCCACACCGGCGAAGAGCCGGTGGACGCCGCCGCTCTCGCCGCCCTGGACGAGACCCGCTGGCCCGGTGGCGCCGGCCATGTCGTCGTCGTCGACTGTGCGGGGGCGAAGGACGGCAGAACGGGCCACGCATCCGGTCGGCCGCCCGCCGGCGCTGAGTTGTCCGTGGTGCCGGCCGAGCCTGGTTGCGGTCTGGCCGCGGCCCGCAACCTCGGAGCCGCCGCCGCCGCCAGCCGCTACGTGGCGTTCCTGGCGGCCGGCGCAAAGCCGCCACCGGAATGGCTCGTAGCCGCAGTGGAGGTCTTCGACGGCGACGGGTCCGTCGCGTGCGTAGCCCCTGTGGTCGAGGGCGCCGGCGGGGGCCTTTCCTTCAGCGGTCATCCCGCCACCGCGTCCCCAGCCGCCGACGGTGGGTCCGAGGTGCTGTACCCCTCCAGCGAGGCGATGGTCCTGGTCCGCGAAACCTTCCTGGAGGCCGGCGGTTTCGATGCCGCCTACGACCGGTTCGGCGAGGAGATAGATCTCGGATGGCGGCTGTGGCTGCTGGGTCACCGGGTCCGCGCCTGCCCCGGCCCTGCTGTGTCGATCGCCGGCGTGGCCCGGCCTGCCGTCGAGGAGGGCCGCCGGCGGATGATGGGGGAGCGCAACGCTCTCGCCACCATCTTCAAGCACTACGACGACCGCAGCCTGGCCGCCGCCCTACCGGCCGCCATCGGCCTCGGGTTGCGCCGCGGTTCGCTCGGCGGGGACGGGGACCTGCTGGCGGCGGCGCAGGGCGCCGACGCCTTCTTCGCGGCGTTGCCGGCGCTGAGGCGCCAGCGCGCCGCCGTCCAGGAGGGGCGCCAGCGCACCGACCAGGAGCTGGTCCGCCTGTTCCGTGTCGCCCTGCAGCCGGGTACCGACGATCCACGGTTGGCCGCAGCCCATCGAGCGGTCACAGAGGTCTTCAACCTGGCCGACAGGTTCGGAGGGCGGCGGAACATCGTGATCGTCACACCTGACGTGCTCAGCCCCAAGATGGCCGGCCCCGCCATCCGGGCGTGGAACATCGCTCAGGTGCTGTCCACCGAGCACGACGTGCAGCTCGTCACCATCACCGGTCTGTGCACCCTTATCTCGGACAGGTTCCCGGTACGGGCGGTCACCGACGACGAGCTGGAGGAGCTGGAGCGGTGGGCCGACGTCCTCATTCTCCAGGGATTCGTGCTCCAGGGCCGCCCTTTCCTGAGGGACTCCCGCAAAGTTCTCGTCTTCGACGTCTACGACCCGCTGCACCTGGAGCAACTTGAGCTGGCACGGGACGAGGGCGACGGCGTGCGCCGCGGCTCGGTCCGCGTTGCCACCCGCGTCCTGAACGATCAACTCGTTCGGGGGGACTACTTCCTGTGTGCCAGTACCAAGCAGCGTGACTTCTGGCTCGGGCAGATGGCAGCGCTCGGGCGCATCAATCCGCTTACCTATGACGAGGACGAGACGATGGGCTCGCTCATCGGAGTCGTCCCCTTCGGCCTGCCCGCTGAGCCGCCCACGCTCAGCCGGCCGGCGCTCAAGGGTGTAGTTCCCGGCATAGAGGAAGGCGACGACGTCATCCTGTGGGGCGGCGGCATCTACAACTGGTTCGACCCGCTCACCCTTGTCCAGGCTGTGGACCGCCTGCGCCGGCGCCGGCCGCGGGTTCGCCTCTTCTTCATGGGTCTCAAGCACCCCAATCCGAGCGTCCCCAAGATGCGGGTGGAGACGGCGACGCGAGAGCTGTCCGCCACCCTGGGCCTCACGGGAACCCATGTCTTCTTCAACGAAGGGTGGGTGGCCTACGACGACCGCCACAACTACCTGCTCGACGCCGACATCGGAGTGAGCACCCACCTCGATCACGTGGAGACGGCCTTTTCCGCACGCACGCGAATTCTCGACTACGTGTGGGCCGCCCTTCCCGTGGTCGCCACGGACGGAGACGGCTTCGCCGACCTCATCGAGAGGGAATCCCTCGGAATAACCGTCCCACCCGGGGATGTGGAGGCGTTGGAGGATGCCCTCTTCCGCCTACTCGACGACGAGGAGCTCGGGGCGATGTGCCGCAAGAACCTGGCGGCTGTACGGGTCCGCTTCGCCTGGCCGGAGGTGCTCGATCCTCTGCTGCGCTTCTGCCGCTTCCCCCGCCGGGCACCGGATCTTGCCGATCCCGAGATGCGGTCCTCCCTGGGTGGTGAGACAGCCAGACCACCCATGCGGGGTTGGCAGCGGGGCGACATCCGCGTGGCCGTCGATCACCTTCGCCGAGGAGGGGTCATGCTGGCCGGAAGGAAGGTACTGGCCCGGATGACGCGGACGATCAACGCACCCCGTTGACCACTGCGGTAATCGATCCGGCAACCCCGACGGGTTCAGCCCAGCCCGACTCAGAGCGGAAGAGGCGCGTTCCTCGGGCCCACCTTCTGGTTCTGGCCGCCATCATCGCCGTGGGCCTGGCCCGAGGGCTGTTCTGGAGCTCGGTGACTCTGGTGTTCAACCCCATCGACGAGCACGCCCACTTTGCGTATGTGGAGTCGATGGCCCGCCACCTCCGGCCGCCCGTGGTAGGGCGGGACCACTTGTCGCCCGAGGCGCTGGAACTGGCGAAGAGAACCAGGACCGCGGAGTGGCGTTCGGCCCCGATTCCCCCGTCGCCTGAAGACGGGCGGTGGGGGCTCGTCCGCGATTCCTACGAAGGGGTGCAGGGGCCCGCCTACTACGCCCTGATGGCCATCCCGTACCGGCTGGCCCACCCCTTCGGGGTGCTGACGTCGCTCTACGCGGTACGGGTGGCCACGGTGCTCCTGTCGCTGGTAGCGGTGCCGATCGCCTACCTCCTGGCTCGTGAGCTGTTCCCGTGGCGTGCCCAGGCATGGTTGGCCGCGCCGGCGCTGCTGGTCCTCCTTCAGGGCTTCAACGGGAACCTGGCCTCCATCACCAACGACGCTCTGGTGGTGCCTCTCGCCGGCGCCATCCTGCTCGCTGTCGTCTCCTGCCGCCGGAACGGATTTGGGCTCCGCAACGCCGTTCTCACGGGTGGCTTGGTCGGCCTCGGGCTGGTCACGAAGTCGAACATGCTCGGGATCACGCTGCTCGTAGCTGTTGGCGCGGGAGGGATCGCCGCCGTGCGGCGCGAGCCGCTGGCCCGGTTCGCCCGGTGGACGGCGGCTGGCGGGGCAACGGCGGCCGCAGTGACACTGCCGTGGCTGGCGTGGAACCTCTCCAATTACGGCGCTTTGAGCGCGACTGAGGAGGTCGACAAGATCACCGGCCCGCTCCAGCCCCATTTTCCCTTCAGCCTCGGGGGACTGCGCCTGCACCTGCAGAGCGCCAGCGTGGGGTACTGGGACTTCCAGGTGGTGGCCGACACCCTCGGCCGCTACATGTGGATCTGGACGGGGGCGTCGCTGGCCCTCCTCGTCGCTGCTGTCGGCACCGTTCTATGGCGGCGTCGCCCCAGAGAGGCGGTCGCCCTCGGCTGGTTGGCTTCCTCCTGGTTCGTCACTCTGGCGTTGATGCTCCTCGTCATCTACGGGCTGTTCGGCGGGAAGAGCAGCGTCGTGGGCCGTCACCTCTACCCCGGTCTGGTGGCGTCTGTGGTCGTGATCGCCGCGGCCGCCTTCATCGTGGCCGGACGCTGGGGCGGATGGGCCGTACTGCTGGTGGTGGTCAACCTCGCTCTCACTTTCGAACAGCCGCTGGTGGACGCGCGCATCGACCGTGACTACACCGCCGGGCTCTTCGGTCGGCTCGCTCCCGTCGTCGATCAAAGCTGGGGCGAGGGCCTCGTCGCTGCATCCTCGGTCCGGGTGTCGCCGCCGTGCCCGGCGTCTGCCTTCGCCCTCGCCTTCTCGGGCTCTCCGCCCCCCGCTCTCGATGTCCTCACCGCCACAGGCCCGGTGCAGGCGCCGCTCAGTGGCCAGCAGGGCAATGCCGCGCAGTACCTCGCGGTCTACACCCTGCCCGCTCCGACGACCTCCCCCTTCGAGGTAATGGTTGGAGGCGCGGCCCTGAGCGCCTCGGCTGACGACCGGGACCGCCACCTGGTGCTCACCGATCAACCCGGCGACCCTGTCGCAAGAGTGTTCTGCCCCAGGGACGACCCAAAGGTTTTCCGTTACGCCCAGTTGTTCACTCCGGACCACCCGTCGTGGATCGGCTACCAGGACGTGAAGGCATGGCCGACGGCGTGGGCCTGGGTTGGCCGGCTTGCTCTGCTCGGGCTGCCCTTCCTGGCCGTGGTGGACCGCAGGCGACGAAAGAAACAGCCGGCGAGCGAGCTGCTTCACCCCCTTCCTTGACTGCGTCGGAAACGGCTTCTGGTCGGCACGCCGGAGGGGGCCTGCCCCGCCTCCACCTGGTGCTACTCCTGGTGATAGCGGTGGTCGGACTGGCGCGGGGGATGTTCTGGGTTTCCGTCACCCAGGTGTTCAATCCGATCGACGAAGGCGCTCACTACGCCTATGTGGAGTCGATGGCTCGCCACGGGCGTCCGCCGGTGGTGGGGAGGGACCGTCTTTCGCCAGGCGCGCTCGAGATCATCAAGACGGTTCGCACGTCGGAGTGGCGGCCGGCCGCCGTGCCTCCCTCTCCCGACGATCCGCGCTGGGGGGCGGTTCGTGAGTCCTACGAAGGGGTGCAGGGGCCTCTGTACTACGCCCTGATGGTCGTGCCGTACCGGCTGTCGCGGCCGCTCGGCCTGCTGGAGTCGGTCTACGCGCTGCGCCTGGCCACTGTTCTGGTGTCGCTTCTCGCCGTACCGATCGCCTACCTGCTGGCACGAGAACTCTTTCCTCGCCTGCAGGCGGCGTGGCTGGGGGCGCCCGCCCTGCTGGTGCTGGTGCAGGGGTTCAACGGAAATCTCGCGTCGGTCACCAACGACGCTCTCGTCGTGCCGCTCGCGGGGCTCGTTCTGCTCGCCGTCTCCATGGCGGCCCGCCGCGGCCTCACCACCCGCAACGCCCTGGTCACCGGCGCGCTGGTCGGCCTGGGGCTGGCGACGAAGTCCAACATGGTGGCGCTGGTGCCTGTCGTGGGTCTGAGTGTCGTGGCCGCCGCGATCGTCCGCCGCGACCGGTGGACCCTGGTGCTCCGGTGGGCGGCCGTGGCCGCAGCCGGCATGATCGTCGCCGTCCTGCCCTGGCTGGTGTGGAACCTCGTCCAGTACCACGCCGTCAGCGCCTCCGCGCAGGTCGATCTGATCACCGGGCCCGCCCAACCCAAGTTCCCGCTCAGTCCCGATGGTGTGCGGCGGCACCTGCTGTGGTCCACGATCGGGTATTGGGACTTCCAGCTGGTCGCCCGCCCTCTCGGGCGCTACATGTGGGTGCTGTTCATCGCCGCCGCCGGGCTGCTCACCGGCGCGGTGGCGGTGGGCCTCGGCCGCCGGCGTTTCCGGGAGGCCGCCACTTCCGCCTGGCTGGGTTCGTCGTGGTTCCTCACCCTGTTGACCATGCTCGTCGTGATCTACGGCGTGTTCGGTGGCCACAGCAGCGTGATCGGCCGTCACATCTACCCGTCGCTGGTGGCAGTCGTGGTGCTCATGGCCGCTGCCGCATCGATCGTCGCCGGCCGTTGGGGCGGCTGGGTGATGTTGCTCCTCGTGGCCAATCTGGCCCTCACGTTCGAGCAACCGCTCGTTCACGCATACCTCGACAAGGTGTACGCCGACGGTGCCGTCGGCGACCTGGTGCCGGCGGTGGAGCAGAGCTATGGCGAGGGGGTGGTCGCGGACGTCTCTGTCCGTGTGGCCGCGCCTTGCCCGGCGGAGGCCATTGCCTTCGTCTTCGCCGGCCCAGCACCGAAGTCGTTGCCCATCGTCTCCGGTAATGCGACGTTCGCGGCTCAGCACAGCGAGCACCTGGCGGGAGCAGTTCAGGGATGGGACCTCTACCGGCTCCCGGCACCCACGTCCGGTCCGTTGGAGGTGGCGCTGGTCGGGGCGACGATCAACGCGTCGGCTACGGATCGTGAGCCCCGGTCTTCGCTGACCAACGAACCCGGCGACGCCGTCATCCGCGTGTACTGCCCGGCCGATGACCCCGCCCGGCGGCGGTTCTCGCAGCTCTTCTCCCCGGACCATCCGAGGTTGTTGAGCTACGGCCAGGTGAAGGCATGGCCTGTGGTCTGGGCCTGGGGTGGGCGCTTGTCGGTGTTGGCCATCCCCGCCGCGGCCGTGCTGGCGCGGCGACGGCGCCGGTTGAACCAGGTTCCCCGGTAGGCAACGGGGTAGGGTCGGCGCGGGATGGCAGACCTCCTTGTCATCGTTCCCGCGCTGAACGAGGAAGCCGCCATCGCCGGCGTGATAGCCGAGGTGCGCGGGGCGCTCGCCGCTGAGGTGGTGGTGGTCGACGACGGTTCCACCGACGCCACGGCAGCCGTTGCCCGTGCTGCCGGCGCCCGTGTTCTCCGCCACCCGTTCAACCTCGGTGTCGGTGCCGCCGTGCGAACGGGGTTGCGTTACGCCGTGGAGAATGGCTACGAAACGGTGCTCCAGCTCGACGGCGACGGCCAGCACGACCCGGAGGAGGCGCAGCTCCTCCTCACCGCCCTCGAGCGCGGCGACGTGGACGTGGTGGTCGGCTCCCGCTTCGAGTTCGGCTACGCCCTGTCCCCGCCGCGCCGGATGGTGATGCGGGTGCTGTCGAGGATCGTGTCACGCCGGCTGGGCACCACCATCACCGATACGACGAGCGGCTTCCGTGCGTTCGGCGGCCCGGCGGTCAGGTATTTCGCCCGCGTGTACCCGTCGGACTACCTGTCCGACACCGTAGAAGCCCTGCTGCTGGCTGCCGATGCCAACCTGCGGGTGGCTGAAGTTCCGGTGCACATGCGCCGCCGGACGACGGGAACGGCCTCTACCAACTCCGTCAGCGGAGCCTTCCACGTGCTTCGCCTGTTGCTGGTGGTCGCCGTGCACCGCTTCCGCCGCAACCTGGCCGAGGTCCGCTGATGCGCCGCCTCGATGTGTTCGTCCTCGTCGTGGCCGTACTCAATGTCGTGGTGATGCTGGAGCTGGTGCGCCGGCGCCAGCTCCGGGAGAAGTACGCCCTGCTCTGGTTGGCCGTCGGCCTCGGCGGCATCGTCATCGCCGTCGGGCGCAGCGTCGTCGACCGGCTGGCTAGAGCCGTGGGTGTGGATTACGGCGCCAGCGTGGTGTTCCTCGGCGCCATCCTCTTCCTGCTGCTGGTGTGCATGCACCTCTCGTGGGAGGTGTCCCGGCTCGAGGCCCGGACCCGCACCCTGGCCGAGGAGCTGGCCCTCATGCAGGGGCGCGACGAGCAGACGCCCGGCGGAGCCGGTCCGTGACGCCCATGCGGGTCACGTGCCAGAGAGTCTCGAGGGCGATGGCGCCGGACATCTTCGACTGGCCCAGCTGCCGGTCCACGAACGAGATGGGAACCTCGGTCACCACGGCGCCGGCGCCGGCCACCCGGTAGGCCATCTCGATCAGGGCGCCGTAGCCGCCGGTCTTCACCTCCCGGCGGTAGAGCGTGGTCAGGGCGTCCGCCCGGTAGGCCCGGTAACCAGAGGTCATGTCCGATATGTCGAGGCCGAGGACGAACGAGGCGTAGCGGTTGCCGTAGCGGGAAAGGGCCCGCCGGTACGCCGGCCAGTCGGGGATCGACCCGCCGGGCACGTAGCGCGAACCGATGACCAGGTCGGCGCCGGCCCCCACCGCGGCGAGCAGTCCCGGAAGGGCGGCGGGATCGTGTGAGAAATCGGCGTCCATGCTCACCAGCACCTCGTAGCCCCGGGTGAGGCCCCAGCTGAAGCCGGCCCGGTAGGCGCGGCCGAGGCCGTCCTTCACCGGTCGCTCCAGGACCTCGACATTTCCCAGGACCGAGCCGACGGCCCGCGCCACTTCGTTCGTACCGTCGTCGCTGGCGTCGTCCACCACGAGCAGGTAGGCGTCGGGGACGACCTCGCGTAGCTGGCGTAGGAGCGCCCCGATGTTCTCCGCCTCACGGTAGGTCGGGATGACGACCAGTACCCGCACTCGACCCTCCTCGGCTGCCCGCTGGGCGAAGCTACCGCACGACCTCTCCGGGGGTGCCGGCAACCGGCTGCTGCGCGTAGCCTGCGGCGGTGATCGCGCCACGGGACGCCTGCCTCGCACTCCTGTGATCCGCACACTCCCACTCGAGCTCACCGGCCGGCGGGTCCTCCTCCGGGGCCTCACCGTGAACGACTTCGATCAGTGGCTGGAGGTGCGCCGGCGTTGCCGTGACTGGCTCACGTGCTGGGAGCCCAGACCGGCGATGGGGGCTCCCGACACGACCGAGGACCGGCGAGCCTTCGCCGCCCGCTGCAGTGCCCGTGACCGGGAGCGCCAGCTCGGCTCCGGCTTCGGGTTCGGCATCTTCGTGGACGACAGCTTCGCCGGCGAGATCAACCTCAACGGGATCCAGAGGGGGGCGTTCCAGAACGCCTACATCGGCTACTGGATCGACCAGGCCATGGCCGGCAACGGCTACACCCCCGAGGCCACCGTCGTGGCCTTCCGCTTCGCCTTCGACAACCTGGAGCTGCACCGTCTCCAGGTCGCCGTCATCCCCCGCAACGCCGCCTCCCGCCGGGTCGTCGCCAAGCTGGACCTCCGCGAGGAGGGCGTGGCCGTCCGCTACCTGCAGATCGACGGTCGATGGGAGGACCACATCCGGTACGCCATAACCGCCGAGGAGTGGGCCGAACGGCGTGATGCCTACTTCAAGGAGTGGATCGAGCCCTGAGGGGGCGCCGGCGGTGAGCATCGCGGTACGGCCGGCCGAGGCGCACGAGTACGACCGGGTGGCCGAGATCATGGTCGCCGCCTATGGAACTCTTCCCGGTTTCCGCCTGGAAGGCGCTTACGCCGAGGAGCTGGCCGACGTCGCCGGCCGGGCCGGCTCCACGCTGCAACTGGTGGCCGTGGACGAGGACTCAGGGGAGATCCTCGGCGCCGTCACCTACCTCGACGACGCCACCTCCCCCTTCGCCGCCCAGCCCATGGACAGGGACGAGGCCGCGCTACGGATGCTGGCCGTAGACCCGGCGGCGCAGCGACGGGGAGTGGGCGCCGCGCTCGTCGAGGCCTGCATCCAGCGGGCCCGCACGCAGCGCCTCGAGCGCCTCGTTCTCCACACCACCGAGTGGATGGCCGCCGGCCAGCGCCTCTACGAGCGCCTCGGCTTCCGCCGCTGCCCCGAGCGTGACGCCACAGTGGCCGACCGCATCCACCTCCAGAGCTACGTGCTCGACCTCATCGCCTGACGGCGGTGCCCCCGGTGGGAGTCGAACCCACACTGTCGAGAATTTTAAGTTCCCGTCCTCTGCCAGTTGGGATACGGGGGCGCCGGCTCAGGATAGGAACTGGAGCGCTTCACCTCCACCATTGCCGGGTAAAATCGGCCTATGGAAACGACGGTCTTCTTCAAGCCGGACTGCACGAACTGCCAGACGCTCGAAGGCATCCTCAACGAGCGCGGCGTCGAAGCCGACTACGTGCGCTACCTGGAGCAGGCTCCCAGCCGGGATGACCTGGAGCGTGTCATGAAGTTGCTGGGCACCGCCGACCCCCGCGAGATGATGCGGGAGAAGGAGCCGGTCTACGCCGAACTGGGCCTCGAGAACGCCGGCCGGGACCAACTGATCGATGCCATGGCGGCCAACCCCATCCTGATCCAGCGCCCCATCGTCATCCGTGGTGACCGCGCCGTGATCGCCCGCCCACCCGAGCGCGTGGCCGAGCTGCTCGACGACTAGCACTAGCAGGCGAGAGGGAAGTGGGGATTCCCCCGCGCCGCCACCCCGCGCAAACACGCCGCCGCACCCGCGGCGCCGCCGGAACCGGCTGCGCAGCTGGACCTGAGCCTGTAAAAGCCTTAACTTCCGGCCTTCTTGGCGTTCTTGACGGCGCGCTTCTCCTTGAGCGACTTGCCCTTCTTCTTCTCATTCGGCTTCTGCGGGACTTTTCCGGGCATGTCACAAGGGTACGCCACTGCACGGTCCAGGGCCGACCCCGGCTCTTGTTGCAGAAACCGTTGTACAGCGACGATTTTTGCAACAAGAGAGCTTGCGCCGCCGATAGCGTCCGCCTGTGCCCGTAGCTCGGCGCTAGCGCACCTCGAAGGGGTAGCGGTAGCGGTTGACGCGGCGCAGGCGCCGGCGGGGGCCTTGGCGCACGTCGGCGGTCACCTCCACCAGCAGCATCCCCCAGCCGGGTGCGCCGGCGCCGGCGGTCACGACTCCCTCGAGCGAAGCGCCGGCCCACTCCACCGGAGCGCCGGCCAGCAGCGCCGGCGGGCTGGCGGTCACTGTCACCCGTACCGGCGAGCGCCGGGCCCCCTCCAGCTCCTCGCCCACCAGCTCCAGGCTCCAGGGAACCTCTACAGCGCCGCCGGCGCCGGCCGACACGCCGGCACCTTCGGTCGCGTGCAACCACGTGTCGTCCAGCTCCAGCGGCTCCAGCGCCCCGCCCGCCGGGTCGACCACCACCACGCGGTGGTTGTTGGTGTCGGCCACCACGAGACGCCCGTCGGGGAGCACGTCGAGGCCGCCGGGCTCGTCGAGGCCCTCCACCGGGAGGGTACGCAGCACCCCGTCCTCCCACACCTTCAGCACCGAGTTGAACGTGTCGGCCACGTAAACCACGCCACCGCCACCGCCACCGCCACCGCCACCGCCACCGCCACCGCCACCGCCACCGCCACCGCCACCGCCGGCGGCTACGGCCAGAGGGTGCTCCAGCCCCCCGGCGGCCAGCGTGGTGACCTCCGCCGGGCCCAGCAGGCGGAGGCTCCCCAGCTCGGAGTCCACGAACACGATCCCGTCCCCACTGCGGGCGACCCCCGAGGGCTGAGCCATCTCGGCCTTGGCCGCGATGCCATCCGCCGCCCCGAACGTCCCCGTCCCCGCCGCCACCCTGGCCCGGAGCTCGTTGTGGCGGATGCGCAGGATGCGGTGGTGGCCGGCCTCGGCGATCACCCACATGCCGTCCTTGTCGGCCACCAGGTCCCACGGCCAGGACATGGCGTCGGCCAGCACCTCTCCGCCGGCCCGCACCACCCTCCCGGCGGCGGTGTCGCAGATGACGACGTCGCCGGTCTCGTCGAAGCGCACACCATGGGGCTGGGCGAACCCGGTGTGGGCCTCCAGCACCAGCCCCTCGAGAGTGCACACGAGCACCTGGTCGTAGCTCGGGTCGGCGATGGCCAGGCGCCGGCCGTCAGGCGAGACAGCCACCTTGGCCGGGTACGCCAGGGGCACCGGAAGGATCGCCCGGCGGACCTTGAGCGGCTCGGGGCGCGGCGGCCCACTCCCACTTTCGTCCTGCTCCCGGACCAGGGGCGGGATCAGCCGCTCCAGAGGCCGCCTGACGTCCTCGCCCACGAGCATCTCCACCACCGAACCCCAAGGGTCCACCACGACCACCGTCGGCCAGGTGTCGACCCCGTACGCACCCGCCGTCACCAGCTCCGGGTCGTCGAGCACGCAATGATCGACCCGATGGCGCGCCACGCCCGAAGTCACCGCCGCGTGCCCGGTCTCGTGCACGTAGCCGGGGGAGTGGACGCCCACCACGACCATCTCCTCGGCAAAAAGCCGCTGCAGAGGCCGGAGCTCCTCGATCACCCGCAGGCAGCCGACGGAGGAGAAGCGGAGGAAGTGGAGCAGCACCACCATGCCGCGGAGCCTGCCCATCGTCAGCGGCCCGTCGACCCCGATCCACCCGCCCGAACCCACCAGCTCCGGGGCGAGCACGCGGGGAGCCACAGCCGGTTCTTACTGCACCCGCCCGACCCCGACCAGATCGCTGCGGTAGATGCTGGCCGTGCGCACCGGGGTGCCCGTTTCGGACGCCTCCACCATGCGGCCGTCACCCATGTAGATGCCGACGTGGTGGATGGGCTCGCCGTAGAAGATGAGGTCGCCGAGCTGGATCTGGTCGACGGCGACGCGCTCCGTGCCGGAGTACTGGGCCCGAGAGGAGTGGGGCAGGGTCTTTCCGGCCGCCTTCCATGCCCACGCCGTCAGGCCCGAGCAGTCGAAGCTGTCGGGACCGGAAGCCCCCCATTCGTAGGGCTTACCCAGCTGACGCTTGGCTTCGGCCACTGCGGTCTCGGCGCCTGGTGTGGGGCCACCAGATGGAGCCACCGGCCGGGTGATCGTGGGGGTGGGCGTGACCGCCGTTGGTGTACGGGGAGTCGACGTCGACGACGTGCGCCGCGCCTCCTCCTCCCGCGCCGCTCGAGCTTGGCGGGCCGCCTCCTCCGCCTTGCGCGCCGCCTCCCGCTCGGCCGCCCGGCGGACCTCTATCAGTGCCCGCGCCCGGCGGGCGTCCTCCTCGGCCCGGCGCCGGGCCTCGGCCGCCACCAGCTCGGTCAGATCCCCCTGCACCTGCTCGAGGGTCGCCCGGCGGGCTGCCGCGGCCTGGGAGGCCGCCTTCCGCCTGGCCTCGACGTCGTCGAGGGCCGCTTTCACCGCCCGCTGGGCGACCTCCAGCTCAGCCTGACGCAGGCTCTTCACCTCGCGCGCCGCCTCCAGGTCGTCCACCGCCCCGCGGTCCTGGCCGACCAGAGCGCCGACGTAGGCCCGCCGCCGGCCCAGCTCATCGGCCGGTCCCTGGGCCACGAGCCCGACGGCGGGCACGGTCCCGCCCCGCATGTAGGCGGTGACCGCTCGGAGCTTGAGGCGGGCACGGGCAACTTCCATCCTCTCGACGGTGCCCCGGATCTGGGATTCGACCTCGGCCACCTCGGCAGCCAGACGATCGGATCTGAGGCGTGACTCGTTGAGCTCCTCGGCGAGGATGCTCACCTGGCGGCCCTGGGCCTCCAGCTCCCGCTCGATCCGCTCCGCCTCGGCCCGCTTGTCGGCGATCTGCCCCTCGGGCGCCGCCGGAGCCGGTTGCGCGGCGCGCGCCGCAGGTGTGAGGAGGAACGTGCCCGCGAGCAGCATGGGAAGCAGGCCCCTGCCCAGGCTCCTCCCCAGGCTTCCGCCCCTCCCCAGGCCGCTCCCCAGGCATTTGCGCGCGATCTGGTGCGGATAGCGCACCAGATCGCGCCCAAACCGCCCGATGTGCCCGCCAAAACGGTCCGGATCGTGCACGATTGAAGGTCAGGCTACCGTGCGCGCGTGGCTGATTCCCGCATGGAACACGATTCTCTGGGTGCGGTGAGCGTGCCCAACGAGGCCCGCTGGGGAGCCCAGACGCAGCGTGCGGTGCAGAACTTCGCCATCTCCGGGCTCCGGATCGAGCCCGCTCTCATCGCCGCCCTTGGCCTGATCAAGGGATCGGCAGCCCTGGAGAATGCCAGGTTGGAGGTGCTCGACTCGAAGACCGCCGGCGCCATCGCCGAAGCCGCCGGCGAGGTGGCCGAAGGTCGGTGGGACGAGCAGTTCCCGGTCGACGTGTACCAGACGGGATCAGGGACATCGTCCAACATGAACGCCAACGAGGTGATCGCCAACCTGGCGTCCGAGCGCCTGGGCACCCCCGTGCACCCCAACGACCATGTCAACGCCTCGCAGTCCTCCAACGACGTGTTCCCCTCGGCCATCCACCTGGCCGCCACCCGCAGCATCGTGACCGAGCTGATCCCTTCTCTGCGGCACCTGGCCGGGGCCCTCCGGGCCAAGCAGGACGAGTTCGGCGAGGTCGTCAAGGCCGGCCGCACCCACCTCATGGACGCCACCCCGGTCACCCTCGGCCAGGAGTTCGGGGGCTGGGCCCAGGCGGTGGAGTTTGGGGTGGAGCGACTGGAGGCGGCCCTGCCCCGCCTGGGGGAGCTGGCCCTCGGGGGAACGGCGGTGGGCACGGGGATCAACGCCCCCACCGGGTTCGCCGCCGCGGTGATCTCCCGTCTGGCCACCGATCTCGATCTTCCCCTCCGCGAGGCCCGCGACCACTTCGAGGCCCAGGGTGGCCGCGACGCCCTCGTCGAGACCAGTGGGGCGCTGCGAACCGTCGCCGTGTCGCTGTACAAGCTGGCCAACGACCTGCGCCTGCTGGCCAGCGGCCCCCGCACCGGCCTGGCCGAGATCCGCCTGCCCGACCTGCAGCCGGGCTCCTCGATCATGCCCGGAAAGGTGAACCCGGTCATGCCCGAGGCCGTCTGCCAGGTGGTGGCGCAGGTCATCGGCAACGACGCCGCCGTGGCCTTCGCCGGCGCCGCCGGCACCCTGGAGCTCAACGTCATGCTGCCAGTCATGGCCCGCAACCTGCTCGAGTCGATCCGCCTCCTGTCCACGTCGAGCCGGTTGCTGGCCGACCGCTGCATCGCCGGCGTGGTCGCCGACGTCGACCGCTGCCGCGCCTACGCCGAGTCCTCCCCGTCGGTGGGCGCCTCGCTCAACCCGTACATCGGCTATGAGAAGGCGGCCGAGGTGATCCAGGAGTCCACCCGCACGGGTCGCACCATCCGCGAGCTGGTCGTGGAACGTGGCTGGATGACCACCGAGGAGCTCGACAAGGCGCTCGACGTGCTGGCCCTCACCCGCGGCGGGGTGCCGGAACGGCCGGCGAAGGACTAGGCGCGGGTCAGACGGGGGCGCCGGCGAAGGGCCCCGGATCGCCCGGGCCGGGGATGTTCGGGGGTAGCCAGGCCATGGTCCTGGCCAGGTTGGCCATGATCTGGCGCCAGGCCAGCGGCTCCCAACCCTCGGACGCACCCACCACGGTGCCGTCGATGCCCAGATGGACCAACGCCGGCAGCCGCTCCAGCCCGAAGCCCTTCACGGCGGTGAGGTCGGGATCGCTGAAGGTGAGGATCTTGTCAGCCCACTCTCCGAGCAGGACACGGCACTCGTCCGGTGTGCCCGTGACCAGCCATGCCACCCGGCAGTCGGCCTGGTCGAAGTTCGACAGGATCCTCGCCGCCGTGGGGACGATCCAGCGGCTCTGGCGGGCGAAGGGGTCGACGGCCACGAACACCAGGTGAAAGGTGGTGAGCCACTGCCGCACGCTGCGGGCCGGCCCGTTGACGGGGCTCAGCAGCAGGTCCGGTGATGGGTCGACGGCCACAGCCGCAGAACGTACTCCGGCATCCCAGGTGCCGTCGTGGAACCGGCTCAAGGGCGGGACACCGCCGGCCGAAACCTGTCGGGCCCCGGGCGGAATGATCGGAACAGCCGACTGGTTCCGTACTGGTAGATGGGATGTGCAACGCGCTACAGTCATTAAACACTTAGCGGGTTCACCCGTGGGTGGTTCGGGGAGGATCGTTGGCAGTGGTGAGGTATCGAGGTGAGGGGGCCAAAGATGACGACGGCGTCCATCTCTACCTGCACGACATCGGCCGTCACGCCCTGCTCGACGCGGCCGACGAGGCGCGCCTCGGTGAGGCCGTAGAGCGGGGCAAGCAGGCCGCGGCCAGGCTCGCTTCCGAGACCAGGATCCGTGCCGCCGAGCGCAGGCGCCTGGAGAGCGACGTGCGTGCCGGCCAGCAGGCCGCCGCCCGATTCGTCACCGCCAACCTCCGCCTCGTGGTGTCGGTGGCCAAGCGCTACCAGGCCTCCGGACTTCCCCTGCTGGACCTCATCCAGGAGGGCAACCTCGGGCTGATCCATGCCGTGGAGAAGTTCGACCACAAGAAGGGCTTCAAGTTCTCCACCTACGCCACCTGGTGGATCCGCCAGGCCATCAGTCGGGGAGTGGCCAACACGGCCCGCACCATCCGCCTTCCCGTGCACACGGTGGAGCAGGTTCTGGCCATGCGCATGGCCACCATCGCCTTCGAGGTGGCCAACGGCCGCTCGCCCACGGTGGCCGAGTTGGCGGCAGACCTGTCGCTCTCGGTCGCCAAGGTCGAAGAGCTGCTGCCGCACCTGTCCGACCCCGTCTCGCTGTCGGAGCCGCGTGGGGAGGAGGGCGACGGGGAGCTGGGCGACACCTGTGAGGACACCGATGCCGCTCCCCCCGAGCAGGTGGTCTTCGCGGCCATGCTCCCCGCTCAGGTGGCCCAGCTCCTGGCCCGCCTCGACGCCAAGGAGCAGGAGGTGCTCTGCCTGCGCTACGGCCTCGACCGCGGCGAGCCCCGCACCCTCGGAGAGGTGGCCGACCACTTCGGCGTCTCCAAGGAGCGGATCCGCTACATCGAGTCGAAGGCCATCAACCGTCTACGTGACGTGTCCACCGCGGCGGCGAGAGATCTAGTTTCCGCCTGAGCCGCTCCACCCTCCGCCGCAAAGATTTCCGCCTCCCGGTCCGTAGGCTCCGCCGATGAGTCTGCCCCGCCCCATCGTCGACGCCGTGATCCCGGCACGGGACGAGGCTCCCACGGTGGCGGCTGTGGTTGCCGCCTGCCTGGGGTGTGCCCACGTCCGGGAGGTGATCGTGGTGGACGACGGGTCGAGCGACGGCACCGGCGAGCTGGCCGCCGCCGCCGGCGCCAAGGTGGTACGGCGCGAATCGGAGATGAGCGGGTCCAAGGCCCTGGCCATGGAGGCGGGCGTGGCCATCAGCGACGCCGAGGCCATCCTGTTCGTGGATGCCGACCTGCTCGGGATCACCAGCGGGCACCTCGACGACATCTGCCGGCCGTACCTGGAGGGCCGGGCCACCATGTCGCTCGGCATCTTCGATTACGGCATCTTGAGCCCGCTGGTGCTGCGCTTCCCGCCCACGACGGGGGAGCGGATCGTGCCCCGGTGGGTCTTCGAGGCTGTGCCGGCGTCCAAACGCCGCGGCTACCAGATCGAGATCATGCTCAACGAGGTCGTCACCGAGGCCCGCCTGCCCATCAGCAGCCGGGTCATGACCGGGGTGACGCACCGGACCAAGCGGGACAAGTTCGGCCGGATGGAGGGGTACCGGCGGACGTGGCGGATGTTCTGGGACCTCTGGTCCCTGTGGGGGGTGTGCCGCAAACGCACGTACTGGTTCTACCTGCGCGATCTGACCATCGAGCGTTAGCTCCCATGGCCCCTCCGGCGACTCAGGTGATGTCAGCGGGCGGCGGCACTGCGAGGACGGATGTCCTCGTCGACCTCGACATCCTCCTCATCGAGCCACACCTGCAACGCCTCCCGGGCGTTGGCTCGCGCCTCATCGAGCGTCTCGCCATACGTGTTGCACCCGACGAGCGTCGGGAACTCAACGAGCCACACGCGGTCCGCATCGTCGTAGGTGATGGTGGCGCTATGGCCTGAGCCGCTGCTCACCTCATCGATGATGCCACACCCCCGCGATAGAAACTTAAGTGAGCGATGTTGCAGAGGAAGCATCATTCGACATGGTTCGCGATCGTTGTGCCATAAGGGAAAAGGATTTCTCGTCGATCGCCGCAGCCGGGTGATCCCTCGCATAACCCCTGGTGAGGCCCGGTATCCACCACCTTA
>DATLEK010000116.1:0-39608 GCA_035525365.1 Acidimicrobiales bacterium
ACGAGGAGCCTCGTCTTTTCACGCGTGAGGAGCTCGTCGAGCTGTTCCCCGAGCTGGCGAGTGGCGACGATTCGCAGTTGCAGCGAGCCGTCGAGGTCGGGCTGCTCGTGCAAAAGGATGGGGGCACCTACGAGGCCCCGAGCCCCGAGCTGGTCCGCGTGGGGTCGGAGCTAGTGGCGTCCGGCATCCCGCTCGCGGCCACGATCGACGAGTACGAGAAGATGGCGAGCGACCTCCGGCGCATCGCCGAACGCCTGGTGAAGATGTTCGAGGACAACGTTTGGGAACCTTTCGTTGCCGCCGGCTTCCCCCCGGATCGCCTGCCTGCGGTCACCGCCGCCCTGCAGCGGGTTCGTCCTTTGGCGTCGGCGGCCGTTGTCGCCGAGCTGGCGCGCGCCATGGAGCGGGCGGTGGCCGAGTCGACGGCGCGCCAGACGGCGCGTTTCATGCCCGGCGCGAGCGGATAGGACGGGTCGGCCGCTCCCTATCTTTTCAGGACCATTCACTACCTCTACGGTTGTCAACGGTCCTTAGCGGCCCGCTCGGGCCGCCGTTCCGACCGTCTAGGCTGGGCTCAGCCCAATGGTCCTGTGGTGCAGCTTGGAGTGCACGCCGCCCTGTCAAGGCGGAGGTCGCGAGTTCAAATCTCGTCAGGACCGCTACGGTCGGGTAGCTCAGTTGGTAGAGCGCGCGCCTGAAAAGCGCGAGGTCACCGGATCGACGCCGGTCCCGACCACTGTAAAAGGGCAGGTCAGAGCCGGTATAGCCTCTGAAGCTAGAGAGTGGCCGAGCCTCCATCCCGCGAGGATCCCGCGGGCGAAATCGCAGTGACCGTCCGACAGGCGCCGGCCTTGCTGGCTGTGCCATCTCGTCCAGGCGATCGACCACGCTGCGTGCTTGCCCGGAAGCAGGCGCAGAGGTGCTGGAAATTAGGGTTGATCTGGCCAAACTTTTGATATAGAAAGTAAGTATGGTCGGAACGTTGCACGAAGCGCTAGGCGCCGGGCCGCCAGCTGGCGTGGATCAGGTGACGCTGTTCGTGCCAAGCGTGGACCGGTACGGCGAACGGATCGACCAGACCTACTGGACCGAGCAAGCGCTGACGACCTTCGGTCACCTGTTTCGTGGAGCAACCGCGTTCCCACCCGGGCGGGGCGTTTGGCGCGACGACGAGCGAGGTGGGGAACTGGTCTACGACGACACACAGATGGTCACGTCGTACGTAGCTGAGGGCGCCTTCGGCGACGATGACATCGTGAGGCGCCTCAAGGAGTTCCTCTGCCGGATGGGACGAGATGCGAACCAAGGCGAGGTCGGGATCGTCATCGACGGCACCTACTACGGGATCGTCGACTACGAGGAAGGGACAGAAGAATGAAGAAGGAAGACAAGGCAAAGCTTGCCAAGGCTCTCGGGGCGTTGCGCGTAGCCGAAGTAGGCCAGAAGAGGATCGGCGGTCCTCTTGACCTGCTCGCCCTGCGAGAAGAGTTCAACCAGCGGCTGCGCTCAAGTGGGGGGAGGCCCACCGACCCGACTTGGACTGTCAGTCGTCAGGTGCCGTTCAAAGAGGACAGCTGGGCCCGGCTCCAAGGTCTAGCGAGCGAGGTCGGCGTAGCCGGCCGTCGAGTAGGTCCCGCGCAACTAGCCGCGCTCCTGATCGAGAAGAGTCTCGAGGAGCTAGAGGAGGCGCAGTGGCAAGAGGTGCTCCAGGCCAGCCGCGCGTCTTCGCTGCTCGGACAGCCAGACGCTGCCACCGCCGCACTCGTCACCTACAACCAGTTCGACGAGTGGGTGCAGCGAGGATGGATCGTTCCCGCCAGCCGCCGGGGCCGCCAGCAGTCATACGGTTCCGACGAGATAATCCGCGCCCAGTGGCTTCGATCGGTCGCCCATCTGCCGTCCGACTTCGACATGATCGCTGCGGAAGTTCGGGCTTGCGACCTTTCGGCGCGCTACCTCGTCGTCTCGAACGCCAAGACGGTGTCGGCCGTGCCCACTCGGGCACAGCTCTACCGGCTCCTTGAAACACCAGGAAGTCACCTGGTGATCGACCAACTGCCGGAGCGTCGAAAGTTGCTCGGGTTGCCACCTTTCCCCGGTGATGCCCCTCACGAGCAAAGGATCCGACCAGCTGTTTGAGCTGCCGATCGGTACCGGAGGAGAGCCGTTCGAGGAGAGGGATCTCGGCCAGCAGACCGACTTTCAGTCTCGCGCGGCGCGAGCGGGTGCCGAGTACGCCCGTGCCACTCAACCGAGATCAGCAGCAATCCCTCCGGGATCCGGCTGAGTGATCGGAGTGACTGTCGCGATGGGCGCCGGCGTCGCTCTCTGGGCCATCTCGTCCAGACGATCGGCCACGCTGCGGGCTTGGCCGGGAAGCAGGTGTCCGTAGCGGTCGAGGGTGAGCGCGGCCGAGGCGTGACCGAGCATCCGCTGGAGCACCTTGACGTCCGCGCCCGCGGCGATGGCCAATGAGGCGCACGTATGACGGAGATCATGAACCCTGAGCGGCGCTACGCCGGCTGCGACCGTGGCCGGCTTCCACACCCGCTTGCGGAAGTTCTCGGGGCGCAAGAACCCGCCCTCGGGCGCCGGGAAGACCAAGCCTTGGGCGCCCGGTTCGGCGTACGCACTCAGGTGTTCGTCCAGAGCCGCAGTGACGAAAGCGGGCAGCGAGACCGATCGCCTGCTGGCCGAGCTCTTCGGCGTGCTCGTGACATGGCGCCCGGAGATGCTCTGCACCTGCTCGACCACCGTGATCGTCCGGCGCAACAGGTCCACGTGCTTGCGCCTCAGCGCTATCAGCTCGCCGGCACGAAGCCCTGTATAGGCGGCGACTAGGACGAGGGCGCGGTACCGGGGGTCGATCACGGCGGGGCAACTGTGGCCACCTCGTCGTGGCAGAGGAAGCGCATGGGCTCGCCCTCCGCTCTCGGAGCCTTGACGCCCCGCAACGGGCTACGGCCAAGCAACTCGTTGTCCACCGCGGCCGCGAGCACACGGCTGAGCGTGCGGTAAAGCCTGCGCCACTGAGCCAAGGGCGAGCGGTTTCCCGTGGCCGCCGATCTTGGCCGTAAGACCCGATACCCAGGCCCTGAGCATCGATGGAGTCAGCTTGGCCAGCTCGATGTTGCCCAGCTCCGGGAGGATGTGGTTGCGAAGGTTGGCGTCGTAGATCCGTCGGGTCGTGGGGCGCAGGTGGACGACGGTTCGCTGCCACTCGGCCGCCCACGTTGAGAGCGTGACCTGTCCGCTTCGGGGATCGACCCACAACCCCTTGTCGATGGCTGTGTGCTGGGCCCGTTCGTAGCGCTCGGCCTCCTTCCGCGTGCGAAAGGTCCGCGAGCGCTCCTTGCCGTCGGCGGCTCTCAGCCGGACGTCATAGCGGCGCTCGCCGCTCGTGGTTTGCCTCTTCTCAATCATCGAACCCTCCAGTTCGTCTCGCTGGTTGTGTCGGGACGAAGCCGTCAGGGCCTCGCCTTGGTCTTCTTGCCTGCAGGCTTCGCTGTGCCGGCTCGTGTCACCTCGTTCGCTGTGCCGGCTCGTGCCGGCTGGTCCTGAGATTGAGCCGGCCGAGCGAAGTCGGCGTCGTTGGCGTGTTCCGCGACGAAGCAATACGGCAAAACCCCTGGTCTCAGCTCACGAACGGCATCAAGCGGCACCAGCCATCAATGGGACGAAGGAGAGTTCAAGTCGCCCCGATTTTCCTTGTCAGCGAGTCGTGACGACGATGTACCCAGCAGCCTGTCCGCAAGACTCTCCCGTTCGCTGGCAACCACCGAAATGACTTCGACGCCGGCGAGGACCGAGAGGATGATCGGCGGTATCGCAGCGAAATCACGCACCGTGGTTGGTGGTGCAGGCTGCCCCGGTCGGCCTGAGCGTGCTAGGCCATCCCGCGAGCATCCCGCGTACGCCGCCTGTCGCCTCGTGCCGCCTCCTGTCACGCCGTGCCTGTGACCTGCGCTTTTCCGAACGAGGTGGCACCGGAAAATACGCCCCGCACGCCTGGCGGATATCTGAAAAGCGCGAGGTCACCGGATCGACGCCGGTCCCGACCACTGTAAAAGGGCAGGTCACAGGGGGTGCGGGTCGATGACACCACTGGCTACCCGCTGGTTCGTGCCCCACACGTGCCCCACCGGAGCGGTGACCGGCACTGGCCGGGAGCGTCCGGAGGGTCTCGGTACGTGCCGACACGACGCGCTGACGGGCAGCGCTGACGCGGTCAGACGACAGCGCGAACGGCCCGCGTCAGGTCAAGTTGGACCCACACACGATTGGCTTCCCGGCGGATGACGCGCGCCGGCAGCGGAGCACCTTCGTCGTCGCCGGCGGTCACCTGGTCGCCGGGCTGAGGATCGAACGCGGAGTCGCCCGCTCGCGGGCCCTGCGAGATCCAGCACTCGACAACCGAGTCCGGCCCGACGTCGTTCGGGTCAAACGCCAGGTCGTACTGCGTCGTTTCCACAGCTGCCATCGTACCCGATCACCTCGTGTGGTCCCACGCTGGATTGTCGAGCGGTCCCGAGAACAGCGCCCGCACCCTGGCGAACTGGGCGGATGTCGGCTGGGACAGAACCACAGTCCAGTGCGGAAAGTCGGCTGTCGGGAAAAGCGGGAAGCCGGCCTCCGCCAACTCGGCGCCCTCGGCGTAAATAGCTTCGGGCGCAGGGCGACGATCGGAACAAGGCGAGCCAGGTGCCTGTAGTCGCGGTCCGGTACCTCGAAGGCCGAGAACCCGTCGAAACCCCATCGTCCTCGGGTGCGTTCGCACTGCTCAGCGAGTTTGACGTCATCAAGGGTCCGCGTGCCGAGGCGGATGAGGACCAGCGCCGCGGGTGGTTCCTGGTAACGCAGCCTGAGGCCTTCAGGCACCGCGCTCGCCCCCGCGTCTACGCCGTAGGCGCGCCGCTCGCTCAGCACCGCCGGATGCGGCGGTTCGATCCGGAGCGATGGGCACGACGGGTGCGAGCAGTTCGTCCGTCATTGCCGTGAGGCGCTCGGCGATGAGCCGGTCTCGGTCCTCGGCCGCGTGTTGGTACACCATGGCTGCCTGTGGGCTGGCATGGCCGAGACGAGCCATCAGCTCCTTGGTCGTGGCTCCGGTCCGTGCGGCATGGGTCCCTGCCGTGTGACGCAAATCGCGGCTGTGCCGACGTCGGCACAAGCACGATTATGCCGACCTCCGCGTTATGCCGACCCAGCTGGACGCTGCTTGATCTGACGGCCTGACGGGGGTGGAGTTGTCGGCATAACGCGGCTGGTTCCGGCCACTGTTTCTTTCCCGATCCGAGGAAGGAGACAGCGTGGCCAGAAGAGGCAGCAGGGTGAGCAGGGTGCTGATGACGGGGCCGTTGGCGCCATACGCCGACGCGTACCAGGCCGAGCTGGGAGGGCGTGGCTACACGGCGCTCACCACGGTCAATGAGCTGCGCCAGGTCCAGCGGCTGAGCGGTTGGCTGGCAGCAAGGGGGATGACGGCCGCGGACCTGAGCGCCGAGCGGGTCGAGGCGGTTCGACAGGGGTGGCGGCGGTAGGCATCGATCCACTCCCGGACCTCCACTGGGTCGAAGTGGATGAGGTGGCCCCACTTGATGAACGGGATGCGCCGCTCGGCGACGAGCCGGCGGACGTGGCGTGTGTTCACGCCGAGGTACTGGGCAAGCGTGGTGATGTCGAGCAGCTGCGGTAACTCGCCCTCGTTGTTGGGGAACTGCATGTGGTTCTCCTTTCGAGATGGTCCTGCGATGCGGGTCCTTCGTGCGCTGGTCCCGGAGGCGTTTCGATCAGAACTGAGACCTACCGGATCGACAACTTCTTGACCAACTAGGCCTTTCTGGAGGCCGAGATCTCGCGCCCAGCTCCAAGAACTCTTGGGCGCGACCGCCACGCGCCACAAACGCCGGCGACCTGACATACCGTCGTCGACCGACAACGCGGATCGGGTCGGGGCCTCGACGTGGTGGTGGGGGTGGCAGGCTCGGGCAAGACCACGGCATTGGAGGTGGTGCGCTCCGCCTTCGAGGACCACGGCTACCGGGTGCTGGGCACCGCCGTGTCCGGCCAGGCGGCCCGAGCCCTGGCCACGGAGGCCGGCGTGGACTCCCGCACCGTCGCCTCGCTGGTGTGGCGCCTGGAGCACGGCACCCTCACCTCGATCGAACCACCCTCCTGCTCATCGACGAGGCGGGCATGACCGAGGATGCCCAGTTGCTGAAGCTCCTGGTTGCGGTGGAGGCGGCCGGGGCAAAGGCGGTGATGATCGGCGACCACCACCAACTCGGCGCCGTCGGCCCCGGTGGCGGCCTGGAGGCCCTGGTGGCTCGTCATGATCCGGCCGTAGTCGTCCTCGGCCACAACGTGCGCCAACGGGACCCGGCCGAGCGGGTCGCCCTGGAGCAGCTGCGGGCCGGCGACGTGGGGAGGGCCGTGGCCTGGTACCGGGACAACGACCGCATCGTGGCTACACCGGTACGAGCCGACGCCCTCGACGCCGCCGTCGACGCCTGGGACACCGACCGCGACGCCGTGGCGGCCGTTGCCCCGGATGCCTCCGCTCGGCTCCGTGCGCTCGATGCGCGCCTCCGCCTCGAGCAGTTCGACCAGCGCCAGCAGCCGGCCCGCGCACTGGGTCGTCGGTGAGGTGGACGGTCAGTTGCGAATGCCAAATCGGAGCAATGGGCGACGATCAGAGAACGAGTACGCAGTGCACCGTCTAGGGGACTCGCTCCTGCAAGGCGGCGAGCACCCGGGCATCCCGCTGGTACGAGAGCTTTTCAGTGGCGTCGGGCAGCGAAAGCCAGAGGACCTCGTCCACCTCGGTGCCCGGCAGGAAGCGCCCCGCTGCTGGTCGCATGGACCAGTAGCGGGCGACCTTGGGGCGTCCCCGGCTGTCGTCGTAGGCGACATCGGCCAGGTGCTCCCCCAGCTCACAGCGCAGGCCGGTCTCCTCCTCCACCTCCCGCCGGGCGCAATCCTCGTCCGACTCGTCGGGATCGGCTTTGCCCTTGGGGATGGTCCAGTCGTCGTACCTGGGACGGTGGACGAGCAGTACCTCCACATTCCCCCCGGCCGTCCTCCGCCAGACAACCCCGCCTGCAGCCCGGACAGGGCCGCTCTCGCTCACCCGAAGCGGCCGGTGATGTAGTCCTCGGTACGACTGTCGCCGGGGGCGGTGAAAATCTTCTCGGTGCGGTCGATCTCAACCAGCACGCCGGTACGATCTTCGCCCTCCTTGCTCACCTCGGCGGTGAAGAAGGCGGTGCGATCCGAAACCCTCGCCGCCTGCTGCATGTTGTGGGTGACGATGACGATGGTGTAGTCCCGCTTCAGCTCGATCATCAGCTCCTCGATGCGGTTGGTGGCCAGAGGGTCGAGCGCCGAGCAGGGCTCGTCCATGAGGATCACCTCGGGTCGAACGGCGATGCAGCGGGCGATGCACAGCCGCTGCTGCTGGCCTCCCGACAGCGACAGGCCGCTCTTCTTGAGCTTGTCCTTGACCTCGTCCCACAGCGCAGCCTTGCGCAGTGACTCCTCGACCAGGTCGTCCATGCTGGCCGGCTTCATGCCGTTGACCTTGGGCCCGAAGGCCACGTTGTCGTAGATCGACTTGGGGAACGGGTTGGGCTTTTGGAACACCATGCCGATCCGCCGGCGGACCTCGATGGGATCGACGTCGTCGCCGTAGAGGTCCTGGCCGTGGTAGTAAATCTTTCCTTCGACGCGTGTACCCGGGGTCAGCTCGTTCATGCGGTTGAGGCAGCGGATGAAGGTGCTCTTGCCGCACCCCGAGGGGCCGATGACGGCGGTGATCTGGCGGCCCTCCACATCCATGCTCATGCCCCGGATGGCCCGGAAGCTGCCGTAGTAGAAGCTGAGGTCCTCTACTCCGAAGACAGCGCCGGTGGTGGGTCCCGCCGGCTCTGTTGCTCTCGAGGGAGGTACCTCCGGGCGGCGAGTCGGGCCCTCCTCCGAATGGATGTCGCTCATGGGCGGGATGACGGGGGCAGAGGGATCGGGCATCGGGCTCACCACCGGGTCGTGAATCGGTTCCGGACGAAGATGGCCACCGCGTTCATGGCCAGCAGCATGGCCAGCAGCACGATACTGGCGGCCGCCGCGGCCTCGGCGAAAGCCGGCTGCGGCCGTCCTGTCCAGTTGAAGATGAGCACGGGCAGCGCGGAGAACGGGTCACGGACGTCATCGGGCGTGCTGAAGATGGCCACCGACGCGCCGATCACCAGCAGGGGCGCCGTCTCGCCGATAGCACGCGAGAGCGAGAGGATGACGCCGGTCATCGTGCCGGGCATGGCCGCCGGCAGCACGTGGTGGCGGACGGCCTGCCATTTGGTGGCGCCGAGCGCGTAGGCGGCGAGGCGGATCGAGTTCGGCACGGCGCGGAGGGCCTCACGCGCCGCGATGATGATCAGCGGCAGGCTCATCACCGCCAGCGTCAGGCCACCGGCGAGCAGGCTGGGCCCCATCCCCATGAACCGCACGAACACACCAAGGCCGAGGATGCCGTAGACCACCGAGGGAACCCCCGCCAGGTTGGCGATGTTCGCCTCCACGAAGTTGGTGAGCCGGTTCCTGGGAGCGAACTCCTCGAGGTAGAGCGCGGCGCCCACGCCGATGGGGAAGCTGAACAGGGCGGTCAGGCCCATGAGCCAGACGGAGCCGTACAACGCCGCCTTGATGCCGGCCCGGGCGGGGAAGCGGGAGACGAAGTTGCCGAAGAACGCGCCTGGGTCTCCGGACAGCCTGCCCCAACCCTGGTCGTAGACCGTCCACAGGAGCAGCCCGAGGGCCAGCACGCCGAGGAAGGTGCCCAGCAGCAGCGCCGCGGCGTACACGCCGTCCAACACCATGGCCATGCGGTTGCGACTCGCTCCCCGTCGCAGTGTGCCAGCCAGGCTCGACGTGACGACCGTCATTGGTAGGCCTGGCGGAAGCGACTGACGAGGCGGACGCTCAACAGGTTCATGGCGAGAGTGATGGCGAACAGCGTGGCTCCCACCGCGAACAGGGACTGGTAGCGGATCGATCCCGCGGCCGCCTCACCGCCCACCGTCTGGGCGATGTAGGCGGTGAGGGTCTGGATCGACTCGAAGAAGTTGGTCGTGAGGTTCGGTGTGTTGCCGGCGGCGATGGTCACCGCCATCGTCTCGCCCACCGCCCGGGAGACTGCGAGGATCACCGATGCGGCGATCCCCGACAGGGCGGCGGGCACGACCACGCGAAGAGACACCACCCGCCGGGTGGCCCCCATGCCGAAGGCGGCTTCCCGCAGGGCGTGGGGCACCGCTCTCATGGCATCCTCGCTGATGGAGGCGATGATGGGCAGGATCATGAGCCCCACGGCGATGGCTCCGGCGGCGGCATTGAAGATGAAGACCCGGTCGTCCCCGAACACCGGCCGCAACAGCGTGGGCGTGATGAAGTTGAGGGCGAAGAACCCGACCACCACGGTAGGTATGCCGGCGAGGATCTCGAGTACAGGCTTGATCACGCTGCGCACCCGGGGCCGGGCGTACTCCGACAGGTAGATGGCGGTGGCCAGGCCCAGGGGTACTCCGACGAGCAGCGCCCCGGCGGCAATCATGAGAGACCCGCTGACAAGGGGCAGCACGCCGAACTCCCCCGCCTCGATCCGCCCTCCCAGGGGCGCCCAACGGGTCCCGGTGAGGAAGTCGAGCACGGGAACCTTGGCGAAGAAGCGCAACGCCTCGCTGGCCAGGACGGCGACGATGCCGACGGTGACGAGAATGGACAGCACCGCGCACACCAGGAGCACGCCGATCACGACGCGCTCCCCCGGGCGGGAGCGACGCCGTGTGATGCCGAGGTCGCGAGCTTGGACAGGTGTCGCCATGCGTCCTGCGATTCCTACTTCTTAGTCGTTCACCTGACCCTCGCTGGTGCCCGGTGCTCAACCACCTGCGGCCAGATCGGCGAGGCCCTTCTCGTAGTCCTCTTTCGGCGCCGGCGTGTAACCCACGTCGGTGATTAGCTGGGGCGTCGTCTCGAGGTAGAACTTCACGAACCCTTGGACCTCTGGACGGGCCAGAGCTGCCTTGTTGACGTATATGAACAGCGGCCGGCTCAACGGGTAGTCACCCGATTCGACGGTGGCGTCGCTGGGCTCCACGCAGGCGCCCTCCTCACCGGACACCTTGATCGCCTTCAGCTTCTCCTTGTTCTCGTTGAAGTAGGCGAAGCCGAAGTAACCCCAGGAGTTCTTTTCGCCCTCGATGCCCTGAACGAGGGTGTTGTCGTCCTCCGAGGCGGTGTAGTCCGACCGCGGCTTGAGGCTCTCGGGCTTCTTGGGATCGCCCAGCACCTCCTCGACGAAGAAGTCGTAGGTGCCGGAGTCGGTGCCGGGTGCGAAGATGTCGATGTTCTCCTTGGGGAACTTCGGGTCCACCTGGTCCCAGGTCTTGGCGCCGCCCTCCTTGAAGATGTCAGCCATCTGCCTGGTGCTGAGGCACTTCAGGAAGCTGTTCTGCGCCGAGGTGACGATGGCGAGGCCGTCGAGGCCGACGCGGAACTCGGTAAACTCCAGGCCCGCTGCCGCGCACGCCTGCTTCTCCTCGTCCTTGATGGCCCGGGAGGCGTCGGCGATGTCGATCTCGTCGGAACAGAACTTCTTGAAACCACCGCCGGTGCCCGAGGTGTTCACCGTCACCTTCACCCCCGCCTGCTCCTTGCGGAACTCCTCGGCGACGGCTTCGCTGACGGGAGCGACTGTGGAGGAGCCATCGATGACGATGGGGCCGGACAGCTCGTTGTCATCACCCGTCGCAGCTGGAGTGGGGTCGTCGTCGGTCCCTCCGCATGCGCCCAGCGTCAACAGGACCGCCAGAAACCCCGCCACTGCGCCTACCCTCCGCGTGCCGAATCGCCTCATGAGTCGCGGGTCCTCCTGTTTGGTGGTGTGCTTGACGGCGGGGAAACTTCCCCCCCCGACGCCGGCAACCTACGAGGCCGTGCTTACGTGCCGGCTACCAGCAGGTGGACACCAGGTGAACGTAGTTCGAACATCTTCTGCCGCCACCGCTGATGCCCAAGCCTGGGAAACGGGGCGGGGCCGCTGCCACCTCTTGACTGGGGAGCATAGATAAGCCACACTCCATGTAAATGACTATTGATACTGATGTCCAGACGCCCACCGCGCTGAGGGCGCTGGCCGAGCCACTGCGGTGGCGGATCGTCGAGCTGCTGGCCGACGAGGAGCTGTGCGTGTGCCACATCGTCGAGGAGCTTGGCGTGGCCCAGCCCCTGGTCAGCCACCACCTGCGTATCCTGCGCGACGCAGGGCTCGTCGACACCGAGCGCTACCGCTACTGGACGTATTACCGCCTGTGCCCCGAAGCGCTGGTTCCGCTGCGCGAACGCCTGGATCAGTTCGTTTCGCCCCTCTCGGAGCCAGGCGAGCGGCGGCGACCGTGCTGTTGAGATGACCGGCGTGCGGCCCGAGCTGTGGCGGCGCCTCCTGGCCGAGTACGTCGGCACCGCCTTCCTGGTGGCTGTGGTTGTCGGTTCGGGCATTGCTGCTCAGACGCTGAGCCCCACCGACACGGGCCTTCAACTCTTCGAGAACGCCACCGCCACCGCCGCTGCGCTGGTGGCGCTCATCCTGGCCCTGGGCCCGGTGTCGGGCGGCCATTTCAATCCTGTGGTGTCGGTAGTCGACGCCGTGCTCGGTGGGCTCGTCGCTCGTGAGGTCCCCGGCTACGTCGCCGCCCAGCTCGCCGGCGCCGTCAGCGGTTCGGTGATCGCCAACTTGATGTTCGAGCTGCCGGCCGTCGAGTGGTCCGGCACCTCCCGATCCGGCGGTGGCCTGTGGCTGGCAGAGGTGGTGGCCACCATCGGCCTGGTCGTCGTCATCTTCGGAGTGGCCCGATCCGGGCGCACAGCGGCAGCGCCCTTCGCCGTGGGTTCCTACATCGGCGCCGCCTATTTCTTCACCGCCTCCACCAGCTTTGCCAACCCCGCGGTCTCGGTTGGGCGCATGTTCACCGACACCTTCGCCGGGATCGCCCCGTCGTCGGTGCCCGCCTTCATCGCCTTCCAGCTGCTGGGCGGTGGGCTGGCGGTGGTGCTGGTGCGAGCGCTGTACCCCGGCACCGCGGCCGTGGCGACCATTGGGTTCTCGGCCAGATGGAAGGATCCGTCATGAAGGACGTTCCCGAGGTGCTGTTCGTCTGCGGCTGGCGCTAGCGCCTGACTGTTTCAGACGTTCACTCCCAGGGCGACCGGCAGCTCGTCGAAGTGCGAGATCACGTGGTCGGCCTCCGGCTCGGACGCGCTGTCGTCGTCCCTGATGCCGATGTAGCGCACGGCGACCATGCCCATCGCCCGGGCACCGGCCACGTCGGTACGGCGGATGTCGCCCACGTGGGCCACCCGTTCGGGAGCCGGGTCGCCGAGTCCGGCCAGAGCATGCTCGAAGATGGCGGGCGCCGGCTTGTAGGCGCCCACCTCGTCGGAGAAAGACCAATGGTCGAAGAGGGGCAGGACGCCGTGGCGGATGAGGTGCTCGCGCAGCGTCGATGACGGGGTGAAGCCCACGTCACAGATGATCCCGAGCTTGATGCCGGCAGCCTTCAGGGCCCGCAGGCACCTTTCGATCCCATCGGACAGGTGCAGCTCCGCCTCCTGGCCGGCTCTTCCGAAGGCTTCGATCAGCGAGAGGCGCACCTCCGGGGGGACCTGCACCCCGAGGTTCTCGATGATGTGCTCGGCCGCCTCAGCCGCTTGGAACTGCTCGTTGGCCCGCCAGGCGGCGATGTAGGCGTCCCATGCGGCGTCGTACACCGCTTCGAGCTTCAGCCGTTCGAGGGCGAAGCCGGCCTCCTCCAGCAGCCCGGACCAGGCTTCCATCCGGCGGTTGCGTAGCTGGCCCCGCAACTCATAGGCGAGTGTGTTCCAGTAGTCGAACGTGACCGCCTCGATGGCCCCCATGCGAGGGGGACCCTACCGGCGGCCCGGTCAGGAGCCGCCGGCAGCCGTCAGGCGCCCTGTTGCTCCATCTCGGCCAGAGAGCGGCGGATCTCGGACTCGCGGAAGCGGCGATGGCCCCCGAGGGTGCGTACGGCGGAGATCTTGCCGGCCCGGGCCCAGCGGGTCACGGTCTTGGGATTGACCCGGAACATGGCAGCGACCTCAGCGGGGGTCAGAAGTGCGTCGGATGGAGTGAGTTCGGTTGTCACAATGGTCCCTTCAGGAATGATCCCTTTCGAGAAGTACGAACGGCTCGTGGTGCCGTGACGCCAATGGCCCGAACGCGCCAAATTCGCCCTCATCGTTCTAACTAGTGCGCACCCGACACGTCGCCCCGACAGGGCACGGTACGCTCCCCCGGATCCGCACCGTCGCCGCCCCTCCGGCAAGCCGCATCCCCAGAACGGGCGCGTGACCACGCTGTCGCGTGCGGCGGAAGTGCAGGGCGCCCGCAGCGGCGACGCGTCGCCGTTGCGCTACCGGGGCGTAGCCCACGAGGAGCTTATCGCCGACCTGCGGCTGGCCTGCCTCTCCAGAGCCATCGACGAGCGTGAGATCACACTCCAGAAGCAGAGCCGCGCCTTCTTCCACATCGCCGGCGCCGGCCACGAAGCCCTCCTCCTCGGCCTCGCCCACCACCTGCGCGCCGGCTACGACTGGTTCTTCCCCTACTACCGGGACCTGGCCCTCATGCTGGCCCTCGGCGTGACAGCCCGGGAGGTCCTCCTCCAGGCTGTCGGCTCGAGTGAGGACCCGGCATCGGGCGGGCGCCAGATGCCATCGCACTGGGGTTTCGCGGACAAGAACGTCGTCACCCAGTCCAGCCCCACCGGTAGCCAGTGCCTTCCAGCCGTCGGGTGTGCCGAGGCAGGTCGCTACATCAACCGCCGGGGGCCCCTCGGCGGTTGCCGCGCCCACAGGGACGAGATCACCTATGTCTCCCTTGGCGAGGGCAGCACCTCCGAGGGCGAGTTCTGGGAGAGCCTCAACACCGCCTGCACGCTGCGCCTGCCTGTCCTCTATGTCGTCGAGGACAACGGCTACGCCATATCGGTTCCGGTAGCCGAGCAGTCTCCCGCTCCCATCTCCGACCTGGTGGAGACGTTCCCGGGCCTCACCGTCCACCGCGTCGACGGTTGTGACTACTTCGCCTCGAGAGCGGTCGCCGGGCAGGCCGTCGACGATGTCCGGTCCGGCATGGGCCCGGCGCTCATCCACGCCACGGTCACCCGGCCCTTCTCCCACTCGGCGGCCGACACCCAGAGCCGGTACCGGTCCGCCGCCGAGCTGTCCGAGGAGGCCGAGCGGGATCCTGTCGTTCGCCTCGAACGGGAGTTGATCGAGGCGGGGGTCCTCGGAGCCGAGGAAGCAGCCGACATCCGGTCCACCGCCCACCGCCACGCGTCAGACGCGGCCAAAGAGGCCCTGGCGGCAGCTCGCCCGGACCCGACCCGCATCACCGACCACGTCTGTGCCCTTCCGGAACTGACCATGCCGGCCGATCCTCCGCCCGGTGCCGGAGACATGATCTCCTTCGGTGAGGCGATCAAAAGGACCCTGCACGAGCTGATGGGGGGCGACGAGCGCATCCGGGTGTTCGGCGAGGACGTGGCCGACGCCGCCGAGACGCTTCTGGACGCAGTGGACGGCAAGGGTGGGGTCTTCGGCAGCACCCGCGGGCTGCAGCGGGACTTCGGCAGCGACCGCTGCTACAACACCCCGCTGGCCGAGGCGAGCATCGTCGGGCGGGCGGTGGGCCAGGCGCTGCGCAACCTCAGGCCGGCGGCGGAGATCCAGTTCGTCGACTACATCTGGCCCGCGATGCAGCAGATGAAGTGCGAAGCGGCGACCATCCGCTGGCGCTCCAACGGTGCCTTCACCTGCCCCCTGGTGGTGAGAGCACCGGTGGGCGGCTATCTCAGCGGAGGGGCCATCTGGCACTCCCAGTGCGGGGAATCGATATTTGCCCACATCCCGGGTCTGTTGATCGCCTTCCCGTCCCGAGCCCGCGACGTCGCAGGCCTCATGAGAGCAGCCTTCCTCGCCGAGGATCCGGTCCTGTTCCTGGAACACAAGCACCTGCTGCGCCAGCCATACGCCCGAGATCTCTTCCCGCCGGCAGACTGGATCCTGCCCTTCGGGAAGGCCGCCTGCATGAGAGCCGGCACCGACCTCACCATCGTCACCTACGGGGCGACCGTCGAGAAGTCGTGCCAGGCCGCCCGGCTCCTGGACGAGCATGGGACGGGATCGGTGGAGGTGCTCGACCTGCGCACCATCGCCCCCTGGGACCAGGAGGCGGTGGCCAACGCGGTGCGACGGACCGGGAAGGTGCTCATAGTCCACGAGGACGTGATCACATGCGGGTTCGGTGCCGAGGTCGCAGCCTGGATAGCCGACGAACTGTTCGCCGAGCTCGACGCCCCGGTCCGGCGGGTCGCCGCCAAGGACACCCACGTGGCCTACGAGCCCTCGCTGGAGGCTGCCACCCTGCCCCAGGTGGACGACATCTTCATCGCCGCCCGCGACCTGCTGGCCTACTGAACCACGAGGCCGCGCAGGTTCAGCGGAGGTGGACGGTCCCCTCCCCGTTGGTGATCTCGCCGATCTGCATGGCCCTGTGCCCGCGCTCCCGCAGCAGGTCGAGGGATCGGAAGGCGTCGGCGGCAGGCACCGCCACGATCATTCCGATGCCGAGGTTGAAGACCCTGGCCATCTCGGCGGCGTCCACGTCGCCGAGGCGCCGGATCTCCTCGAAGATCCTCGGCTCCTCCCAGGCGTCGATGTCTACCATCGCGTCACGGTTCGTTGGCAGGACCCGGGCAAGATTGCCGGCGATGCCACCGCCCGTTATGTGGGCCACTCCGCGAACGTCAACAGCCCCGAGAAGCGCTCCAACGGCCGGAGCGTAGATCACAGAAGGTGTGAGCAGCTCGTCGGCCAGGCTGTGGGACGCCCCCTCGTAGGCGGGTTCGTCCAGGCGGCGACCGGCCACTTCGAGCAGGACCCGGCGAGCCAGTGAGAACCCGTTCGAACGCAGGCTGGGCGAAGGCAGGCCCAACAGGACATCCCCCGCCTCGAGGCGGTCGCCGGTGATGATGCGGTCCTGCTCGACCACCCCCGTTGCGAACCCGACCAGGTCGAACTCACCTGGCTCCATGGCACCGGGATGCTCGGCCATCTCACCGCCGATGAGCGCGCAACCGGCCTGACGGCAACCGTTGACCACGCCCTCCACGAGCTGGTCGATGTGATCGGGGTCCAGGCGTCCCACGGCGATGTAGTCGAGGAAGAAGAGCGGTTCCGCTCCCTGGCACACGAGGTCGTCGACACACATGGCGACGAGGTCGACCCCGATGGTGGTGAACCGCCCGGTCGCCTGCGCGATCAAAGCCTTGGTGCCGACGCCGTCGGTGGAGCTGACCAACACCGGCTGGCGGTAGCGGTCGCTCGGGAAGGCGAAGAGGCCGCCAAAGCCGCCGATGTCCCCGAGCACGCCGGGGCGGAAGGTGGAACGGACCTTCTCCTTGATGCGCTCCACCGCCCGCTCGCCGGCGGCGATGTCGACGCCGGCGGCGGCGTATGTCATCCCCGGATGTGAGTTGTCCGGCTCCTCAGGCACGCTGAGGCTTCTTCTCCTCCAGCACACCTTTGGTGAAGTTCACCGGCACCGTGGTGGGGTAGTCGCCGGTGAGGCAGGCCGAGCAGAACCCGGCACCCGGCGCCTCGATGGCCTTCTCGAGGTTCTCTAGGCTCAGGTAGGCCAGCGAATCGACACCGAGGTAGTCCTGGATCTCGCCGACGGACATGTTGGCGGCGAGCAGCTCGGCCCGGGTACCTGTGTCGACGCCGTAGAAGCAGGGCCACTTGTAGGGCGGGCTGGTGATGCGAACGTGCACCTCTTTGGCGCCGGCTTCGCGCAGCATCCGCACGATGGCCCGTTGGGTGGTGCCGCGCACGATGGAGTCGTCGACCACGACGACTCTCTTGCCCTTGATGTTCTCCCGCAACGGGTTGAGCTTGCGGTTGACGGCGCGGCTGCGCATCTCCTGGGTGGGCGCGATGAAGGTGCGCCCGATGTAGCGGTTCTTCACCAGACCCTGGCCATAGGGGATGCCACTGCGTTTGGCGTACCCCTCGGCTGCAGGGACACCGGACTCGGGCACACCCATCACCATGTCGGCTTCCACCGGGGCCTGCTCGGCCAGGAGCTCGCCCATGCGCCGGCGGGCGCCATGGACCTCCTTGCCGTACAGCTGGCTGTCCGGACGGGCGATGTACACCAGTTCGAAGATGCACAACTTCGGGTTGACGCGGGCTCGGGGGAAAGGGTGCTCGGAGCGCCACCCGGTGGCGTCGATGACGATCATCTCGCCAGGGGCGATCTCCCGGACGAAATGGGCGCCGATGACATCCAGCGCCGGCGACTCCGACGCCAGAACCCACCCACGGTCCAACTTGCCCAGGCACAGCGGCCGGAACCCGTTGGGGTCCCGGATGCCGATGAGGTGGCCGGCGTCCATGAGCACGAAGGAGAACGCGCCCTGCAGGCGGGGAAGTACCTGAACCAGGGCCCTTTCCAGGTCCCGCCCGTCGCTGCGGGCGTCGTCGTCGGGCGGGAAGCAGGTGGCGATGAGCTCGGCCACGAGATCGCTGTCGCTGGCCACCGTGCCCGGGAGCATCCCTGCCTCGGCGGCCAGAGCCTCGGTGTTGGTCAGGTTGCCGTTGTGGCCGAGGGCGAAGCCGGATTCGCCCGGCTCGCGGTACACGGGCTGGGCGTTGCGCCACGTGCTCGATCCGGTGGTGGAGTAGCGGGTGTGGCCTATGGCCAGGTGGCCCTTCAGCGGCGCCAGAGTCCGGTCGTCGAAGACGTTGGTGACGAGGCCCATGTCCTTGACGATGGTGATGGTCTCGCCGTCGCTCACGGCCATGCCTGCTGATTCCTGGCCGCGGTGCTGGAGGGCGTAGAGCCCGTCGAAGGTCAGGTGGGCGACAGGTAGCCCCGGTGCGTAGACACCGAACACTCCGCACGCATCCTTGGGGTGGTCATCGTCGGTTTCCCCCGTCACCAAACCATGTTGTCACACCGGCCACACCTGTGCGACAAGGACAACGGCTATGCGATGGCAAGCGCGTCGGGAATGGCACCCCGCCACCTGGCGGTGGCGTCGGCCACGTCCACGTCCACAAGACCTTCGATGGTGAGACGGGATCCGCCGGCCTGCCCGATGATTGCCGCCGGCACGCCGGCCGCACTGGCCCGGGCCACAACCTCGTCCACACCCTCAGCAGCCACACAGGCCACCGCCCGGGAAGGCGACTCGGCAAACAGCTCGGCGTGACCACTGATGCCGGCGACGCTGAACCCCACTCCTGAGCGCACAGCCATTTCGGCCAGTGCGACACCAAGGCCACCGTCCGACACGTCGTGAACGCCGGCGAGGACTCCGTCGGCCACCAGCGCTCGCACCAAGTCCACCAGACGTGAATGAGCTTCCAGATCGAGGGCCGGCAGCCGTCCCCCCCGATGGCCGTGGGCCCTCAGCGCCCAGAGCGATCCCCCCAGCCCAGGATCGGTCCGGCCGAATTGCACCAGGCGCCCCCCCGGCACGAGCCCCACGCCGGGAGGACGCCTCTCCAGATGGTCGATCAACCCGACGACACCGACGACCGGTGTGGGGTCGATGTCGCGGCCCCGGCTCTCGTTGTAGAGGCTGACGTTGCCCCCGACGACGGGCAGTCCCAAGGCCAGGCAGGCTTTGGACATGCCGTCGATGACCTCCGAGAGCTGCCACATGACCTCGGGGTGCTCGGGATTCCCGAGGTTGAGGCAGTTGACCAGCGCCGCCGGCCGGGCGCCGGCACAGGCGACGTTGAGCGCAGCCTCGGCCACCAGCATGGCGGTGCCCTCGCAGGGATCGACGGCGCACCAGCGGCCGTTGCCATCGGTGGAGAGGGCCAGGGCCTTGTTTGTACGCGGAAGGCCAGGCGCCTTCAGGCGCAGCACGGCGGCATCGCCCCCGGGTGTCTCCACGGTGTTCAGGAACAGCTGGTGGTCGTACTGGCGGTAAACCCAGGCGGGGTCTACGAGGAGATCGAGCAGGTCCTCGCCGCAGTCCTTGGGCGCCGGCAGGGTGGACGGGTCCGCGGCGGCCAGGGCGTCCAGGCCGGCCGGCCGGGCCATCGGCCGGTCGTACAGCGGCGCATCTTCGTGCAGCGAGGCCGCAGGAACATCGGCCAGAACCTCGCCCTGCGGCCGATCGAGGATCCGCAGGCCGGTTCCGGTGGTGACGGTGCCGACCACCGAGGCTCGAACCTCCCAGCGATCACACACCTCCCGCACCAGCTCGAGGGACTCCGGCGCCACGATGGCCAGCATCCGTTCCTGGCTCTCGCTGGTCATCACCTCGAACGGCTCCATGCCCTGTTCCCTCTGGGGCACCTCGGACACGTACACGTCCATGCCCACTCCGCCACGGGAGGCGGTCTCGCTGGTGGCGCAGGTGAGCCCGGCGCCGCCGAGGTCCTGAATGCCGAGGACTATGCCGGCATCGAGCAGCTCCAGGCAGGCCTCGATGAGGCGCTTCTCCTCGAACGGATCGCCGACCTGGACGCTGGGTCGCTTGCCGGCGTCGGACTCGGCATCACCGAAGCCCGCCGACGCCAACACGCTCACACCACCTATGCCGTCCCGCCCGGTGCTGGAGCCGAGGAGCACGGCCAGGTTGCCGACACCCTCGGCCCGCCCGAGCACGAGGCGATCCACCGGCATCACACCGAGGCACAGGACGTTGACCAGTGGGTTCTCCGCGTAGCACTCGTCGAAGGCCACCTCTCCCCCCACGTTGGGCACTCCTACCGAGTTCCCGTATCCCGAGATGCCGCTCACCACGCCCTCGAACATCCAGCGGCTGCGGGGGTCGTCGAGAGGCCCGAAACGGATGGCGTCCATGAGGGCGATCGGCCTGGCGCCCATGGTGAAGATGTCCCGCAGGATGCCACCCACACCTGTCGCCGCTCCCTGGTACGGCTCCACAGCCGAGGGGTGGTTGTGGCTCTCGATGCGGATAGCGACAGCTATCCCGTCGCCCGCGTCTATGACCCCGGCGTTCTCACCCGGTCCCACCAGAACGTCGGCGCCTTGGGTGGGCAGGCGACCGAGATGCCGGCGTGACGACTTGTAGGAGCAGTGCTCGCTCCACATCACCGCGTACATGGCCAGCTCCAGGTGATTCGGCTCCCGGCCGAGGATGCGGCAGATGGCCGCCACCTCGTCGTCCGTCAGTCCCAAGGCGCGTGCCAACTCTGCATCCATGACAGGCACGTTATTCGCCCGTAGCCAGCCGGAAATGAACTGCGGCACGGTCACAGACAGTATGACTATGATCGGGCTCGGTATTGACATCTAACAGGAAGACAGGATTCAGGCATGGCCGCCAAAACACCCAGGGCGAAGTCGCCCATGTCGGATGAGCACAAGCAGGCATTGGCTGTCGGCAGAGAGCAAGGAAGAGCCGTGCGGCGATACCTGGAAGCGCTGGAGGCGCACCGGCCGAAGCGAGGTCGTAAGCGCACGCCGGAATCGATCGAGCGCCGGCTGAGCGTCATCGAGGAACGGCTGGCCGGCGCCGACCCGCTCAGCCGCCTTCAGCTGGTTCAGGAACGTATGGACCTTCAGGAAGAGCTGACCACCAAGTCAGAGACAGTCGACCTCACCGGCCTCGAAAGCCAGTTCGTGGCGGCGGCCCGCGATTACGGCGAGCGCAAGGGGATCAGCTACGGCGCCTGGCGGGAGGCCGGTGTGGATGCCGCCGTTCTCAAGCGGGCAGGAATCCGCCGAGGGGCCTCCGACAGCTGAGCTTCAGGCGGCCACAGCGCCGGCTGAGGACAGGAACGCCCGGAGCAGGCTGGCACCGTCGCCGGAGCCGGTGAGGGGATCGCAGGCCCGCTCCGGATGAGGCATCAGGCCGACGACGTTGCCCAGTTCGTTGCGGATGCCGGCGATGGCATCCATGGACCCGTTCGGGTTGTCCACATAGCGAAGGACGACCCGATCCTCATCGCGCAATCGGGCCAGGGTTTCCGATGAACAGGTGTAATTACCCTCGAAGTGGTTGATAGGGATCGAGAGTATTTCTCCGCTCGTCACCATGGACGTCAGGACGGAATTGGTGCTCTCCACCTGCAGCTCCACCGTTGTGCACACGAACTTCAATCCGGCGTTCTTCTGGAGGGCCCCCGGCAGCAATCCCGCTTCGGTGAGAACCTGGAAACCGTTGCAGATGCCCACTACAGGCCCGCCGGCCGCGGCCATGGCCTGAACCGCTTCCATGACCGGCGAGAAGCGGGCGATGGCTCCGGGGCGCAGGTAATCGCCGTGGGCGAACCCGCCGGGCAGTACGACAGCATCCACGCCCTGCAGGTCGCTGGATCTGTGCCACACGATCTCTGCCTGGCCGCCGAGGGCCTCGATCACCTCGACCACGTCGTGCTCACAGTTGGACCCCGGGAACAGAACTACGCCCACGCGCGAGCTCATGCCGGCGTCAGGTCGATGCGGATGTCCTCGATGACCGGGTTGGACAGGAAGCTCTCCGACAGCTTCTGGACCCGCTCCATGGCCGCGTTCCGATCGGGCGCGGCCACATGGAAACGCACCGCCTTACCCACGCGTACATCGCTCACCCCGTCGAAACCGAGAGTGGGAAGCGAGCGTTCCACCGTGGCCCCCTGAGGATCGGCCACGCCCTGCCGCAGGCTGATTTCGACCAGCACATCGAACCGCTCCATCAGCTGTCTCCTTCTCCGTTTCCGTGCCAGTCGGCGAAACGGCGACCGGTGATGCGCTCGTACCCGGCGACATAGCGCTGCCGGCAAGCCTCCACCACGTCATCGGGAAGCGCCGGTGGTGGTGGCGTCTTGTCCCAGCCCGAGGCCTCGAGCCAGTCCCGGATCGGCTGCTTGTCGAACGACGGCGGGGTTGAGCCGGGCTTCCACTCCTCAGCGGGCCAGAAGCGTGAGGAGTCGGGGGTGAGCACCTCGTCGCACAAGACCAGCTGGCCGTCCACGAGGCCCAGCTCGAACTTGGTGTCGGCCACGATGATCCCCCGCTCGGCGGCCCAGGTGGCGCCCCGCCGGTAGGCCTCCAGGCTGATCTCCCTGGCCCGCTCGGCCAGGTCCGCTCCCACCAGGTCGACGGCCGCAGCGAAGGGGATGTTCTCGTCGTGGCCCTCTTGAGCCTTGGTGGACGGGGTGAACACGGCCTCGGGAAGTTGCGCCGACTCCTCCAGGCCCGCCGGCAGCGGAGCGCCGTGCATGGTGCCGGACCGGCGGTACTCCTTCCAGGCCGACCCGGACAGGTACCCCCGCACGATGCACTCGATGGGCAGCATCTCGGCGCGGCGCACGAGCATGGTGCGGCCGGCGACATCCCCAGCGTCGGCGGGGATGTCGGCGGGAAAGTTGGCCGGGTCCACCGAAACCAGCGCGTTGGGGGCGACATCGCCCAGGTGCTCCAGCCAGAACGCGGTCATGGCCGTGAGGACGCGACCCTTGTCCGGCACCGGCTCGTTCATCACCACGTCGAAGGCCGACATGCGGTCGGAGGCCACCAGGAGGAGCAGACCGTCGCCGGCGTCGTAGACGTCGCGGACCTTCCCGGAGTAGATGTGCTTGACGGTCATCAGACGTTCCTCTCGATGTTCTCCAAGTGCTCGAAGACGCGGCCCGAGTGGCGGAGCGCACGGGTCAGGTCGAAGGCCTCGTCGAGGACCTCCGCCGGCGTGGTCACGTCGGGATCGCCTTCGAGCAGTGTGCGGAAGTCCTTCCCCTCCTCCCAGGCGGCCATGGCGTTGCGCTGGACCACCCGGTAGGCGGTGTCGCGAGGCATCCCGGCGGCCACGAGAGCAAGCAGGACCGGCTGGCTGAAGACCAACCCGTGCGACAGCTCGAGGTTCTCCACCATGCGCCGGGCGTCGACCTGCATTCCGTCGACAACGCCCGTCATCCGCCGGAGCAGGTAGTAGGCGAGCAGGCTGGCGTCGGGCAGGATGACCCTTTCCACCGAGGAGTGGGAGATGTCCCGCTCGTGCCAGAGGGCCACGTCCTCGAGGCCGGCGCCGAGGTAGCCACGCAGCACCCGGGCCAGCCCGCTGAGGCGCTCGCAGGTGATGGGATTTCGCTTGTGGGGCATGGCCGAGGAGCCCTTTTGGCCGACGCGGAACGGCTCAGCCACCTCCCGGACCTCGGTCCGCTGGAGGTGACGGATCTCGGTGGAGAACTGCTCGATGCCGGCGCCTACCGCGGCGCAGGCCCAGAGGAACTCGGCGTGACGGTCGCGGGCCACCACCTGGGTGGCGGGTACGGCCACGAGGCCCATCCGCTCGCACACGTATGCCTCAACGGCCGGGTCGATGTTCGAATAGGTGCCGACGGCGCCCGAGAGCTTTCCGACCCGCACCGCCTCCCGAGCGGCGATCAGACGCCGGCGGTCACGGTCGGCATGAAGGCACCACAGCGCCAGCTTGGCGCCGAAGGTCGTGGGCTCGGCGTGCACCCCGTGGGTGCGCCCCACCATCGGGGTGTCTTGGAATTCCAGTGCCCGTCGCTTGAGAGCAGCCACCAACCCGGTGCTGGCCTCGATCAACAGGTCGGCGGCGCTGACCAAGGTGGCGCAGAGCGCGGTGTCCACCACGTCGGAGGACGTGAGCCCGTAGTGGACCCAGTTGCCCTCCGGACCGCCGATCGCCGCCTGCACGACGTCCACGAAAGCAGCGACATCGTGATCGGTGATGGCCTCCCGTTCGGCGATGGCCGCCACCGTCTCGGCGGTGATGACCGGCGCCCGCTCCCGCACCGCTGCGGCTTCCACCTCCGGCACCACGCCCGCGAGCGCCCAGCCCTCGACGGCGAGCACCTCCACCTCCAGCCATCGCTGGAAGCGGGCCTCGTCGGTCCAAAGCGCAGCCATCTCCGGCATCGAGTACCTCGGGATCACCGGCCTTGTACCCCCTCCACCCGGCGTTGCGAGTACATAGGGGGCGGATTCCGCCCCCTATGTACTCGCAACGCCAAGAAGGTGGTCATCGGGCACCGCCGGCGCGGAACTCGGCCAGGCGCTGCGCCATGTCGGCGTCGGTGATGGAGAGCATCTCGGCGACGAGGATGCCGGCGTTGGCGGAGCCGTCGACGGCGACGGTGGCCACCGGGATCCCCTTGGGCATCTGGACCGTCGCGTACAGCGCGTCGACCCCGTTCAAGGCCCCGCCGGAGAGCGGCACGCCGACGACGGGAAGCGTGGTGTGGGCGGCCACGACGCCAGCCAGATGGGCGGCCATGCCGGCGCCGCAGATAACGGCTGCGTAGCCCTCGTCGCGGGCCCGGCTGGCGAAGTCGGCCACCTCGGCCGGCGTGCGGTGGGCCGACATCACCCGCTCGTCGACCTCGATCCCGAAGCGGACCAGCATCTCACCGGCACCCTTCATCTTGTCCTTGTCATTGGGCGAACCCATGAGCACGGCGACCTTCATCGGCCGATGTCGCCGACGAGGGAGCGCCGGCCCGAGTCGGAATCGGCGAAGTTCACGAACTGGTCACGCCCGGGGCCGACGCTCACCAGGCGGATGGGGGCGCCGGCCTCGTCGGCCAGGAAGGCCACGAGGTCACGGGCCGCCTTCGGCAACTGCTCCACCGAGGTGCAGCCGGTGATGTCCTGCTGCCAGCCCGGGAGCTCCTCGTAGATGGGCTTCACCTTGTGCAGGACGGACTGGTGGTACGGCAGTTGATCCACGCGGCGCCCTTCGCTCTCATAGGCCACGCACACCTTGACCGTCTCGAAGGTGTCGAGCACGTCCAGCTTGGTCAGGGCGATCTCCGAAAGGGAGTTGAGGCGCACGGCGTGGCGCATCATGACGGCATCGAACCAGCCCGGTCGCCGGCGGCGCCCGGTGTTGGTGCCGTACTCGTGTCCCCGGTCGACCATGGCGTCACCGACCTCATCGGTCAGCTCGGTGGGGAAGGGGCCTGAGCCGACCCGGGTGACGTAGGCCTTGGCGACACCGATCACCCGCTCGATGTGACGGGGACCGACGCCGGCGCCGGTGCAGGCCCCGCCGGCCACCGGGTTCGACGAGGTGACGTAGGGATAGGTGCCGTGGTCGAGGTCGAGGAACGTGGCCTGCGCCCCTTCCAGCATGACGTCGTGGCCGTCCTCCAGAGCGTCGTGAACGAGACCCACGGTGTCGGCGATCATCGGCGCGATGCGGGGGGCGTACTCGTCGAGGTAGGTGGCGGCCACCTCCTCGGCCGACAGGGGAAGCCGGTTGAAGACCTTGGCCAGGATGGCGTTCTTCTCCTTGAGCACCACCTCCAGCTTCTCCCGGAAGATCTTCGGGTCGAGCAGATCCTGGACCCGCAGGCCCACCCGTGACGCCTTGTCGGCATAGGCCGGGCCGATGCCCCGCCTCGTGGTGCCGAGCTTGTTGTTGCCGAGCCGCCGCTCGGTGACCCGGTCCAGTTCCTGGTGGTAGGGCATGATCAGGTGGGCGTTGCCGCTGACCCGCAGCCGGCTGCAGTCAACCCCCCTGGCCTGGAGGGCGTCCACCTCGGCGAGGAGGACGGCGGGGTCCACCACCACGCCGTTACCGATGACCGGCGTGACGTGGGGGTAGAGCACGCCGCTGGGGATCAGCTGGAGGGCGAACGTGTCGCCGCCCACCACCAGGGTGTGGCCAGCGTTGTGGCCGCCCTGGTAGCGCACCACGAGTTTCATGTCGCGGGCCAGCAGGTCGCAGAACCTGCCTTTGCCCTCGTCGCCCCATTGGGTGCCGACCACAACGGTCGCGGGCACGCGTTTCTCCCTCAGATGAACCTCGGCGGTCCGAGGATCATAGCGACTACTTCAGCGCCAGCTCATCTCCGAGGACGTCGACCTGCACGGTGGTGCCGTCGGTGTAGCGGCCCTCGAACAGGGCCATGGCCAGGGCATCGCCGATTTCACGCTGGATCAGGCGCTTGAGCGGCCGGGCTCCATAGACGGGGTCGTAGCCCTTGGCCGCCAGCCACGCCCGCGCCTCGTCGGTCACCTCGAGCAGGAGACGGCGGCCCGCCATCCGCTTCTGGAGGTGGCGCAGCTGGATGTCGACGATGGCGCCCATGTCCCCCTGGCCGAGCGCCCGGAAGCGGATGATCTCGTCGATCCGGTTAAGGAACTCGGGCTTGAAGGTGTCCCGCGGGTCGCCGGGGAGGTTCGAGGTCATGATCAGCACGGTGTTGGTGAAGTCGACCGTTCGGCCCTGCCCGTCCGTGAGCCGCCCGTCGTCGAGCACCTGGAGGAGCACGTTGAAGACGTCGGTGTGGGCCTTCTCGATCTCGTCGAGCAGCAGCACCGAGTAGGGCCGGCGCCGGATGGCTTCGGTGAGCTGACCCCCCTCCTCGTAGCCCACGTAGCCCGGAGGCGCTCCCACCAACCGGGCGACGGTGTGCTTCTCCATGTACTCGCTCATGTCCACGCGCACCATGGCCCGCTCGTCGTCGAAGAGGAACTCGGCCAGAGCCCGGGCCAGCTCGGTCTTGCCGACGCCGGTGGGGCCGAGGAACAGGAACGAGCCGATGGGCCGGTCCGGGTCCGACAGGCCGGCTCGTGACCTGCGGATGGCGTTGGCCACCGCGGCCACCGCCTGGTCCTGGCCGATCACCCGCTCGTGGAGGACCTCCTCCATGCGCACGAGCTTGGCCACCTCGCCCTCGAGCAGCCGGCTCACCGGCACGCCGGTCCACTTGGCGACGACCTCGGCCACGTCCTCGGCGTCGACCTCCTCCTTCAGCATCTTCTGGGCCGACTGGAGCTGCGCCAGGTGGGCGGTAGCCTCCTCGACCCTGCGCTCCAGCTCGGGGATCTGGCCGTAGCGGATCTCTGCGGCGCGCTCGAGGTCACGCTCCCGATCGACGGCGCTGTGCCTGGCCTCCAGCTCCTCCTTGAGCGAACGGATGGCGGAGATGGCCGCCTTCTCGGCCTGCCAATGCCCCCGCATGGCGTCGGCCCGCTCCCGCAGGTTGGCCAGCTCCTCCTCCAGCTTGCCCAGCCGCTCGACCGAGGCGGTATCCGTCTCCTTGGCCAGGGCCAGGCGTTCGATCTCCAGCTGGCGCATGCGCCGCTCCACCACGTCGATCTCGGTGGGCACCGAGTCGATCTCGATGCGGAGGCGGCTGCCGGCTTCGTCCACCAAGTCGATGGCCTTGTCGGGGAGGAAGCGCCCGGTGACGTAGCGGTCGGAGAGCACGGCGGCGGCCACGAGAGCGGCGTCCTGGATGCGCACCCCGTGGTGCACCTCGTAGCGCTCCTTGAGGCCACGGAGGATGGCGATGGTGTCCTCCACCGTGGGCTGGCCCACCAGCACGGGCTGGAAACGGCGCTCGAGAGCGGGGTCCTTCTCCACGTGCTTGCGGTACTCGTCGAGGGTGGTGGCGCCCACCAGGCGCAGCTCGCCCCGGGCCAGCATCGGCTTGATCATGTTGCCGGCGTCCATGGAGCCCTCGGCCTTGCCGGCTCCGACGATGATGTGCATCTCGTCGATGAAGGTGATCACCTCCCCCTCGGCATCGGCGATCTCCTTGAGAACGGCCTTGAGCCGGTCCTCGAACTCGCCGCGGTACTTCGAGCCGGCCACCATCGCGCCGAGGTCGAGCGAGACCAGCCGCTTGTTCTTGAGGCCCTCGGGGACGTCACCCTCCACAATCCGCCCGGCCAGGCCCTCGACGATTGCCGTCTTGCCAACGCCGGGCTCGCCGATGAGCACCGGGTTGTTCTTGGTCCGCCGGGAGAGGACCTGGATCACGCGGCGGATCTCCTCGTCGCGGCCGATGACGGGGTCGAGCTTGCCCTTGCGGGCCTCCTCGGTGAGGTCCCGTCCGTACTTCTCCAGCGCCCGGTACTGCTCCTCCGGCGACTGGCTCGTTACCCGGTGACTGCCCCGCACGTCGCGCAGGGCGACCAGGAGATCCTCGCGGTCGACCCCCAGGCGGTCGGACAGGGCCAGGAGAACGTGCTCGATCGACAGGTACTCGTCCCCCAGCTCCGCCCGCTCGGTGCCCGCCCGCTCCAGCAGCTCCCGTAGCTCCCGCCCGAGCTGGGGATCGGAGCCGTAGGCGTGGGGCAGCCGCCCGAGGGCCTCGGTGACCCGGTTGCGGAGCGGCCCTGGAGCCAGGCCCACCTTCTGGAGCACCGGCAGCACCACGGTATCGTCCTGGCCGAGGAGGGCGAGGAGAAGGTGGTCCGGCGTCACCTCAGGATGGCTGGCGGCCCGGGCCGACTCGGTGGCGGCGTTGAACGCCTCCTGGGTCTTCAGCGTCCAACGGTTCGGATCAATGGCCATCTGAACCCCCGTGGTCGAGCTTCAACAAACCTATAACTCCAATTGTCAACATTGGGATTGCTGAACTCTTTCCCCACTCCACTGAATATTTCTCTCAGTGGTTGAATCCCTACTCAGTGGGAACGCAGGTGTCCAATCAGAAATGACCACGAACACCGTCATGAGCAGGCTACCGAAGCGTCATCGGTAGGGGTGGCTGGGCTCTTGAGCCGAAATTTGGGGATGACATACCGAAAGAGGACAACATGAGACGACCTGTGGCGATTCTCACCAGCGCTCTTCTGGTGGCGGTAAGCGGTGTCGCGCTGGGTGGTGCGACCACCCCGGTGAGCGGCCAGGTAGCCCACAAGGACGCGGCCTACAACGGCTACAGCACCGGGACGGTCGTTCACGCCGACGCTCTCCAAGGTCTAGCCCTGGCGCTTCCCGGGTTGCCGGGCGCGCCCCCGCCCGGCGGCAACGCCAACCAGGTCGCCAATGCCGAGGTCGCCTTCTCGGGCGCCACCGTGGCTTCGAAGGGAACCGATGCGGTGACCCCCCTCGGTCCGCGAGCGACGGCCGGCACCATCGTCAACGAGGTCGACCAGGTCGTCCAGCCTGACCTGCCGGCGGCAGCGCTCCCTGGCGACAAGAGCTACGGCCGCGGCTCCGCAATCGAGGTCGGTCTGCTGACACCCCTCCCGGACCCGCTAAATACCGCGATCCTTTCCGGCAAGGCTGAGGCATCGGCCCCTCCCAGCACCGATCTGGTCGACAAGTCGATCACGGTCCCGGTCAATCCCGTCGCCTACGCGAGCCTTCTTCGGGGCCAGGCCAAGGCCAGCTGGGACGCGGACAACTGCATCCTCGGTGAGCCCATCAGCTTCGGTCGTGGCCTGGCCGCCGACGCCCAGTTGCTCAACACCGGAGCGGTCCTGCCCGGCGGCATCTTCGAGAAGCCCCTCGTGGCCACCGACGCCCCCAACCCCGAGCGGGCGGCGTCGCAGTCGCAGTCAGTAACGCGCCTCGTCCCCCAGGTCGACATCGACGGCAAGAAGATCGGCGACAACTTCGGGCTCATGAGCGAGACCCGCATGACGATCGCTCCCATCACCCTCTTCAAGAACACCCCGAGCCAGCTCACCGTCGAGTTCCTCGGCGAGTGGGTGCTCCGGGCTGTGGCCACCGGCATTAACGACGGTGGCCGCGGCGCATACATGTTCTACGGACCCGGGAAGACCAGCGCCCAGAACAACCAGACGCCGGTGCTGCGGGTGCTCCAGGGAACTGACCCGAACACGCCGCCGGTGGTCAACGTCACGCTCCAGCAGGTTCTGGACCTCGGTTTGCGCCCGGTCCTCGAAAGCGTCAGCAATACGCTGAACGGCCTCGTCCCTGGAACGGAGATCTCGGTTGCCGAGAACCCTCGTGGGATCAACAACTACACGCCGAACACCGCTACCCAGGGCGGTGACGGCACCCTCGCTTCCGGTGCCCTCGACGTGGTGCGGGTGCGGGTCGCCGATGTCTCGAGGGTCCCCGGCCTGCAGCAGCTCCCGGCGTCGAGTGTTCTCGACGTGCGCATCGGCCACATGGAGGCTCTGGCCAGGGTCCCGGCCGGCGGCATCAAGTGCCAGCTCCCGGTACAGAAGACCTCGGACAAGCAGCTGGTCAACGCCGGGGAAACCTTCACCTACTCCATCAAGGTGGACAATCCCTTCGCCGACTGCGAACTCACCGACGTGCGGGTGGAGGACACCATCACCGTCGAGTCCGGCGTCAGGCACTCGGTCACCGGCACCAGCCCCACCGCCAACAGCGTGAGCGACAACAAGATCGTCTGGAACGACATCGGTCCTATACCCGCCAGGGGCAGCAAGACCGTTGCCATCACCGTGGCGGTGGCGGGCAACTCCGGAAGCGGGCTGTTCACCGACAACGCCAAGGCCACCGGCAACTGCGCCACCGGCAGCGCCCAGGGCGCGGCCAAGATCGTGGTGCCGGTCAGCGGCGAGGTGACCGTCGTCGTGCCTCGGGCCGGCGGGCCGGCCGAGCTGCCTCTCTCTGGCAGCGCGCCGGCGGAGCTTCCCAAGACCGGTGGAGATGCAACCATGCCTCTCGTCGGGCTGGCCCTGCTGGCCGCGGCTGCGGCCGCTCGTCGCCTGTCCGTCTCCACCTCCCGCTGACACCTGCCGTCCGGATGAAGGGGCGGATCCGACTTCTCGTGCTCGCCCTCGCAGGCGTTCTGCTCACCACGAGCGGAGCGCCCGCGGAGGCCGCACCACCTACGAAGACTGACAAGCGGCGTGCCCTCGTGATGGGCATCGGCAAGCACGCCGGCCGCACCAAAGGGACCGTGGGGGGCGTGGGGGATGCCGAGGCATTCCACACAGCGCTTCGGGCAGCCGGCTTCCAGCCGGATCACATCATGGTGCTGACCGACAAGGCGGCCACGGCCGCGGGCATCCGCAAGGGCCTGGAGTGGCTCGAAGCGAACAGCGACGACGACACCTTCTCGGTGTTCCACTTCTCAGGGCACGTTCTCCAGCGCGGGCGCGACCTCGACCGGGATGGCGAGGTGCTCGACGAATACCTGATGACCTACAACTCCAGACAGCTCATCTCCGACCGGGAGCTGTCGGATCGGCTGAAGCGTGTACGGGGCAAGCTGTGGGCGGACATCGCCGGCTGCGAGGCTGCCGGCTTCGACGAAGGTGGTCTATCGAGTCCCAACCGGCTGGTTACGGCGTCGTCGCAGGAGAACCAGAAGTCCTACGAATGGCCGGACTGGCGTAGGTCGGTATTCACGGGCCTCCTGGTTTACGAGGGCATGCTCCAGCGTCGTGCCGATTCAAATAGGGATGGCATGGTGTCCATCCACGAAGCCTTCCGGCATGCGGCTGACCTGGCGCCGCAGATGACCGCTCGTCAGCGAATGGGCCCGCAGAACCCGTACTTGGCGGGTGGTGGTGGCGGCGACTGGTTCCTGCAGCGGCCCGCCCCTTCTGCACCTGCGGCCCAGCCGAAGCCGGCGCCGCTCTGCATCCTGTTCTGCCGCAGCTAGTTCCCGTGCTGACGCAGGGCGGGCGGCTCCACCGCAAGGCGACCACCAGGACAGGACGGACAGGTTCGCTGTCGCGGAACAGCCTCGGCGAGCAGATGTTGCCGAGGCTGTTGCGATGACAGGGATTCGCTATGTCAGGGATTGGCTATGACGACTTCGACCGGCGCCGGTTCACCCGGGAGAGCGCCGCTCCACCAAGGATCAGGCCGACACCGAGGGTGCCCATGTCGAGGGCGTTGGTACCGGTTGTAGCCAGTGCGCCGGCCGCACCCCGCTCGACGGTGACACCGAGGACCCGGGTCGCCACCTCACCAGCGACAGCCGCTGTGGTTGCCGGCGCCGGCGCCGGCCGCTCCAGGGTGACTCCGAGCACAGCCAGACGTGGGGCGGCCGGCGTGCTCACCAGGGCGGGATTGACGGCGGTCACCACCGAATTGACAGTCACCGGCGCCGGGCCGCCAGGCGTGCCAGGAGGATTCCGTGGCGGCGGCGGGGGCGGGGGCGGGGGCGGCGGGGGGGGGACAACCTGAGTGTTCGCACAGTTGCGGGTATGGGCGGGGTTCCCCTTGGCGATGCCCTTGTTGCCATCGCACTCGTAGCCGTTGTTGTGATCACCGCCGTCGGGGCGCTGGCCCTTGGGGTTCTTGTTGTCCGCCTTGCCCACCGATCCTGCGGCAGGGCGCCCCGTGGCAGCCCCGCCGCCGTTTCCGTTGGCCGAGTCCACCGGAGGAGGGGGCGTAGGACAGTAGTTCCCGCAGCCGGAGTTGGCGCTGTTGGGGTTGCTGCTGTCGGCGCCTCCTCCACCGCTGGCACTGGGCCCTGACGCCTGCGAAGTGACCTGGGAGCCGGAGCCGGTGCCCGACGAGGCCACGCCGCCGCCTCCACCTTGCGATCCACCGCCGCCGTTGACACTCTGTGGCGGATTGCCGGTCGACCCATTCGAACCGTTGTTGTTGTTGTTGTTCGCGTTGTTGTTGTTGTTGTTCGCGTTGTTCGCGTTGTTCGCGTTGTTGTTGGCGTTGTTCCCCAGGTTGGCCGAGGTTCCCGGGTTGCCGTTGGCGCCATTGCTCCCCTTCGAGTTACCGGGATTGCCCTGACTGGCGCCAGGGTTCCCGTTCCCCTCAGAGCCGGGGTTGGGATTGCCCACCCCGTTGTTGTTGTCGGCCCCTGCTGGCAGGCCGACGCCAAGGACCAGGCTCAGTGAGGCGATTGCCCCTACAGTTGCCGCGCCCCGTTGCCGAGACTTCTGATTACCACTCACAGTCATACCCCCTTCTGGACGCACTGCGTTCAGACGCCCACTACCAGTGATGGTACACGGCGGCAGACCACACCAGCTATAGCCCGAATTGACCATTTCTGCGCGCCCATCGACAGATGGGGTGTCCTCTTAGGGCAGGGCTGCACTCAGCCGCGACGGCGGTACAGCACCGGCGCCTGGCTCAGGGGCACCAGGTCTCTGCGGTACTGCCGGTGGGTCCGCTCCACCGCCTCGACGGCGTCCAAACGGGCCTGAGCCAGTTGCTGGCGCAGCCGCTCGTTCTCGTCCTCCAGCCCGATCACTCGCCGGACACCCTCCAGGTTGAGCCCAGCCGCGGTCAGCTCCTGGATGCGGTGGAGCCGGTTGATGTCACGCTCGCTGTAGCGCCGGCTTCCGCCGACCGTACGGGCCGGGTCCACGAGACCTTTCCGCTCGTAGATACGCAGAGTCTGTGGGTGCACACCCGCCAGCTCGGCCGCCACGGAGATCACATAGACAGCCCTCCGGCTTTCGTCGGAACGCCGCGCCGCCATCACTCCACCCCCAGGTGCCGTCGGGGCGAGGCGTCGGCAGGAAAGGCCGCGGCCAGAGCCTCCAGCGCTTCACGCTGCTCGTCTGACATCTCGGCGGGGACGACCACCTCGACCGTGACGAGAAGATCACCTGCACCGTTCTTGCCGGGAACACCGCGTCCTCGTACCCGAAGGGTCTTGCCCGACGGGGTGCCCGGCGGGATGCGCAGGCTCACCGGCTCGTCCAAAGTCGGCACCTTCACGGTGGCGCCCAGCACGGCTTCGGGATAGGTGACCGGGAGGCCCAGCGTGAGGTTCTTGCCCCGCCGGCCGAACAGTTGGTGCGGCTCCACCTGCACGACCACGAAGAGGTCTCCGGCGGGCCCGCCGTTGTGGCCGGCGCCGCCGCGGCCTTTGACCTTGATTCGCTGGCCGTCCTCGACTCCGGCTGGGATACGCACCTTCACCTGGCGGGGCCGGCGGGCGATTCCCGAACCCCGGCAGGTCGGGCAGGGGGATTCCACCCGCATGCCTGTGCCGCCGCACTCCCGACAAGGCGAGCTGAAGGAGAACAGGCCCTGGTCCTCGGCCAACACGCCCCGGCCGCCACAGCGGGAGCAGATCACCGGTGACGTGCCGGGGGCCGAACCGGTCCCGTTGCACGTCGAGCAACTGGCGTCGCTAGTCACGTTGACCGCGGTGGTCACGCCTTCCAGGGCGTCTCGGAACGACAGGTGCAACGTGGTCTCGAGATCGTCGCCCCTACGGGCACCGGCGGCGCCTTGGTGGCCTCCGCCCCGCCCGGCGCCGCCGAACAAGCCGCCGAGCAGGTCGCCCAGGTCGAAAGTCGTGGAGCCTCCGTTGAACCCGCCGGCACGCGGGCCGCCGCCCGGGAATCCGCCACCCACGGGGCCGTAGCGGCGGATCTCGTCGTACTCCCTGCGCTTGGCCGCGTCTCCCAGGACGTCGTAGGCGGTGGAAACCTCCTTGAACCGGTCCTCAGAGCCGGGATTGGCGTCGGGGTGGTACTTCTTGGCCAGCTTTCTGTAGGCGCTCGTTATCTCCTTGTCGGTGGCATTGTCGGTAACACCGAGCACCTTGTAGAAGTCCTTCTCGAGCCACTCGCGCTGCGCCGGCACGCTGTCAGACCTGCCCTACCCCTTCACCTTCACCATGGCCGGCCGCAGGACTCGGCCCTTCCATCGATAGCCCGCCCGGTGCACCTCGATGACCTCGGGATCCTCATCCCCCTCTTCGTGTTGCACGGCGTCGTGCTCGTTGGGGTCGAAGGGCTGGCCGGCGGGGTCGATGCGCTCGAGGCCGGCAGCCTCCAGCACGTCGAGTAGGGAACGCTGCACGGGCACCAGGTCCTCGGCGCCATGGCTGAGGGCGAGGTCGAAATTGTCGAGCACAGGCAGGAGCTTCAACACCAGACCCTCCGTCGCCCGCTCCTCGTGTTCGACCTGCTGTTTGATCATGCGCTTCCGGTAGTTGGCGAAGTCGGCCTGCACGTGCTTCAGCCGGTTGAGATAGTCGTCACGTTCGGCGGCGACAGGGTCGGTCTCGACCAGCTCCTCCAGCTCCTCCAGATCGGCCTCCAGCGCCTCCTCTGCCTCCTCGACGAGGGAGTCGACCTCCTCGGTGGAGGCCGGCTCCGGCTCCGAACCCGCCGGGTGGCCGGTGGAGGCCGCCCAACGATCCGCCACTACGGGCCCTCCTCCACGATCTCGGCATCCACGACGTCGTCATCGCCGGCGCCGGCCCGGCCACCGCCGTCGGCCTTGTTGGCCTCGTTGTCACTGGCCTGCTGGTAAAGACGCATGGCGAAGGCCTGGCTGGCCACCGACAGGTCCTCGGTGGTGCGGCGGACGGCGTCGAGGTCGTCGCCGCCGAGGGCCGTCTTCAGCTCCTTGAGAGCCGCTTCCATCTTGTCCTTCTCCTCGCCGACCATTCGGCTGCCCTGGTCCTTGATGAGCTTCTCGGTCTGGTACACCAGGGTGTCGGCGCTGTTGCGGATGTCGACCTCCTCCTTGCGGCGACGGTCCTCGTCGGCATGCGCTTCGGCATCGCGGACCATGCGCTGGATCTCGTCACGATCGAGCGAGGACTGCCCGGTGATGGTCATCGACTGTTCCTTCATCGTCGCCCGGTCCTTGGCCGACACGTGCACGATGCCGTTGGCGTCGATGTCGAAGGTGACCTCGATCTGGGGAACGCCCCGCGGCGCCGGCGGCAGGTCCACGAGCTGGAACTTGCCCAGCGTCTTGTTGTAGTTGGCCATCTCCCGCTCGCCCTGGAGCACGTGGATCTCCACCGACGGCTGCATGTCGTCAGCCGTGGTGAAGGTCTCCGAGCGACGGGTGGGGATGGTGGTGTTGCGCTCGATGAGCTTGGTCATGATGCCGCCCTTGGTCTCGATTCCGAGCGACAGCGGGGTGACGTCGAGCAGCAGGACGTCCTTGACCTCGCCCTTGAGGACGCCGGCCTGTACAGCGGCGCCCACAGCCACGACCTCATCGGGGTTGACGCCCTTGTGGGCGTCCTTGCCGGTCATCGAGTGCACGAGGTCCTGGATGGCCGGCATCCGGGTGGAGCCGCCCACGAGGATGACGTGCTCGATGTCGCCCTTGGTGAAGCCGGCGTCCTTGATGGCCATCTCGAATGGGCCCTTGCAACGCTGCACCAGGTCGGCCGTGAGCTTCTGAAACTGGGCCCGGGTGAGCTTGAGGTCGAGGTGCTTGGGGCCCTCGCTGGTGGCGGTGATGAACGGCAGGTTGATCTGGGTCTCGGCCACCTGGGAAAGCTCGATCTTGGCCTTCTCGGCCGCCTCCTTCAGGCGTTGGAGGGCCATGTTGTCCTTGCCGAGGTCGACGCCTTCGGTGTTCTTGAACTCCTTGACGAGCCACTCGATGACCCGCTGGTCCCAGTCGTCGCCGCCGAGCTGGGTGTCGCCGTGGGTGGCCTTGACCTCGAACACACCTTCACCGATCTCCAGGATGGACACGTCGAAGGTGCCCCCTCCGAGGTCGAACACGAGGATCGTCTGCTCCTCACCTTCCTTGTCGAGTCCGTAGGCGAGGGCGGCGGCGGTGGGCTCGTTGATGATCCGCAGCACCTCGAGGCCGGCGATCTGACCCGCCTCCTTGGTGGCGGTGCGCTGGGCGTCGTCGAAGTAGGCGGGAACGGTGATGACGGCCTGGGTGACGGTGTCGCCGAGATAGGCCTCGGCGTCGCGCTTGAGCTTCTGCAGGATGCGGGCGGAGATCTCCTGGGGCGTATAACGCTTCCCGTCGATGTCGACGTTCCAGTTGGTGCCCATGTGGCGCTTCACCGATCGAATGGTGCGGTCGGGGTTGGTGATGGACTGGCGCTTGGCCACCTCGCCGACGAGTACCTCGCCGCTCTTGGAGAATCCCACCACCGAGGGGGTGGTGCGGGCGCCCTCGGCGTTGGGAATGACGGTGGGTTCGCCCGCCTCCAACACGCTGACGACAGAGTTCGTGGTGCCGAGGTCGATGCCGACGGCCTTGGACATGTGGTTGCCTCCGGTGGGGTTTGGCGATCTACGTGACGATGACTATAGCAAAGTTGAGTGTGTCGTTATCACACTTTGTCTTTGGCGCCGAGAAGAACCTCGGCCCGCACCACACCGGCGCGTTGATGACGGACCTCGACGGCGATGAGGGCGCCGGCCGGGCCCCGCACCACCCACTCGGCCTTGGCACGATCCTCGGTCGGGTCGGTGGCCAGAAGGGCAGAGCGCTTGAGGGCACGCCCCCGAAGCTGGCCTAGCTGAATGCGGACGGTGCCGGCGGCGAGCGTGCAGCCCTCGGGCAGACTGATCTCCGCCTCGACCGGTCGCACCGACTTTCGTTCGAGCGCCCGTTCGGTGACGTTGGTGGCCATCCAGCCGGTGTTGTCCACCACGACCCGGATCCGCCACGTCGCCTCCCCATCGTCGGCTGGCATCCCGATCAGCTCGGCCGCAGCGTGGCGCAGCTCCAATCGGGGCGACAGCAACAGATGGCGGACTGCGAACTCGGAATGGGGCGCGATCTCGGCCTCCATCAGGGCGGGGGGCGGGTTCGACCAGACCCGGAAGAAGTGCCAGCCACCAAGCTCCACCGGCCCAAGCTGAGGATGCTCGAAGGGGTACCAGTCGACGTACCCCACGTTGCGGCCAACCGTCTGATCGCTCCACGCCAGCAGCGCGAGGTCGTCGGCGACGGGGTGGTCGTCGAACCACTCGATGAACTTGTGGTCGGTGATGCCGGCCTTGGGGATCGGGCTCCAGAACTCCGTGGTCCAGGCGAAGACGCCCAAGTGGTCGTAGGCCCAGTCATCTGACGCTCCGGTGAAGGTCTCCTTTGGCTCGTACCGGAAGTCGTGGAACACCGACACCGCCTTGTAGCCGGTGATGGCCGTGGCCTGTTTGCCGATCTCCACAAAGGTCCGCAGGTCACGGGTCGGCAGGTGGTCGTCGTCGTGGTCAGAGTAGGGGCGTAGGTGTACCCCGCCGAAGGTGTGGTAGGCAATATAGGCGCACAGGTTCGGGCGGCCGACCACGGCGCGGAGGAGTGCGGCGATCTCGGGCTCTGAGCCTGGGTAGGGGCCGGCGCCAACCTGGTCACCTTCGGTACGCCATCCGGCGGGAAACTGGCGGTTGAGGTCCAGGCCCTCGAGTCGGGGGGCGAGAGGGATCAACACGCCGTCGTAGTTGCGAATGGTGCCCTCGGGAAGCAATCGCCAGTAAGGGCCGGCCCCGTCCTCGTGAGGCTCGCGCGCCACGAGGAGGCGGGGGTCCTCGGGACACGCCTTCCACGGTCCGTTGGGATCCGGGACGCGCATGGTGAGGATTCGTCCATCACCGTCCACGTCCTCCTCCTCAAGACCGTCCTGAAGGTCGGTTCGCGGCCAAGGCCGAGTGCTCGATCGCACATATCGGGGCCGGTCGGCCAGCGCCAGCTCGACGCCATCGGGGTTCAGACGGGGCACGACGTAGAAGCAACGGGTGTCCAGCGCTCTCGTCACGCTGTCGTCCTCGCCGTAGCTGCTGACGAGGCGGTGCAGCAGGTGAAGGGCGGCGGTCGACCCCGTGATCTCGGTGGCGTGGATGTTGGCCTCGACGAACAACGCCGGCTTCTCGTTGTGTGGCCCGGTCGCTGAGTTGGTCACGGTGGCCAACCAGATGTCGCGGCCCTCGTGGCTTGTCCCGATGCTCTCGACCGTCATCAGGTTCGGGTACTCGGCGGCCAGCCGGTTCAGAGCTTCCGTGAGCTCGTCGTAGCGGTAGAGGAGATCGAAGCGAGGCGTAGGCACGGGCGCACACTACGGTTCCGCGCATGGCGACCCTGGTGCTGCTCCGACACGGGCAGAGCGAATGGAACGAGCTCAACCTGTTCACCGGCTGGTACGACTGCGACATCACCGAGCGGGGCGAAGCCGAGTCACGGGACGCGGGCAAGCTTCTCGTCGGAGCCGGACTCTCCGTCGACATCGTGCACACCTCCATGCAGAAGCGCGCCATCCGCACGGCCAACCTCGCCCTTGAGGTCATGGACCTGGTGTGGGTCCCGGTTCGACGCCATTGGCGCCTGAACGAACGTCACTACGGCGCGCTTCAAGGTCTCAACAAGCAGGAGACGGCGGACAAGTTCGGTATCGACGCGGTGCAGGAATGGCGTCGGAGCTACGACGTTCCGCCACCCTCGGTGGAGCTTGACGACGCCCGCCATCCGCGCCACGATCCCGTGTACCGGGACCTGGCCCTCGAGCAGCTCCCGGCGACGGAGTGCCTCAAGGACGTGGTGGCTCGCATGCTCCCGTACTGGTATGACGCCATCGTCCCCGACCTTCGCGTCGGCAAGCGGGTGCTCATTTCGGCGCATGGCAACAGCCTGCGTGCGCTGGTCATGTACCTGGACAACATCGATCGCCAGACCATCGTCGAGCTCAACATTCCCACCGGCATCCCGCTGGTCTACGAACTGGACGACGATCTCAAGCCGATTCGGCACTATTACCTGGGCGATCCGGCCGCGGCGGCAGCGGCGGCCGCCCGCGTCGCGGCGCAGGCAGCCCGGAAACCCGGATGACGGGCTGAAACAAAAAAAGCCGGCGCGCCCATCGGCACGCCGGCCTCCCAAGTCTTACTTGGTACTTCTTAATTCGTAATTCTCTATTCCACCGGTTCGGCAGTGTCATCGGCGGCGATCCGCAACGAGCGGAGAAACCGGCGATCGTTCGCGGTGACTTCCAGACTGCGCTTCGGCTGCACGACCCGCGCGGGCGCCGCGACCTTCGTCAGCGCCGCCGTCTGCGAGCGGCTCACGAACCCGACGACCGCTTCGAGGGTGACCTTCATCTCGAAACCTGCGGCGCGCGCTTTTTCGCGGCACGCCTCGACCTGCGGGTTC
>DATLEK010000122.1:0-55250 GCA_035525365.1 Acidimicrobiales bacterium
ATGGTGCGGCCCAGGCCCATGTTGTGGCGGTTGCGCACGACGACGGCGCCGGCGGCGCGGGCCACGTCGCTGGTGCCGTCCCTGGAGCCGTCGTCGACGACGAGGCAGCGGTAACCCTGCGCGACCACCTTGGCCACGACCTCGCCGACCTTGCCGGCCTCGTTGTAGGCCGGGATGATGGCGAGCACGCGCACGCGCGGCGACTTCGCCGGTCGTTCTTAGCGTTTGGCGGCGGACGCCCGCCCTCCTCGATGCACTTGCGGCAAGGGAAACCGGTCCCGGCAGCGCCTGCCCTCGGCCGTCCTGCCAGCCCTCAAATACCGGGCTGAAGTCGTGCCGCCCGTGGCCAAGCGCGCCCTCATCACCGGGGTCACGGGCCAGGACGGCTCCTACCTCGCCGAGCTCCTCCTCGATCAGGGCTACGAGGTGGTGGGAATGGTCCGGCGGTCCAGCACCGTCAACTTCGAGCGGATCGCCCACATCCAGGACCGGGTCACCCTCGTTTCCGGAGACCTGCTCGACGAGGTCTCGATGATCCACCTCCTCCGGGAGCACCGCCCCCAGGAGCTGTACAACCTGGCCGCCCAGTCCTTCGTGCCCGCCTCCTGGGAGCAGCCCGTGCTAACCGGCGAGTGCACGGCCATCGGCGTCACCCGGGTGCTCGACGCCATCCGCATCGTCGACCCCGACATCCGCTTCTACCAGGCCAGCTCCAGCGAGATGTTCGGCAAGGTGGTCGAGACGCCCCAGACCGAGACCACCCCGTTCTATCCCCGCAGCCCCTACGGCGTGGCCAAGGTCTACGGCCACTGGATCACCGTCAACTACCGGGAGTCCTACGGCCTGCACGCCTCGAGCGGCATGCTCTTCAACCACGAGAGCCCCCGGCGGGGCCTGGAGTTCGTCACCCGCAAGATCACCAACGGTGTCGCCCGGATCCACCACGGGCTCGACGAGAAGCTGGCCCTGGGCAACCTCGACGCCGCCCGGGACTGGGGCTTCGCCGGCGACTACGTGCGGGCCATGTGGTTGATGCTCCAGCAGGACCAGCCGGACGACTTCGTCATCGCCACCGGCGAGACGCACTCGGTCCAGCAGTTCTGCCAGCTGGCCTTCGCCCACGCCGGCATGGACTACCAGGACCACGTCGTGCTCGATCCCCGCTTCGTGCGCCCGGCTGAGGTCGACCACCTCATCGGTGACCCGTCCAAGGCCGACAAGGTCCTCGGCTGGAAGCCGGAGGTCACCTTCCCCATGCTGGTGGCCCAGATGGTGGAGGCCGACATGGAGCTGGTGGCCCGCCAGAAGCGGGCCTGAACGGCGTCCGCTCGCCTTCCTACGCCAGGCGGCGGTTCTGGCTGCGCTGGAGGAGCCAGACGATGAGGGCGGCGCCCAGGGTGGCGAGGATCCAGCCCGGGCCCTCTTCCTTGCCGAACAGGAAGTACCCGACCAGTCCTCCGATTAGGGAGCCGCTGATGCCGACCAGGATGGTGGCGCCGATCGACATGGGGTTCGGCCCCGGAATGGCGAGGCGGCCGAGGGCGCCGATGACGAGTCCACCGAAGATGAGGGAGATGAGGAAGCCGATCATGCCCCCACTGTGCCCCATCGGAGCTGATTCGACACTGATACCCATCAGGTTCGCCCTCCCGCCAAACTGGCGGTGATGTTCCTCGCCGTCTCTAGCGGTCCCACCGGGTGGATCGTGGCCTTCGCCGCCGGCATGTTCTCGTTCCTGTCGCCCTGCATCTTGCCGCTGGTGCCGGGCTACCTGTCCCTGATGTCGGGGGTGAGCACGGCGGAGCTGGCCGGCGAGACCGATCCCGACACCGAGACCAAGGTCGACACCCGCAGGGTCCTGCGCTCCACGCTGCTGTTCGTGGCCGGCTTCACCATCGTCTTCGTGGCCTTCGGGGCCACGGCCAGCGCCCTCGGGCAGCTGCTGATCGACCACCAGCTCGGGCTCAACAAGATCGCCGGCGCCGTCATCATGGTGATGGCGCTGTTCCTCGCCGGAGTGGTCCGCCCCCGCTGGATGGAACGCGAGCGCCGCCTCCAGGCCCTGCCCTCGAAGCTCGGCAGCTTCGCCCCGCCCATCATGGGCATGGCCTTCGCCTTCGGCTGGACCCCCTGCATCGGGCCCGTCCTGGGCGGGGTGCTCGGTTACGCCGCCGCCGGCAGCACCCTCACCCAGGGGGTGCTCCTCCTGTTCTTCTACTCCCTCGGCCTGGGCGTGCCCTTCGTGGCCGCCGGCCTGGCCTTCGGCCGGCTCACCGGTGTCTTCTCGTGGGTGAAGCGGCACTTCCGGGTGATCAACCTGGTGTCGGCCGTCCTGCTGTTCGTGTTCGGCTACCTGCTCTTCACCAACCAGGTCACCAGGATGTCGACGTGGCTGGTCGACTTCATGGAACGCACCGGGCTCGACTTCCTGGCCCGCATCTGAGGAGCCGGCGCCGGCTCCAACTGGCGGAATGCACTTGTTCCAACCATGTCGAATGCTCCTGATCGAGATTCGCGCCAGACCCGCGGTATGCGATAGACCCGCTGCGAGTACGCTCTTTGTATGCGACGACGTCGAGTCACGGTAACGGTTCCTCCGGACGCTCTCGAAGCAGCTGAGCGTGACGTTGGCGCTGGTCGTGCGCCGTCGGTGAGCGCTTGGGTGGGCGCGGCGATGGAGGAGAAGGCCCACCGTGAGACGTTGAGGGATCTGCTCGCGGAGATCCGCTCCGAGATCGGGCCGGCCACCGAGGAGGAGGCCAAGTGGGCTCGGTCCGTCCTCGGCCTCTGATCCTCGATGCGGGAGCGCTGATCGCGTTCGAGCGATCAGACCGGCGCGTCATCCTCCTGCTCGAGCTGGCCGAGGAACTGCACGTCCCTGCCGGTGTCGTGGGACAGGTCTGGCGGAACCCAGCTCGGCAGGTGCGCCTCGTGAGGCTTCTAGCGACAGACGAGGTTGCGGTTCACCAGCTCGACTTCGAAACCGCGAAGGCGGCGGGCCATCTTTGCGGCGCCACGGGAGCCGCGGACGTCATCGATGCTTCTGTGGTGCTCGTCGCGCGTGGCCGCGGGGGCGTCGTCCTGACGAGCGACGCCGACGACATCCGGCGCATCGATCCAACCCTCGACCTCGTCGAATGCTGATCGGTCAGACGTTGGCCGAATGCACTTGTTCGAACCGTGTGGAAGGCCCGCCGGATGACCAGTGCATCCTCGTGTTCGGCTCCGGGCTGAGGGGAACGCACACATGGACGACGTTCACGAGTCGACGAGATGGCGACGGAGTCCTTGGCCCTCGAAGCGGAGCCCGACGAGCCTGGCCCCGATCGTGCCGCCAGAGCGCGGAGATCGGCCAGTAGCTGATCCATAGGACGAGCACCAGCAGCATGGAGAGGCCGAAGCCGGCCATGGCCGGGCCGTCGCATGGATCGGGGCACGTCGAATGTTGCATCAGATGCAATACCGCTCGGTTAGAAGTTGGCCGGGAGCAGCCGGCTGAAGTTCTCGAAGAACACGAAGAGCACCACCAGGAAGACCGGGGTCCCGATCAGGTAGGCCGGCAACTTCCGCCACCTCCGTGCCGCCAGCCACGTGCCCAGCCACACCAGGCCGGCGAGGAAACCCCAGAAGATGGCCGGGCCGTTGCTGGCGCCGGCCCCTGAGAGGTCCGCCTCGGATTCCTCCAGGCTCACTGCGGGCTGCTGATCCGGCGGCGCGGCCGGCTCGGGCAGGTCGACGGCATTGCTTTTCAGGGAGGCGACCACGATGAGGCGCTGGGCGGCACTGAAACGGGGTTGGCAGGTGGTGAGGGTGAGGCGGTTGTCGTCGGTGGGCTGGAGGACGGATGTCTCTTTGGGACTGACGACCTTGGACTCGGTGACCTCGTAGCGGAACTCGCCCACCCGTGTGGTGACGAGGATGGGGTCGCCCATTTTCAGCTCGTCGAGGTTGAAGAACGGGGCGCCATAGGTGGTCCGGTGGCCGGCGATGGCGGCATTTCCGGGCTCACCCGGCATGGGTGTGGTGGGGTAGTGACCGGGCGCCTTCTTCAGCTCGGACAGGCCGACACCCTGGACGATGGCCTTCTCGAGCCCGATCTTCGGGATCCTGATCATGGCCACGGCGTCTCCGACCGGCGCCGGCGGGGGAGCGGGCTCTGGGTCCGGCGTTCCCGGAGCCGGCGATGGCGGCGCGGGCTTGGCCGGTGAGCGGAGCACCTGCTCGAACTGCCTGGTGAGCTTGCGCTGGCCCCTCGCTTCGGCCAGCCCGGTTCCCCAGAGCTGGTAGGCCACGAACAGCAGGATCAGCGAGCCGGCGGCGATGAGGGTCCTGCCCACCCCACCGATGACCCGCCGGGCGTCCATGCCCGCCACGGTACCGGTGCCTCCGGGGCCTACAGGCGCCGGCGTCTGCATGGTGCACCTGACCGCTCCCCGCCGGCACCGCCTCTCGTGGCCCAAAGATGCCGCCCTCTGCATGGTGGCGCCCGGGCGGGCGCCCGTAGCATTGGCGCTGCCGCCATGGCTCCTGCCGTCCACCTCCGCTCCGCCGTCGCCCTTCTGGGCGCATTTCCCGCGCTGGCCGGTGTCGATCTCGATGTCGACACCGGTGAGATTGTGCTCGTCCGCGGGCCGAACGGCGCCGGCAAGACCAGTCTGCTGCGGGCGTGCGCCGGGCTGTTGCCGGTGGTCGACGGCGAGGCTGTGGTCCTCGGCCACGATCTCCGTGTCGACCGCCGCTCGGTGCGCCGCCAGGTGGGCCTGCTGGGCCACGCCGGCGGCCTCTACGACGACCTGTCGGTGGAGGACAACGTGGTGTTCACCGTGCGGGCGGCCGGGGGATCAGCTGCTGCGGCCGGCCCCGCCCTGGAGCGCCTGGGCCTGGGGGGCCGCCTCCGGCGTGTCGGTGTGGCCAGGCTCTCGGCCGGCCAGCGCCGGCGGGTCTCGATCGCGGTGCTGGTCGCCCGGCGCCCCGCACTGTGGCTGCTCGACGAGCCCCACGCCGGCCTGGACGCCGAGGGCCGGGACCTGCTCGACACCCTCGTGCGGGAGGCAGCCGGCGCCGGCGCCACCGTCGTCTTCGCCTCCCACGAGTCCGACCGGGCCACCGCCCTGGCCGGAAGAACCGTCGTCATGGCCGGCGGCCACCTCCAGCCCGCCCCCCCAGTGAGGGAGGAGGCTGGGGTTGGGGCCCGGACCAGCCCATGACCCTTCTCCACGACGCCTTGCTCGTCGCCGGCAAGGACCTGCGTATCGAGGCCCGGTCGCGGGTGGCCACCAACCAGGTGGCGCCGTTCGCCCTGCTGGTGCTCGTCCTGTTCGGCTTCGCCCTCGACCCCGACCGTGGCACCCTCGCCCGGGCCGCGGCCGGACTGTTCTGGGTGGCCGTCCTGTTCTCGTCACTGCTCGCCATCCAGCGCAGCTACAGCGTCGAGGCGGCTGATGGTGCCCGCGACGGGCTGCGCCTGTCGGGCCTGGACCCGGCCGGCATCTTTCTCGGAAAGGCCGCCGCGGTGGCCGTCCAGCTCGCCCTTCTCGAGGTCCTGCTGGCCGCCGGCATCGTCATCCTCTACGGCACCGACCTGGCCGGCCTTACCCTCCTCCTGGCCACGGCCGCTGCCGCCACCGTGGGCCTGGCCGCGGCCGGCACGGTCTACGGCATGGTCGCCGCGGGCCTCAGCGTGCGCGAGACCCTGCTCCCCCTGTTGCTCCTGCCGGTCGTCGCCCCGGTCCTGCTCGGCGCCACCCGGGCATGGGAGGCCGCCCTCGGCATCGGCGCGGACGACGGCTGGCGCTGGGCCCAGCTCCTCACCGTGTTCGCCGGCGTCTACGTGGCCCTGGGCGTCATCGCCTACGGCGCCCTGCTGGAGGAGACATGACCTCTCCCGTCGACATCGATCGGTCAGTGGCCGCCACAGCCCCGCCCGAGCCGGCCGGCACCAGGAGCCCGGCCACGCTGCTGCTCGGCGCCGCCGCCCTGCTGGCGCTGGCCATCACTGTCATCGCCGGCCTCGGCCTGCCCGCCACCGAGGAGCAGGGCCCGTACGCCCGCCTCATCGCCGTCCACCCACCCGTCGCCTGGGCCGCCTACCTCGCCTTCGGCGTGACCGCCGTGGCCAGTGCCGCCTACCTGTTCCGGCGCACCCGGTCACGGGCGTGGGACCGGGTCGCCGCCGCGTCGGCGGAGATCGGCGTCGTGTTCTGCGCCCTCACTCTGGCCACCGGTGCCATCTGGGGCCGTCCCACGTGGGGCGTGTGGTGGACGTGGGACGCGCGCCTGACCACCACCGCCCTCCTGCTCGCCCTCTTCCTCGGCTACCTGGCCCTGCGCCGGGTGGCCGGCGACGTCGACACCCGCGCCCGCCGCTCCGCCATCGCCGCCCTCATCGCCGCCGCCGACGTTCCCATCGTCCACTTCTCGGTGGACTGGTGGCGCACTCTCCACCAGGGCCGCTCCCTCGCTCAGATCACCCCGCAGTCCGATCTCGACGGCTCCTACATCACCGTGATGCTCGTCGGTTTCGTGGCCATGACCCTCACTTACCTGTGGCTGCTGGTGCACCGCTACCGCGTCGAAGTCCTGGAGGAGCGCCTGGAGACCGAGGGGTTGGACCTCGCTTTGGAGCAGCGGCGGGCGGAGGCCGGTGGCCCGCTCCCGGTGGGCTCGCCGTCATGAGTGGTTACGTGATCGCCGGCTACGGCGTAACTGTGGCGACCCTGGCCGCCTACTCCCTGCGGGTGGTGCTGCGCGGTCGCGCCCTCACCCGCTCCTTCCTGCCCGAGCAGCGCCCGTGACCGCCGCGCCGGCGCCGGCGGCCCGTCCGCGGGGTCAACTCAGCCGGAAGCGGCTGTGGATTGCCGGCGCCGTCATCCTCGTCGCGCTCGGCTTCCTGGTGGTGCAGGCCCTGGGGGAGGCGACGGTGTACTTCAAGACGGCCGACGAGGCCGTGGCCGAGAAGGACGGCCTGGGCGACCGCCGCTTCCGCATCGAGGGTTTGGTCGTGGCCGGGAGCGTGAAGCCGGCGCCGGCGGGGGAGGGCGTGGACTTCGAGATCCGCGGCCAGCGGGGCGCCACCGTCGACGTGATCCACCGCGGCGACCCCCCGGAGCTGTTCCAGCCCGGGATCCCGGTAGTGCTCGAGGGCCGCTGGAGCGGCGACCACTACGCCAGCGACCGCATCATGGTCAAGCACACCAACGAGTACAAGGCAGACAACCCCGACCGGGTCGACGACTACGTCGGCCAGAACCGGTGAACGCGGTCGTCGGCCAGAGCGCCGTCCTGCTCGGGTTCCTCGCCTCGCTGGCCGGCGCCGCCAGCCTCCTCGCCGGCCTGATCCGCCGGCGCCCGAAGCTGCTCCGGCTGGGCCGCTCCTACGTGTGGGTGGTTCTGGCCGCCGCCGTGGTGGCCACCATCGTGATGGAGCGGGCGCTGATCGGCCACGACTTCTCGCTCGAGTACGTGGCCGAGAACCACAGCCGCTCGACGCCGCTGATCTACACCATCGCCTCGCTCTGGGGCGCCCTCGAAGGCTCTATCCTGCTCTGGGCCCTGGTCCTGGCCGGCTACCTGGCCGTCATGGCCCGCCGCTTCCGCCACCGGGCCGACGACCCGCTTGTCGGCTGGGCGACGGTCACCGTGCTGCTCGTCTCAGTCTTCTTCTTCGGGCTCATGCTCGGCCCGGCCAACCCCTTCACCGAGGTGGCCGGCGCCGTCCCCGCCGACGGCACCGGCCCCAACCCGCTGCTGCAGAACCACCCGCTGATGGCCTTCCACCCGCCCATTCTCTACCTGGGCTACGTCGGCTTCACCATCCCGTTCGCCTTCGCCGTGGCCGCCCTCGTGACCGGCAGAGTCGGCGATGGCGACGCCAAGCTGAAGGCCGACCGGGTCCACAACTGGACCTCCGAGACCCGGCGCTGGACCCTCTTCGCGTGGGGCTTCCTGACCGCCGGCATCATCCTCGGCGCCTGGTGGTCCTACGAGGTGCTGGGCTGGGGCGGGTACTGGGCGTGGGACCCGGTGGAGAACGCCTCGTTCCTGCCCTGGCTCACGGGCACCGCCTACCTCCACTCGGCCATGGTGCAGGAGCGACGGGGGATGCTGCGGGTCTGGAACCTGTCCCTGCTGGTGGCCACCTTCAGCCTCACCATCCTCGGGACCTTCCTGACCCGGTCCGGAGTGCTGGATTCGGTGCACGCCTTCACCGAGTCGCCCATCGGCCCGGCCATCCTCGGGTTCTTCGCCGTGATCGTCGCCGTGGGTGTGGGCCTCATCGGCTGGCGGGGAGACCAGCTGCGCTCGCCCGGCACGATCGACTCGCCGGTCTCCCGGGAGGGGGCCTTCCTCCTCAACAACCTGCTGTTCGCCGCCTTCGCCTTCATCGTGCTGCTGGGCACGGTGTTCCCGCTCATCGCCGAGGCTCTCGACGGCCGGCGCCTCTCTGTGGGCCGGCCGTACTTCGACCGGATGACCACGCCTGTCGGCCTCACCCTTCTGTTCCTCATGGCCGTGGCGCCGGCCCTCCCGTGGCGCAAGGCTTCAGGCGAGCTGCTGCGGGCCCGGCTGCAGTGGCCGGCGTGGGCCGGCGGTTTCACCATCGCTGCGTGCGTGGTGTTCGGGTTGCGGGGCCTGGCGCCGTTGCTGGCCTTCGGACTCGGCGCCTTCGCCGCCGCCGCCGCGCTCCGCCAGCTCGTGCTCTCCTCCCGCCGGCAGGGCTGGCGGGGCCTCGTCGGTCGGGCCAACGGCGGCATGGTGGTGCACCTCGGCGTCATCGTCATCGCCGTGGCCTTCGCCGCCAGCTCGGCCTACGGCCACCGGGCCGAGTTCCGCCTCTCGCCGGGGGAGTCGGCCACTCTGGCCGGCCACCGCCTCACCTACCTCGGCTCGAGCACCGTGCAGCACCCGAACCGCCGGGCTGTGGTGGCCGACGTGCGCATCGACGGCGGCAGGATCTACCGCCCCGCCCTCAACCAGTTCCCCTTCGCCACCCAGGCCATCGGCACCCCATCGGTACGAACCGGGCTGCGCAACGACGTCTACCTCACCCTCATCTCCCCACCCCGCAGCAAGGGGGGCGACGCCGTCATCGCCGTCATCATTCAACCCCTGGTCGTGTGGCTCTGGATCGGCGGCGGCATGATGGCCGTCGGGACCGCCATGGCCGCCGTCCCAGGCCGGCGCCGGCGCCCCACCGACCCCTCCTCCGCCCCCGTCCCCGACGACAGGGCCACGACGACCAGCCCCGAACCAGCCCCTTCCCCCCAAAGCCACGAGGACGACGACCGCGTCCCCGCCCCAGCGGCGGTGTTCGGCACGTGACAACCGCCGCAAGCACCGAAATGAACGTGCCGGATGCCGCCCACGAGGACGATGCCCCGGTGGCTCCACCGCCGCCTCGCCGACCCCGCACGGCCCGCTGGATCGCCCTCGGCGTCGGCGTGGTCGTCGCCCTGCTCGTCGTCACCCTTGCCACCCGCCGGCCGGCCTCCGACGTGGTGGCGCCGAGCCCGATCGTCGGCCAGACCGCCCCCGAGGTCGAGGGCGCCAATCTGAACGGGCCTCCCGTCAGGCTGTCCGACCTGCGGGGCCGCTACGTGGTCGTCAACTTCTTCGCCACATGGTGCATTCCGTGCCTCAAGGAGCACCCGGAGCTGATCCGTTTCGCCGACCGCCACCCGCCTGAGCGGGCCCAGGTGCTGATGGTCGTCTACGACGATCAGCCCGCCGACGTACGCGCCTTCTTTTCCAAGCGGGGCGGTGACTGGCCCGTGCTCGATGACCCGGGCGCCAAGGTCGACTTCGGCGTGAGAGGCGTGCCGGAGTCCTTTCTCGTCGACCCCGACGGCCTGGTGCTCACCCGTCTGGTCGGCGGCGTGACCGCCGTGGGTCTCGACCGTCTACTAGCCCAGGCCGTAGCACAGCGGGCTTCCCCATGAGGCGCTGGTCCTACGCCGTTCTGCTGCTCGTAGTGGGCACGGCGCTGTTCATAGGTACCCGTAGCTCCGGCGGACCGGCCACCGCCGCCCAACGGGCCGACCACATCTCCAGCGAGGTCCGCTGTCCCACCTGCGAGGGGTTGTCGGCCGCGGAGTCGGAGTCGCCGGCGTCGCTGGCCATCCGCAAGGAGATCCGCCGGCGGGTCGACATGGGCGAGAGCGACGACGAGATACGCAGCTTCCTCGTCGGCCGCTACGGCCACGACATCCTGCTCCGGCCCGGCTCCACCGGGGTCGCCGCCCTGGTCTGGGCGCTACCGGTGGCCGCCCTGGTCTGTGCCATGGCCGGCCTGGCCCTGGCCTTCCGGCGCTGGCGGGTCAGGGCCGCTCTCGGCGCCACGGCCACGGCCGAGGACCGCCTGCTGGTCGACCAGGCCCTACGGCAGTGAGCACCGCGGTGGACGACGGCTCCCTGGCCGAGCTGCACGAGCAGCGGGACTTCCTGCTCCGCTCCCTCGAGGACCTCGAGGCCGAGCGGGAGGCCGGCGATCTCGACGGCGCCGACTACGACGCCCTCTGCGACTCGTACACCGCCCGCGCCGCCGCCGTCCTTCGAGCCATCGGGGCGGCCAGCAGCAGCCAGCTACCGGTCGTCCCAGGCGTACCCCGCCGGCGCTGGGCCCGCCATGTCGTCACCGTCGTCAGCGTCCTGGCTCTGGCCGGGATGGCCGGGGCGCTCATGGCCCGGTCGGCGGGGGAGCGGCTCCCCGGCGAGGCGGCCACCGGCTCCCTGACGGCCACCGGCGCCTCGTCGGACCTCGAGCGGGCCCGGCTCCTCATCGGCGAGGGCAGGACCCTGGAGGCCATCAAGACCTTCGACAAGATTTTGCGGGAGGACCCCCGCCAGCCCGAGGCCCTGGCCTACCGGGGTTGGCTCCTCCGCCTCGCCGGCCGGGCCGGCGGAAACAAGAGCCTGATCGACAGCGGAATGATCTTCATCGAGCGGGCCGTGGCCGCCGATCCCACCTATCCCGACGCCCACTTCTTCCGCGGCGTCATCCTGTTCCAGGACCGTGGTGACCCCGCTGGCGCCGTCGCCGAGTTCCGGGCCTTCCTGGCCAACGACCCTCCCCCGGAGATGGTCCCGGTGGTCGAGGACAGCCTCCGGCGGGCGTTGGCCGCCAGCGCGCCGGCGGAGTCGCCCTGAGAGGACCACCCGGACTGGTCATGCCGAAATAGCTCTTACGGGGGCTGCGAAACCCACCGCCGGTGACCGATGGAAACCTTTGTGAGACATCAGCGCAGTCTGTTCTCGATGTTCGTGGGCCCCATCGTGGTGACGGCGGTCCTCCTGCTGCCGTCAGCCCCCGCTCGGGGCTGGCTGACCGCCCCCACGGTCCCGACGGTCCCCACAGTCACCGTGCCGACGGCCACCGCAACCGTGACCGTGCCCACCGTCACCGTGCCCCCGGTCAACGTGTCGAACGTCACCGTCCCCGAAGTGACCGTGCCCACCGTTTCCGATGTCACGGTGCCGACCGTCCCCAACGTCACGGTCCCGACCGTCCCCAACGTCACGGTCCCGACCGTGCCGGGTGTGACCGTGCCCACGGTCCCCGGCGTCACCGTGCCGACCGTCCCCGGCGTCACGGTGCCGACCGTCCCCGATGTCACCGTGCCAACCGTGCCGGCCACTCTTCCCGGCGGGCTACCCAGCGTGACGGTGCCCGGTGGGGTCCTGGCCGACGGGCTGTACGAATGCGCCCATTTCCTCACCCAGGATGCGGCTCAGCTCGCCCTCGACGCCAACGCTCTGCAGGCCGCGCTGCTCGACTCCAACGGCGACGGCAAGGCCTGCACCCAGCTGCCCCGAGGCCCGGCCACGGATTCGTCGACCGGCTCGGGTTCCGGTGACAGCTCGAGCACCGCCGGCGGTGCGGGAGCAGCCACTACGGGCTCTGCCGGGACCGGCGGTGGTTCCGCCACCGGTGGCGGTGGCCCCGGGTCGGGCGGCGGCAGCAGCCCCACCGCCGGCGCCACGGGCGCAGCCGGCAACGGCACCGGTGGCGGCGCCGGCACCAAGGGTCTCGATGGCACGGTGGCGGCCGGCGCCGAGAGCTCCGGATCGGGTGGGTCTGTCGCCAAGGAGAGCGCCGGGCTGTCGCTATTGGCCGTGCTGCTGCTCCTGTTGATCGTCGCCGGCACCGCGGTGGTGGGCGCCCGCCGGTCAGCCGACTGAGCCTCCGCCTGAGATCAGCCTTGCCAGTGAGATTGGAGGGGGCCGCAATGGGGCAGCGGGTGGGTTCTGCCCCTTTGCGGCCCGGGCTGGGGAATCGGTGCCGTCTGCTCCCGAAGCCAGTTGTCCGGTCCTCCTGAGGGCATCGTCGCGCCTCTCGTAGACGGTTTCAATAGTAGATTTCGTCCGATACGTGTTGTTCAACACCTAGTGGAGCGACGTTCACCAGCAGTTCACCGGGCGAGTGCCCGAAGCCGGTCCACGACCTTCGGCAGGGCTTCCAGCAGGGCATCGATGTCGCCCGGCACGCTCGACCAGCCCACTGAGATCCGCAGCGACCGCTCCGCCTCCACCCCCATGGCCTGAAGGACCGGCGACGGCTCGAGGGATTCCGACGAGCATGCCGATCCCGAGTGGGCGGCGATCCCGGCCTGGTCGAGACCCAGGAGGACGGCCTCGGCCTCGACTCCGTCCACGCCCAGGCACACGATGTGGGGCAGGCGCCGGTCGGTGTCCCCGTAGGTGGTGACGCCCTCGATGCGGCCGGCGCCGGCCAGCACCCGTTCGGTCTGTCGGCGTGACGCGGCTGCCTCGCCGGCCAGGTCGAGGGCCTCGCAGGCGGCGCCGAAGCCCACGATGGCCGGCACGTTCTCCACGCCCGCCCGCCTGGCCCGCTCCTGGTCGCCACCCACGACCAGCGGGTCGAACCGCAGGCCACGGCGCACCAGCAGGGCGCCGATGCCCTTGGGCCCACCGAGCTTGTGGGCACTGACCGACATCAGATCGGCTTTCAGGGCTCCGAAGTCGACCGGGACGTGCCCGGCTGCCGCCGCCGCGTCCACGTGGACCAGCACGCCCCGGAGCCGGCACCTGCCGGCCACCTCCTCGACGGGCTGGAGCGTCCCCACCTCGTGGTTCCCCCACTGGCAGTGCACCAGGGCGATCTCGTCGTTGACGGTGCGTTCGAGCCAGCCGGCGTCGATCCGCCCGAGTCCGTCGACCGGTATCTCCAGCACCTCGGCATGGCGGGCGGAGGCGTCACGCACGGCGGAGTGCTCGACCGCCGCCGCCAGGACCGCTCCTCCGGGACGTGTTCGGGTGGCGCCCCACACTGCCGCGTTGATCGCTTCGGTGGCCCCACTCGTGAACACCACCTCCCGGGGCCGGGCCCCGAGAAAGGCGGCCACCTTGTCCCGGGCGTCCTCCACAGCGGCCCTGGCCATCCGCCCCTCGGTGTGGACCCGGCCGGGGTCGCCGGCGCCGTCGCCTGTGAGCCAGGCCAGCATGGCCTCCACCACCTCCGGGCGGGCCGGCGAGGTGGACGCGTGATCTAGATAATGACGCGGCACCCGCCGCTACACGGAGGTGACGCAGCTGGAGTCGCCCTGGGCCCGGGAGGCCATGGTGGCGGGCGTGGTGTCGCCGTAGAGGCCGGCGAGCATGCCCCGCACGATCCCCCGGTCGACGGCGCAGATGACGGGGTGCTGGGTGGCCGTCTCGCCGAAGGGGCATTGGTCGGCCACGATGGTGAGCGACGAGCCGCGGGCCTCGGCGTGGGCGGCGAAGCCGTGGGCGGTGAGGGCCTCGGCCACCGCGTGAAGAGCGGCCCGGAACGAGCGGTGGCTGTCGCCGGGCGACATGTGCCGGGCCAGGCGGGCGCCGTACTCCTCGCCCACCTCCTCGGCCATGGCCTCCGCCTTGTCCTCGGGCACCAGGGCCAGGGCCCGGCCGAGAAGGGTGACGAGGAGGTCGTCCCGCCGGCCGGGGAACTCGATGCGCTTCTCGGTGGCCCGGTAGCGCTTGGAGGGCCGGCCGGCACCGCCGTTCTCCGGGCGCTCCACGTGGACCTCGAGGTACCCGCCGGCGGCGAGCTTGTCGAGGTGGTGGCGGGCCACGTTGGCGTGCAGCTCGAAATGCTGGGCCACCTCGGTGGCGGTTACGCCGGAGCTGCCCTCTCTGGCGAACAGGAAGATGTCCCGCCGGGTGGGATCACCGAAGGCCGAGGTGACGGCGGCGACGGAGGCGGAGAACTCGCCCTCGTCGAAGACCGGGTGTTCCACGCACGTATTCTACCTGTTCAGCTCGTGCAAACCCCCGAGGAGGGCCGCGTGCCCGTCACCGAACCCGAAGTCATCGAGGCCCTGCGCCCCGTGCAGGATCCCGAGCTCCACGTGAGCATCGTCGATCTCGGCATGGTGAAGCGGGTGGACATAGACGGTGGGCGCGTCGGCGTGCTGGTGGCCCTCACCGTCGCCGGCTGCCCGCTGCGGGCCGAGATCACCACCCGTGTCACCGATGCGGTGATGCCGCTGGACGGGGTCGATTCGGTCGACGTCGACATGGTGGTCATGACCGACGAGGAGCGGGCCGTGGTGCGCGAGCGCATGGGCCAGGTGCAGGGCGCCGGCGGGGGTCATGCTCACGGCGGCGGTGGTACCGGTCCCGCCGGCCAGCGCCTCGGCCACGAGGAGGGCCGTACCAACCAGTTCATGAAGCCGGGTTGTCGCAGCCGGGTCCTTGGCATCTCGTCGGGCAAGGGCGGCGTGGGCAAGTCGTCGGTGACGGTCAACACCGCCATCACCCTGGCCCGCCGGGGCCACGAGGTGGCCGTCCTCGACGCCGATGTCTACGGCTTCTCCGTGCCCAAGATGCTCGGGATCACCCAGGACCCCGTTGTCCTCGACGACCTCATCGTGCCCCCTGTGGCCCACGGCGTGAAGGTGATCTCCATCGGGTTCTTCGTGGAGGAGGACCAGCCGGTGATGTGGCGGGGGCCCATGCTCCACAAGGCTTTGGAGCAGTTCTTGGTCGACGTGCTCTGGGGCGAGCTGGACTACCTGCTCATCGACATGCCGCCGGGCACCGGCGACGTGGCTTTATCCATGGCCCAGTACCTGCCCCGGGCCGAGGTCTTCGTGGTCACCACGCCCCAGCCGGCGGCCCAGCGGGTGGCCCAACGAACGGCCTTCATGGCCCGCAAGGTCAACCTGCCCCTGCGGGGGGTCATCGAGAACATGTCCTGGTTCACCGGCGACGACGGCACCCGCTACGAGCTGTTCGGCGCCGGCGGTGGCGCCCACCTCTCCGAGGTGCTGGGGGTTCCACTACTGGGCCAGGTGCCCCTGGTGCCGGCGCTGCGAGAGGGCGGCGACGTGGGCCTGCCCGTCACCGTGTCTGACCCGAAGGGCGAGGCCGCCGCCGCCTTCGACCACATCGCCGACCAGCTCGCCGCCATGGGCCCCGGCCGCATCTTCCGCCCTGAACTCAAGATCAGCTGAGCGTGCCCTTGGTTCGCGGATGAAGGATCTCGATCAGCGGCTGCTGGAGGGCCTGCGGGAGATGGGCGCGACCGCCGAGCCGCCGGCGGGGCTGTTCGAGCGGACTCGGGGCCGCATGGTGGCCTACCGCCGGCGGGTGCGCATCGGCGCCGCCCTCGTCGCTCTGGCCACCCTCGTTGCCGCGGTCACCGTGCTGCCGGTGGTGAACCGCCGGGCCCGGGAGGGCCGCCAGGGCACGACCTCCACCGTTCCGGGAGTGCCTGCCGTGCCCGAGGTCGGGCACTGGGCTGTGCTGGCGCCGTCGCCTCTGGTGATCGACGAGCAGGGTGCCGCGCTATCGGTCTGGACCGGCGACAACGTCGTCGTCTGGGCCGAAGCCGAGGCCGCCGGCGCCCGCCTCGACCCGGACACGGGCCGGTGGCGGCGTGTGGCGACCAGCCCTCTGACTCCCCGGCAGGGCGCCTCGGCGGTCTGGACGGGCAAGGAGATGCTGGTCTGGGGCGGCCGGTCCGGCGACAAGGTGGCCACCGATCCCGGCGCCGCCTACGACCCCGCCACCGACGCCTGGCGCCCTCTTCCCCGGCCCCCGATCCGCCTGCGGGCGGAGCAGAGCGCCATCTGGACCGGCACCGAGATGCTGGTGTGGGGTGGCGCCGGCAACCTGCCCCGCCCGCCCCACTTTGCCGACGGCGCCGCCTATGACCCGGCCACCGACCGCTGGCGCCGGCTGCCCCAGGCGCCGCTGCTCCGGCGGGCCGGCCACTCGGCCGTGTGGACCGGCAGGGAGATGATGGTGTGGGGGGGCCGTGAGCTGGGCGCAGCTGTCACCTCCTACGCCGACGGCGCCGCCTTCGACCCGGCCACCCAGACATGGCGCCCGGTGACGCCGTCGCCCCTCGTGGCCCGCAGTGCCCACACCGCGGTGTGGACCGGCACCCAGGTACTGGTGTGGGCCGGCCGGACCGCCGACGGTCCCGTCTCCGACGGCGCGTCGTGGGATCCAGCCGAGGGGGTCTGGTCACCTCTTCCGGTCGCCCCACTCGCCCCCCGGGCCCAGCACACCTCGGTCTGGAGTGGGACCGAGATGATCGTGTGGGGCGGCGCGGGGGCCGGCCGCCGGCGCTTTGCCGACGGCGCTGCCTACAACCCGGGCAGTGGGGCGTGGCGCCGACTGCCCGGCGTCCTGCTGTCTGCCCGTTTCGACCACGCCGCCACCTGGACCGGATCGGCCATGTTCGTGTGGGGCGGGCGGGCTCCGGGCGACCCGCCGCCAGCCGACGGCGCCCTCTTCCGCCTCGGCCCCGGCCCGAAGCCGGCGAGCGGTGCAAAGAGTACCGGCGCCGGTTCCTCGAAGCCCCAGCCGAGCCGGGACACCGCTGACAGCCCGTGCCTCGACACGCGCCGGGCGCAGCCCACACCGGTGGACATCGAGCGCTTCGTAGAGGGGTTCATGCGGTTGCGGACCCTCGGCGCCGGCGCCGAGGAATGCCTGTCCCCGCTGGCGCTGCGCCAGTACCGGCCCGAGCTTTCGGCCCAGCGCAACCCGATCTCGACGCCCCCGCCACTGTGCCTCTACGAGTGTGGCCGGGCCGTGGTGATCGACCTGCGCCGGGACCCCGACTGGCTGAAGGGTCGCGCCGGCGGCGGCTACACGGCGACGGTCAAAGTGGTCCTGGAGCAGCCGAACGGCACCGGCGGTGTGACCGAGCACGTAATCGAGGAGATCCTGACGCTCGGCCCGGGCAAGACACGGTCGGGCCGCACCGTCCCGCTCGTGGTCCAGCAGGCGACGACCTCGCGGGGCTGAGTGGGCGTCGCACGACGCGGATCTCGCGGCCGACACGAGGCATTGGCGCCGGCACAGCAACAGCTTTATTTATCCATTTTGAAGCCGGCGAATCAAGTACTCGCGGAACTTCGGAGCCGTGTACTCGTATTGGCCTTTCCTCGTCCGGTAAAGGACACCTGCTTCGACGAGTCGGCCCAGTAAGACGTTGATGTTTCCAGGACGTTTGTCGATGTTCGAGTTCATGTCGACAGTCATCAGGGGTGGGTACCGGCAAAGCGCCGTTGCCAGCAACACGTCCTGCTCAGCGGGCGTGAGTGTCGACACCCGTGGCTCATAGAAGTCAATGTCGAGACGTCGATAGATGTCCGGCGTGGTCGCCTCCAACAGACGGATGTCCAGCTGGTCGACATCGGCCGTGACCGCGGCATCCCATAGTTCGGCTCCCCATAGCTGGATGAAGTATGGGTAACCCTCGACCTCGTCCACGACTCGTTCGACCAGTTCGGGATCAGCGGTAACGCCGGTGTCGCGTAACGGCTCGGTGAAGGCCGCAGCTGCTTCCGCAGACTCCAGCCTCCCGATCTCCTCGCCGCGAAACATGCGCTCCGTGTATGACCGGGCCTGAAGGAGATTGCCCGTCAAAGTGGGTAGCCCGCAGGCCACGAGGCCAAGAGGGATCTCCTCGCGTTGGAGCGCTGAGATTGCCGAGATGAGCAGAGAGAGTGGGTGCTCGCCGGAGCGAGCCCGCTCATCTCGAATCACCTGCGCTTCGTCGAGGAGGAGAACGAGCCCTACGTAGCCCTGTTCCACGGCAACGTCGACAACGTTGTAGAGGTGCTCGGCCAGATCGCCAGAGCCCGGCGCCATCGTCGGATCGAAGGACAGCTTGATGTCGTTGTAAGTGACCCCAAGGGATCCCGCGACTCGGGCTGCTCGACCCATGGCAACCTTCAGGCGTTCGGCACGCGACAGATTTGCACGCGTCCGCTCGGACAGGGAGACAAGCGCCTGCACCAGCGACTCATCCGTGTTGTGGCGGGGGTTGAGCTCGAGATTCGCCGCGGTCCACGCCTCTCGCCCGGCTACCTCGGCGAACTCGCCGAGCAGCACCGTCTTGCCGACGCCCCGCAGTCCAGTCAGTCGCATGTTCCCGGGCTGCTCAGGCGCAGCACGGAGCGTGGCCGCAAAGCGACGTATAGGGGCGTCACGGCCGGCCAGGTACGTAGGTCTGGTGCCGACACCCGGTCGAAACGGATTGCGGCCCGAAGGAGCAGTCATTAAGGAGTTATCTTAAAGACACGCTGACTTAAAGTAAAGCTCTTTGAGTCTTGGGCTCCGGGCAGGAACAAGCCTTCAGACGCCCCGCGGGAGCTTCGACGGGTCCCACCCGAGCACTTCCACGGCCATACTCAGGGCGTAGCGGTCCGTCATGCCGCTCACGTGGTGGACCGCCGCCGCCACCCGGTCGGGCTCATCATCGCCGGCACCCTGCCCGCTCCGGTCGTCACCGGCCCCCTCGATGGCCGCCGGATGGGCGACGTACCACTCGGTGAGGTCACGAAGAAGGGCGATGACCCGCTCGGCCTGCGCCACCGATTCGGGCCTCAGGTAGATGCGCTCGAAGTTGAAGGCCCGGAACGCCTCCAGCGACTCCGCCTCGGCCGCCCGCATCCCGACCCGCCCGGTGGTGGCGATGGTGTCGAGCATGGCGGTGATGAAGGTGTTGAGCTGGGCCGAGCGCCGCAGCCCCACCACGCCGGCCACCGCCGGAGGAAGGTCGGAGGCCCTCACGATGCCGGCCCGCACGGCGTCCTCGAAGTCGTGGCAGACGTAGGCGATGCGGTCCGCCCACGCCACCACCTCGCCCTCGGGGGTGGACGGCGCCGGCCGGTTCCAGGAGTGGTTGCGCACGGCGTCGAGCGTCTCGACGCACAGGTTGAGCGGCGCCAGCACCACGTCGGCCCCGTAGACGGCGTGGTGGTAACCGCCGGCCAGGAAGGGCGAAAAGGCGTCCTCCGAAGCGTGGCCGGCCGGCCCATGGCCACAGTCGTGCCCGGTGGCCGCCGCCGCCGTGAGGGCCACGTTGAGGCCGGCGGGCCGGGCGATGCCCACGGCCACCTGCGACACCTCGATGGCGTGGGTGAGGCGGGTGCGGAGATGGTCGTCGTCGGGGGCGATGAACACCTGGCATTTTCCCGCCAGGCGGCGGAAGGGCCGCGAGTGGTGGATGCGGTCGAGGTCCCGCTCGAAGCAGGTGCGGTAGGGATCGGCCTCTTCGGGGCGGGCCCGGTTGCCGGCGCCCGAAGCCCGGGTGGCGCCGGCGGCCAGCAGCCCGTCCTCGGTCTCCTCCCGAGCCTGACGGGCCAGCAGGCCGTGGGGCACCTTGCCGACGACCAGCGCCTCATGGGCGACGGCCGGCGCCGGCGACAGCGGTAGCGCAGAGGCGGGGTTCACGAACCTACGGTACCCACGAGCTGTGACGCCGTCCGTCCGGCGGAACGCGATCCGCATCGGAAGTGCCCCGAGTCCCACTGCCGCCGCCTGACGGGAGGTGCGGGCCGGCACGAGACGACCTGCTCACTCCAGCGCTGTAACGCCAACCGCTGTCGGAGCAACCTCAGGAAGACATCCTGAATCACGGCCAAGCTGGCGAAGCCCAGCGAGATCGCCGGCACCGAAACGAGTGATACCGGTGCCCGGCCCCTGCGCCATGATCTGCGAGTTGTCCTCCACGTGACCCAGCCCCATGACATGGCCCATCTCGTGCATGAGGTGCTTCCTCTCGGACCTGGGTGAGCCTTCGCTGTCCATCACCACGCCACCGCTCACCAAGACTGAACCGACTCCAGGCGCATCCACGGGCAGGCTGCCCCCTGCTCCGCCATGACCTCCCTGGAGGAGCGACTTCCGGCCGAGTAGGTCCCAGCTGATGAGCAGGGGGGCCCACTTGTCTTGGCCGTACACCTCAGGTTGGAACCAGTTCCGCTTCACATCGAGGCCCTTCTCCGTCAACTCGACCTTCTCGAAGGTCTCGGCTCGAATCCCGTCGTAGACGAACTCGATCCCGGTGGCCGCAGCCACCAGCTGGACCACCTCTTGGACCATCTCCACCGCACCCTCTGGGCCACCCTCGGGGTTGATCACGTAGTGGATCGGCTGGCACGGGTTGAATCGCACTGGCGCGCCCGTTCCGGGATCGACACGCTTGAAGGCAAAGGCTTTCGGGTCCCCTATCGGCGACCCGGCCGCAGTCGATGGAGCGGTCCCATCCGAGGGTACGGCGTCATCGACGGGTGGACGACTGTTGCAGCCGCTCCACAGAACCAGTGACGCGAGGGCAACAGCGAAGGGAGACCGAATGGATTTCATGCTTGGCTTCCCGCTGTCACCATTCCCATAGTACGAGACGGCCACTCCCACGTAGCCGCAGCTCCCCAGTCTCCGCGTGATCCGTAGGTGGTGGGCCCGTCCGTCATGACTCGCTGTCGCGACGATCACCTGATCCGCACGTCCCGGAGCTGGCGAACCTCGGCGGGGCCGGGAAGAAATTCGGCCAGCGGAATGCGGTAGCGGGCCACAAGCCAGGCACCAACAACAAAGGCGCCAAGGCCGTAGCTGAGCGAGGACGCGATACCCGCGCCCACGAGGCCCAGCTCGGGAAGTAACACCACATTCGCAGCCACGTTGAGGACCACTGCTGCGGTGGCAACGGCGGACTGAAAACCGGGGTGCGCGAAGCGGGTGACCAAGGGGGCGGCGGCGCGCCACAGTGCCATGGTGGCCACGGCGGGGACGAGGGACCACACCACTCGGGCTGCGGGCCCGAAGCGATCCCCGTACACCAGCGGGACAACCAGGGGCGCGACGGCCCCGAGGATCGCTGCGCTGGAAATAGAAACCAGCAGGCACATCCGCATAGCTCGCAACGTCACGTCTACAGCCTCGGGCTCAGGGGCATTGGCTTGACGCTCGGCTACCGACGCCACGACCGAGTCGCTGACGAGCCACACCAGCTCAGCGAGGGCGACTGCCACGGAGTAGAGACCCACGCCGGCCACCCCGGCGAAGCGCGCCACGAGGAACACGTCGATTCGCAGGTTCAAGAAGTTGCCGACGATGTAGGGCGTCTGCTGGAGACCGAGGCGGAGCTGACGACCCATCAGTGACCACGGCACCGGCAGCCGGACGCGGGCCACTCCCCGCAGCCCGCCGAGCATCACGAGCCAGGGGACGGTGATGCTCAAGGCGTAGAGCAACAAGACGCTCACCACCGTCAGGCGGTCGAGCACGAACAGCGCCAGGAGACCAGCCGTTTGGGCCACGGCGGCGAGCAGCGCCGCTCGGTTGACCAGCGCCAACTTGCCTGCGGCGATGAGGACACCGGTGACGAGCAGGGCATGGATCTGCAACGGAACGGTGGACACGGCGATGGTCAGCTCTACCCCCCTCACGTCGGGGAGAAGGCTTGATCGGGCCAGCGCGTAGACCACCCAGGTGACGGTGACAGCGAGGGCTCCGAGGCCGGCGGCCAGGTATGCACCCGAGGTGACGAGCTCTCCGGGTGAGGCTTCGCGACGCGACCACAAGCGGAACTGGGCCCGCTCGATTCCAAGGCTGCCCAGGTAGTAGGCCACGGTCGCCACGGTCACGGGCAGGTAGTAGCGGCCTCGGCCTGCGGGGCCGAGGGCGCGAGCGATGAGCACCGAGCCGGCGGCGCCCAGGGCGTAGCTCAACGCCCTCAAGACCAGGGTTCTGGCGCCCAACCGGGAGATCCGTGGAATCCCTGCTCCCTCCGGGCCGAACGTGCCCGTCATGCGCCGTCTCGGCTGCGAAACCACTTCCTCACCCCGCGGGCGGCCAGGACGAGTACACCGCGCCGCGTGAGCGGGCGCCAGCAGTTGTACATCCGGACCCGCTCCCCGCCGAACTCCTCCTTGAACGCGTTGACCCTGAGCCGGCCCTCGTCGAGCGACCCCTCGTACCACCCGCCAAGGTCGTAGACCTCCACGCCCTCGGCCTTGAAGCGGAGCATGTCGCGCCAGTGATGCCAACGATTGGCCCGGCCCATGCGGCTGCGAAGCGCCGGCCCACTCCCCGCGCGAGGACGCGTCGCCGACAACAGCAGCCGTGCCCGCTCCGGGGTGCGGACATATGCGTGCCAGACGAGGGCACCCCCGTCCTCACCGATGACCGATGAGAGGTCGAGCAGCCCGGCCTCGGCCAGACGGCTCAGCCGTCCGGGGTCCGCTCGGGACAGGCCCTTTTCCTCGGCCAACCGGTCGTAGAAGGCCCGGAAGGCGATCACCGTGGCGCCGTCGGGGTGGCGGTGGGCTTCGTAGCCGAGGCCGTCACCCTCCGCCCGGCGTACGTCGGCCCGTGCCCCCTTGGTGAATCCCTCAATGAGCGAGGCGTCGTCGCCGGAGAGTTCGACGGCGATCGTCCAGAACTCCTCGCAGCGCCCGCCCGCCTGGAAAGTCGGCGACTGGACAAGCTCGGCCACATCGGCGGCGCCGACGGGGACATGGTCGGAGAAGAACACCTCGGCCACTGTGTGGGCCCGCCGCGGGTGAACCACCACGTTGGCGGCAAGCGGCCGGGCTCTCACCAGTAGCAGGTGGCCCGTGGCGCGACTGACAGGGGTGCGGGAGACGAGCACGTCGAGGGCGGGCCCGAGCCGGCCCACCCGTTCGAGCACACGGGCGGGAACGAGGCGATTGCGGACACCGCACACCTCGTCCACGGCAAAGAACGGTCGCAGCGCGGCGGCGAGCTCGGCGGCGCCGTAGCAGAAGTAGTAGACGCCCGAATCGTGCCTGCCTTCCTTTGGCACGCCTGCGGAACGCTTCTGGCGGCTGTGGTTGTAGGTGGTGAGCACGAGCCGGCCGTCGGGTGCCAACAGACGACGTGAGGACGCGAAAAAGGCGTTTCGCAGTGCTGGTGACGGGAGGTGCTCGAGGACCTGGGAGCTGACGATGCGCTGAAAGCACGCCGAGGGGCAGAAGGGCAGCTTGTTGGCATCGGCCCGCAGGAGGTGGATGTCGGGGCGATCGCCAAGTTGGTGTTGGAGCTGTCGGAGGGCGTGCATCGAGAAGTCCACTGCCACCAGCTCGGCGCACTCTCCGGCCACGGCGCGCGTAATGCGCCCGGTCCCGCAGCCCACCTCGAGGACGCGATGCGTTGGTTGCAATGCCAGGCGGGCGAGGATGGCTCCGCGCTCGGCGGCCGTTTGATAGCCGGTGAACATCAACTCGTAGGACGCCGCCTCCTCGTCGCGCGCCGAGACCTCTTGTTGCTTGATGGCGGTTTCGTCGGGGTCGCCGGCCAGCTCACACAGGTCTGGGATCCCGCGGGTGATCAGGTACCTTCGCCCACACCCGGGGCACGTCAAGGTGCCGGCGGCCACGCGGGCACCGCCCTCACCGCCCTCGCCGTCCTTCACGTCGAGCACGAGCGGGCCCAGCCCGTCCACCGGGCAGGCCAACAGGGGGAGCAGCGATATGTTCACTGCCGCGGCCCGCTGCCGAGAATCTCCTCGTACAGCGACCCCCAGGCCCGGCCCAGGCGCTCCGGCGTGAAGTCGCGCTCAACTCTCTGGCGCGCCGCTGAGCCCCATTGCTCGCACGCGTCGGGGTCACCCAGGACCAGCACGAGGGCCCGGGCGAGCTCGGTGGTATCGCCAGGGGCCACCAGCAGGCCGCTCACGCCGTCCTCCACCAGCTCCGGCACGCCCCCGACGCGACTGGCCACGACAACCGTCCCGGTCGCCATGGCCTCGAGAACGACGTTGGGGAGGCCCTCGGACCGCGACGGCACGGCAAGCACCGCGGCGCGGCGCAGCAGCGGAAGCGGATCATCGACGAAGTCCTTGAACTCGATGCGGCTGGCGATACCAAGGATCGCGGCCCGCGCCCGGAGCGATGATTCGTAGTGCTTTTCGGCGGGAAGGGCGGCGCCGCCGGCGATCACGACACGCGCGTCAGGTATCTGGGCGACTACGGCTGGCAGCGCGTCGAGCAGAACATCGTGGCCCTTGACCGGGTCCATGCGCCCGACGACGACGATGAGGCCAGATTGGCGGGCCTCGACTGCCGAGGCAGGGGGGAGGGCTACACCGTTGGGGATCACCCGCACACGCCCCGCGCTCGTCACACCCACGAGGTCGGCAGCCACCGCGGCGCTATTGGTAACCACCCGGTCGGCGCGCCTGGCGACGGTGGCGGCCAGGCGGCGGTGCAGGGGGCGGTAGGCGGCCAGCGGCTGGCGCTCACTGGCGACGTGGTGGGGGACGCCGGCCAGCCGAGCGGCGGAGGCGCCCCATAGGTTGGCAGTGACGCCCCAGGTGGAGACCACGTCAGGGTGTGCCCGGCGCAGGGTGGCGACCATGCGGATCAGGAAGACCGGGTCGATGGGGCCGCGTTTTCCCAACACCGTCGTAGGAGCTCGGCGCTCGAACTCGCCGAGGAGCGGACCACCTCTCACCAGTACCACCTGGCACGCGAAGCGATGCGGGTCCAGGTGGTCGAGGAGGAGCAGTAGCTGGCGCTCGGTGCCGCCCACGTTGGCGGTCCCCAGCACATGGATGATCCGCCATGGCCTCACCCGGCCACTTCTCGCCACAGCCGGTCGTAAGCGTCGATCATGGCTGTCTCGGAGAAGCGATCCCGCACCGCCTCCTGGGCGTGGCGCCCGAGCTCTGGCCGCTCGGCGGCAGCGGCGATGGCACCGGCTAGGGCGGCCACGTCGTCACCAGGGGCCACGAGCAGGCCGCTCACGCCGTGGTCCACCACCTCTCCCACGCCGCCCACTCGCGTGGCGACCACGGGCAGACCGGCTGCCATCGCCTCCAAAAGAGCCCCGGGCATCCCTTCCCACGCCGAGGGCAGGCAGAACACGTCGAAGGCCACGAGCAGAGGCGCGACATCGGCCACCTCGCCGGTCATGACCACCCGATTGCCGATGCCGGCGTCCTCGACCTTGCGCCGAATTCGCGCCTCGTCCTCCCCTCCTCCGACCAGGACCAACCACCAGCCATCAAGTAGGGCGACGGCGGCCACCAGTGCCGGCACCGCCTTGACGGGGTGCAGGCGGCCCGACCAGCCCACGACCTTGGCGTCGAGTGGGATGCCGTAGCGGCCGCGCACTACATCGCGGCTTCCAATCCCGGCCCATCGGCGGGGGTCCTTCCCGCCGGGGATCACGCTTACGCGGGAACGGGGGATCCGCTCCCGCGCCGCCAAGCGGTCTGCAACGGCCTCGGACACAGCCACATGGCGGGTGGCGAGGCGGCTAAGCGTCAACCGGTCAACGACCACCCGGCGGGCGGGCTTGGTGTCGTCCACGCTCTGGTGGCCGGCCACCACGGGAATCGAGGTGCCAACCGCGGCGAGGCCGGCCACCAGGTTGGCGTGCCACAGGGCGCTCTGCACGACCGCTGGGTGCCAATGTCGTATCAGCCGGCGCATCCGCCACACCGCCGCCGCCCCTCCCCCGGACGACCTCAGCTCGAGCGAAGCGGTGGCCATGCCCGCCTTGGACAGCTCGCTCAGCACTTGGCCTCCCGGCTTGACGCTCACGAAGAGGATCTCCCATCCTCGCGTGGCGAGACCACCCGCCACCGCCGCCATGCGGTTCGGTGTACCGCCCCGGCCGGTATCGGTCACCAACACGACCGAGCGCATCTCAGGCAGTGGTGGCGGCGGCGGCGTGTCCCGCCTCGCCTACGAGTTCTGCGTGAACATCGGCCATGGCATGGCCGACGGTAGTTGCCCCGCAGACTTCTGCCATGGCCCTGACGACCTCCAGGGGAGGAAGCCGGCGCCAGGGCCTGGTGCGCGAACGGGGCGCCCCGCCGCTGTCGTGAGGGCGAGTTACAGGCGCTCGATGTTGGTGGCGCGACGGCCGGTGGTGGCGTTCACGGCGTCGAACACGGGCGTCCCCGAGGCGACTATCAGATCGACCGGCCACGGGTGGCCCACGAGTACCGCCACGAGGTCAGCCCTGCGCACCACCTCGTCCGACACCTCGACCGCCTTGCGCTCTCGGCCGCCGATGGCGAGCGACGGCACGCGGGGGTCGGCGTAGTCCACCTCGGCTCCGGCCTCCTCGAGGAGCTCGATTACCCGCACCGCGCGCGAGTTGCGAACGTCGCGGACTCCTGGCTTGAAAGCCACGCCCAAGGCCAGCACCCGTGCCCCGAGCAGGGCTCGGCCGTGGCGGTTGAGGAACGCCTGGATACGCTGGCGCACATAGGGCGCCATACGCAGGTTGGTGTCGCCGGCCAGCTCGATGAACTTGGTCTGGAAATCGAACTCCCTCGCCCGCCAAGCCAGGTAGTAGGGATCGACGGGGATGCAATGCCCGCCAGGGCCGATGCCGGGGTAGAACGCCTGGAACCCGAATGGTTTGGTAGCGGCCCCTTCGATGACCTCCCAGATGTCGAGGCCCATCTCGTGGGACAACATGGCGAGTTCGCTGACCAGGGCGATGTTGACGGCTCGGTAGGTGTTCTCCAGCAGCTTCGTCATCTCCGCCGCCGCCGGCGAGGACAGCACACTTACCAGTCCGGGGCGTTCCATCACCGCCTCCAGCACGCCCCGGGCCCGCTCCGCACAGGCTGGGGTCACCCCGCCCACGACCTTGGGCGTGTTGTGCACCGTCCAGGTGGCGTTGCCGGGGTCGACGCGCTCAGGGGAGAAGGCAAGGTGGAAGTCCAGTCCGGCCCGCAGCCCTGATCGCTCGAGGATGGGCTGGCACACGTCGGTGGTGGTGCCGGGGAAGGTGGTGGACTGGAGCACCACCAACATTCCCGGGTGGAGCACATCGGCCACAGTCTGAGTGGCGGAGCGCACGAAGGAGAGGTCCGGCATCTTGGCCCGGTCGAAAGGCGTGGGTACGCATACGAACACAACATCAGCCGATGCCAGGCGGCCGGGGTCTGGGGTAGCAGTGAAGCGGCCGGCTTCGATCATTTCAGCCACCCGCGCCGGCGCCACATCCTCGACATGGCTCGTACCTGCGTTCAGGGCCGTCGCCCGCTCAGCATCGGTGTCGAAGCCGACACAAACGAAGCCGGCCTCGGCATAGGAGACGGCAAGGGGCAGCCCCACGTAGCCCAAGCCCACGACGCCGACAGTCAGGGCCCGGTCGGCCAAACGTTCTCGAAAGGTTCAGCCATCGGTCATCTGCCGCCCTCGATAACCAACCAGCGGCCGTCCCCCAAGACCCGCATGAGCAACCATGGTAGCCCGCCCGGCTCAATGGCGCTCGTGCTCCGGGTCAGCCCGGAGGCAGAGCGGCGACGACGGAGGGTCGTTCGAGGAAGGCCCAGGCGGCGACGCCGGCGGCGACCATGGCAACGAGGACCGCTGTGTCGGCGCCGGGGCCAAGGCGGGCCACGGCCAGCGCCCCGAGCCCAAGCACTGCCTGGGCCGCCCACAGCACGGCCACCGCGGCCCACTGTGGCAGGCCCAGCTTAACCAGCCGGTGCGAGGAATGGTCGCGTCCTGGAGTCGTCGGTGGCACGCCCCGCCGGATGCGGGAGATGGTCGCGAGGGCAGCGTCGAACAGTGGTACGCCCAGAACTATGGCCGGGAGGAGGAACGCGGTCGACTTTGGTTCGTCGAGAAAGCGCAGGCGGATCCCTAGGAAAGCGAGGACGAACCCGAGGAACATCGAGCCCGCGTCGCCCATGAATATCCGGGCGCGGGGAAAGTTGCTGGGGAGAAAGCCGAGCGCGCCTCCGACAACACCGGCGGCGAGGACGGCCACCAGGTACTGCTCCTCGGTCACCGCGAGGACGAAGAACGCCAGAGCGGACACAACGGCAAGACCGGCCGCCAGTCCGTTCATGTTGTCCTGATAGTTGAAGGCGTTGAGAACCCCTACCACCCAGGCCACGGTGAGTACGACGTTGACCAGGTCGTCGGTATGGACTTGGACGCCGACACCGAATCCGGTGAGGACCAGGGCAGCCGCCACCTGGGCAAGGAGCTTTATCCACGGGTCCATCGGCGTGATGTCGTCCTGCATTCCGAACACCAGGATCACCAGCCCGGCGATGAAGAAGCCCTTGAGCTCAGGCCGGGCGCCGGCCGCGAGACTCCAGGCGGCGGCGAAGGCGCCCGCGTAGATGGCGAGGCCACCGAATAACGACACCGGCTCGACGTGGGCCTTGCGGGCGTCGGGTGCGTCGACTACGCCGAAGCGGGTGGCGAAGCGCCGGGCGACCGGGGTCAGGACCAGGCCGCCGGCCAGCGCTCCGAGGAACGTCCACAGGTAGATCCAGCTAGAGGGTCTCGCCACGTTGCTCCCATAGTTGTTGGTAGAGACGTTCGATCTCGGCCACAAGGCGATCGGCGCCGAACTCCTCGACGACGCCGGCCCGACCGGCAGCCGCGGCGGCAGCGAAGGAGCCATCGGTCAGGGCGTGCACGATGCCCTCTGCCAGCGCCTGCGCCGATCGCTCGGGGACGAGGATCGCCCCGGGCCGGTGGGCCAGGAGGTCCACCACGCCGCCGACCGGAACAGCGGCCACCGGCCGGGCGGCAGCGAGAGCCTCGATGAGGGCTACGGGCGAGCCCTCTGAGCGCGAGCTCAAAGCGACCACGCCGGTGGTGGAGAGGATGTCGGGCATGTCCGCCCGATTCCCGAGGAACGAGACCCATGGCGGTGCACACCGTTCGAGCTGTTGGCGCAGGGGCCCGTCGCCCACGACGCGAACCTCGAGCGTCGGTAGCCGGCCACGGGCGATGCGCGCCGCGTCGAGGAACAGCTCGATGTCCTTGACCGGGACAAGGCGGGCTACGAGGCTTACCACCGGCGGAGGAGACGCCGAGCGAGCGAGCGCCGGCACGGCGGCGAAGGGTGCGAGATCGAGCCCGAGCGCCACGACCCGGACGCGGCCGGGCGCCACGCGGCAACGGGCGAGGTCGGCGGCCACCGCAGGGGACACGGCCAGGACTTGATCGCTCACGCGGCCGAGCGCCCGTTCGGCCAACACGATGGAGCGTGCCACCGAAGGCCGGAAGTGGCCACCGAAGACGGTGCCGTGGAAGGTGTGCACCATGATCGGCACCGACCGGGCGACGCCGACGAGGCGAGCCAGCGTTCCCGCCTTGGCGGTGTGGGTGTGCAGCACATGGGGCCGGAACTCCCCGACGAGGCGCCATAGAGCCCAGAGGGCCCGTGCGTCGGAAGTGGGGCGAACATCGCGGCCGAGACCGGGGATCGGAACGAGGCGCCCGCCGAGTGTGGCGGCGATGTCAGGCCGGAGGGCGAGGAGGTCGCCCTCCCGCTCGCCCGGCGTACCGGCGGCGAGCAACGATTCGAAGCGAGCCGGGTCTAGACGCGAGGTGAGCAGCGAGACATGCAGAGCGGGACCGCCGACGTTGAGCCGGGCAATAACCCGCAGCACCCGTAGTCGCGGCAGCATTCGTGAGGGTACCGCGCTGGTCCCTGCCTCCGCCGTAGGGTCGGCGAGCAGTGCACCTGGTCGGCGCCGTCACCTTCCTCGCCGCGGTTGTCGCCATCGCAACTGCTCTGGTCGTTGTGCCGAGCGAACACCGCGGCCCGCGCTGCCGGATATTCGCTCTGGCCCTGGTGGTGCGCCTGCTCACCGCCGGTGTAATCAGCCTGGCATTGGCGGCGAGCGGCCGGCCATGGCTGTTCCCCGATGAGGGTGGCTACCTCGCCGAGGCGAGCAGCACCACCAGACCTCACGGCTACGCCAGGCTTCTTGGCGCGGTCTTCGACGTCGTTGGCGATAGCGCGTGGTTACCAAAGTCGCTGAACGTGTTGGCCGGAGCACTGCTCGCCGTGGTGACCTATGAGCTCGCCGCCGAGTTCATGAGTCGCAAACGGGCCTGGCTGGCTGGTCTGGCCGTCGCCCTGTGGCCGTCGCTGACGTTGTGGTCGTCGCTGGTGCTGAAGGACAGCCTCGTCGGGCTGGCCCTGTACGGCGGCCTCCTGGCCGCAGTGCGCATCCAGCACCGCAAGCTCTGGGTCCTCGTTCCCGGTCTGGCGTCGCTCGCCGCCCTCGAACGCCTCCGCCCCTACGCCTTCGCCGCGGTTTGCGCAGCGCTCGTCGTCGCGCTGGCGGCACGGCTCATCCTCCGGCATTGGACCGCGACATGGCGTGTGGCGGTATTCCTGGTTTGGTCTCAGCCTCGTCAGCCTGCTCGCTGGCCAGGGGATCCTGGCGTGGGGCTTCGTGAACCACCACGCCAACGCCGAGGTCGTGGAGGACGCCCGAGCCGAGGGCGCGGCCGGGATGACCGGCTGTGGCAGCTCCGAGACCACATCGGCTCCCGAGGTCGTGCGGTCGTTGGCGGAGCGCACCGCCTGCAGCCTCTTCGGGCCCTTCCCGTGGCAGGCCGGGCCCGTTGCCGCACGGCTGCTTTTGTTGGTGGAACTTCCCCTCTGGTACGCCGCCATGGCCCTCGCCGCAATCGGTGCCTGGCGGCTCGGGCCCCGGGCGGCGCTCGGGCAGTGGAGCGTGCCGCTCGCCTTTGCCGCCGCGACGGTGGTGGTGTTCTCGATCTACGAGTCCAACGGGGGAACCGCTCTCCGGCAACGAGGCATGCTCGTGCCGATCTGTGCGTGTCTGGCGGCTTCATGGCCCGGCCTTGGCCGGATCTCTGAACGTGGTCGCTAGGGTGCCCACTGTGGGCCGCAGCTTCCTCATCACGGGAGGCGCGGGGTTCATCGGCTCCCACCTGGCAGAGGCTTTGGTCGCCAGAGGCGACTCGGTGGTGTCGCTCGACAACGTCTCCACCGGCCGGCTGGGAAACCTCGACACCCTCATCGGGCACCCCAACTTCCGGTTCGTACAGGCCTCGGTCCTCGATGAGTTGGCCGTCGACGAGGCCGTCCAGGGGGCCGACGTGGTGGTCCACCTGGCTGCCGCGGTCGGCGTGAAGCTCATTGTTGAGCACCCTCTGCGGTCGTTCACCACCAACATCCGTGGCTCGGAGGTCGTGCTCGAGGCTGCGCACCGCTACCGACGAATGGTGCTCATCGCCTCCACCTCCGAGATCTACGGCAAGGCCGGCGGGCCCCTCACCGAGACCACCGACCGGGTCATCGGCCCGCCGTCGGTGGCCCGTTGGGCCTACTCGGTGGCCAAGTCGGTGGACGAGATCCTCGCCTTCGCCTACCACAAGGAGCGGGGCCTACCCATGGTGATCGTGAGGCTGTTCAACACCGTGGGGCCTCGCCAGAGCCCCGCCTATGGCATGGTCGTGCCCCGCCTGGTCCACCAGGCCCTTGCCGGTGAGCCGCTCACCGTCTATGGCGACGGCACCCAGACCCGCTGCTTCTGCCATGTGGCCGATGTCGTGCGAGCTCTGCTGGCCCTGCTCGATGATGACCGGGCCGACGGCCAGGTCTTCAACGTCGGGTCCACCGAGGAAATTTCGATTCGGGACCTGGCGCAGCGCATCCTGGCCCGCACCGGCGCCAACTCAGCGATCGAGCTCGTGCCCTACGACAAGGCCTACGAGGCCGGCTTTGAGGACCTGCAGCGCCGAGTCCCGGACATATCGAAGCTGCGGGCGCTGGGCGGTTGGAGCCCGACCTACAGCCTGGAGCAGATCCTCGACGAGACGATCGCTGAAGCGAGACGGGAGCAGGGGAGCGAGGCTGAATCCCACTAGCAACTAGCTGCCAGCATCGTCGAAATACAGCATTTTCAGTATTGACCGCACACCCGGTCACTGTCATGGTTGCCTCAGGAAGTGTTCATTGGGGTTTGCAATAAGATCAAAGGGGTTGGGAATGCACAAGAATAGGCGTCGTATTTCAATGGTGGGGATGGCCCTCGCAGCCGTTGTACTGACCGGCGGTAGCTTCGCTTGGGCGTGTTCCCAGCAGCCTCGGGCGTCGATGGAGGGGGGCCGGACATCCGGCCCCGTCGGCGCCCTCGTCGGGGTGACCGGGAGCGACTTCGGTGCCGGCCCCGTTGAGGTCCGCTGGAACTCAATGACCGGATTTAAGCTGGGAGACGCCACGGGGCCAAGTTTCTCGGTGAGCGTGAGGATCCCCCAGGCGCCCGTCGGTGTGCATTACATAGTGGCCACCCAGACACTCGGAAGCGCCTCCTCCTCGGTGGCCTTCGAAGTGACCGAGGCCCCTCAGTCCACCGCGCCGACATCTGGCACTACCTCGCAGACCGGGCGAACCTCCACCGCGGCCAGCGGTGCTGATGAAGAATCCGGCGCCACCGGCTCCACCGCCACCGGCTCCACGGGCACGGGCACCGGATCGACCGGTAGCAGCTCTACTGGATCCACCGGCACCGGCTCCACCGACAGCGGCCGGATCGAAAGCTCGCCAGCGGCGGTGACCAACGCCCCGCCGGTCGAGACTAAGGCTGGCGAAGCCAAGGAAAGCGGAGCTGTCGCCCCCGTAGCGGCACCGACGAACTCGGGCGTCACCGCCGCCCAGCCAGCCACCGCGAGGGCCGCATCTGCCAATCCAGCGGCGCTTACCACCGCTTCAGGCCAAGTGGTCTTCGGCGGCTCTGAGGCCGAGGCCCCGTCCGTGGCCGAGCCCGGTGTGGTGAGTGCAGCCGCCGGCACGGTGTCCGGCGACACCTGGAGCGGCTTCGCCTCGGCGACCAAGCCCTCCCTCATGCTCGACAGCGACACCGCCGCCGCCCCGAATAGCCAGGGATCAGTTCCCGCCCTCGGCGTGGCCCTGCTGGGCTCGGGCCTGGTGGCTATGTTCGCCGGCTTCGCGATGGCCGAGCTGCGCCGCAAGCGGGCCTTCGCCCAAACCGGTTCCCGCTAGTTCTGCTGTCTCCGTCAGGGTGGGGGGAAAGGCTGCGCCGAGAGGCGCAGCCTTTCTCGTGATCAAAATACCTTATTTTCAGTATTGACATGCGTGATGTTGGCAGTCACCGTGGAGACAGAGCACCACATGGTTCTCTCTAATCCGCCCAGAACGGTCTTCGGACGGCCAAGGGGAAGGAACCGGTCATCCATGGCTTGCCCAGCCGTACAGCGTCGCCCATGGAGGAGCCGATCCGTCACCCTGGCACTGGCAGTGGCCCTTTGCGCCGCGCTCCCCGTCCCGCCGTCCCCGGCCACCGGCCCCGCCCCGGACCCCCGACCATCGGCTGCCGCGCCCGCCGATGCTGCGACCAGCCAGGCCTACCAGCGCCTTCCCCTTCGCTTCGAAGCCAACCGGGGCCAGCTCGACTCGCAAGTGGACTTCGTGTCCCGGGGACCGGGCTACACGCTGTTCCTCACCGCCACCGAGGCGGTGTTCAGCCTCGGTTCCACCTCGAGCGACGACCCTGCCGGAGAAGTGGTTCGAATGCGGCTGTCGGGGGCGGCTACCGGCCGAAGTGGCGAGGGCTCCAAGCCGCTTCCCGGGGTCACCAATTACCTGCTGGGAACGAATCAGGCCAAATGGGTCACCGATATCCCGGGATTCGCCAAGGTCAGCTATCGGGATGTCTACCCCGGCATCGATGTCGTCTACTACGGCGACGCCGAACAGCGGCTCGAGTACGACTTCAACGTGGCCCCCGGTGCCGACACCTCGGTCATTGCCATCTCTATCGAGGGACATCGGGGGTTGTCAGTTGACCCTGGCGGCAACCTGGTGGTGGCCACCGGCGCCGGCGACCTTCGCCAGAAACGCCCCGTGATATACCAGCAGATCGACGGCGAGCGCCGGGAGGTAAGCGGGGCCTACCGTATAGACGGCCAACTGGTGCGTTTCGACATCGGAAACTATGACGAGTCGCTGCCCCTCGTAATCGACCCCGTTCTCACCTACTCCAGCTATCTCGGGGGAACCGGGGCTGACGAGGCCAACTCGGTGGCGGTGAGCCGCTCTGGCGGCTTCGCCTACGTCACCGGCACTACACAGTCCGCCGACTTCCCGTATACCTCGCCCGGCCCCGCAGACGACGCCCGGGCCAACGACGTGTTCGTCGCCAAGTTCGCCACCAGCGCCACCGGAGCGGCCTCACTGCTCTACGCCACCTACCTGGGCGGCAGCATGCACCCGGATGGCCCGCCGCGGCCTTGTACGCCCAATGCCGCAGGCCAATGCACGCCGGACCCCGGACCGTTGAAGAGGGCATACATCTACCCGAACGGCACCGGCGGAGACGACTTTGGCCTGGGCATCGCCGTGGACGCTGCAGGCGTGGCCTACGTCACCGGTGCCACCACCTCCAATGACTTCCCCACCACCCCCAACGCGTACGACGACACCTGCGGAACGCGGGATGACGAGAAATGCGACTTCTCCACCCACAACGAGACCGAGGTATACATCGCCTCCGACGCCTTCGTCACGGCCCTCGACCCTGCCGGCTCCGGCCTCGTCTACTCCACCTATCTGGGTGGCAGCGGCGACAGAGGGAACACGCAAAGTGACGGAACCTTTAGTAATCCCGGCACCCGCGAGCCGAGCGGTGTCGATGCCGGGCGGGCCATCGCCATCGACGGCACCGGCCATGTGTACGTCACCGGTTCCACGACATCACCGAACTTTCCCAAGACGATGGGATCCGGGCTCACTCCCAGTACGTATTGCCCTTTGCACGCCGACATTGGCACGCCCTGCATTGATGCCTACCCCATGCCGGACGCGTTCCTGGTAAAGATTGACACCACTGTCGATGTAGCTCAAAGAAGCGCCGCGTTGGCCTACGGCATGTACTTCGGGCGTCCGGGCCGCGATCTCGGCACCGGCGTCGCCCTGGGTCCCGACGGCGAGGTCTACATCGCCGGCTCGTCCGCGACTAAATTCACCCGCCCGGGAGGTACGTCGTTTGATGGCGCGCCCGACGGCTTCCTGGCGAAGTTCCGCCCCAGCCAGTGCTCCATTGGATTGAGTAATCTGTCTACGAGCGCAGGGTCTTGGGCTTGCCACCGCTACTTCGGCGGTAGGTCTGTAAACCAAGATGTTACGCAGCCGCGTGAGAGCGGTAGCGATACCGCCAATGCGATCACCGTGGACCCCCAGGGCAATGTCTATGTAGTCGGTCAAACAGATTCCCTCGACATGCCCACCACTACCTCCACCTTCCAGGTCTCGAGGAACGGCACGAAAGCAGACGGCTTCGTGGCCAGTTTCACGTCCGGACTCGGTGTTCGGTATCTCACCTATCTGGGCGGCACAGGGACCGACTCGGCAACCGGCATCGCCGTGGACAAGGACGGGGAAGCCTATGTGACCGGGTTCTCCGGATCCGCCGACTTCCCGGTGGCGGACCGGCTGAGACCGCCCAGTCCAGGCATTAGCGACGCCGCGCCCGATGCCTTCGTGGCCAAGCTGGCTGACAACGGCGCAGCACTTGAGTGGTCCACCCACCTCGGGGGCGGGGCCACGGACGGCACGCTGGCGAACGGTGACGACCGGGCTCGGGGCATCGCCCTTGATGACGAAGGCGGCGCCTACGTCGCTGGGATGACGGTTTCGAACGATTTTCCGACTATCCAACCTTTCCAGGACGAGAGGGGTGGCAGCAGCGACGGCTTCCTGGCGAGGATCGACCCCACCGTTGTTGACAGGCCCTCTGTCGTCGCGGTTGAGCCGAGGGAGGGGCCACCGGGAACGCCCGTGACCATCACCGGGTCCGGATTCGCAGGGGCCGAAGGCGTCCATTTCGGCGACGTGCCCGTCTCGTCCTCCAGCCTCACGACAGTGTCCGACACCATGATCACCGCCGTCAGCCCCGTGCCCGACGACCCAGGGCAGGCCGTGACCATTTCCGTGCGCACCTCACAGGCCGCTTCGCGCTCCGGTCTCGATGCCCGCTACACCTATCACCAGGGCGCCTGGGCCACGGTTGGGGCCGATGGTGGGGCGGGCACATTCAGCGGGGCGACCCTGACCCTGCTCGATGGCCCGAGTTGTCACAAGACCGGCGTTCCTCCTCCTGGCTACTGCGGCAACGTGCTCCTGGTCGGCGGAGGGGACCTCTCCAATCCGCCGTCGACCGCCACGCGCCTCTTCGACCCGAAGACCGGCTCGTGGAGCCCTGCCACCTGCCCGACGATCACCTCCACCTGTCCGAGCCCGCTCACTGAGACTCGCTATGGGCACAGCGCCACCCTGCTTGCCGACGGCTCGGTGCTGGTGGTCGGCTGGACAGTCGATGTTACTAATGTCGCCCGAGTGACCGCCGAGGTATACGATCCGGCGACCGGCGCTTGGATTCCCGCTCTCGACCCGATCGCGATGAGGGCTAACGAAGCTCACACCGCGACCCTGCTCGAAACCCCCGCCTGCAACACCCCCTCCCCCCCTCCGCCCGACTATTGCGGCAAGGTTCTGGTCGTAACGGGACCGACGGCCCAGCTGTTCGATCCCAAGGTTCCCGTCGCCGCGCCACCCGCCACGGCTCCAGGGGTCGGCGTCCATCCCGGCCGCTGGACCCCGACCGCGGGACCCTCCTTCTACCGGGGCGAGGGCCACACCGCCACGGTGCTGAGCGGCAGCGGGTGCGGTCAGCATTGCGGCAAGATTCTGGTCGCCGGTGGCTCGCAGGTGGTCGGAGGGACGGGCGGCCGTGCCGGCGGGGAGATCACCGCCAAGGCAGAGCTGTATGACCCCTCGACAGGGACTTGGGAAGCCGTCGCCGACATGGCGGCACCCCGTGCCTTCCATTCAGCGACACAACTTGCCAACGGCAAGGTGCTGGTGAGCGGGGGGCGCTCCCTCACGACCAGCCTCGACGGAAATCGATCGGCCGAGGTGTTCGACCCAGCGACAAAGCAGTGGCGCCCCACTGGTCGCATGCGGAGCATTCGCCACAGCCACACTGCCATTGCATTGCCGAGTGGCCAAGTGCTCGTCGTCGGTGGCACCAGGAGCATCGACAATGAACTGAATGCGGTCGTGTCTGCGGAACTCTATGATCCTCTTGCTGGTGCCGGGTCAGGTCGGTGGCAGCTGGCGGGAACAGTTCCAGTGTTCCCCGGGTGGCCAGCGCCCGCTACCGCCGGCAATCTGGCCGAGGGAGCGGTACTCCTATCGAGCCGGGCGTATGGCTTCGGCGCGGAACCGGCCATATGTGGTGCCAAGTGTGGCCTTGTCCTGGTTGGCTCCAAGACGGGAGCCACCCCCACCTACCGTGGCACGCTCTACACCCCCCCGCCGTGGGTGTCGGCCATCAGCGCCACCCGAGGGCCCGTTCAAGGCGGCGTCCCCGTCACCCTCACCGGGGGCGGCTTCACCGAGGGCGCCCAGGTCCTGTTCGGGCGTACGCCGGCGCCGGCCACCTTCGTCTCTTATGGAGAGATGCAGGCAGTGAGCCCTTCGATGCCGTCCTCCATCACCCCGGTGCGGGTGGCCCGCAACCTGGTTGGTGTGGGCGTCGCCCCCCTTCCGTTCGTCACCGGCCGGCCTGCCGGGGTGACCGACCTGATTGCCGAGGCTATTTCCACCACCCAGATCAAGCTGAGCTTCTCGGCTCCGGGGGCGGCGGGCGGCATCGGCGCACCGGCGCGCTCCTATGTGGTCAAGCAGTCGACATCGCCCATCGGTGCCGACAACTTCGATGCGGCCAGGTCGCTGTGCGACGACGGCGTGTGCGGCGGCTTCGAGCCGGCCACCGTGGGCATCAAGCTGGAGCTCGCGGTCGGTGGGCTGTTGCCCGACACGCGCTACCACTACGCCATCAAGGCAGTAGATGATGCCGGTACCCTGGGGGAGATTTCCAACGGTGCTTCGGACGTAACCCATTCTGTCGATCCCGAAGCTGTGGCCGACCTAGTGGCCACCGCGGTGTCCGCCAGTGAGATCGAGTTGATCTTTGGTGCCGCCGGGTCCAACGCCGCCGCCCCGCCCCCGGCCGCCCAGTACCTGATCAGGAGATCCAGCTCACCCATCGCCGATGAAGCGGGTTTCGATGCGGCGATGCCGGTGTGTGGGGAGGGGCTCTGTCGCTTCACGCCCGCTCGCGTCGGCGATCCCCTCGGCATGGTCGTCAGCGGCCTCGATCCCAACACCACATACCACTTCGCCGTGCGGGCCAGGGACGAGGCCGGCAATCTCGGCCCCATCTCCGCCTCGGTCAGCGCCACCACGCTAAGGGCCGGTTGTGTGGCCAAGTTGGCCGAGCCCGCCTCGGGCCAGGTCGCCTACCCGGCCGGCTACTCGCTCGTGGCTCTGCCCGCAGGCACCAACGCCAGGGCGCACTCGCGCCTGTTCTCCTGGTTCGACCAGGGGGCCGGGGGCGCCTACGCCGACCACGCGCCGGATGCGCCGGTGGAGGCAGGGCGGGGCTATTGGGCTTGGGGCTGGTGCCCCCGCCTGGTGGATCTGTCCGGCGCCGGGTCTCCCTCGGCCAGCTTCGCCCTGGGCGCCTACCGAGCCTCGATGGTGGGCAACCCTTCGGGGGTTGGCCCGGCGACGATAACCGGCCACGACTTCACCGCCCGCTGGAACCCGAGCCTTAACGGTGGGGCGGGTGGCTACCAGGTGTCGGGCTACCGCCAGTCCCAGGACCTGGCCGTGGGCGAAGGCATTTGGGCGTTTGCATATATCGCGACCACCCTGTCCGTCAACGAACGCTGAACGACTGTTCTCCCTCGCGGGATCGGCCCGGCTATATGTTCTAAACATCAAGCGTTTTCAGTATTGACCTAGACCAGACAGGCCGGGCATAGTGGGTCCGGCGGTACTCACTGAGCACCGCCGACCATTCGAGTTCCATGGTGATAAGGGGAGGGCAAAATGAATCGGTCCGTCAGGAAACTAGCCGTGTTTGTGGCCTTGGGGGTGATCGCCAGTATCGGCTTGCCGAGCACGGCGAACGCCAACCACGCTGTGCCTGATCCCACCGACCCGATCACCGCTTGTGCCGCGGCGCCCTGGAATATCGCGGTTTCCTTGACCTTGGCGCACGATGTCGGTCCGTGTCCGGGTGGCGGAATCATCATCACCACCAACGGCGTGACCCTCAACCTCGGCGGCCGTAAGATCATTGGTGACGGCAACGCCACCGAGATGAACGCCGGAATCCGAATCGCCGCCGGGGTGTCGAATGTGACTATCACAGATACCACGGGGGCTAACAACCTCGTGACCGGCTTCAACGCTGGCATCATGATCGAGGGCAACAACAACATGGTGGCGAACGTGAACGTCATCGGCAATGTGGGTTCGCTGCTGTCCGACTACGGGCACGGCATTGGGGTGGATGGGTCCACCGCCAACCAGGCTCACACCAACACCATCACCAACAACAAGGTCGTCGGTAACGGCCCGTACGCCGGCATCTATTTGATCGGCGACTCCGACAGTAACACGATAACAAGCAATCTGATTTCTGCGAACGTTGTGCCTGACGACACACCGCTACAAGCCCACGGTATCCGTCTGGAACCACTGGCGGGCGCCGACAATGCGCCCGACAACAACACGATCACGAGCAATACCGTGACGGAGAACGGGACAGACGGGATCGCCGTCATGGCCGTCACCGGCACGGAGGGTCCCACCGGTAACACGATCGGTTCGAACACGGTCGAGGCCAACCGCCGCGACGGCATCAGGCTTTTCGCTAGGCCGGCGAGCGGCACCCACGACTGCCCAGGTGCTGCAGGCGATCACTGCTCTACCGACACTTCGGGCAACACCATCAGCAACAACACGGTGTGTGCCAACCTGGCTGACGGCATCGCCGTCTACGGGCACGGCAACACCATCGACAACAACCAGTCGGGCAACAACGAAGCCAAAGTTAACCCCGGCGTGACCCCCAGCCTTCCCGCTGTGTGCGTACAGAACGGAGTGCTTGGCGCGGTTGGGTTCGATCTGCACGACAGCCATCCTTGTCCCCCGGCAAACACCTGGACGAATCACACAGCGCCTACACTGCCGCCTCCTCCCCCTCTGGGTACACTGCCGCCTCTTCCCGCTCGCGACTACACAACCAGCAGTCCCACCAACATTCAGGGTGCTGGAGCCTGTCCCGGCGGGGGTGGCTCAGTCGATCCTGTCCCCCCCTACTCCAGTTTCCTGGGCAGCGCATTGTACGACGACGCTCGAGCCGTGGCTGTCTCCGCTGACGGGAAGACCGCGACGGTCACGGGTCAGACCTGCGCGACCAACACCTCTTTCCCGAGCACCACGGTCACCGGCGCCGACAACTCCGCCAACGGGGGTTGTGATGCCTTCGTGGCCACATTCAACACCGGCTTGAGTGGGACCTCCTCGCTCAAATACGCGACGTTGTTAGGCGGCGTCGGGGCCGACTTGGGCAACGGGGTCGCCGTGGATTCCAGCGGCAATACCTATGTGACCGGCCAGACGTGTGCTACTGGCGCGGCCGGCACCTTCACTGCCACCGGGGGCTACGACACCACCACCACCGTGGGATGCGATGCCTTTGTGGCCAAGCTCAACCCCACCTTGTCGACTGTGTCGTCCTCCACGTTCCTGGGTGGCACCGGCACCGATGCGGGCAACGGGATCGCCCTCGATTCCTCGGGCAACGCCTATGTCGCCGGCCAGACGTGCGCCAGCGGGGCGACCGCCTTCCCGACCACCGCCGGGGCCTACGACGCCTCCGCCAACGGCAGCTGTGACGCCTTCGTAAGCAAGTTGAGTTCGAGCCTTGCGAGCCTCGACTACTCCTCGTTCCAAGGCGGCCCCGGTACCGACATCGGCAGTGGGATCGCGGTCGGCACGATAGCGGGCACCACCACCGTAAGCGCATACATCACAGGCCAGACATGCTCGACGGGCGCGGCAGGCACCTTCACCGCCACCGGCGGGGCCTACGACCAGACCACCGCTCCCAACGAGTGCGACGGCTTCGTATCCAAATTCAACCCCGCCTGGAGCGGGACTTCGTCGCTGGCCTACGCCACCTTCCTCGGCGGCGACGCCAACGGCGACGACCTCAACCCCCTCGACGGCGACGGCTACCTGCTCCCAGAGTCGCCGCCGTGGCAGGTGCCTGCCGTGCCGCCGGCGACGAACAGCCCTACCAACGTCTGCATCAACATCGGTGAGGTCTGCAACCCGGACATCCCCTACGCGGGTTCGCCCCGGGCCGCGGCCGGAGCGGACACAGGGACGGGCATCGACGTTGACAGCGAGGGGAGGGCCTATGTGACCGGCTCCACCTTCGCCGACAACTTCCCCACCACGTCGGGCGCCTACCAGACGAAGCGAAAGGCGGGGAACTGCGGCCAGACCAGGGACGGTCGCTCCAGCACCCAGCCGTGGCGAACCCCTGGCGACTTCCAGCTGTTCTACCTACAGAAGCTTCCGTGCTCGGACGCCTTCGTCACCAAGCTCAACGCTGCGGGCTCCACGCTCGACTACTCCACCTACCTGGGCGGCTCCGACCACGACGCCGCCAAGGGCATCGCCGTCAACGACGATGGCAACGCGTATGTCACCGGCTACACCTACTCAGGCAGTCGACGAGTCGTCCTGACTTCCACCAGCGCCTACGACGGTAGCTGCGAAGACGGGGGATGTGTGCACGAGCCGTTCCCGACCGAAGGCGGCGGGGACACCACATGTGGGACCGATACCGCCAGTCCTGCCGACGGCCGGCCTTTCGACGGCACCTGCAACAGCTACACCTTCGAAGAAACTCGCCCGGAGACGCCAACGGCCACGCCTTGCAAGGCCAGCCAGGCGGCGTACTGCGAGGAGCACACGATCTACATCCCAGACGCCTTCTTCACCAAGGTCAACACCTCGGGCTCGGGCCTGGTGTACTCCGCCTTCCTCGGGGGCAGCAGCGACGACTGGGGGGCAGGTGTCGGCGTCGGCAACGCGGGCACGGCGACCGTGACCGGCAGGACGCTGTCGAGCAACTTCCCGACCTCCTCAAGTGCCTATGACGGCACCTACAACATGACGGGCGATGCCTTCGTGACCCGCTACACCGGGTAGACCGCGGACGCGGGCGGATTTGTCGAGGGGGCATTGGCCAAACGAATGGCCAGTGCCCCCCGACGTGTCACTAGAACTAGACTGGACGCCAGGGATGGCGTTGAGCCAATGACAATCACGGTGTTGGTGGCCGATGCGCAGCCCTTGCTGTCAGAGTCGCTCAGCGTGGCGCTCGGACGCTGTGGTGACCTGGTTATCGTCAACGAGCGCTGTAGCTTCGGCCCCGACGCCATCGAGGCAGTGAAGCGGCATCGGCCCGATGTGGTGGTGCTCGACTACTGGATGGCCGGCATCGACGGCCCGCATTCCAGCGCGGAGGTGTTGCGCGAACTCGAGGGGTTCAAGGTCATCTTCTTGTCCTGGTTTTTGTCCAACAAGCCCTGGTTCGACCCGCCTGGCGACATTGAACGCGTGATCGCGGCCGGGGCCGTGGGATTTATTCCCAAACATTGCCGCGTGGATCAGGTGGCGGAGGCCATACGCCGTGCTAACGAGGGAGAGGCTCCGGTGTTGGCCGAGGCTCTTCGGGAACTGATCGACAGGATGCGCGGGCGACGCGAGCACGGCAGCGAGTTGTTGGAGCAACTTGCCCGCCTCACGCCGCGTGAAATCGAGATACTCCAACTCCTGGCCCAGGGGACGACAGTCGCTGAGGGTGCCGCGGCGCTGTTCATCAGTCTATCTACGTTTCGCACCCATGTGCAGCGCATTCTTCACAAAACCGGTACGCATTCACAGCGGGCCGCCATATCCACTGCGCGGAACTTCGGGATCATCCGGGACTGATATATACGTCATTTTCAGTATTGACCCCGCTACACCCAGCCGTCATGCTGGAACTGGCTGGAGCCGCCTTTCGGGAGCGGTTTCAACGAACTGAGAGCGAGGGTGGAGATGCGCACCAACCGGATTCGCGTGTTGTCGGCGTCGGTGGCCGTCGTGGTCGTTGTGCTCGCACCCGCCATCGCCGGAGCGTGCGTCCAGGCTCGGGCGACACTGAAGAACGGCCAGTCGGCCGGGCTCGTTGGGACCACCGTAGGAGTCGACGGCACCGGCTTCGGCGCCGGCCCCGTCGAGGTCCGCTGGAACTCCAGGACCGGCGCCAAGCTGGGAGACGCCACGGGCCCGGACTTCTCGGTGGACGTGACGATCCCGGAGGCACCCGTCGGGGTCCACTACATCATGGTTTCCCAGACGCTGGGAAGCGCCACCTCGTCAGTGGCCTTCGAGGTCACCGAGGCCCCTCAATCCGCCTCGCCGGCGTCCGGCACGTCGCCGACCGCCGGACGCACATCTTCCGCGGCCAGCGGTGCCGATGAAGACTCGCCCGCCGCCGCGAGCGCCGGGGCGACCACCCAGGGTTCCAGCGGTACAGAAAAGGGTGCCCACCCCACCACCGCCGTGCAGGGCTCCACCGAGGGCGGTCGGATCGAAGGCCAGCCGACAGCATCGGCCAGCACCCCGCCGACTGTGGCGAGGAGCGATGAGGCCAGAGACACTGCCGTTGTCGTTCCCGTGACCGCACAGACAACGCCGAGCACGGTCGCCGCCGGCGCCCCGTCACCCGCCACAGCGCGGGCCGCATCGGCCAATCCAGCGGCACTGACCACCGCTTCGGGCCAAGTGGTCTTCGGCGGCTCTGAGGCCGAGGCCCCGTCCGCGCCCGAACCCGGTGTGGTTAGTGCATCCGCCGGCACCGCGTCGGGCGACACCTGGAGCGGCTTCGCCTCGGAGACCAAGCCCTCCCTCCTGCTCGATGACAATCTCGTTGCCGACGCCGCTCCGAATGGTAAAGGCTCGGCTCCCGCTCTTGGCGTGGGCCTCCTGGGCTCGGGCATGGTGGCCATGTTCGCCGGCTTCGCCGTCGCCGAGCTGCGCCGTAAGCGGCTTTTTGCGCAAGCCGGGTTCCGCTAGACGGGGCAACCCGCTGGGCGGGATCGTGCCCCGTATTGCCCGTCCACCGCAGCTATGGTGAGACATGACGGAGCAACCCACGGGAAGCGCACACGCCACCATGACGTCAGCGACGAAGCAGGTCAGGCGTAGGCGTCTGACACCGTTACGCACTCTGTTCGCCGCCGCTCTGGTGCTGTCGGGTGCCGGGGCCGGCGTGCTTTCCACCGGGTTCGAGTCAGAAGCCTCTGCCCGGGTGGTCGGCGGCAACCTGCCGGTCAATGCCGGAGCCTCCAACCTCGCTGACATCAGCGCCCACAACTCGCCCACGGTGGTTCGCAACCCGGTGGACGGCTCGAACATCGCCATCGCGAACCGCATCGATCTTCCCGCTTTCTCCTGCGCCCTGCACTTGTCCTTCGACGGTGGGGGAAGCTGGGCTCAGACACCCTTGTCGGTTCCGCCTGGCGAGGAACCAAAGTGCTACGTCCCGGATGCCGCCTTCGGCGCCGACGGGACGCTTTACGTCTCGTTTGTCACCCTGAAGGGCAGCGCCAATGTGCCCAACAACGTGTGGCTGTCCACCTCCACCGACGGTGGACGTACCCTCTCGCCTCCGAGCCCGATTCCCGTGGGCGCCCTGGCATTCCAGGTCCGCCTCCTGGCCGACCCGGCCACACCCGGGCGGTTGTACCTCAGCTGGCTCAAGGCCAGCAGCGTAGGGAGCCTGTCTTTTCCCGACGACGGCAACCCCATCTTGTTCATGAAATCAGCAGACGAGGGAGCCACCTGGGACGCTCCGGTCCGGGTGAGCAGCGAGTCTCGCAAGCGCGTTGTGGCCCCGTCGATGGCGGCCGGTCTCAAAGGAAACCTCTATGCCCTGTACCTCGATGTGGGCGAGGATGCCCTCGACTATCGAGGTGGCCACGAGGGCAAGGGCGGTGAGCCCTACGTCCGCACTTGGTCGTTGGTGCTGGCGCGGTCCTCCGATGGAGGATCGACCTGGAAGGAGTCGGTCGTCGAGGACCAGGTGGTCCCCACTGAACGCTTCATCGTGTTCCTCCCGCCCTATCCGTCTCTGGCCGTGGATGCCCAGCGGGGCCGCGTCTACGCAGGGTTTACCGACGGACGCCTCGGCGATGCCGATGTGTGGGTGTGGTCGTCGTCTGACCTTGGGGCCACATGGCGAGACCCCGAGCGGGTAAACGACACTGCTCGGGGAGACAACACCTCCCAGTACCGCCCGCGGCTCGCGGTGTCCCCCGACGGACGGCTCGACGTGGCGTACTACGACCGTCGTTCTGATCGAGCCGACGTGATGAACGAGGTGTCGTTGCAGTCGTCGTTCGACGCTGCGGCCAGTTTCTCACGAAGCGTGCGGGTCTCCGACAAGCCGTTCGACTCGAGGCTCGGGTTCGGCGCCAGCCGCGGACTCGCAGACCTGGGCAGCCGTCTCGGCTTGGTTTCCACCGACAAGCTGGCCCTGGCTGTCTGGAGCGACACCCGGGTCGGCACTGAGGCATCCAACAAACAAGACATCGTCCTCGCCCTGGTAAGGCTCTCCCCGCCGAGGGGCCTCGCTGCGCCGATCAGGGCTTTGTTGCGTGTCGGGGCCGTCGCCCTCGTGCTATGCGGTCTGCTCGTCATGGCCCGAGGTTTCCTGGCTTCTCGTGCGGCTAACAGCATCTGGAGCGACCCGGTCGATGTCGCGTAGTAAATCGAGTCGCAAGAGACACGTTCAGCGGGCAGTTGGTAACGCCGCCGTAGTAGCGAGTCTCGCCCAACCACGCCCGGCAGAAGAAGCCGAGGGGCGATCCACCCGCCGCCTGCTTCCCTACCTCCTCGCCGTCGGCGCTCTGTGGACGTTGGTACTCCTGCTATGGGCCATGCAGGTCTTGCGGGCGCCTACTTCGGTCGCCTTCCTCTTGGCCGTCGGCGTCGCAGTAGTCGGTGTCGCCGTTGCCACGCGCCGTCTCGCCAGGAGCGACGACTTGTGGGGGACGGCCCGGCGGGCCGTGCTGCTCGCCCTCCTGGTCCTCATGCCCGCCGCCTTCGATCCCCGCACCGTCGATGTGTTCAACATCGCCAAGTACAGCATCGTCGTGGTGGGCGCCTTCGCCTTTGTAGTCCTCTGGACGCTCCAGGCGGCACACAGTCGGGTCGTTCCGAACTGGCGGAACGGGCTCCACTGGCCGGTTATCGCCCTCCTCTGCTGGACCGCGGTGACGACAGCTACCAGCCTCAACCCCCGCCTCAGCCTCCTCGGCTCCTACCAATCCTACGACGGGTTCTTCACGGCGCTGGCCTTGACCTTAGTGTTCTTCGCCGCCGCCGAGGCGTTCCCCGTCGCCGACCTCAAGACCGTCCTGTCGGTCCTGTACTTCGGTGGCGGGGGGCTCACCGTGCTGTACGGGTTCTTCCAGCTCCACGACCGGACATGGGGCGGCCGATGGGACTGGGTCGATTGGGGAAGGTCGCTCAGCTTCGCCACAGGGACATCGATCTGGTCGAGCTTCGGCAACCCCAACCACCTAGCCGGATTTTTCGCCATCATCCTGCCCATCGGGATGGTGCTGCTCATACTCCACCGCCGCTGGTGGGTACGCGCCGTCATCCTCGTGATCGCCGCCGTGCTGGTGCTCGAGCTGTTGCAAACCACGACCCGCGGGGCGTGGCTCGCTGCTCTCGCTGCTCTTGCAACCCTGGCCGTGTTGATGTTCCCTGAGATTCGCCATCGCCCCAGGATTACGCTGTCGGTGATGGCGGGCGTGCTCGTCGTGGTGTTGTCAGCGGCGCTCGTACTGGGTTCCGCCCAGGAGATTGCAAGCCAGTTCCGGTCCATCATCGACTTCGATGCCGGCACCACAGCGAGCCAGCGAACCACCTTTTGGAAGGCTGCGGTCCGGATGGCGAACGACCATCCCGTCGTGGGAACGGGGCCTGAGGGTTTCGAGAGCCTCTACCCGTCGTACCAGCCGGTTCCCACCAACGGGCCCCACAACGTCTTCATGAACTACCTGGCGACCCAGGGCTACCCAGGTCTGCTGCTCTTCCTTGCCGTCCTCACCCTGGCCAGCATTCGCGTCATCGGAGCGCTCAGGCGGCTTCGGTCACTTGAGCGCGACGCCGGCGATGGTGGCCGGGAACAAGCCCGCGAGGCGCGACTCGCTCTCACCGCGGTGGCTGCCGGCCTCGTCGCCTACCTCGTCCAGGGCAGTTTCGACATCCAGCAGATCGGCCTGTCATTCGCCTTCTGGGTCCTGCTGGCGTTGTCGTGCGTGGTCGTCCGGGCTGCGATGGCGCCGGATACCTTTCGAGGGCCGCAGATCCACCGTCAACATGGGTCCCGGGGGGCGAAGAAGACACCGGCTCGGCCCGCCCCGGCGAGAAGCCGACTCGTTACTGGTGCGATGGTTGTCACTGCTGCCTTCAGTGTCGTGGCCTTCGCCAGCGTGGCCACCCGTCCCTATCGAGCCGACCACCACTACTGGTCCGCCCTCAGGGACAACGGAGTGGCGAGGTCGCTCGGCCCGGCCGACTCAGGCAAGGCGGAACGGCTAATTGATCGCTCCGGAGAGAAGATGGAACGGGCGATCTCGCTCAATCCCTGGCAGCCCAGGTATGTGGGAGTGCTGGCCGGTGCCAAGTTCGACTTGGCCCTACAACTTCCTCCACGCTCTCCACAGCAGCTGACGACGCTCGACCAGGCGTGGGCGCGCTACAGACGTGCCGTGGAGCTTGCTCCACGCGACGCCCAGCTGCTCCAAAACTACGCCAAGGTTCTGCTCGCCATCGACCAGCTGGACCCGCGTCAAGCGGCCACGGGCGCCGCCCGCGCTGCGGCCGTCAGCGTCTTGCGCCGGGCGGTGCGCGTCCGTCCCTTCGACCCAGCGCTGCGAGCCCAGCTGAACCGCGTCCTGGCGGAAAGTTCTTAGGGTGCGGTCTGAACGAGCCCAGAGCCCGGTCGATGTCGCGGGTCGATTCGCCGTTTATTGCGTCGGATCGCTAGGCGCTTGTGTAGTGAGTTTGGCGGTGGCCTCCGGCGCGTTCGCGTGTGTAGCGCTCGCCTCTTTGGAATTGACCGATACCACCGTGAGTCCTGGCCAGCAGGTGAGTTTCAGCGGGGCGTACTACAACGACACCCATACCGTGTCGTTGCACTGGGCCTCAGCGGACGGCCCGGTTCTTGCGACACTGCCTCCGGCTGGCCTCACCGACTTCGGCCACAGCTTCTGGCGAGAGATCGCCGGCAGCTTGACCGTGCCTTCTGATGCCGAACCGGGGCACTATGTGGTTGTCGCCACCCAGGCCGACGCCGCCGGCAAGCCGATCTGGGGGGTGCCGGCTCGGGCCGCGATCGAGGTCGTCGTTCCCGGCCAAACCCCAGCAACGCGCGAGCCACCGGAGCAGGCCGAAGCCGGCCGGCTCACCCGACTTCAGGTGACCGCGCCGGAGAGCGACCTTCCCAAGCTCGTGCTGGTCGCGATGGCCATGGCCGCGCTGGGCGCCATCATCGTGACGAGGACGCGCGCCGTCGCACCATCAGCGCGGCTGTGGCGAACACCCCGATAGCCAGGCCACTCGCCGCTGCCACCCCGTAAGTGCTCCAGGCGGTCGGCCGACTGTCGGCCAGGTTGGCGAACTGCACGGTCGTGGTCCACAAACTCTGTTCACCATCTGTTGTTCCGCCACCCCTCGTGTCGTCCCAGACGGCGTGGAGAAGAGCGGTGGCAGAAGCGGTCGCCGGGCGTTGACGGGTGTCTCCGTGGTGGTCCACCCACGACCCTGACCTTCTGTCGATGGACCGATCTGTCAATCGGACGTTGCGTGACCAGTTCGCTCCACCGTCGGGCGAGGAGACGCTGTAGAGATCGACGGCATAGCGCCCGTTGGCATCGCGCTGATCCCACCAGGCCACGTCCAAGCGCCCGTCACGAGCCGTACTGAGGTTGGGCAGAACCTGGACGAAAAGCTGGGAGGGGTCGTCATCATTGAGAGCCCTGGCGTCGCTCCAGTTGGTGCCCGCATCGGTTGATCGCCGATACAGCACGTCGCGGTCACCCTGGTCTGGCACGACCTTGTCTTCGTAGACCAGATGCAGGCTGCCGTGGGCGCCGCCACGCGGGCTCCATTCGATCACCGGTCCCGGTCCCGGGAAATGACTTGGTGGAGTGAGCTCACTAACGCTGAAGGTCCTGCCGCGGTCTGACGAGCGAGACAGATACCTCGGGTGAGGCGGCACGGGATCGAGGACGGCGCTCGTCCGCACCCAAGCCACATACAGGTTCCCACGGCCGTCAAGAGCCAGGTCGGGATCGCGGCCGCCGAGATGTTGCCTGAGCTTGAGTGCCGGAGGAATCTCGCCGCTGATATTGGCGGGGTCGTCGAAGAAACGACCCGTGACGTTCTTTGGTTTGGAGAAGGACCCACCCGCATCGAGCGACACGGCGATCAACGGCTGGGGCGGCCGGGACGGAGCCGATCCGGGGTAGGTGGCCGTCCAGCTCACGTACACCACGTCACCGGCCGCGGCGCGTGGGTCGACGACCACGTCAATGGGGTAGTTGATCTCGTCGCCACCGACGGCGAGGCGCCTGGCGTCGTGGGCCGCGGTCACTGCCCAGGATTCGCCCCCGTCGGTGGAACGGGCGAGGAAGACACTGGTGGTCTTCACCTCGCCGTCGTCCTGATGCGACCACCCCTGGTGCACGTAGTAGATGGCCTTGTCCCGGCCCATGGCGAGCAGGGTCATGGGAAGAAACTGGGACGTATGGGTGCAAAAGGGAAAGGAGGCCAGGGACGGGGACCCGGCGGGCTGGTTCCAGGTCCGGCCACCGTCGCTGGATCGGAAGAACACGCACCGGCGGGTGCGTAGCTCGACGGCGGCGACATAGAGCCGCAGTGGGTCATCCGGGTCCACCACCACCGATGGGGACGAGTAGCTGTACTGATTCCCGGGGCCGGCGCTGGTGACCGCGGTGGGAGCCGTCACCCCGAGCGGCTCCATGCCTTCGCCGGCAGCGGCCCCGGCCCTTGCCGGCGCTGCCGTGCCTGTCGCGACCAGAGCCATTAGCCCGGCCGCCATGATCAGGGCCAAGCGTGTGTTTTGCCCTGACCGAGATCTTGACACCACGCCATTCTGGCCGAGTCTCCGACGGACACCCTCACATAGGGTCGCAACGTGAGAGTTCTCGTCACCGGCGCTGCCGGATTCATCGGCTCACACGTCAGTCGCGTGCTGCTTGATCGAGGCGACCAGGTGATCGGCTTCGACAACCTCAACCATTACTACGATCCGGCGCTGAAAGAGGCCCGCCTCGCCCGACTGGCTCGAAGCGATGGATTCGAGATGGTCCGCGGAGAGCTGGCCGACGCCACGGCGGTGAACAGAGCCTTTGACCATTCACCGGGCCGCGTCGTGCATCTCGCCGCCCAGGCCGGAGTTCGCTACTCCCTCACCGACCCTCACGCCTATGTCAACTCCAACGTGACCGGCACGCTCAACATCCTGGAGGCGTGCCGGCATCGAGGCGCCGACCACCTCGTGTACGCCTCGTCCAGCTCGGTCTACGGGGCAAACACCACGATGCCGTTCTCGGTACACGACAACGTGGACCACCCTGTGAGTCTCTACGCCGCAACCAAGAAGGCCAACGAGCTGATGGCCCACACCTACAGCCACCTCTACCGGATCCCGACTACCGGGCTTCGGTTCTTCACCGTCTACGGACCGTGGGGCCGGCCCGACATGGCGCTGTTCCTGTTCACCAAGGCGATTCTCGAGGGCCGGCCCATCGACGTGTTCAACGAGGGAAAGATGCGCCGAGACTTCACCTACATCGACGACATCGCCGCGGGCGTCGTGCGGGTGCTCGACAACATCGCCACCCCGAACTCTGCCTGGTCCAGCGACGCCCCCGACCCCGCGACCAGCGCTGCGCCATACCGCCTTTACAACATCGGCAACAACAGCCCCGTCGAGCTGATGGCCTTCATTCGGATTATCGAGGATGCGCTGGACCGGAAGGCCGAGCTGAACCTGCTGCCCATGCAACCGGGCGACGTTCCGGCCACCTTCGCCGAGGTTGACGACTTAGCCAGCGACATCGGGTTTTCACCGGCGACACCCGTCGAGGTAGGCGTTAGCCGCTTCGTCGACTGGTATCGCGAATACTACGGCGTCTAGCCACGTCTCCCCGCTCCATGCCTCCACGGACAAACGCGAGCTCCGGGCGGTGTAGCCCGCTCAAGCCGCGACCCTCGCTACAGTGCTGTCGTGACCGGCCAAGAGCGGATCTGGGAGTACTACCAGAACGAAGCGCCGGGGTCATTCGCAGGAGCCGAGGCCCGCCTCTCCTTCCTTGTTTCGCTTGTGCGGCCGGGCGAGCGGGTGCTGAACGTGGGCGTAGGGGCGGGCACGTTCGAACGGCTGGCCACCGAGCGCGGGGCGTTGGTGCACAGCCTCGACCCTGACGAGGCCGCCATCGAGCGGGTGCGGGGCTCCTTGGGCCTCGGGAACTTGGCACGAACGGGCCACGTTCAAGCGATGCCCTTTTCGGATGGGAGCCTCGACGTGGTCGTGGCCTCCGAGGTCCTCGAGCACCTCCCCGACGACGACCTTGTGGGCGCCGTGGAGGAGGCGGCACGCGTGTTGGTGCCGGGTGGTCGACTCCTGGTAACGGTCCCGGCCAGGGAGGACCTCGTCGCCCATGTTGTGGTTTGCCCGGACTGCGGCTCCCGGTTTCACCGTTGGGGCCACCTTCAATCCTTCGACGCCGCCCGGCTCGCCGCGACCGTCGCGCCTCGCTTCGATGTTGACTCGATCACCGAACGTCCCTTCGCGACCTGGTCCGCGCTCAACTGGAAGGGTCGCCTCCTCGCCCTGGTGAAGCGAGCCCTCAGCCGAGCCGGTGTCCATGGGAGCGGCGAGAACCTGGTGCTGGTGGCCCACAAGCGACCGAACTGACATGTGCGGCATCGCTGGCATTGTGGACTTTGCCCGCGGTGTGGACCCGGACATGGCCGTGGCCATGGCCGAGGTGCTCCGCCACCGAGGGCCGGACGAGGGGGGGCTGCATGCCGGGCCTGTCTGCGCGCTCAGCGTGCGCCGGCTTGCCGTGCAGGATGTGCTGCACGGCCACCAGCCTGCCTACAGCGAGGACGGGCGAATCGCGGTCGTGCTCAACGGCGAGATCTACAATTTCGCTGCCCTGCGGGCGGAGGTGGAGGCCAAGGGTCACCGGGTTGCCTCCGGGTCGGACACCGACGTGCTCCCCCATCTCTACGAGGAGCATGGCGACGCCTTCCTCCACCGCCTGCGTGGCATGTTCGCGATCGCCGTGTGGGACGAGTCGCGCCGGCGTCTCCTTGTCGCCCGTGACCGGCTGGGAAAGAAGCCGCTCTACTACCTCCGCCATGGCTCGTCGTTGCGGTTCGCCTCGGAGATCAAGGCCTTCTTTGCCGACCGGTCGGTGCCCCGCGAACCGGACTTCGAGGCCATCCACCATTTCTTGTGCCTCCAGTACGTTCCCGCACCGTGGACGGCATTCGTGGGGGTGCGGGCGCTGCCCCCCGGCCACCAGCTTTGCCTGGACGACGACGGCGAGGTCCTCGAGCAGTGGTGGCACCTGACCCGCCCCCCCGCTCTCGATGTCGACCGGCGGGAGGCGGCCGCGCTGGTCGGGGCGATGGTGCGGGAGGCGGTCGGCCTACGCATGGTCGCCGACGTGCCCGTGGGCGCCTTCCTCTCCGGTGGAACAGATTCGGCCTGCGTCGTAGCTGCCATGGCCGAGCAGGCCAGCGGGCCGGTGCGCACGTTCACCATCGGGTTCCACGAGGGCGAGCGCGATGAGCGGGCGCTGGCGAGTGAGACGGCTCGCGCCCTCGGCACCGACCACACCGAGATCGTGGTCGAGCCCGATGTCGCCGGCCTGTTGCCGCTGGTGACCTGGCACCACGACCAGCCCTTCGCCGACAACTCATCGCTGCCCACGCTCTTGTTGGCCCAGGAGACGCGTCGCCATGTGACGGTGGCACTAAATGGCGACGGGGGTGACGAGGCCTTCGCCGGCTACCCCCGGGTGCAGCGGCTCGGGCGTGACGTCAACGCGGGCGTAGCTGCCCTCCTGCGGATCGGCGCCCGCGCCATCCCACCCTCCCTCAACCCGGCGAACCCTCTCGCCCTGGCCCGGCACATGGCCCTCGCCCGCTCCGGGTGGTCACCCGAGGCCTACGAAGCGGGTGTGGAGATCTTCCCGGAGGCGTTCCTGCTGCGGGCGTACACGCCGGCCATGCGCGCCGCCATCAAGGACCGGCCGACCCAACGCCTTCTCCGCCAGGCGCTCGGTGACGACGGAGGCGACCCGGTGTGGCGAGGGCAGGCGGCTGACTACGCCACCTACCTGCCGGGGGCCCTGCTGGCCAAGGTCGACGTGGCGACCATGGCCGCCTCCCTTGAGGCCCGCAGCCCGTTGCTCGACAACGAGCTGGTGGAGCTGGCCGCCTCACTGCCGACGGCGCGCAAGGTCGGTCCTGGCGGTGCCAAGCTGGCGCTTCGCGACGCTTTCGCGGCATCGTCCCCGACGCCGTCCTCGACGGCCCCAAGCGCGGCTTCGGCGTCCCCCTGGACCGATGGTTCCGTACGACACTGCACCCCCTCGCCACCTCCATGCTCGCTCCCCCGGGGGCAGCGGTACGCAGTGTTCTGCGAGGCGAGGTCATCGACGACCTCCTCGGCTCTCACGCCAATGGACGCAGCCGCCACGGCACCCGCATCTTCGCCCTTGTGGCTCTCGAGATGTGGTTCCGCACCTTTATTGACTCCCCCCCGCCGCTGGTGGCGCCGACAGGCGTCTCGCTTTCCGACCTGTGCTGAACGACGGGGACGTTCCGGACCGCCTCGTGGTCACCTTGGACATCGAGTGTGACGCCGACGGCGGCCCCACCTGGCGCTACTCATCGCCGCTCACCTTCCGAGGCGTGGAGCACGGGCTGGGCGAGGTCCTCGGCCCGATGCTCGACGAGCTGGGCGCCTGCGCCACCCTCCTGGTCTCCAACGTGGTGCTGAAGGACCAGGCAAGTGTGGCGCTGCTCCGGGACCTTCGCGGCGTGGAGCTGGGCAGTCACCTCCACGGGGACTTCCTCCCGCCCGACCCTCGCCACATCGACCCGGCCGGGGCCAAGACCGTGGAAAACCAGAACGAGTACTCCGACGACGTGGAGCGGGCCAAGCTGGTAGCCCTCGGTGCCCTCTTCCAAGAGGGATTCGGCCGGTCGCCCACCTCGTTCCGGGCCGGGCGGTGGAGCGCGGCGGGCCGTACCGCCAGCCTGCTGGCTGAACTCGGCTACACCGCTGACTCGAGTGTCTCGCCCCATGTCCATTGGTGCGACGGGGGCCGGTCGGTCGACTACCGCTGCGCGCCCGAGCAGCCCTACCGGCCGGCCTCGGCGGACATCTCCCGGCCGGGCGAGTTGGCTCTCTGGGAACTTCCGGTGAGCATCGTGACACCGTGGTGGGCACGGCGCCGGCCAATCTGGTTGCGGCCTTCGCTGTCGCCGGCGCGCCTGATGCGGTTGGTCGTGGCCGATATGCGTCGGCGCCATCCGCCGCCGAGGACCTTCGTGGTCATGCTCCACAACACCGAGCTCACCCCTGGGACAAGTCCGCACTCGCGTACCCCCGACGACGCCCGTGTGGTGGCACGCCGCCTGCGCGACTTTTTGTCCTGGGCCATGGACGACGGGATCCACCCGATGACGCTGGCCGCGGCTGCCGAGGCATGCGCATCCTCATGACGTGCCTTCGCTACCCGCCCGACATCGGCGGGACCGAGGCCGCGGCGCGCGTCCTCGCTCATGCTCTGGTCGCCACCGGCCACGAAGTCACCGTGGTCACCGGCGCCACCATTGCCCACCGAAGCCAATCGACCGAGCACGGTGTGGTCGTGCGCCGCTTCCCCCTGCCAACAGGCCGCGGTTCCGGCGCCTGCTACGTGGCGCAGGCCACCGCCGTCGCCATCGGTGCGGGCCGCCACGATGTCGTGCACGCACACATGGCGTCCGCCCCGGCGGTGGCCGCCATCGTGGTGGGCGCTCTGTGGCGCACGCCGGTCGTGGTCAAGCCGTCCTCGGGCGCCGGTGCGAGCGGCGGGAACCTCGCCGACGTTCTCGAGCGGCGCGGCGGTAGGTGGCGGGTCGCCCTCCTGCGCCGCCTTGTCGGCTCGTTCGTCGCCGTG
>DATLEK010000125.1:0-26666 GCA_035525365.1 Acidimicrobiales bacterium
GAAGGGCATGGCCCTCGCCGAGCGCACCGTCCGCCGGCACCGCCTGGCCGAGCGCTTCCTCACCGACGTCCTGGGCCTGAGCTGGGCCGACGCCCCCGTCGAGGCGGGCAAGTGGGAGCACGTGCTCTCCGATCCGGTCGAGGCAGCCATCAACCGGATGCTCGAGAACCCCACGACGTGCCCGCACGGCAACCCGATCCCCGGCTCCGGCTACCACGAAGAGGACCTGATCGCGCTCTCCGCGCTCCACGTCGGCGACGGCTTCACCGTCACCCGCATCCCCGAGGAGCTCGAGTTCACGCCGGGCCTGCTCGACTTCCTGGAGGACAACGCCATCCTCCCCGGTCGCTCCGGCATCCTCATCGCGGCCTCGCCCGACGGCACCGTCACGGTCAAGATCGCCGACCGCACCATCGGCATCGGCGCGTTCGCCGGGGCCCGCATCCTCGTCACCGCCGGCTGAGCGTCGTTACCGCAGGGGCTCCGGCAGGGGTTCGGCGTGGAGCACCGCGAGTCGCCGCGTGGCGCGGGTGAGCGCGACGTAGAGAGCGCGCAGGCCTTGGGGCTCCTCGGCCACGATGCGGGCCGGCTCGACGACGATGACCGAATCGAGCTCGAGTCCCTTCACGAGTCGGACCGGCACGAGGTTCACCTGCGCGTCCAGACCGACGCGCGCCGCCTCGCCGAAGTCGACGTCGGCGGCTCGCAGCGCGGCCGCGACCTCCTCGGTGAGCGAGTCGGGGACGATGACGGCGACATTTCCCTCGCCGACGAGGTCGCGCTCGGCGGCGGCGATCGTCGCGACCCGGGCGGCGAGCTCCTCGCGACCGACGGCGATGACCTGCGGGTCCTCGTCGCCCTCGCGCACCGCCGTCGGTGGGGTGAGCTCGGGCGCGGCGACGGCGAGCACCTTGTTGGCCAACGTCATGATCGACGCCGGCGTGCGGTAGCCGATGCTCAGCTGGTTGACGCGGGGCGGCTTCCGGGACGGGAGGTGCTCGAGCACCTTGTCCCAGCTCGGCGGGGCCCACGGTCCGGTGGCCTGGGCGATGTCGCCGACGATGGTCATCGACCCGCCGAGCGAGCGCCGCGCCAGCATGCGCAACTGCATCAGCGTCAGGTCCTGGGCCTCGTCCACCACGATGTGGCCGTAGGCGCGGATCTCCTCCTCGGCCCGGCGGCTCCGGCTGCGGCTGCGGGGGCCGAGCAGCACCCGGGCCTCGTCCAGCAGCGGCAGGTCCTCTGCCGTCCAGGGGATCTCCTCGAGCGTGGCGCTGCGGGGGCGATGCAGGGCCGCCACCTCGTCATCGCTCAGGATGCCCCGACCGGCCAGGCGTAGCAGCGGTGGAGCCCCGAAGAGGTCGTGAAGCAGCTCCTCGGGGGTGAGCAGCGGCCACATGCGGTCGAGCGCGGTTGTCACGGCGGGCAACGGGCGCAGGCGCCACCACAGCTCGGCCTGGCTCAGGCCGCCTTCTGCCACCTCCGGCGCCGTGGGCTCCTCGGCGACATCTGCATCATCGTCGCCGACGCCCTCGGCTCCCCTGGAGGAGGGGCGCTGGTCGATCCAGAGCCCGGTGCGCTGCCGGCGCTCCGAGGCCCGCTCGTACTCGTCGTGGAGATGGCGGGCCACCAGCGCCTCCACGTGGCGCCGGCGAACGTTGTGGGTGCCGGGCCGGCGCCGGGCCGAGGCGACGATGGCCTCGGCCTCGGGGACCCCGAGCTTCAGCGAGAAGCCCTCGAAGCCCACCTCCACCCTCTGCTTGAGTGGTCGCTGGCGGTCCTTGACGGCCCGGGCCAGCACCTTGGCCATGCGGGCGTCGCCCTTGGCCCGCGCCACCACGTTGGCGTCGACCCGGCGGACCCGCACACCGGGGACAAGCCCCTCGATGGTCGAGAGGGCCACGCCGCTCTCGCCCAGGGACGGCAGCACCTGGCCGATGTAACGGAGGAAGACCGGGTTGGGACCGATGAGGAGGACGCCCTGGCGCTCCAGGGGGAAGCGGTAGGTGTAGAGCAGGTAGGCGGCCCGATGGAGGGCCACCGCCGTCTTGCCGGTGCCCGGCCCACCCTGCACGACGAGTACCCCGGCCATGTCGGCCCGGATGATCTCGTCCTGCTCGCGCTGGACGGTGGCCACGATGTCGCGCATCCGGCCAGATCGGGAGCGTTCGAGGGCGCTGAACAGCGCGCCCCCGCCGGCCACCTCCAGCTCCTCTCCCCCCTCGCCGAAGACCTCGTCCTCGATGCCGAGGAGCCGGCGTCCCTCGGTGGCGAAGTGCCGGCGGCGGAAGAGCCCCATCGGATGGACACCGGTGGCCCGGTAGAAGGGCTCGGCCACCGGGGCCCGCCAGTCGACGACCAGCGGCTCCTGGTCCTCGCTGGAGACGGCGAGCCGCCCGATGTGGAAGGCGTCGCCGTCGTCGCGGTCGATGCGACCGAAGCACAGGGACTCGGACCCCAGCTCGAGCTGTTCGAGGCGGTGCATGGTGGTGCGCACCAGCACATCGCGCTCGGCCAGGGACTGGGGGGTGCCGCCGCGCTGGAGGAAGACGGCATCGAGCAGATCGGTGGCACTGGCGCGCAGCGCCGCCACGCGTTCGTAGGCTCGATCGATGTGGGCCTGCTCTGCCGGCAGGTCGGGGTGTGAGGACAACTGGGCCCCTCAAAGCGGGAGGTGCGATTGTAGGGGGCCGGGGCCTAACGTCGGCGCACATGCCGCCGCCGGCCGACGCCCCCTTTCTCCGCGCCTGCCGGCGTGAACCCACGCCGGTGGTGCCGGTCTGGTTCATGCGCCAGGCCGGCCGCTCCCTGCCGGAGTACCGCGCCGTACGGGGCACCGGCAACATCCTGGAGGCCATCCGTCAGCCCGATCTGGCGACGGAGATCACCATCCAACCCGTCCGCCGTTACAGCGTGGACGCCGCCATCCTCTACTCCGACATCGTCGTGCCCGTGGCCGCCATCGGCTTCGGGGTGGAGGTGATCCCCGGAGTCGGACCGGTCGTCGCTGAGCGCTTCCGGAGCAAGGCCGATCTGGCCCGGCTCAGGCCACTCGAACCCGAGGAGGACACGCCCTACGTCCTGGAGACGGTACGTGCCGTCGTGGCCGAGCTGGACGTGCCCCTGATCGGCTTTGCCGGCGCCCCTTTCACCGTCGCCAGCTACCTGATCGAGGGGAGGGGCACCCGGACCTACTCGCTGACCAAGAGGCTCATGCGGGAGGACCCAGCCACCTGGCACTCGCTGCTCGACGCCCTCGCCGATCTGGCCGTGGCGTCACTGCGGTCACAGGTCTCCGCCGGCGCCGGCGCCGTCCAGCTGTTCGACAGCTGGGCCGGCGCCCTCTCGCCCGATGACTATGTGCGCTTCGCCCTGCCCTCCACCCGGAGGATCTTCGACGCGCTGGCCGATCTGGGCGTACCCAGGATCCACTTCGGCGTGGGTACCGGCGAGCTGCTCGGCCTCATGGCCGGCGCCGGCGCCGACGTGGTGGGCGTCGACTGGAGGGTCCCGCTGGACGCCGCCCGGCTACGGGTGGGACCGGACAAAGCGGTGCAGGGCAACCTGGATCCCTCTGTGTGCCTGGCGCCTCTCGACGTGGTCGAGACGGAGGTGGCCAAGGTGCTGAAGGCCGGGGGCGGGGCAGGGCACGTGTTCAACCTGGGCCACGGGGTGCTGCCCCAGACCGATCCCGGTGTGCTCCAGCGGGTGGTGGACCAGGTGCACGCGCACCCGCCCCTCGATGGCTGAGATCTCCAAGATCGGCGTCCTCGTCATGGCCTACGGGTCGCCGGCTTCGCCCGGCGACATCGAGAGCTATTACACCCACGTGCGCCGGGGCCAACCGGCGCCGCCGGTGCTGCTGGACGACCTGCGCCGGCGCTACGACGCCATCGGCGGCGTCTCGCCGCTGGCGGCCCGCACCACCGCGCAGGTGGAGGCCCTCCAGGCCGCCCTCGGCGGCGATCACGTGGTGACGCTCGGCCAGAAGCACGCCGCGCCGTTCATCGAAGATGCTGTTGCCAAGCTCGCGGGGAACGGCGTCGGCCACATCGTCGGCCTGGTCCTCGCCCCCCACACCTCGGCCCTGAGCACGGGCGAGTACCACTCACGTGCGGGCGAAGCGGCCGGGGCCGCCGGGATCCCCTATTCGTCCGTGGGGGCCTGGCCCGTGCACCCCGAGCTGATGGTGCTCCTGGCCGAGCGGGTGGTGCAGGCTCACAGCCGGTTCCCCCCGGGGACGAAGGTCGAGACCCTCGTGACCGCCCACTCCCTGCCGCTGCGGGCACTCGGGCTGGACGAGCCGACCTACCCCGAACAGTTGCGCCGGACGGCCGAGGCGGTGGCTGCCCGAGCGGGTCTCGGCTCAGACTGGCGGATCGCCTGGCAGAGCGCCGGACGTACCTCCGATCCGTGGATCGGCCCCGACATCCTCGATGTCATCCGGAACCTGCCGGACGAGGGGGTGGAGGGTGTGGTGGTCTGCCCGGCCGGGTTCGTGTCCGATCACCTCGAGGTGCTCTACGACGTCGACATCGAGGCTCGGGCCGTGGCCGAGGAGGCGGGCCTGCTGCTCGAGCGCACCGAATCGCTCAACGACGACCCGGGCTTCGTCGCCCTCCTGGCCTCCCTGGTGGACCAGGCCGGCGCGGCCGCCGGCAGGTAGTGGCCGCCACCGCCGTCACCGTCGTCGGCGGTGGCATCACGGGGCTCGCCGCGGCGTGGGAGCTGGTTCGCGCCGGCGCCCGGGTCACGCTGGTGGAGGCGTCCACGCGACTGGGCGGAAAGATCGTCACCGAGGAGATCGGCAGCCGGCCCGTCGACCTCGGCCCGGACGCCTTTCTCGCCCGCCTGCCGGATGCCGTCCGGCTCTGCCATGAGCTTGGTCTCGGCGACCAGTTGGTCGGCGCCGCCACCGAATCCGCCTCTCTCTGGGTGGGAGGCACGCTTCGGCCGCTCCCGCGGGGAACGGTGCTCGGAGCGCCGGCGGGGATCGCCGGCCTGGCCACGGTCGCCCGGTCAGGCCTGCTGTCGCCGGTTGGCGTGGTCAGGGCCGGCCTCGATCTGGTGCTGCCCCGCCGTGACCTCGGCGAGGATCCGAGCGTGGGCGCCATCGTCACCGCCCGCTTCGGCCGTCAGGTCCACGAACGTCTGGTGGACCCGCTGGTCGGGGGGATCCACGCCGGTTCGTCGTCCCTTCTCAGTGCCGAAGCCGTGGCACCGCAACTCGCCGCCGGCGCCCGGTCCCATCGCAGCCTCATCCTCGGACTGCAACGCGGCCGCCGGAACACCTGGCCATCATCGCCGGCGGGACCCGCCTTCGTCTCGCTGCGCGGAGGCCTCTCCCAGCTGGTCGAGCGCCTGGAGGAGGCTCTACGGCGAAAGGGTGTCGATATCGAGCTGGGGCGGCCTTTCGATGCCCACTCGGCTCCCGACGGCCCCACGATCCTCACCACTCCGGCGCCGGTGACCGCGGGGCTGCTGGCCCGCCTGTGCCCGGATGCCGCTACCGAGCTGGCGGAGCTGGAGCACGCCTCGGTGGCCCTCACCGTTCTCCGCTATGCCCTGAGTGCCTTCCCCGGCGGCGAAGCCCCAACGGGAAGTGGGTTTCTCGTACCACAGGTGGAAGGCCGTCTCATGACCGCCTGCTCCTTCGCCTCCTCCAAATGGCCCCACTGGAGGGTGCCGGGCGAGATGGTCCTGCGGGCATCGGCCGGTCGCTGGGGAGACGAGCGGGCCATGGGCCTGACCGACGGTCAGCTCGTGGCCCACCTGCACGGCGAGCTCACCGAAGCCCTGCACCTGACCGACGAGCCTCTCGCCAGCCGCGTCACCCGCTGGCCCGCCGCCTTCCCCCAGTACCGCCCGGGCCACCTGGCCCGCATCGCCCGCATCGAGAACGCCCTTCGCCGTGACTGCCCCCAGGTGCAGGTGGCCGGCGCCGCCTTTCGGGGCGTCGGCATCCCGGCGTGCATCGCCCAAGGGCGCGCCGCCGCCCGGCGCGCCCTCGGCTACTGAAAGTCCTGGACGGCCTACCAGCCCAGATTGGCCGTGGCGCTCTTGATCCCACGGGTACGCCAACCCACGTTGGCGGTACCCATGCTCAAGGAAGGCGAGACATCGCCACTGACCCGGGCACCCATCAGCTCCTGGCGGCGGGCGAAGGCCTCACGGCCCATGTCGAGCAGCTCGTTGGCCAGCTCGATGTTCGCCTTGGGGAAGACGACGTTCTCTTCCTTGTCCATGTGCTTGACCAGCGCGGAGCGCAGCATGCGCATGGTGCGCTCCAGGGCGGGATCGCCCGGATCCATGTCCTCGATGGCGGCGATGATCTCGTCGACCTGGGCGTGCTCGTCCTCCGACTCGTCCGCCAGCCGCGCGTCGACAGCGTCGCGGAGGGCCGGGTAGAAGATCTCCTCCTCGATGGTGCTGTGCATTTTCAGCTCGTCACACACCAGAAGAGCCAGATCGAGCCGCCACGGGCTCTGCTCGTAGTTGGTCAGCAGGCGCTTTGCCCGTAGGTGGTCGTCGACCAGCACCTTGGTGATATCGGCCATCCGCAATCTCCTTCTCGTCCCGGGCCGCCACTCACGACCGTGGGACCCAGTCTACGCCTCACTAAGTGTTCTGGTCTAGTAGCGTTTTCAAGCGTCCATTTCCGCCCGTCCTCCGCACCTTTTGCCGATGCTGGCGGGTGGGAGCGGCGTCCCCCGCGATCCCGCCGCTTACCAGCTGGAGCCGAAGTTCGACGGGCAACGCATCCTGCTCACCGTCGAGGACGGCACCATCCGCCTGACCAACCGGGCCGGCCGGGATGCCACCGGCGTGTACCCGGAACTGGCCGGCCTCGGCTCCTCCCTGCCGGGGCGGACGATGGTGCTCGACGGTGAGGTCGTCGCCCTGGACAGCGCCGGCGGCCACAGCTTCCAGCGCCTCCAGCGCCGCATGCACGTGGCCCGGCCGCCCGCCCGGCTGCTCGCCGAGGTTCCGGTTGTCTTCTTCGCCTTCGACGTGCTCTGGCTCGACGGCGAACCGGTGACGGACCGCCCCCAGCACGAGCGACGGCAGGTCCTCGATGCTCTGCAGCTGGAGGGACCATCCTGGCAGACGGCGCCGGTGCTGGACGCCACGCCCGACCAGCTGCTGGCCGCCTGCACCGAGCTCGGCCTCGAAGGTTTCATGGCCAAGCGCCTGGACGCGCCGTACCTTCCCGGCCGGCGCTCGGCAGCCTGGTGGAAGATCAAGTGCGGCCGGCGGCGGGAGTTCGTCGTCGGTGGATGGTCAGCGGGGAAGAGATCGCGGGCCTCGAGCATCGGCTCCCTGGCCGTCGGGTGCTACGACGTGGCGCCGGAGGTGGCCGCCGAACGCGGAGAACCGGCGCGTCTGATCTACGCCGGTCAGGTGGGCTCCGGGCTCACTGAGGACATGATCCGCGCCCTCCGGGACCTGTTCGCCAAGACGGCGATCCCATCCAGTCCCTTCGCCGGCGCCCGCCTCGTCCCCGAACTTTGCTTCGTCCAGCCCCTGCTCGTCGTGGAGGTGGCCTACAGCGAGGTGACCGATTCGGGCACCCTGCGCCAGCCGTCGTTCAAAGGCCTGCGAACCGACCTCGATCCGGTGACAGTGGTGGCCGACGAGGAGATCGCGGCTCGGTTCCGGGCGTAGGCCGGGGCCGCCGCCTGGTAGGACCGGTGCCGGCGGGGGAACAATGGGGGCATGGCCAGGTCGATTTGGGGTGGTGCCATCAGCTTCGGGCTGGTGAACGTGCCGGTGAAGCTGTTCACCGCGGTACGCAAGAAGGACGTGCGTTTCCACCAGCTCCACTCCAAGGACGGGGCGCGGATCCAGCAGAAGCGGGTGTGCAGCGCCGACGGCGAGGAGGTGCCGTACGAGGAGCTGGTCAAGGGCTACGAGATCTCCAAGGACCAGTACGTGGTGATCGACCCCGAGGAGCTGGAGGAGCTGGACCCGGAGAGCACCCACACCATCGACATCGAGGACTTCGTCGATCTCGACCAGATCGACCCCCTGTTCTTCGACTCCTCCTACTACGTGGTGCCCGACGAGCGGGGCTCCAAGCCTTACCGGTTGCTGCTCGAAGCCATGCGGGACGCCAACAAGGTCGGCATCGCCAAGGTGGTGATGCGCACCAAGCAGTACCTCGTGGCCGTTCGGCCCGTGGGCGAGGCGCTGGTGATGTCCACCATGAACTTCGCCGACGAGGTCGTGCCCCAGGAGGAGCTGGAGGGGCTGCCCGGCGCCGACAAGGCCTCGAAGGTGAGCGATAGGGAGCTCAAAATGGCCCAGCAGCTGATCGACTCGCTCTCCACCGACTTCGACCCCACCAAGTACCACGACACCTACCGTGAGCAGGTGCTCGACCTGGTGGAGCGCAAGGCCGAGGGCCAGGAGATCGTCGCCCAGCCGGCGGCCGAGCGGCCCGCCCCCGTGGTCGATCTCATGGCCGCGCTCGAGGCGTCGCTCGCCGCGGCCAAGGGCAAGCAGAAGGCCTCTTGACACAGGTCACGGTTGAAGGGCGGGAGCTGAGCCTCTCCAACCTCGACAAGGTTCTCTACCCGGCAGCGGGATACACCAAGGGCGAGGTCATCGGGTATTACCAGGCCATCGCTCCGGCCGTGCTCCCCCACCTGGCCGGTCGCCCGCTCACCCTCAAGCGCTATCCGAACGGGGTGGAGGGCCAGTTCTTCTACGAGAAGCGCTGCCCGTCGCACCGCCCCTCCTGGATGCCCACGGCGTCGGTGTGGAGTGAGCGCAACAAGGGCGAAGTCAACTACTGCGTCGTCGACGAGCTGGCCGCCCTCGTCTGGGTGGCCAACACCGCCTCGCTGGAGCTGCACCCTTCGCTGTCTCGCGCGGCCGACATCAAGCAGCCGACGATGGTGGTGTTCGACCTGGACCCGGGTGCGCCGGCCACGATCGTGGAGTGCTGCTCGATCGGGTTGCGGCTGCGTGAGCTGTTCACCCAGATGGGCCTGGAGAGCTTCGCCAAGACATCCGGCTCGAAGGGTCTCCAGCTCTACGTCCCGCTCAACACGCCGGTCGGCTACGACGGGAGCGGGGGGACCAAAGGCTTCGCGCTGGCCGTGGCCCAGCTCTTCGAGAAGCGCTTCCCGACTGAGGTCGTGTCGAGCATGAAGAAGGACCTCCGCCCGGGCAAGGTGCTCATCGACTGGAGCCAGAACGACGAGCACAAGACGACCGTCTCGGTGTACTCGCTCAGGGCCCGGCCGCGGCCCACCGTCTCGACGCCGGTGACGTGGGACGAGGTGGCCGGGTGCGCCGACAGCGGAGACCCCGACAGCCTGGTGTTCGAGGCGGGCGAGGTGGTCGAGCGGGTCGAGCGGTTGGGTGACCTGTTCGCCCCCCTCAACGAGCTGGAGCAGGCCCTCCCAGCACTTTCGAGTACATAGCGGGCAGAATCGGCCCGCTATGTACTCGAAACTCGGGGGGGCGGCGCTGGCCGGCGTCCTCGTGGCGCTGTCTCTTCCTCCATGGGGATGGTGGCCGCTCGCTTTCGTGGGCATCAGTGCTTTCGCGCATCTGCTCCGCGAGGTGCCTGGCTGGGGCCGGTTCCGCATCGGATCAGCCTTCGGCGCCGGCATGTTCACCGTCGGCCTGTGGTGGATGGGCGAGTTCAACGCCGCCGGCGCCGGCCTGGCCGTCGTCGTGGAGGCCACCTTCATGGGGCAGGCCGCCGTTGCCTGCCCACCCGGCCGCGGCCGTGTGCTCGGCCTCCCCGCCGCGCTGGTGGTCGCCGAGGCGCTGCGCAGGGTCATCCCTTTCGGCGGCTTGCCTCTGGCCGGGATCGCTCTCGGACAGGTAGGCGGGCCGCTGGCCGGTGCGGCCCGGATCGGAGGCGAGCTGCTGCTGGTGGCGCTGGTCGGCATGGCCGGTGTCGCCATAGCGGAACTGGTCCGGCGCAACTGGCGGACGGCGGGAATGGCGACGGCGCTGGTCGCCGGCGTCGCTTTTGCCGGCGCCGCCGCCCCTGACGGGTCCGTCGATGGGACCATCAAGGTCGCCGCCGTGCAGGGGGGCGGACCTCGTGGCTTTCGCGGGGTGGATACCGATCCCGACGTGGTGTTCGGTGCTCAGGTGGCGGCCAGCGAGAGGCTTGAGCTGCCGCTCGACCTCGTCCTGTGGCCAGAAGACGTCATTGACGTCGACCGTCCGATCGCCACAACTTCAGAGGCTGAACGAGTGGCCGCCGTCGCTCGGGAGGTTGCTGCGCCGGTGGTGGCCGGAGTGGTGGAGGATGCCGGCGCCACCCGCTTCCGCAACGCCGCGGTGGTGTGGTCGGCGGATGGCGCCATCACCGATCGGTACGACAAGGTCCACCGGGTGCCGTTCGGTGAGTATGTCCCGTGGCGGAGCCTTGTGGACCGTGTTGCCGACCTGTCCGTCATCCCGCGTGACGCCATCGCCGGCCGCGGCCCCGGTGTGGTGTCCACCTCGGCGGCCGGGGCCGGCGTGCTCATCTCCTACGAGGTGTTCTTCGCCGGTCGGGCCCGGGCGGCCACCGGCGCCGGCGGCACGGTCCTGCTGGTCCCCACCAACGCCGCGTCGTTCAGCACCACCCAGGTGCCGACCCAGGAGGTGGCCGCCGCCCGCCTACGGGCCATCGAATCCGGCCGCAGCGTGGTGCAGGCCGCACCCACCGGCTACAGCGCCTTCATCGACCACCGCGGCCGAGTGCTTTCCCGCAGCACCCTGGGCCGGCGCCAGGTACTCCAGCACCCGGTCGCCCTTCGAACCGGCCGAACCATCTACCACCAGACCGGCGACTGGCCGATCCTGGCACTCGCCGCCATCGCTCTTGCCGGCGGGTGGAGGGCTCGGCCGAAGCGAACTTGACAATTTTCATGAGATAGCGGGATCGCCATGAGATATCCTGTCAGTCATGAAGAAGGTTCAGATATCCAAGGGTGGTCAGATCTCCATCCCTGCGTCCATCCGACGGCGGTGGCAGAGCAGAGATGTGGTCATCGAAGACCGAGGTGATGAGATCGTGGTCCGCCCGCTCCCCTCGGATCCGATTGCCGCTGCCCGCGGATCCTTGCGCTCGCCACACTCGGCGGAGGCAGATCGTCGCGCCCTGCGTGCCGAGGAAGCCAGCAGGAAGCGTTGACCGTTCTCGACGCCTTTGCCTTGATCGCCTTTTTCGCCGGGGAGCCAGCCGCGAGTGACGTCGAGACCCTGCTGCGAAGCGCAGAGGACCGGAGTCGGTTGAGCGCCGTCAACATGATCGAGACCATCGATGTCCTCGTCCGAATGAGAAAGCACTCCCTTGAGGACGTTCACCAGCGCCTGGACTGGCTCCGAGCCGAGGGTCTGTCGCTGGAGTTGTTGGATCCAGAAGCGGCGGCGGTGGCCGGCACGTTGCGAGCAGCTCATTACCGGCGACGGGCTTGCGAGGTCTCGCTGGCCGACTGCGCCGCGCTGGCCACCGCCCTTGCCTTCGGCGAGGCGCTGGCCACCGCCGACCCGGCCCTTGCCGCTGTGGCCAGAACGGAAGGAGTAGAGGTGGTCGCCCTGCCCGACTCACAGGGACGCCGGCCGTAGCTTCTCTCCGCCGAGCCCTCGCCGCCCTCGGCATCACAACCGGCTGTGCGAGACTGGCGGGACGGGAGCTCGGACGGACCGGGCTGAGAGGGTTCCTGCGGGGGCCGACCGGGACCTGATCCGGGTAATGCCGGCGGAGGGAGTCGCAGCGATGGCCATCGACACAGCGAGCACCGCGGCAACGGCACGGCGCAAGATCTACGTGGAAGGCGCCGGCGGGGTACGGGTGCCGTTCACCGAGGTGAGCCTGGCGCCCTCGCCCGCTGCGGGCGGGCCTGTGCCCAACGAGCCCGTGCGCCTCTACGACACGAGCGGGCCCGGTTCGGACCCGGAACGGGGGCTGCCGCCTCTGCGGTCAGAGTGGATCGCCGGCAGGGGTGACGTCGAGACCTACGCCGGGCGCACGGCCCAGGCTCGGGACGACGGGCGCTCCGCCGGCGCCGGCCGGGTAGCCGAGACTTGGGCCGGCGAACGCCGGCCCCCGTTGCGGGCCAAGTCAGGCAAGAACGTCTCTCAGATGCACTACGCCCGAGCCGGCACGGTGACTCCCGAGATGGAGTTCGTGGCCCTGCGGGAGGGACTCACGCCGGAGTTCGTCCGGGAAGAGGTGGCTCGCGGACGGGCCATCATCCCCGCCAACATCAACCATCCCGAATCGGAGCCCATGGCCATCGGGCGCAACTTCCTGGTCAAGGTGAACGCCAACATCGGCAACTCGGCCGTCACCTCGTCGGTGGCCGAGGAGGTGGAGAAGCTCACCTGGTCCACCCTCTGGGGCGCCGACACCGTGATGGACCTGTCAACCGGCCGGGACATCCACACCACCCGCGAATGGGTCATCCGCAACTCGCCTGTCCCTATCGGCACCGTTCCCATCTACCAGGCCCTGGAGAAGGTGGACGGACAGGCCGAGGACCTTTCATGGGAGGTGTTCCGTGACACCCTCGTGGAGCAGGCCGAGCAGGGAGTCGATTACTTCACCATTCACGCCGGCGTGCTGCTGCGCTACGTGCCGCTCACGGCCAAGCGGGTCACCGGTATCGTCAGCCGTGGTGGCTCGATCATGGCCGCGTGGTGCTTGGCCCACCACCAGGAGAACTTCCTCTACACCCACTTCGAGGACATCTGCGAGATCATGGCCGCCTACGATGTCGCCTTCTCCCTGGGTGACGGGCTCCGACCCGGCTCCATCGCCGACGCCAACGACGAGGCCCAGTTCGCCGAGCTGCACACCCTCGGTGAGCTGACCGAGATCGCCTGGCGCCACGACGTGCAGGTGATGATCGAGGGGCCAGGCCACGTGCCGCTGCACAAGATCAAGGAGAACGTCGACCTCCAGATGGAGGTCTGCCACGAGGCGCCCTTCTACACCCTCGGCCCGCTCACCATCGATGTCGCTCCCGGCTACGACCACATCACGTCAGCCATCGGCGCCGCGGTGATCGGCATGCACGGCACGGCCATGCTCTGTTACGTCACCCCCAAGGAGCACCTGGGCCTGCCCGACCGGGACGACGTCAAGCAGGGCGTGATCGCCTACAAGATCGCCGCCCACGCCGCCGACCTGGCCAAGGGCCACCCCGGCGCCCAGGCATGGGACGACGCACTTTCCAAGGCCCGCTTCGAGTTCCGCTGGGCCGACCAGTTCAATCTGTCGATGGACCCCGACACGGCGAGGTCGTACCACGACGAGACCCTGCCGGCCGAGCCGGCCAAGACCGCCCACTTCTGCTCGATGTGCGGCCCCAAGTTCTGCTCCATGCGCATCAGCCAGGACATCCGCGACTATGCCGCCTCCCACGGCGTGTCCGACGACGAAGCCGTTTTCATCGGAATGAAGGAGAAGTCGGCCGAGTTCGTCGACCAGGGCGCCGGCGTGTACCGGGCGCCGTAGTCAGATCAGGGCGGATCCTCACACGAGGAAGCCGGCCTGTCTGGCCATGGTCAGGGCCTCCAACTGGGTGCGCACACCGAGCTTTCCCATGAGCCGGTGGTTCATGTTCTTCACCGTCCCCACGGCCAGGCACAGTTGGTCGGCCACCTCCCTGACCGGGCGGCCCATGGCCGAGAGCTGCAGGAGCTGGACCTCCCGGGGTGTCAGCGTGAGCAGACGCTCCAGCTCATCCTCGGTGACCCGCCGGTCGTCGAGGAGATCCAGCACGGTGGCGACCTGTTCGGCATGGACACCGGGGGCGCGGCGACCGGCGTTACGCACCGTCTCGGCCACGGTGGCGAGACTCGCGCTCTTGGGCACCATCACATCGGGCCCCGCGGCCAGAGCCTTCCGGACCCTGGGGCGCCCGTGGTACCAGGACGCCAGCACCACCCGGGTCTCGGGAACCCAACGGCTGAGGGCACGTACGGCGGCCACGGACTCCATGTCCCGGAGGTAGAGGTCATAGACCACGACAGCGGGGCGCAGGCGGACGACGGCCTCGATGGCCTCGCCGGCGCGGGTGGGCAGCGTGGGCATCACCACCACACCAGGCGAACCGGACAGGGCCGTGGCCAGGGCGTCGGCGAAGAGGAGCTGGGTGTCGGCGACGAGCACCGGGGTCCGATCCGCCGCCGTTCGGCGACCCCGTGAAGACGCGACAGTGGCCGCCGGCGCGCGGCCGGCGGTCCTGGCGTCGGGCGGCCTCCGCCGGCGGGTCTCGTCGAGGAGCCCGGCCTGGCGGGCTACCGACACCGCCTCGACATGGCTGACCGTCGCCGTCTTGGCCAGGATGTGGTGCACGTGGTTCTTGAGCGTCCCGGGCGAGATCGAAAGCTCCTTTGCCGCGCCGGTGAGGGTGGCACCCTCACTCAGCACCTGGAGCACCTGGATCTCCCGTCGGGTGAGCGAGGCCAGCCGCTGACTACCTTCGAACGAGCCCTGCCAGCGGGCTTCGAGGCCGTCCACCAAGCCGGCCAGCTGCTCGGCGAACACCAGGTCGGCACCAGCCGCTGCCTTGTTGACCGCTTCGGCCACCTGAGCCACCCGGAGGCTCTTGGGCAGGAACCCCGATGCGCCGGCGGACAGCGCCGCCTGGATGTGGGGTGTGCCGTGGTACCACGAGGTCACCAGCACCCTGGTCTCCGGCGACGAGGAGCGGATCTCCCGCGTGGCGGCGGCCCCGTCCATACCGAGCAGCCAGAAGTCGTAGACCACGATGTCTGGACGATGGCGGCGAACGGCATCGAGAGTGGAGGCGGCCCGGTCGGGATATTCGGCCACCACGTCGATCTGGTGGTCGACAGCCAGCGCCCGCCCGAGAGCCTCGGCGAACAGGGGCTGCGCATCGGCGATCAGAACGCGCGGGAGACCGGCCACCACCCCATCATCTCGCGACTAGCGATGCTCATGTTACCCAATGTTGCTCAGAGTCCGGCGCAGAACTACTTGCACGAGAAGAAGTACGAACCCGCCGATGATGGTCACTGCAAACGCGCAAGTAGTTCTGCGCCGGCCTCTCAGGCGACGATCTCGTTCTCCAGCATCACCGCAAGCTCCTCGTCGTCGGTGACGAAGACCTTGTTGAAGAAGAGGAACTTCACCACCCAGAGGATCCCGAAGGTGAGGATCACCGTGACGTTGACGATCAGCGCCTGAACTACGCGGCTGTCGGTGAAGTTCCTCGCATGGGTCTCTGCGTAGTCCGCCGAAAAGGTCGACATGACGAGGCCGAGAAAGGCCAGGGACCAGAAGGGGAGAAGCTCCTTGAGGAAGTGGGAGCGACCCCGCTTGCCCCAGGCCCAGGTGCGGTTGAGGTAGTAGGACGGGACTCCACCGATGGAGCAGGCCATGATGTTGGCTGATTTCGCCGTCCAGTGAAGGCCGACCTGGAGAGTGAACAGCGTCACCTGGCCCACGGCCACCGACACGGCCGACACGAGCATGTAGCGAACGGCCTTCTGCCCGCCCGGGGTCCGAGCACGCTGGCGTAGCGCGCCGAGGGAGAGGGCCATCCGGGCGAGCCTACCGGGCTCTTTTCAGGCGCCCATGGCGTGGTAACCGCCGTCGACGTGGAGGATCTCGCCGGTGGTGGCGGGGAACCAGTCGGACAGCAGGGCCACGGACGCCTTGGCCACGGGTTCGGCGTCGCCCACGTCCCAACCCAACGGGGCGCGGGCGGCCCAGGCCGATTCGAAGGCGTCGAAGCCCGGGATGCCGCGGGCGGCCACCGTGCGCTGCGGGCCGGCGGCCACGAGGTTCACCCGGATCTTCTGTGACCCGAGATCCCGGGCGAGGTAGCGGGCACAGGACTCGAGTGCGGCCTTGGCCACACCCATCCAGTCGTAGGACGGCCAGGCCTGCCGGGCGTCGAAGTCGAGGCCGACGATGGACCCCTGGCCGCTCTTCTGCATCAAGGGGAGCGCCATCTCGGCCAGGGCCTTGAGCGAGTAGGCCGACACGTGGAGGGCGGTAGCCACGTCGGGCCACTGGGCCCGCATGATGTCGCCGCCCAGGCACGCCTCGGGGGCATATCCGATGGCGTGCAGGACACCGTCCAGTCCGCCCCACCGGGCGTCGAGGTCCTGCCCGAGGCGGGCCAGGTGGTCGGGATCGGTCACGTCGAGCTCGAGCACGTCGGGAGGGTCCGGCAGCCGACGGGCGCTGCGCAGGGTGAGGTTCATGGGCCGGCCGAAGGAGGTCAGCACGATCTGGGCGCCCTGCTCCTGGGCCAGGCGGGCCACGGCGAAGGCCAGCGAGGTCTCGGTGAGCACTCCGGTAACCAGGATGCGCTTGCCCTCGAGCAGCATCACAGAGGGGTGTTGGCGTGGCGCCGGTCGGGCAGGATCTCCCGCTTGGAGGCCAGAGCGGCAAAGGCGGCGGCGACCACCCGACGGGTGGAGGCCGGCTCGATCACGTCGTCGAGAAAGCCGCGCTCCGCGGCCATGACCGGCGAGCAGAACTTGGCCGAGTACTCGGCCTCCAGACCGGCCCGCTCGGCCGGTCCCGGCTTGCGCTTGCCGTGGAGCACCTGGACGGCCCCCGCTGCCCCCATCACGGCCACCTCGGCGCTGGGCCAGGCGAAGCAGGCGTCGCTGCCGAGGCCCTTGGAGTCCATGACGATGTAGGCCCCTCCGTAGGCCTTTCGCAGCGCCACCGATACCCGGGGAACGGTGGCCGCGGCATAGGCGTGCACGAGCTGCGCTCCATGACGGATCATCCCCCGCCACTCGATGTCCTTTCCGGGCTGGAACCCGGGGGTGTCGACCAGGGTGAGGAGCGGGATGTTGAAGGCGTCGCACAGCTGGACGAACCTGGCCGCCTTGCGGGAGCTGTCGATGTCGAGGGTGCCGGCCATGACACAGGGCTGGTTGGCCACCACGCCCACGGGCTGGCCGGCCACGGTGGCCAGCCCGGTGACCACGTTGGGTGCATGCAGTGCCCGCACCTCGAGGAACGACCCGTCGTCGGTGACGTCGGTGATGACCGCCCGTATGTCGTAGGAGGTGGCCGCCTCGGTGGGAACGGCGGTGGCCGCGGCGGCACAGTCGCGGTCGACGGGATCGTCGGTCCACTGCGCCGGCGGCAACTCACCGTTGTTGGGGGGGAAGTAGGACAGAAGGTCGAGGGCTGTCTCAAGGGCGGCTTCCTCGTCGGGTGCGGTGGCCCACGCCACGCCGGTACGGGTGGAATGCACGCTGGCCGAGCCGAGAGTCTCATGGTCGACGTCGGCGCCGGTGAACCGGCGAACGGCGTTGGGGCCGCTGACGTAGGAGAACGCCGAGGTCGTCATCACCACGATGTCGGCCAGCCCCAACATGAGCGCCGGCCCGGCCAGGCATGGACCTTTGACCACCAGAGCGACAGGCACCACACCCGACGCCGCCACCAGGGCACGGGCCACCCGGCCCCACGCGTGCAGAGACGCCACGCCGTGGGAGATGTCGGCGCCCGAGCTGGCCACCGTGCCGAGCACCGGCACACCCAGTTCGGTGGCGGCCAGGATGAGGCGTTCCAGGGTGTCGCCTTCGGCCGGGCCGATGGCGCCCCGGTGCTCACCGCCCTCGAGGTGGAACCGGGCGATGGTGCGGCCGTCCAACTCGGTGATCTCCGCGGTGGCGGCGGAGGCACGGCGGGCGGCCAGAAGAAGGGTCACTCCGGGAAGCCGGCGACGACCAGGGTGGCGTTGTGGCCTCCGAAACCGAAGGAGTTGGACAGCACGGGGCCGCTGACCTCACGGGGCGAGCCGGCGACGATGTCGACGGTGATAGCCGAATCGGTGCGGTCGTGGTTGGCCGTGGGAGGGACCAGGCCGGCGGCAGACGAGAGCACGGCGGCCACCGCCTCCACCGCGCCGGCGGCGCCGATGCAGTGACCGGTGACGCCCTTGGTGGAGGTGACGGGAGGTGCGGAGCCGGCGAAGGCCTTGACAATGGCCTCGGCCTCGGCGGCATCGTTGAGCGGGGTGGAGGTGCCGTGGGAGTTCACGTGGCCGATGTCGGCCGGCGCGAGGCCGGCGTCCTCCAAGGCGAGCTCCATGCAGGCCACGGCCCCGCTGCCGTCGGGCGTGGGGGCGGTGATGTGGTGGGCGTCGGAGTTGCGGCCGTAACCGAGTATCTCGCCGTAGATACGGGCGCCGCGGGCTTCGGCACGGTCCCACCGCTCCAGAACGAGGAACGCCGCGCCTTCGCCCATGACGAAGCCGTCACGGTCGGGGTCGAACGGGCGGGAGGCGCGCGCCGGATCGTCGGAGCGGTTGGACAGCGCGCCCATCCGGGCGAAAGAAGCCAGCGCGATCGGCGTGATGGCGGCCTCGGCCCCACCGGCCATGACCACGTCGGCCGAGCCCTCGTGGATCAGCCGGGTGGCCTCTCCGATGGCGTGGGTGCCGGCGGCACACGCGGTGGTGACGCAGAAGTTGGGCCCCTTCCAGCCGTGGCGCATGGCGATGAGGGCGGCGGTGGCGTTGGACATCATCATCGGCACCAGAAAGGGGCTGACCCGCGACGGGCCCTTGGCGAAAAGGATCTTCTCCTCCTCCTCCTGGGTCCAGAGCCCACCCACACCGGTGCCGGCCACCACTGCGCAGCGGTTGGGGTCGGCCCCGAGGTCCCCGGCGTCGGCCAGGGCGTCGGTGGCGGCGGCGAAACCGAGCTGGCTCACCCGGTCGGCCCGGCGGGCCTCCTTGTGGCCGAGATAGGCGCCGGCATCGAAGTCGTGCACCTCGCAGGCGAAAGCCACCGGAAGGTCAGACGCGTCGAAGCGGCTGATGGGGGCGGCGGTGGGCCTGCCCTCCAAAAGCGTGGACCAGAAAGTGGCCACGTCGTTGCCGGCTGGCGTCTTCACGCCCATACCGGTGACGGCGATGCGGGGGCGCCCCCGGTGGTCCGTGGGGGTGGATCCCATGGCTCAGGTGCCCACGGCGAGCTTGCCGATGACCACGTCGACGGCCTCGCTCACCGTCTTGATGTCGCCCAGCTCGTCCTCGGGGATGGTGATCTCGAAGCGCTCCTCGAGGGCCATCACCAGCTCGACCAGGTCGAGGCTGTCGGCGTCCAGGTCGTCCTTGAAGTTGGCCTCCTCGACCACCACGTCCGGCGACACGCCGAGAACCTCGACGGCTGCTTCCTTCAGTGACTCCAGTACCTGTGTGCGTTCCATGATCATGATCCTTTCATTCGGTGTCGATCTTGGTTTTCAGTTGGTTTCAATGGCCCATACCCAGGCCGCCGTCGATGGGCACGACGGCTCCGGTGATGTAGGCGGCGGGTTCGGAGCAGAGGAAGGCGATGAGGGCACCGACCTCGTCGGTGGTGCCCATCCGGCCCAGGGGAACCTGGGCGCAGAACTCAGCCCGCCGCTGCTCGGACAGAGCGTCGGTCATCGCCGTGGCGATGGGACCCGGCGTCACCACGTTGCAGGTTACGTTGCGGGCGGCCAGCTCCCGCGCTACCGAGCGGGAGAAGCCGATGAGGCCCGCCTTGGCGGCGGCGTAGTTGGCCTGGCCGGCCGACCCGGACAGGGCGGTCACCGAGCTGACGTTCACGATGCGTCCCCACCTGGCCTTGACCATGCCCGGCACGGCACGGCGGGTGACGTGGAAGGCGCCGTCGAGGCTGGTGGCCATTACCCGGCGCCACTGCTCGTCGGACATGCGCATGAGGAGCCCGTCGGCGTTGACGCCCGCGTTGTTCACGAGCACGGTCACGGGGCCGAAGGCCTCCTCCACCGCTGTGTAGGCCGCTTCCACCGCGGCCACGTCGGTGACGTCGATCTGAACGGCGATGCCACCGATGCCGGCGGCGGCCTTCTCGGCGCTCTCACGGTCCTTGCCGTAGCCGACGGCGACACGGCACCCGCCGGCGGCCAATGCCGCGGCGGCAGCCTGTCCGATCCCCCCGGACCCACCGGTGACGAACGCTACGCGTTCGATGTTGTTTCCCCGGCCGGGGCCCCAACCCCGGCCTCCTCGCCGAAGCGGGGCCCCATCCCCGCCGGCGCCGTGGCCGGTGCTCTCGTCAGGCGACGCCGGGTCGCCGGCGTCGTCGGTCATGAGCGGCCCTCCCAGCGCAGGACGGCGCTGGCCCAGGTCATGCCGGCGCCGAAGCCGGAGAGAAGGACGACGTTCCCGTCCTTCAAACGGCCCTCCTCGGCCGCCTCGGCCAGGGCCATGGGGATGGAAGCAGCCGACGTGTTGCCATAGCGGTCGATGTTGACGGCGGTGCGCTCGGCTCCGATACCCAGGCGGGTACCGCAGGCCTCGATGATGCGGATGTTGGCCTGATGGGGCACGAACAGGTCGACATCGGCCGGCGTGAGGCCGGCCCGCTCCAGCGTGACCGCGGCCGACTCGACCACGATGCGCACCGCCCGGCGGAAGACCTCTTTTCCTTCCATCTCGATGAAACGACCGCCGATCGGGATCTCCAGCAGAGACGCGACCGAGCCGTCACAACCCAGGTCCCAGGACAGCAGGCCCCGGTCCGGTGAGGCCGAGGGCGTGATCACGGCGGCGCCGGCGCCGTCGCCGAACAGGATGCGCGTGCCCCTGTCGTCCGGGTCGGTGATGCGGGTGAGCGTTTCCGCGCCGATCACCAGAGCAGGCTGGCCGGGCGCCATCCCCGCCGCCGCCACCAGCCCGTAGACGAAGCCCGAGCACGCCGCGGCCAGGTCGAAGGCACCACAGTGCAGGCCGAGAGCGTCCTGGACGAGGGCCGCGGTGGCCGGCATGGCCTGCACCGGGGTGCAGGTGGCCACCACCAGCAGGCCGATGTCGGCCGGTGAGATATTGGCGTCCTTGATCGCCGCCGCGCCGGCGGTGACGGCAAGAGTGACGGTGTCCTCGCCGGGTGCGGCCACCCGCCGTTCGCGGATGCCGGTGCGCTCGACGATCCATTCGTCGCTGGTGTCGAGGACCGCCTCCAGGTCGGCGTTGGTCAGGCGCTGCTCCGGCACCGCGGTGCCGAGGCCGGCGATGGCAATACCCACGTGCAGCCCTATACGACTCGGAGCCAGGCGACCGGCTGGCCTTCCCGGACCCGCTCCCCAGGGTGGGCGAGCATCCCCATGAGAAAGCCGGTGAAGGCACTGCGGACAGGCAGGGCCTTGCCGCTGGCCTTGACCACGCCCACCACCTGGCCCTCGGTGACCAGCTGGCCCTCCGCCTCTGTGACGGTGTCGCCCTCTGGGGCCGTGGGCTCGAACACGCCCACGGCAGGAGCGAGGATGACCCGCTCGGGGACGCGTAGCTCTTCGCCATGGACCATGGTGAGCGGGCTCAAGAGAAAACCTCCGAATTGTTGGGCGCGGAACTTGGGGGTGAGACTTCGATGCTGCGAACAGGGATACCGGGAACAATGCGGCGGGCCAGCCCGGCCAGGGTGGTGCCGGGCCCCACCTCGACCAGCTCGGTGGCGCCGAGGCCGACGAGTGTCTCGACTGACTGGCGCCAGCGCACCGGGCGAACGAGGTGGTCGGCCAGCCGGGTCCGCCAGCCCTCGGCGTCGACGCTGGCGAGGCCGTCACCGTTGGACACCACCGGAGCGACGGGATCGGACAGATCGACTCTTGCCAGCTCACGGGTGAAGGCCACGCGGGCGTCGTCCATCAGCGGCGTGTGAAAAGCCCCGCCCACCGGCAACCTCGAGGTGCGCCGTACACCGATGGCGGCCGCCCGCTCCAGGGCGGCGTCGACACCGGCGGGGGTTCCGGCTACGACCACCTGGCCGGGGGCATTCTCGTTGGCGACCCAGCATGCGCCGGCGACGGCGTCACAGGACTCCTTGGCCTGCTCGAGGGTGGCGCCGAGCAGAGCGGCCATGGCCCCCGGACGGCGCTCGGCCGCCTCCTGGGTGTGGCGGGCACGGGCGGAGGCGAGGCGGATCCCGTCGTCGAAGGCGAGAACCTTCGAGGCGATGAGGGCGGTGATCTGTCCCAGCGAGTGGCCGGCGAACCCGACCGGCGCCGCCATGGTGGGTGCCGCCGCCTCCCACGCCATGAGGGAGGCGATGAGCACGGTGAGCTGGGCGTTGTCGGTGCGATCCAGATCGGCGGAGGGATCGAGCAACAGGTCGGCGAGGGACCGGCCCAGAGCGGATTCAGCCCGCTCGACCACCGACCAGGCCGGGTGCTCCTGCCATCTCTCACCCAGGCCGTGGCGCTGGGCGCCCTGGCCGGGGAACATCACACCGATTTTTGCTTCTGGCACGCGACACATCCCCTCAGCCTGTGACGACTCCCTCTCCGACCCGCCTCTACGCCGCATGGTTACACACATCCGTCCAACCATTGGATGAATCCATAGTAACGTCGGTCCCGGATGCCGGATTACCGCGTGGAGGAGTTGGCCGCCGAGGCCGACGTCAGCGTCGACCTGGTGCGCTCCTACCAGTGGAAAGGACTGATCCCCCCTCCCCGGCATCAGGGTCGTGTGGCTCTCTACGGCCCGCGCCACCTGGACCGGCTGCGGGTGATCAGGGAGCTGAAGGAAGAAGGTCACTCCCTCCGGGTGATCGCCACCATGGTGGCCGGCGACGCCAGCGGCCGGCGCCGGAGCCGTCCGGCGGGCTCGGCCGGCGACGAGGAGCGGTTCAACCTGGCCGAGCTGGCCGAACGGGCGCGGGTGCCTCCAGGGCTGCTGCGGTCGCTCGAAGCCTCGGGCCTGCTCCGGCCCCTCAACATCGACGACGGCCGGCGCTACACCACCGGCGACGTGCGGGCGGTACGCATGGTCCTCAGCCTGGTGGGAGCCGGCGTTCCCATGGACGAGTTCATGGAGGTGGCCCGGACGCAGATAAATGCCGCTTCGAGCGTGGCCGAAGGAGCCGTGGAGCTGTTCCTGCGCTACGTGCGCCAGCCGCTGGTGGATGCCCACCTCGCCCCCGACGAGGAGGCCGACCGGCTGGTCACCGCCTTCCGGCTCATGCTCCACGCAGCAACCGAGCTGGTGGCCTACAACATCCAGCGCATGATGCTCAATCTGGTGGAGGGTGAGATCGAGCGCCTCGGCACCGGTGCCGAGCAGGAGGCCTTCCGGCGCGAGGTGGCCCGGCGACGTCTCGAAGTGGTCTTCCGCGGGTAGACCGAGGCGTCGGCAAGCCGGTTCCGGCTGTTTATCGGTAGAAAGGGGCGCTATGCAGCAGCCTGATCTGCCGAGAACGAGAAAGCGGTGCGCCGGCGCCGCGCTGGCGCTGAGCGGGCTGTTGGGCGTGGGTGCCTGCTCGGACGGAGAGGATCCCGTCGTCACCGGGCCGTCGTCAACCACATCCACGGCAGCGGCGACCACCACGGTGGCGCCCGCCCCGCCACCGCCGCCTGTCACCACGCCGACCACCGGATCGCCCACCACCACGAGGCGGACCACCGGTGGGCGCACCGTCGACGGCCCCGCCGACGCCTCCTCGGCCGCCGGCGTCCTGGCCCGGACCGAGAGCGCCATCCGTGACCCGGCCACGCCCGAGAGCCGGCTCCAGGCCCTGGGTGAGGAGCAGCAGGTCGCCTACCGGCGGGTGGTGGAGCACCCGGACTGGCTGGAGCGGGTCGTGGCCGGTGTGCCGAAGAACCTGCAGGCCACGGTGCGGGCCAACGTGACCGCCGGCGCCGAGCTGCGGGCCCTCACCAAACCCCGTACAGAGCTGCCCCCCTGGCGCATCGTGGCACCGGCGCCGGCGCCGGAGCTGCTGGGCTACTACAAGGCGGCAGAAGCCGAGATAGGGGTGCCCTGGCAGTACCTGGCCGCCATCCACCTGGTGGAGACCCGGATCGGCCGGATCCGTGGAACGAGCACTGCGGGCGCCCAGGGGCCCATGCAGTTCCTGCCCTCCACCTGGACCCAGTACGGCGGCGGCGGCGACATCAACTCGAACCGCGACGCCATCTTCGCCGCCGCGAGGCTGCTGGACCGCAACGGCGCACCTGAGAACATGGCCAACGCCCTGTTCAACTACAACCGCAGCCAGCGCTACGTCACCGCGGTGACCGCCTACGCCGAGCAGATGCGGGGCGACGAGCGAGCCTACTTCGGCTACTACCACTGGCAGGTCTTCTACCGCCTGGTCGAAGGCGACCGGCTCCTCCCCGTGGGCTACGGCTCCTAGGGCACCGTCGCCCTAGCGGTCACCCCCGGCCCCAGGGCGGGACCGGCCCGGACGCGCCACTACCCGGCGACCGAGCGCCGGGTAGTGACTTGATCATCAGGTCGGGCCGGAGCCCGAGTGGCTAGGGAGTGGGAACGCCGCCGTGGCGGTGGCCGGCGGAGTTGCCGGCAACTCCGTCAGCGTTCTTGCCGACGTTCTCGGCGGCCCTCTCGTTGGCATGATCGTCGGGATGGTCAGCGCTGGACTGGCCATTCTCCACGCCGGCCTCGGACTTACCGTGCTCCTCGTCGGACTTCCCAGGGCTGGCCGGCTTGTTGGAGTTTTCCGTCTGGGGCGCGTTGGGAGCGTGCACGGGCTTGCCGCAATCCTGCTTCGCCGCGACCTGACGCTCGTTGACGTCGGTGTCGGGGTCCTTCGCCGTCCCGCTCACATGCTGGCCGTGGTTGCCGGCGAACCCTGGGCGACAGTTGGCGGTGGAACGGGTGACACCGTGGGTGCCGGCCGGCTGACCTGCGGTGCGGGCGTCTTTCTTGGCCGCCTTGGCCGCGTTCTTGGCCGCGTGGTCGGGCTTGCCGTTGCCGTTCTCGTCGTCAGCGTCGTCAGGATCGGCAACCACGCCGAGGGTCACCTTGTTAAGAGCCTCCTGGGCAGCGTTGCTGGCCGAGGGGGGAAGGATGACGCTCGGGGCAGCAGCGGCGAGGCCCATGCCTCCGAGGAGGGAGCCGGCGAGGAGGGAGCCCACCATCAGGGGGCGGAGCCGGCTACGGCTCGGCGCCACGGGCACGGAGGCCATGAGGTTGCGGTGGGAGGCGACGACCTCGGGATCGACGGGCTGATTGCCCAGGGAGTGGAGGCGGCGGGTGATGGGATCGTTCTCTGTGGGTTCCATGTTGTATCGGTAAGCGCCGGCGCCGGCCGCCGGGATACGGCTTGACCGGAAAATCTCCAGAAGCTTCTCAGCGGTCTCCGGCCAACGCCCGCTCCAGCGCCTCGAGGGCCCGGTGTTGCATGGCCTTGACGGCGCCCACCCGCCGGCGGGTGATGCGGGCCACGTCCTCCAGAGCAAGATCGGCGACGAACCGCAACACCACCACCTCCCGCTGCTCGGCGGTGAGGCTGGCGAGGGCGGCAAGCAGCTCCGAGTCGAGGGCCGCCGCGGGCTCCATTGCCGGCCGATCAGGCAGCGTCGATGAGCTGACCGGTGGGCGGCGGGAGGCGGCGCGAGCGGCGTCGATCAGGCGGTTGTGGGCGATGGAGAACACCCACCGCCGGCAGGCGGCGTCGTCACCGCGGAACTTCCGCCAGTCCCGTGCCACCTGGAGGAACACCTCGCCCAGGACGTCTTCGGGGTCAGCAGCCCGCTGGGAGCGCAGGTAACCCAGAACGGCAGGTGCGAAGGCCCGGTAGGCCTCGCCGGCGTTCTGCACCCCGCTCAGCCTCCGACCGCTGACCACCGCCACACGTTGGTGTCCCTGAGCTGGAACCCGAGCCGCCGGTACAGCCGGTTGGCGGACTCCCTGGTGGGGCGGGAGGTGAGGTCCACCGTCCGGGCCCCCACGTCCCCGGCGATGCGGAGGGCCTCCCGGGTCAGGGCCTCGCCCGTTCCCTGTCCGCGGGCGGACTCGTCCACCACCACGTCCTCGATCCAGGCCCTGAGCCCGGTGGGGATGCGGAACACCACGAGGGTGAGGGTGCCCACGATCCGGCCGGCGCCACCGCGTGCCACCAGCAGGTGGGTGCCCGGCGCCTCGACCATCTCCGCCAGCTCGGCTCGTCCCGTCGCCGGCGACGATCTCGAGAGTTGAGGAACGAGACGGGCGAAGGCCTCCAGCAGCTCCTCGTCCACCGAGAGCGCCTCGGTGACGGTGGTCACCCGACGTCGGGGACGGGCTGAGGCGGGGGCGGGCCCACGTAGCGGGCGCTGGGCCGCATGATGCGGTTGTCGGCCGCCTGCTCGAGGATGTTGGCGCACCAGCCGATCGTGCGGCTGGAGGCGAACGTGGGAGTGAACAGCTCGCGGGGCAGGCCGCAGCGGTCCATGACCACGCCGGCGTAGAACTCGACGTTGGCGTAGAGGTTGCGCCCCGGCTTCAGCTCGGCGAGCACGTCGACCACGGTCTGCTCCACGCCCTTCGCGAAGTCGATCTTGTCGGCCCCGATGCGTTCGGCCACGCCCCGCAGGAACACCGATCGGGGGTCGTCGGTCTTGTAGACCCGGTGCCCGAACCCCATGATCTTGTCGCCCTTGTTCACGGCGCGGGTGAGGTACGGGCGGGCGTTGTCGATCGTGCCGATCGCGTCGAGCAGGTCGAGGGCCCGCGATGGCGCCCCGCCGTGGAGCGGACCGGACAGCGCGCCCATGCCGCCGACGATCGCCGCAGCCACGTCGGCCCCGGACGAGGTGATCACCCGCGCCGCGAAGGTCGATGCGTTGAAGCCGTGGTCGATCGTGGTGATCTGGTACTGCTCGACCGCCCGCCCCTTCTCCGGATCCGGCTCCTCACCGGCGAGCATCCAGAGGTAGTTAGCGCCGTAGCCCAGGTCGTTGCGAGGCG
>DATLEK010000127.1:0-15744 GCA_035525365.1 Acidimicrobiales bacterium
CCTCGTCGGCGTACCGGGCGCCCAGGTCCACGACCGCTACCCACCGATCCCAGGTTGGTCGCTCGTCGCCCCGCAGGGCGGCCAGGACCCACCGCTGCGCCCGTCCGTGCCCCTTGCTCATAAGCGTTGAGTGTACCCCGCGGGCGCCGCCGGGTCAACGCTTACACCGCCAAGGCGCGTCGTGACCCGCTCCGAGTTGAACAAGTTCGTAGACGCCTGCCTCATCGGCGGCATCGTCCTGGTCCCCGACCCCGACACCGGCTGCGCGTGGATCACGGACCCCGGGGCGATAGAGCCGGGCCGAGGCCCTCGCCCGGTAGGGCTTCACCAGCGGTGTCCACCTGCGGGACGAGCCCCGCATGATCGGGTCGGTCCTGCGCCATGCCGGGGGCGCCGACAAAAGTCCATTAGAGCTGCTATTTCGGTTGGTGGAGAAAGGCGGCAGAAACCCCCAGATCCGCGTGAGGTCCGCGAAAAGTCCGCGAGAGCTTGACAGCGCTCCCGGGTGGGTCCGGCCCAAGGCGGTAGCCGTCGATCGTCCTGGCGTGCTCAGGCGTGCCTCTGCTGCTCATCGACATCGCCACCCGAGTCGACAACGTCGAAGAGCAGTGCCTGAGCTCGTGCGGAGCCATATCCGCACGCTCGCCGACGCCTCTTCTGACGGCAAAATGATAATCATTATCGTTTAAGCTCTTGGAATGCGACGCAGGCCACAGTCCGCAGGCAGGATCCCCAGGTCTCATCTGGGACTCATCGCACTTTCAGCGGTGGCGATGCTGGCGCTGTCCGCATGCGGTGACGACGCGGCCAAGGTCGGCGAAGGCGTCGGCGACCGGATCGATGTCGTCGCCAACTTCTATCCGGTCGCAGAAGCGGCCACCCGCATCGGCGGCGACCGTGTTCGTGTCACCAACCTCACACCTGCAGGTGCGGAGCCCCACGACATCGAGCTGACCACGCGGCAGTTGGACAAGTTGGAGGACGCAAACCTTGTCCTTTATTTCGGGCGTGGCTTCCAGCCGGCGGTGGAGAAGGTGGCGGAGCGGCGGGACGCCCCGAGCCTCGACCTTCTGGAGAAGATCGACCTCGCGCCGGACGACAAGGGCGGCGTGGACCCACATTTCTGGCTCGACCCGAACCTGATGGCTGAAGCGGTCAAGGCGATCGTCGACGCCCTCGTAGTCGCCTCGCCGGCCGACACCAGCGTGTTCCGGACCAACGCCGCCCGCTACGAAGAGGAGCTACGGGCCCTCGACGTGGAGCTGCAGGGGGGCTTGGCCGTGTGCGAGCGACGGGAGATCGTGACCTCTCATTACGCCTTCTTCTATCTGGCTCGACGGTACGGGCTGGAGCAGTTGGCTGTTGCCGGGCTGAGTCCCGAGGCGGAGCCCGACGCCGGCCGCCTCGCCTCCCTCAGCGATCAGATCAAGGCCAAAGGCGTAACGACGGTCTTCTACGAGGATCTTGTCTCGCCCCGCGTCGCCCGGGCCCTGGCCCGGGAGGCCGGGGTCAAGACCGCCGTTCTCAGCCCACTGGAAGGTCTCAGCAAGGACCAGGCCGACGCCGGCAAGGACTACAACGCCGTCATGCGCGACAACCTCGTCGCTCTCCGCGGCGCCCTCGCCTGTCAGTGACGGGAGCGGTGGCCGTCCTGGCTACGAGCGTGGCGCGTAGACCACGAGAGGCTCGTCTGCCTTGGCGACGATGAAGGACTGCGGACCGTCGAAGGTCTCACCGTCCCGAGCCAGGCGCAGTGGGCCTTCGAGAGAGGCGATCGACAGCTTTTTGACGAACCGCTGCTCATAGGAGCGGCACCGGGCCAGCCGACCGGTGAGCACCGAGAACAGCAGGTGTGCCCTCGACCAGGGATGCACTCCATCGACGATGCGCACGTCGAGCGTCCCGTCATCCAGCCGTTCTCGCCAGCTCGGTGCGAACCCCGCGGGGTGGTAACGACAGTTGCCGATGAAGATCATCCAGATACACCTGCGATCGCCGTCGATCTCCATCTCGACGGGTTGGGAGTGACGCAGGACCCGCCACAGCGCTATTGCCACCGCCGGCCACTTGCCGATCCGCCGTTCCAGTTTCTCCCGGGCGTCGACCAGGTCGCAGTAGCTGCCGATGCTGGCGGTGTTCACGAAGGTGTGGCCGGCGATCAGGCCCCGGTCGACGGCGCCGGCCCGACCGTCGCGTAAGGCGCCGGCGGCCTCAGCCACAGTGTCGATCCCCAGAGCCGAGGCGAAGTGGTTGAGGGTCCCACCGGGCACCACCAGCAGGGGCTTGCCGGCGTCGGCGGCCAAGCCGGCTGCGGTGTTCACCGAGCCATCACCGCCCGCCACCCCCACCACCAGCGCCCGACCCGCGGCGTCCTCCAGTTCAGTGTCGATACCGGCGCCGTCCTCGACCTCCACCACCTCGGCAGCCGGCAGCTCGGTCCGCAGTTGATCGGCGGTGCGGTCGCTTTGTCCGGCCGCACGGTTGACGACGACGACCAGGCCCCCACCCTCCAGGGAAGGCTCGGCGTCTGTCGGGGTGAAAACCGCCTCCGTAGTGGCGCCGTCGTGGGGCGCCACCGGCCACAACCGGCGGGTGCCGAACGCGGCCCCCACTCCGAGGGCGGCGCCGACCACGATGTCCAGCGGGTAGTGCATCCCCGTATGGAGACGCGAGTAGCTGACGAGCCCCGCCGCGCCGGCCAGTGGGATCGCCGACACCGGCAGCTCCAACGCCGCCCCGGTCGCGAAGGCGAAGGCACTGGCCGAGTGACCGGACGGAAAGGAGGTGGTGGAGGGGGCGGCCAGCCCCGGCAGCCACCTCGCCGCGTTGCTCAGCGGTGGCCGGCGCCGCCTGGCCAGCAACTTGACCGGTCCGTTCACCACGGCCGAGGCAATGGCCACCGACAGCAACCCCCGGAGCGCGGCCCGTCGTCCGAACCGGCCGTCGAAGGCGGCCAGTGCCGCTCCCGTGAGCAGCCAGATCTTGGCGTTGTCTGCGGCCCGACCGAGCGCGGTGAAAGCAGCCGTCCCGGTCTTGGCGCGGCGGGGCATCTTCCGATAGATCCTTCTATCGAGACGGTTCAGGCGGTTAGCCATTCAGCCGATGCCGTCGACGGCATGCTGGAGTTTCCGGATCGTTCAGCCTATCGCCGTGCCAGGTGCCGATTCCCCCCCCCTTCAGGCATACGTGACGACTATGGTGTCGCCTCTGAAACGACGGCAGCGTTGCTAGAAGCATCGGCATCCTCGACCGCCCGAGACATGGGCGCGGCGTCGGACATGGGAGTGGCCGACAGAGCACGGCGCGTGCGCGAAGGTCACATCGTCATCGTCGACGACGATCGCCTTTCGCTGCGGATGCTCGAGGGAGTCCTCACCGGAAGCGGCTTCACGCGGGTGGCGTCGTTCAACGATCCCCGCCAGGCTCTGGATCATGTCATTGCCGAGCGGCCGGACCTGTTGCTGCTCGACCTCCACATGCCCGAGCTGGACGGCTTCGGGTTCATGGCTGAGCTGCGCCGCCAGCTTCCCGTCAGGGACTGGCCGGCCGTGCTGATGCTCACCGCCGACGAGGCTAGGACGGTCAAGGAGCAGGCTCTCGCCCTGGGCGTTCGGGACTTTCTGAACAAGCCGTTCCCGCCCGTGGAGACCATCCTGCGGGTGGAGAACCTCCTGGAGGTGCGCCTGCTGGCGCGCCGCCTGGCCGTGGACAATGCCAACCTGGAGGCCACGGTCGCCGCGCGGGTCAGGGAGCTCGCCGATGTCACCCGGGCCGCGGCCGAGGCCGAGTTCGCCGTCGAACGGGAGCGCCTTCGTTCCGCGCAGCTACTGAGCGAGGTGAAGGCCGCATTCAGCGAGGACTCCTCGCCAGCGGAGAACCTGGCTCGATGCGCCGAAGCCGTTGTCGAGCATCTCAACGCCAGCTTCGCCCGCATCTGGCTGCTCTCTTTGAAGGAACCGGTGCTCGAGCTGGTGGCCAGCGCCGGCATGTACACCCATCTCGACGGTCCACACGCGCGCATTCCCGTGGGTCAGGGGCTGGTCGGCCGTGTCGCCAGCACCGGGCTGAGCCTCTATGGCGACGATTTCGAGACCGGCTCCGACGGCGATCACGAATGGGCGCCGCGAGGGCACATCTCCTGCTTCGCCGGTTGCCCCGTCAGGGTCGACGGGCGCCTACTGGGTGTCCTGGCCAACTACTCCGGTGAGCCGTTGACTGCCTCGGAACGGGTCGCCCTGACCGCAGCCGGCGACGCGGTGGCCGCCGCCGTCGAGCGCCAGCGTGCCGCCGAGGTACTCCGAGCCGAGCGTGTCTTCCTGGGCAACATGATGGAAAGCCTCCAGGAGGGCATCGTCGCCTGTGATGGCGACGGCAACCTAACCGTCATGAACGAGGCCACCCGCCATTTCAGCGGGCGGGACAGGGAGGCAACCGCTGCGGAGCGATGGGATGCCGACTTTCACCTCTTCCTCCCCGACGGCACGACGCCCATGCCCCAAGAGGACATCCCGCTGTACCGGGCATTGGCCGGCGCCCGCGTTCGTGACGCGGAGATGGTGATTGCCCCGCCCGGCGGTCTCCGCAGGACGCTTCTGGCCAACGGCCAGCCCATTTACGACGACCACGGCCGCCAACTCGGAGCAGTCGTCGCCCTTCACGACATCACCGAACGCAAACAGGTGGAGGCCGAGCTGGAGCGACGGACATTCCGTGACACGCTCACCGGACTGGCCAACCGGGCACTGTTCATGGACCGGGTGAGCCATTCCATCGACTCCGCTGGCACCGATGGCTCTGCCGCGGCTGTGATCATCATCGATCTCGACAACTTCAGGCTCGTCAACGACAGCCTCGACCAAGGGTCGGGGGACCGGCTCCTGGTCGCCATGGCCCGGCGGATCGCCAGCCTGCTGCGGCCAGGCGACACCGCGGCCCGGGTTGGTGGAGACGAGTTCGGCGTGCTGCTCCAGGAGCTCGCCGACGAACGCGAGGCCCTCCACATGTGCCAGATCTTCGCTGCCGCCGTGGCCGAGCCCGTCGAGCTCGACGGGCGCGATATCCAGGTCACGGCCAGTACCGGGGTCACGATGATCCGGGACAAGGGTCAGGACGCCCAGACCCTCCTCCGCAATGCCGACTCCGCCATGAACCGGGCCAAGGAGTACGGCCGCGGCCGGATCGAGATATTCGACGACGACCTTCGGGCACGGGCGGTGGCGCGGCTGGACATCGAGACGGCCCTGCGCAGGGCGGTCGAGCGCGACGAGCTGGTGCTGGAGTACCAGCCCTTGATCCGCCTGAGTGACGGCCGCATCATCGGTGTGGAGACGCTCGTTCGTTGGGCCCACCCCCAGCGGGGGCTGCTCCAGCCTGCGCAGTTCGTCCCGGTCGCCGAGGAGACAGGCCTGATCGTCGCCATCGGTCACTGGGTGCTCGTCGAGGCATGTCGCCAGGCCCGGGCGTGGGCACAGGCCTGCCCGGAGGACCCGCCCGAGGTCGCCATCAATGTCTCGGCCAGGCAACTGGCCCACCCCGAGATCGTCGACGACGTCCGCAAGGCGATCAGCGCCACGTCGATCGACCCGTCGACGCTGTGCCTGGAGATCACCGAGAGCGTCCTGATGAAGGACGCCGAGGTGTCGGTGCGCACGTTACGGGCGCTCAAGGCTCTGGGTGTGCGTCTGGCCGTGGACGACTTCGGTACCGGCTACTCGTCGTTGAGCTACCTGAAGCGCTTCCCGGTCGACTATCTCAAGGTCGACCGGTCATTCGTGCGAGGGCTCGGTCGGGACCCCGAGGACACAGCGATCGTTTCGGCCGTTGTCACACTCGCGGCGACGTTGGGTCTCGGCGTCATCGCCGAGGGCGTGGAGACCGAGCTCCAGTTGGCAGAGCTGAGCCGACTGCATTGCTCTATCGGGCAGGGCTTCTACTGGAGCAAGGCTCTGTCCGATATCGACGTAGGACGGCTCCTCGCCGCCCGGGAGCCCGCGCAACCGGCCGGACCGGCCGGTCCCGCTGGTGCTGCGGTCGGACCCGACAGCGAGCGGAGGGTGGCGGCGATCAGGGACGCCGACGAGGCCATGGCCTTCCTGGCGCACGAGCTGCGTGCTCCGCTCACCGTGATCAGTGGCTTCGCCCAGCTTCTCGCCCAGGACGTGGAGGAAGGGACTGCCATGGGCAGCACCGAAGCGGTGGACGCCATCGTCCGTCAGACCGACCACATGGCGGTCCTCATCGAAACCCTCGTCGACGTCGGTGCGCTGGAGTCCGGCCGCCTCTCGTTGAGGTTGCAGTCACTCGAGATCAACAAGCTGGTCGACCAGATCGTCACAGATCTCCGCCCTGTCGTCGCCGAACACCCCATCGAGCTCACCACCGGCCCCGAGGGCATGTGTTCGCTCGATCCCAGCCGCATCCGCCAGGTCGTGACCAACCTGTTGACCAATGCCGCCAAGTTCTCTCCGGCGGGCGAGCCGATCAGCGTGACCATCCGCTGCATCGGCGACCTGGCCAAGGTCGCCGTTGTCGACTGCGGGCCTGGTGTGGCCCCCGAGCGCATAGGCGACGTGTTCCGCAAGTTCGCCAGGGCCGACAAGAATAAGGAGGGCCGAGGGTTGGGTCTGTACGTCTCACGAGCCATCGCCCGGTCCCATGGCGGAGAGCTCAACTGCCGCCGGGCGGCCACTGGTGGTGCCGAATTCGTGCTGGAGCTTCCGCTCGAAAGCCCTTTCCTGCCGGCCGCCCAGTGACAGAGCAGCGGCCGCCGGTAGAGGCACTCGACTTCCGGATCCTCGCCGAGTACGAGCAGATGTCGCCCGGCCTGGCTGCCGAGCTCACCTCCATGTTCCTGGACGACGTTCCCGGGCGCCTCGAGGCTCTGAGGGCGGCGCTGCGCACGGGCGACCTGCGGGCCGTGGGCCATCTGTCCCACACCCTCAAGGGGACGAGCAGCAACCTCGGCGCCGGCCATCTGGCGGCCATCTGTGGTGACCTGCAGATCGAGGCCGAGGGTGGTTCGACCGCGGCCGCAGCAGCGATGTTGGAAAGCATCGAGCAGGCATGGGAACAATTGAAGGAGATGCTGCCCGCAGCGGTGGAGGCCGCGGCTGGATCTGCAGGGTGACCTGCGCCGGTCAGGCCGGCGGGTCGAAGCGGTAGCCCACGCCCCGCACCGTCAACAGCCAGGCCGGGTTCTCCGGGTCCACCTCGATCTTCTTCCTGAGCCTGCGCACGTGTTCGGTGACAGTGGCCGGGTCCTGCCACTCGGTGGACGATCCCCATACCTGATCGAGAAGATCCTTGCGGGTGAAGACGGCACGAGGCGAGGACACCAGGAACACGAGGAGGTCGAACTCCTTTGGCGTCGTCTCCACCACCGAGCCATTGACCAGGACTTCACGTTCGGCCAGCCGGATGTTGAGTGGCCCGAAGTCCAGGGCACTGGGTGCCCCCGCCCCTTCCGGAGACGCCGGTGCGGGTGCCTGGGCCCGGCGCAGGACCGAGCGGGTCCTGGCCACGAGCTCGCGGAGGTAGAACGGCTTGACCACGTAGTCGTCGGCGCCCAGCTCGAGTCCGAGGACCCGGTCGTTCTCCTCGTCCCTCCCGGTGAGGAGGATCACCGGCAGCGAGTGGATGTGGCGCAGCTGGGTCATCACCTCCAGGCCACTCATGCCCGGCATGTTGATGTCGAGAAGTACCAGGTCGGGCCGGTTCTCCGCTACCCGAGCCAAGGCCGTGGCCCCGCTGTCGGCCTCCTCGACGATGAAACCCTGTCGTGACAGCGCACTTACCACCAGCCGGCGCGTGTCAGCCATGTCGTCGACCACCAGGAGCCGCGCTACGGGGGGGGATTCATCCGCAGAAGCGGGCACGTCCGTACTCATCGTCGACATTGTCGTGTGCTCCTCCCTCCGGCGAGCTACGGAGTCAAATCATTTTCAGCATCATACTTTGCCCCTAGCAACGCGACAAATGTTCCTTTACACTCTTCCTCAGCTTTCGGGCGACACCATGAACCAGATCCCTTACCTCGGCACCCTTGCGGTCGCCGACGCCGAATCTGCCCTCGCATTAGCCGAGCTGGACCCGCTCGCGGCCCGAGTTTCGGCCAAGAGGCTGCTGGGGCGTCCCGAGCTGGAGGGGAACCTGGCCGCCGTCGCCGTCGGCGAACGCGCCCTCGGGATCGCGCTCTGCCATCTTCAGGACATCCCGGGCGCCACCGCACACCTGCGCCGCTCGCTCCAGCTCGCCCTTCTCGACGAGCTCCCGGAGCTGGTCGCCCAGGCCCAGGCCAGCCTGGCGCGGGCCCTCTTTCTCGCCGGTGCGACCGAGGCCGCTCTCGATCTTGTCGAGCGGGCCGAGCCGGTACTGACGGGGCTCGAGGCGGCCCGCCTCAGCGGGGGGCGGGCGTGGATCCTGCAACGGTTGGGGCACTTCGAGCAGGCCATTGAGCAGTACTGCCCCGCGTTGTCGCTCATGCGGGCTGAGGGTGACGAGATCGGCGAGGCGCAACTGCTGGACCACCGGGGCCGGCTCCATGCTTCCCTGGGAAGCTTCGACCTGGCCGAGGAGGATCTGGACCGATCCCGGCTGCTCTACACCCGGCTCGGATCACGCTTCGGCGTGGCTCGGGCAACCCACAACCTGGGCTTCACCGCCGCACGCCGTGGGGATGTCGCCACTGCCCTGGAGTGTTACGACCGGGCCGAGGAGGAACTGGTCAGCCTCGGTGTCCCTTCGGCCCCGGACCTCCTCGATCGCTGTGAGGCGCTGCTGTCGGCCCGCCTGGTGGCTGAAGCCCGTCACACCGCGGAGATCGCTGCCACCCAGCTCGAAGCCAACGGAATGGACCTGGACCTGGCTCAGGCCCGCTTGGCCCTGGGCCAGGCTGCTCTCCTGGCCGGAGCGCCGGAGGAGGCGAGGCACCACGCAACCCTCGCCTGGAGGGCCTTCACCCGCCAGCAGCGTCCGGCCTGGGCTGCCCTGGCCCGCTACTCCTCCCTCCGGGCCGCCTGGATGGACGGCCACTGCTCCCCCGTCGCCCTGCGGGCCGCTTTCGATACGGCCACCGAGCTCGAAATCACCGGCCTGACCGGGCCGGCCCAGCACGCCCGGCTCATCGCCGGCCGCCTTGCGCTGGCCCTTGGCCACGTCGAGGAGGCGGAGGAGCAGCTGCTGATCGCGGCACGGGACCGTCGGTGTGGGCCTGCCGACGCCCGGGCGCGGGCCTGGCACGCCCAGGCTCTTCTCTGCCGCGCCGCCGGCAACATCAGGGGCGCCGAAGCCGCGCTACGCCTCGGCGCCCGGGCCGTCGCCAAGTGCCGAGCCACCCTCGGAGCCACTGACCGACGGGCTCTGGCTGTGGCCGAGGGCCAGGAACTGGCCGACCTCGGCGTGGAGCTGGCTCTCGAGTCCGATCGACCCGAGCGGGTGCTGGCCTGGGCCGAGCGGCGGATGTCGGTGGTCTGGCCGGCCCGGCCGGTGACCGCCGCGCCCGATCCCGAGATCGGCGACCATCTGGCGCAGTTGCGCCACCTGGTGAACGAGGTGGAGCGTCTCGACGCCACCGGCGACGACGCCAGGCCCCTCTTCCATCGCCAGGCCATGCTCGAAAAGATCATCAGCACCCGCATAGGGCTTACCACCGCCGGTGGCGACGAACTGGAGCCGGCCAGTAAGCAGGTGAGTTTCGACCGGCTGGCCGCGGCACTCGGACCGACCGCGCTCGTGGAGATCGTCGAATCGGCCGGTCAGTTGCACGCCGTTACCCTCGTTGACGGCCGTTCCCAGGTGAGGCTCCTGGGTGATACGGCCGAGGTACGGGCCGAGGTGGCCGCCCTCCGCTTCGCCCTGGCCCGCCTGGCCCGCGGCCGCAGCCCTGCCGGGCCCAGGGGAGCGGCTGCCGCTGCCATCCGCTACACCTCGGAGCGCCTCGACGACGTGCTGCTCCACCCGCTCGCCTCCCTTATCGGTGATCGGCCTCTGGTGATCGTTCCCACGCCCGACCTGCATGCCCTGCCGTGGTCGATCCTGCCTTCGTGCCAGGACCGACCGATGTCGGTGTGCCCATCGGCGGCCCTGTGGCTTCGTACCGTGCTCTCCGGCCCTTCCGCATCCCAGTGCAGCGGATCGGGCCCGGTCCTCCTGGTCGCCGGTCCGGGGCTGCCCCATGCCGAGGACGAGGTGGCGGCGGTTCAGGCCCACCACCTGACGGCGACCACCCTGACCGGGACAGCGGCCGACGCCGCCCGCGTCGGTGACGCCCTCGACGGCGCCGGACTCGTCCACATCGCCGCCCAGGGCGAATTCCGGGGCGACAACCCCCTCTTCTCCTCATTGCGCCTGCACAGCGGCCCTCTCACGGTCTACGACCTGGAGCAGCTCCAGCGCCCACCAAAAACGATGGTGCTGTCGGCTTGCGACGGCGGGCTCTCGGCCCTCCACCCCGGCCAGGGGCTCTGGGGTCTGACGGCCGCTCTGCTGTCGATCGGTACGGTCACATTGGTGGCCAGTGTCATCCCCATCAGCCCCCATGGCACGAGCGAGCTCATGGCGAGCTTGCACCGCCGGCTGGCGGCCGGAACCGGGCCGGCCCAGGCGCTGGCCGGGGCGCAGTCCGAGATGGCCAAGGGTGGGAGCGAGGCCCAGGCCCGTAGCGCCGGCTTCGTCTGCTTCGGCACCGGCTGACCCACCGGGTGCCGCCCGCTACGGTACGCCGCCATGGCTGCGGCCCCGCCCCCGCCCCGAATCGCCCCCGGCGTGGTCCAAATCGACACCCGGCTCGGCGGATGGGAGCAGGTGACTGCGGGTTACCTCATCGAGGGCCCAGAGCCGGTGCTGGTCGAGACGGGGAGCCGGTCGTCTGTCCCCGCCGTCCTGGCGGCTCTGAGCAAGCTCGGCCTGGGTCCTGCCGACCTGGCCGGCATCGTCGTGACCCACGTCCACCTGGACCACGCCGGCGGGGTGGGCGACGTCGCCGCCGCCTTCCCCGCCGCCACCGTCTACGTGCACGAGAAGGGTGCCAGGCATCTCGCCGATCCCACCCGGCTGGTCGACTCTGCCGCGCGGGTCTACGGGCCGCTGCTCGATGACCTCTACGGCCGCCTGGAACCCACTCCGGCCGACCGTATCCACGTACTCGCCGACGGCGAAGAGGTGCGGGTCGGGCCCAACCGCTTCCTCACCACGGTGGACTCGCCCGGCCACGCCAAGCACCATCTCGCCCTGCAAGATTCGGACAGCGGCCTGCTCTTCGCCGGCGACGCCGTGGGTGTCCGCCTCCCCGATGCCGGCGTGCTGCGCCCGGCCACCCCACCGCCGGACTTCGATCTCCACCAGGCGCTGTCGTCGCTGCAGCGCTTCGCCCAGCGCCGGCCGGCGGGTATCGCCCTGGCCCACTACGGCCTGGTCCCGGACTCCGCATCCGTGCTGGAAGAGGCGGCCGACACCCTCCAGCGGTGGGCTGCGGTCGCCGAGCAGGCGTGGCGGGAGGGGGCTGACATCGCCGGCGCCCTCGAGTACGCCTTCGCCACCGACACCAGTGCCCTCGACGACACCCAGCGCCAGAAGCTCGAGACCCTCAACGGGGTGCACTCCAACGCCGCGGGCCTGCGGCGGTGGCTCGACCAGCGTGGCTCTGGCGAATCCGGCAACAGCCACAACGTCGGCACTGATTGACCGGCATGCCAGTGGAAGCGGTGGTCTTCGACTGGGGCGGCACCCTCGCCGAGTACGGCGACCACGACATGGCCGACATGTGGCAGATGGCGGCGCGCCACCTGGCCCCGGATCGGGCCGAGGAGGTGTGTGCCCAGCTGGTGGCCGTGGAGGAGGCTTCGTGGGACCGCGTGGCGGTAGATCAACGCAGCACCACCTTGAGTTCGCTGCTGGCGTCGGCCTCGGCCCAGCTCGGCCTGGATGTGGCCCAGGCAGTGCTGGAGGAGGCGGCCACGCACCATCTCGACTCGTGGACTCCGCACATGCGCCACGATCCGGAGGCGCTCCCCACGCTGGCCACGCTGAAGGAGATGGGCCTGGGCGTCGGCCTGCTGTCCAACACCCACTGGCCCCGCAGCTTCCACGAGCACTTCCTGGACCGGGACGGCCTCACCCCCTTCATCGATGTTCGCTGCTACACGAGCGAGATGACCCACACCAAGCCTCATCCGGAGGCTTTCCGGGCCGTTCTCTCCCAGCTCGGAGTGCAGGACCCTGGCCGGGCCGTGTTCGTCGGCGACCGTCTCTACGACGATGTCTACGGCGCCAAGTCCTACGGCATGCGCTCCGTGCTGCGCCCCAATCCGGCGGTACCCGGCCATGCGGTCGAGCCCGACGCCGTCATAGAGAGGCTGCCGGAGCTGATCGATCTCGTGAAGGGCTGGAGCTGAGGCGCAGGCGGGCTAGCTGCTGGCCGACACCTTGCGCCGGGCCCGGCTCCGTGCCCTGTCCATCAGGCCGGCGCCGGCGCCGCCCACGACGTTGGCCGGCGGGGTGTCCGGCGTCCTCGGGTGCGGGCGGGTGGGGGTGGGGACGATCTTCCTGGCCGCCTCCATCTGCTCTCCCAGCTCGGACAGGCGCTTACGCCCCAGGGCCTTGCGGACCTCGGGGAACATCTCGCCTTCCTCTTCCTCCATGTGGTGGCGCACGCTCTCGATGAGAACCTTCACCTTGGCGTCGAAGCGCTCATGGTCGGGCTCCAAGCCGTCCAGCTCGGACAGCGTCCACTTCACGATGTGGTGCTCCTCGAGGCCCTCGAGCACGGTGTCCTCCGCATCCGGAAGGCCCTCCCGCACCGCCGGGTAGAAGATCTGCTCCTCGATGGCCGCGTGCACGGCCAGTTCCTCGATGATCTTGTCGACAAGGTCCCGCTTGGTCTTCTTGGCGTTCTCGCCGGCCTTCTCGAACTGGACGAACAGGCCCTTCACGGTCTTGTGGTCGTTGCGGAGCAAGGTGATGGCATCCATAGCTCCAAGTCTCCCCACTGGGGCGCTGTACGAACCGTCTGACCTCACCCCGGGCAGCACAAAGGCCCCGCAGCTGAGCTGCGGGGCCTTTGTGACTACTTCGGTTCCGGCTGTTACCGGTTCGTGGCCAGCTCCCGGCGGCGGCGCATGTCGGCCACACCGAATCCGGCGAAGAGGGCGACGAGGCCGGCGGACAGAACGCCCATCCCGATGGCCAGGGGCGAGGTGCCGCTGGTGGTGGTGGGAAGTGCGGTCAGGCTGGGGGCGCCGACGGTGGCCGGGCCCTGGGCGAAGCCGCTCCAAAGGTCACCAGAGGCGCTACGGGCGGCCGCAGTGGCCTCCTCCTCGGTGACAGGAGCCGCGGCGACAGAGGGAGCACTGGGCACCAGGGGCGAGGACGGAGCCGCGGCCCGAGCCGTTGCCGGGTTGGGGCTCTGCTGGCGGGTGGGCGCTGCTGTCCTGGCCGGGGCGGCGCCCTCGGCGTTGGTCACCGTGGCCGGAGCACCGGTGTCGCCGACCGGGGTGGAATCAGCCTCAGCCGGACGGCTGGGGATGCCACCGGAGCCACCAGTGGGCGCAGGTGCGGTCCTGGTTTCCTCGGCGGGTGTCTGGTTGGTCTTCCTGTTGGGATCGCCACCCGAGGTCGAGGCGTAGGTCACAGGAGCCGGCGCCGGCACCGAAAACTCCTTGTCCTCGGCGGGAGAGTCGACGCCGAAGGGCGTGTTGCCCGTGGTGGCGCCCTGGGTGGCCCGCACGTAGTGGACGTAGTCCTTGCCGGTTTCAGCCGAGGCGGGAATCGTCACCCGGGTGGAGAACGATCCGTTTCCACTGGTCTGGGCCGAGCCGATGGACTCGCCCGTGGGGGCCCAAACCAGGTTCACGTTCTGGTTGGCCACCCAGTTGCCGCCACTGACCACGACCGAGGCCGGGACGGCTCCCCGGTTCGGCTCGAGGGCGTTGAGATAGGGAGATGTGACCGACGCACAGCCGAAAGCCACGCTGGCCGCACCGGCAGCAACGGCCATCCCACCGATGCCTGCCTTGAGAATTCCTCTTCCTACCCGCATGGACTGCCTCCAGTTGTCGTGAATGACGCTCTAATGAGAACACTCGCTGGTCCTCACCCACCACTGTGACTAGTCAGGCCCTAGAAGTCAATGTGTCAAAAGTCACATTGTTGGAGTGGATCTCGGACCCACCTGAAAAGGGAGCCGTGACCTGGGATTTTACGCCACAAGATCGCTCCAGGTCAATTGGCGGAGGGGGTGGGATTTGAACCCACGGTGAGGTTGCCCCCACAACGGTTTTCGAGACCGTGGCGCCGAGGCCGTCGTGGACGTTCAAGACCGACAAAAGCCCAGCTCAGGGGCCTAGAGGCCTGGCTGGGGCGGGTCCTGGCTCGGCTCTCGCACACCACTCGCACACCACTCGCACACCCACCTCCGCACGAGCTGTCAGCTCATTGCGGCGGTCAGGCGCGAGCCCCTGGCTGTGCCGCCTCCGGCGAAGCGGGGCGATGATGCAGCGGTGCCTCGGCTCTCGGCCTTCTATGGAATGGTCATCTACATGTACTGGCGGGATCATCCCCCGCCCCACTTCCACGTTGAGTACGGCGACCAAGAGGCTTTGATCGTGATCGACGACGGGGCCATTTTCGCGGGCTCACTTCCTCCGAGGGCACTCCGCCTAGTCCGCCAGTGGCGCCTGCTGCACCTTGACGACCTCTCGCACGCGTGGGAACTCGCGTCCGCCCACGAAGACCCCGGTAGCATTGAACCGTTGCCATGAAAAAGATCGACAGGATCCCGCGAGTCGTCGGCGTCGAGGTACGGCCGCCCTTTAAGCTGCGTGTGGCCTTCGACGACGGCATCGTGCGTGACGTTGACCTCGTCGACGAGCTGTGGGGCCCCATGTTCGAGCCACTGACCGACCCCGCATTCTTCGCCAAGGCGGCGGTCGCCCACGGCACGGTGGTCTGGCCCAACGGCTTGGACCTCGACCCGCTGGTCTTGCACGGCGACTTTGAGCCGGTTCCGTCCCCGCCACCGGGGCGCTCGACGACCTACTCTCACGCGGACTGAAGCCTCCCGCCTTCGGCGGTCAAGCGCTTGAGTCGTCGCCGAGGAGCGTCGGAGGCGGTGATGACTGCCATGCCCAAGATCGAGATCGACATTCCGTGCGACGTCCAGCAGGACGGCAGCGGCTTCGCATGGGCGTTCCTCGACGAGGCTCGTGACCCCTCACGCATCACCGAGGGTGCGATCGTGGTGTCCGGCGACGAGGACGACCCCGTGCTTGTGCGGGTGGTCTCCCTCCTTGACCGTCCGGGCGGTGTGAAGGTCCACCTCGACATCCTCCCGGGCGATCCAATCGAATACGCCGAGGCGATGCAGCGGGCTCACCTTCTGCCCGGGTGACCGGCCAACGCCGCCCGACCGCTAGATGCTTTGTCCCGGCGGCTCCGGGGTCGTTTCTTGCACCACGTCCATGCGCGCCGTCTGGCGCCGGTACTCGACATCCAGGCGGTTCGTCAGATCTTTGTCTCGCTCGGGCAAGAGGTGGCTGTAGCGGTCGAGCGTTAGCTGCACCGAGCAGTGTCCGAGCCGCTCGGCCATCTCCTTCGGGTGAGCGCCCATGGCGAAACTGGTAGTGAGCGATGTTCTAACCATGTCGAATGCCTCTGCGGTGAGCAGTGCCGGTGCAGGGCATTCGACATGGTCCGCGATCAACGCTCCCGGGCCACCTGGGCGGCATAGTTGGACCAGTCTCCACCGGCGGC
>DATLEK010000128.1:0-10118 GCA_035525365.1 Acidimicrobiales bacterium
GAGACGTTGACTACTTCGCCCAGGTCCGGGTCGACCCTGAGTCGCGGACCGTTGTCTGGCCCAACGGGCTCGACCTTGCGCCAGAGGTGCTCCATGGTGACTACGAGCCAAACGAGGCAAGTGGGTTCCAGGACGTCACACCGACGAGGCAGCCCGCATGATGCGCTCCTGCGCTTGGGGGTCACCGACGGAGGGCGATGCCGCGGTGGCGGTGTCGGCGGCCGGGCTGGCCTTCGCCGGTATCTAGCCGCCACCGCGGGCTCATAGCTCGGGCTCCTCACCGAGTGCGAGGCGGATTCGTATTCGATGAGGAAGGGGCCCGCGCGTCGAGATCGACAGGCAGAGGGTGAGCTGGCTTTTGCCGAAGACCTCGGCCACTTCAACCGATCCGAGGTCGGAGCCACTACTAAGGGAGATCTCGAGCGGACCGGCTCGGTAGGAGTTTTCGCCTACCGGCTGGACCTGGGTCCCGGGCGCCAGGATCAGGCGGGCGACGCTGGTGTGTTCGCCGTTGCCCTCCACCTCGTCGGTGATTTCGATTCCGTCGTCGGTGACCCGCCAGGTGCGGCGGTGACGGGGTGCTCCAGGGAGGCGCTCGTAGCCGTTGTGGGAGGCGGTGACGGTCACTGGCTGGCCCGGCCCTTCGTCGGTGGCCGTCTCCAGGCGGGGCGTCGCCCGGCGGGCGGCGCGGAAGGCGCCCCACACCTCGGTCTGGTTGTCGCCGTCGATCTCCACGGTGTTGTGGGCGGCGGTGGAGCGCTCGTAGTCCCTTCGCGGTCCGGGGCGGTAGGTGGAGGTGCCGGTGTCCACGACCAGGCGTTGGCCGTCGACGGCCAGCTCGAAGCTGAGGCAGTCGGCGTGGGCGTGGGCCGGCAGTTCGGGGGGACAGGGTGGGCCGATATCGGCGACGAGGTGGATACGGCCGTTGGCGGTGCGTATCACGGCGTAGCCCGAGGGCTGGAGCACGGTGAGACGTTGCTCGCCGGGCGGGGCTGGAACCGGCTCCAACAGGGCGAGAAGCTCCGGCCCCACGCGGGTGCAGTCGTTGAACAGGGGGACATCGCCGTCGGGTAGCAGCATGGCGCCGAGCCAGGTGCGCATGGAGGCGATGGCGGTGCCGAGCTGTGCTGGGGCCGGTCTGCCGGCTGCCTTCAGGATTTCGCTGATGTCGATAAGGTCGCCCAGCACCTGGCAGTGATAGGAGGGGGAGCGCTCGAAGTGACCACCGTCGCTCAGCACCTGGACCGGTAGCTGGCGGGTGAGGTGGCGGGTGGCCAGGTCCACCAAGGCGTCGTCGGCGAGGAACACCCCGAGCCCGACAAGTGCCTTGATGTTCTTGACGAGGTGGTTGCCACCGACGTCCAGCTCGAGGTTGGCCCGGACGAACCCGCCATGCAGGGCGAGGTCGTCCAGGTAGGGGTTCTCGTGCTCTGTGCCCTGAATGAGGGGTCCGTAGAGCCCACAGAGGGCCCAGGCGCGGAGCGACACCACGTAGGGCGACCAGGCGTCCCAGCGGCCGAAGGTGGTGCCTAGCTGCCAGGAGTGCCAGAGGCGGCCGAAGGCGGCCCTTGCCCATGGGCGGTCGGGGTGGGTGACGAGGGGCCAGGCCCACTCGAAGTAGTGCAGGTTGTAGCGCCAGAGCTGGTCGGCCTGCGGCTGCTCCCAGTCTTGGTGATCACCGAGCGCCCGCTCCTCTCCGAGAAAGGAGAACCGGCCATTGGCCGATGCTTCGGCGGTGGCATTCGTGGCGGTGGCTCCCGCCAGCCGGGCGTCCAGCGGCTCGAACCGTTCCGGCCAGCCGGGGTTCTGTGGGAGAGACCGGCTCAGGCGCGTGGCGAGCGGGCCCGGGAAGCGTGTGAGTGCGAGCTTCTGCGTTCGCAGCCGGGCCCGGTGAGCGAACTGACCCGGGCGGAGATGGCGGACGGTGCGAGCGAAAAGTGCGGCGCGATGGAGCCGGTTCACTGGTGTGCGGCGACGAGAGCGGCTTCTTGGGCGATCCCCTCGGCGAAGGGGCGGGGGTCGTAGCCGAGATCTCGGCGGGCGGGGCCGATGTCGAACGCCTTGTCCTCGGCCAGCCGTTGGAGCTGTTCGGCCTTGAGGCGAGGGTTGGGAGCTATGCGTTCGTAAAGGCGCCCGGCAGCGACGAGGGGGGCAATGGGTGCGGGAACGAGCCGGGGCTTGCGGCCGACCGCGGCGGCGGTCTCCTCGACGATGCGGCGGAAGGTGAGGGCCTCGGGGCCAGCGATGTCGTAGGCCTGGTGGGCGGTAACCGTGTGGTTTGCGGGATCGAGGGCGGCGACCACGGCTTGGGCGAGGTCGTCCACGTGGACCGGCTGCTGGAGGCGGTTGCCTCCGCCGGGGAGGGGGACCACGGGCGAGCGTTGGACCAGGCGCAGGAGGCGGGCCAGGTTCCGGTCGCCGGGGGCGCCGTAGATCATGGTGGGGCGCAGGATTGTCCAGTCGAGGGCGCTGTCCCTGATGGTCTGCTCTGCCGCCTGGCGCTTGGTCTTGGAGCCGGCATCGAGGGTGGTGAAGATGGCTGTGGTGGAGATGAACACGGCCCGCTTGATGCCCGCCTCCTCGGCCGCGGCCACGATGGCGGGAGCGTGGCCGAAGCCGAGCGAGGCGAGGTTGACGAGGGTGCCGGCACTGCTGGCGGCAAAGGCGTGGTCGAGGGAGGCAGGGTCATCCAGGTCGCCGTGGACGGGTGTGGCGCCAAGTGATTCGATGCGGTGCGCGGCATTGGCGCTGCGAGCCAGAGCCGTGACGGAGTCGCCCCTGGCGAGGAGGAGGGGCACCACGTGTCCGCCGAGGAAGCCGCTGGCGCCGGTGACGAGGACCCACTGACTCGTCACGTGCGGGGCCTTTGCGAGCACAGTGACGCCACGAGGTCCCGATAGAGCGCGGCGAGCTGGCGGCGGTCGAAGTGCTCGGTTACGTAGCGGCGGCCTTGGGCGCCCATCTCGGCTCGGCGGGCGGGATCGGTGGCCAGGTGGAGGATGGCGTCGGCCAGAGCGGCGGCGTCCTCCGGCTCGACCACTATGGCGCCGGCCTCTCGGAGGATGTCGGCTGGCTCTCCCCGGACAGCGCCTATCACGGCCTTGGCCGACCCCAGGTACTCGAAGAGCTTGGAGGGGATGAAGGTGGAGAACAGGGGCACGTCCCGTAGGGGGACGAGGCAGATGTCGGCTGCTGCCAGCAGGGCGGGAACCTCTTCCCGGGGAACGCCCGGAAGAAGGGTGACGTTGTCGAGCTGGAGTTGCTTGACGTGATTGGTGAGCTGTTGTTTGGCCGCGCCCTCGCCCACGAAGGCGAAGTGGATTGCCTCGCCGGTCAGCTTGGCCGCGGCGTCTGCCACGCTGGGCAACGCGTGGGAGATGCCGTGGGCGCCGAGGTAGAGCACCAGAGTGTCGCCTTCCGCCGCGCCCAGATGGGATCGGGTGGCGGCGGTGCCGGCATCGGGTTTGGTGGGTGAGAAGCGGTCGATGTCCACACCGTTGCGGATGGTGTGAACCTTGGCCTCCGGGATTCCCCTGGCGGCGATATGGTCACCGAAGCCGTCGGACACGACCACTACGGCATCGGCCGCCTTGTACGCAGCCAGCTCCAGGGCCTCGAGGACCCGGATGAGGGGACGGTTCTTCAGAACGCCCAGCTCCACGAAGATGGCGGGCCACAGGTCCCTCACCTCTACGACGAGCTTGGCCCTCTTTGTGCGGGCGAGGACCCAGGCCGAGAAGACGGAGAAGAAGGTGGGGGACGAAACCACCACCACGTCGGACGGGCCACTACGCCGGGCGGCCAACAGCAGGCTGGAGACCATGAACGAAAGGTGGCCCAGCGTCTTCTTGGCGATGCCTTCGTTGGGCGTGGCGTAGAGCCAGGTGCGTAGGACGCGGTAGCCGTCGGTGTGCTTCTCTGCCGTGATGCGGCCGCGATACTCCGGATGAATGACTCCGGTTGGGTGGTTCGGCATTCCGGTGAGCACGGTCACCTCCTCGCCGGCCTCGGCCCAGTAGCGGGCCATCTCGCTGAGGCGGGCCTGGGGGGCGCCGATCTCGGGCGGGAAGTAGTGGGTGACGACGAGGATGCGCATGGGTCGGTAGAGGCCACCGTAGCGAGGGGCCTGTAGCGTCGTCTCCCGTGCGGGTCGTCTGCGTGGCGGGGGCGCGGCCGAACTTCATGAAGGTCAAGCCGGTGATGGCCGCCCTGGAGTCACGGGGGGCAGAGGTGGTGTTCGTGCACACCGGCCAGCACTACGACACCGCCATGAGCGAGGTGTTCCTCACCGAGCTGGGGATCCGTGCCCCTGATCATTCTCTGGGCGTCGGCTCTGGGACCCACGCCGAGCAGACGGGGCGGGTGATGGCTGCCTTCGAGCCTTTGTGTTCGGAGGTGGCGCCGGACGTGGTGGTGGTGGTGGGCGACGTCAACTCCACCATGGCCTGCGCGCTGGTGGCGGCCAAGGCCGGGTGCCTGGTGGCGCATGTGGAGGCTGGACTCCGAAGCCGGGACTGGGCCATGCCCGAAGAGGTCAACCGCGTGGTCACCGACCGGGTTAGCGACTTCCTGCTGGCGCCTTCGCCCGATGCTGTGGAGAATCTCGTTGCCGAGGGATATCGGGATGACCAGATCCACTTGGTGGGCAATGTCATGGTGGACAGCCTTCTCGCCAACCTGGAACGGGCGCGGGCCCGGCCGGTGCTGGGTTCATTGGGGCTGTCGCCGGGTGGGTACGGCGTCGTCACCCTGCACCGGCCGGCCAACGTGGACGACCCGTCGATGTTGAAGGGGTTGCTGTCGGCATTGTCGGCGGTGGCTGAGCAGTGCCCGCTGGTGTTCCCTGTACACCCCCGTACCCGCGCCCAGCTCGAGGGGCAGGTGATGTCGCCGTCTCTCCGGTTGGTGGACCCGGTGGGCTATCTCGACTTCGTGGAGCTCGAGGCCGATGCGCGACTCGTGCTCACCGACTCGGGTGGCGTGCAGGAGGAGACCACGGTGCTGGGAGTGCCCTGCCTGACGTTGCGGGAGAGCACGGAGCGGCCGATCACCGTCACCCACGGGACGAACGTGGTGGTGGGCCTCGACCCCGAGCGGATCGTGGCCGAGGCGACCCGGGTGCTGCGCGATGGCGTAGAGCCCCGGTGCCCGCCGCTGTGGGACGGGCGGGCGGGCGAGCGCATCGCCTCGGTCCTGCTGGCCGACCCGCCGGCGGGTGGCCGGCGCCGTCCGACCGCTCTCGGGTGAGGCGCCCAGCCCTGCCCTCCGGAGGTATCGGTGTCACAGAGCGCTGGTATCGTTTTCGCCACGGGCCCCCGGCCCGCATCGGTGACATCGGCCACCCCCCAGCCCACCAAGCAGGAGGTGCACCGTGTCGGTTACCGAGTTATGAACGCCATCAGATCTTTCAGTGGTACGAAGAGGCCATGGGCAGTGAACGGGCCACCATCATGATGAACCTCGTCCCCCCCGTCGGGTGGGGCGAGGTGGCCACCCGCACCGAGTTGGTCGCGCTCGGCAGCGGCCTTCGTGGCGAGATGTCGGTGCTCGGTCGCGACCTACGGGCCGAGATGGCGGTGCTCGGGAGCGAGCTGCGGGGCGAGATGGCGGAGCTGCGGGGCGAGATCAAGGCCGGCAACGCGGAGCTGCGGGGCGAGATCAAGGCCGCCACCTCGGAGGTGCTGCGGACGATGTTCTTCGGGATGGTGGCTAGCAATGCCACCCTCGTGGGCCTGGTGTTCGCCGCCGTGAAGCTGGCCTGATCGTCACCTTGCCGGCCACGGCGGCGTCGCGTGAGCGGCCGCGTTTGTGGCCGCGCCAGTCGCTGTCGGTCAGCGTTGCGAAGGAGGGTGGCCAGCTTTCGGGCGGGGGGGATGGCGACCACGGCCCGGACCAGGTCCTGCTTGCGGGAGGCGTCGGTGCCGGCCCTGGTGTCGGGCCATACAGCCAGGGCGCGCTGGTCGGTGGACAACACCTTCGGCGCCTGGCTGAACACGCCAGTGCGGTCGGGCAGACTGGCAGTGGTGAAGATGCCGCCCAGCGCCCGAGGGAGGAAGAGCCGCCTTCTTCGGACGGACGAGCCACCCCACGACCTTCTCGTTGTCATCAGGGCTACTCCCGCCGACCGCGAAGCTGCGATCGACGAGATGGTCGAGGATGCGGAGCTGTCGTCGCGCCAATACGTCGTCGAGGCGATACCAAAAGCGCGCGAGGTCCTCTATGGCGTGTCTGTGTTCGCGCGGCGGCCGGGTGACGATGTCGCGGCTGTCATCGACCGGTTCACCGGAGCGCCCGCGTTCATCGAGATAACGATCGGGGCTCTCCGGGCCAGCGACTTTGAGGCCCTTCCGACAGGAGCGAATGTCGATCATTTTGACATCCAGCTGATCGCTGGCATCCGCGAACAGGATCCCCCGGCCAAAACCGACAGTCTCCGGCAGGCAGCCGCTCGGGTGTTGGCGGCTGGAGGCCCGCTGAGGCCAAACCCAGCGTACGCTGGTGGCACTGCAGAATCTCCGCGGGAGGATCGATGAACGGCAAAGCCAATCCCTGGCACGTCCAACAGGTGGACACGGAACTCGTGGAGCGCTTGACTGCACTTCACGAGCCCAACCCGAAGGCGGCTGCTCGCGGCGTCGACATCATGGGCGACCCACATCGAGAGACGGACGAAGGCTACAACTGGACCGTTCTAAGTCGCGCAAGGAATGTTGCCGATGTCGTACCGGGCGCAGCGGTCGTCATGGGCAGCGGCATCGGCAACTACCTCGCCAAGGTCGTCGCGTGGGACTTCGAGGCGAGCGATGACGATCCCATGGTCGTCTTAGACCTCGTCCCGCTCACACCACAGGCCGTCGAAGCGGCGCTGGCTCGCAGCCGCACACCTGCAGCATGAAGATGACGAAGTCGTCGGGCTCGGGCTGCTGGAGCATGCGCCACATGGCGTCTACGAAATCGGGCGCGTAGCCCCAATCCCGTCTGGCATCCAGGTTGCCCAGGTATAGGTCCCCGTGGCGTCGGCCTGGTGTTCGCCGCCGCCAAGCTGGCCTGAGCGTTCATATGCTCTGGCTCCTCACTGAGTGCGAGGCGGGTTCGTATTCGATGAGGAAGGGGCCCGCCAGTCGAGATCGACAGGCAGGAGGTCACCTGCGTGTTCGCCTGCATCGCCGCCGTCATGACCTCCGCCGGCGTCGCCCTCGCCTCCGCCCGCCTCTGACAGCGCCGGCTGGTCAAGGGTTGGGCTCAGTCAGCACCCGGACGTTCTCTTGCATGGCGGCGGCCATGAGCTTTGGGGGAAGGTTGTTCGCTGCCGTGGCGATGGCGGCGCCTGACTTGACGGCAGCACCGAGCGCCTCGGCCGCGAGCAGGTTCAGGCCGTGTCGACGCCCGAGGCCGGAGGCCGGCCATGCCAGCTCACGCATCGAGACCAGTTGGATGGACGACGGCAAGGCGATGACCCGCTCGATCACCCCGGCACGCAACTCGGCAGGAAGCGCAGCGACCGGACCGGAAAGCGACCCGACCAGGTCCGGATCGTGCAGGGCACCGCAGAGTCGGTAGTACCACGACCCGGTTGTCGACAGGTGGCCCCCCCGCCGGAGACGGCGGAGCCACGCCGGCTCGTGCTCGATCAGAACCTCGCGGAGGAGGTGATCGTCGAGAACCACGTTCACTCGTCGCGCAGGTCCGGGTCGTCGATGTGGCCGACGTGTTGGCGGTACCGCTCAGCGGTAAGGGCACGGGCGAGCGAAGCGCGAGCCGAATGCCGTCCGACGGGGAGCATCACCACGCAGTCCCCGAGATCGAACAGCTCTACCTCGCCGCCGTGCTCTATACCCCAGCGTCTCCGAGCATCCGCCGGCAGGGAGAACTGGCCTCGTGAGGAGACCTTGTAGATCGAGCATCGTCTTTCTTGTACGGTCGCCATCCTACAAGTGTAGCGGTCAGCCGTGGCCAAAACCTGCTGGCCATAGGATCCCGACGTTTGCTCGCGCTCGGCAGCGGCCTTCGGGCCGAGATGCCCGGACGTTCTCTGCGCCTCGAATCTCCTGGTACTACGGCCGTTCTGCTGAGGAGCTGGCTAGTGCGCATCTGATGCTTGTAGTGATAACATCTGATGCGTGCCTCGGACAACGGTAAACCTCGATGCCTCCCTGCTTCACGACCTGAAGGAACGCCAGCGCAAGGAGAAGAAGCCGCTCGGCCAGCTCATCTCCGAGCTCCTGGCGCAGGAACTCGAGTCCGGGCCGGCGCGGGCGACGCCGTTCAGCTGGGTCACCAAAGACCTGCGCCCGAGAGTCGATCTGGAGGACAAGGACGCTCTCTGGTCGGTCCTCGACAAGCCGTGAGCCAAACGGTCGACACGAACATTTTGATCTACGCCACCCATACGGCCAGCCCATTTCACCAACGCGCTCGTGCCCTGGTCGAGCATCTCGTCGCCGGTCCCGCCCTCACCTACATACTGTGGCCGGCGGTACTCGGGTACCTCCGCATCGTCACCAATCCCGCCATTCTCCAGGCGCCGATGTCGACCGCAAACGCCATATCCAACATCGAGAGCATGATTGCACCCCCACATATCCGGGCTGCCGGCGAGGGGAACGAATTTTGGGCCTCCTTCCAGCGGGTATCGGCCGATGCCAACCCGCGGGGAAACCTCGTTCCTGATGCGCACCTCGTAGCCCTCATGCACGAGCACGGCGTGACGACCATCTGGAGCCACGACCGCGACTTCCGCAAGTTCTCCGGGATCAGGATGAAAGATCCGTTCTCGAAGAGGTATGCAGCTGGATTCGCAGGGCGTTGATGGGGCCAGCGTGCCGACTCTGACCGCGTGAAAACGGAGGCAGGAATGGCTGACAACGAGCCGTTGCGAGCGCCGCAGGCCGCGCGTCGGAGGTATTCCCACCAAGGAGCTGCTGCGTCTCGTGCACGAAGGCAAGATCCGCTACGTCGTGGCCCTCGCCTCCACCCGGCTCTGATCGGCGGCGGCGGTGAGTGAGTACGCGCTGGAGCTGAGTGAGGCGGAGGTGTTCCGTTACCAGAAGATGGCCGAGATGGCGCTTTCCACCGAGCGGGAGATGTGGACCTCGGCGGGCATCGTCGAAGGTGCGATCGTCGCTGACGTGGGCTGCGGTCCCGGTGCCATCTCCGTCGTGCTGGCCGGGCTGGTGGGCCCCGCCGGCCGGGTGTATGCCGTCGACCGCGGGGCCGAGGCTCGGGCGGCGGCGGCGGCTGCGGCGGGGCGGGCCGGCGCCGAGAACGTGACGGTCACCGCGGGCGATGCCGACGACACGGGCCTGGCCCCGAGCAGCGTGGATGTGGTCATGATCCGCCACGTGCTCGCCCACAACGGGGGGCGAGAGGAGGCCATCGTGGGGCATGCTGCCTCTCTGGTGCTCCCGGGCGGGAGCGTGTACCTGGTCGACATCGAGGGCGCCGCCATCCGGATGCGTCCCAGCGACCCCGACGTCGAGGACCTGAACGACCGCTACTGGCAGTGGCACGAGGTGATGGGCAACGACCTGTCCGTCGGGCTGCGCCTGGGTGAGCTGCTCGCCGGTGCGGGACTGGAGGTACTCCATTTCAGCGGTCGCTACCAGATGTTCCAGATGCCGGTGGGCCTGCGAGCCCGGCTGTGGCCGGCGCTACGGATTGGAGTGGGACCACGTGGACCCGGTTGCCAATGGCGGGCCGACCTCGTTCGAGAACCTGAGGGGCCGATGTAGGCGCTGCCACCGGGAGAAGACACGCCGGGACCGCATCGAGGGCCTGTTGGGCGAGCGCGGCCGTGGTGGGCCGGCGGGCGCCAACGACGACGAGGACCCGGATTGGGAGTGGTGGGAAGACGGGCACGGACGGCAACGGCACGGCCGATCTTCATGCGGATGCAACCCTGTTCTCTCGCGGCCAGGGGTAGATCGTGCTGGTGCCTACACTGAAGCTGAGGTCCGGCGTCTCCTCGACGTATTGGGCGAGGCGCAACCGAACCCTTTCTAGTGCCGAGTACCAGGCGGTGCCGGGACTGCTGGACCCAAAGAGAGAACCTAAATGTCACAGAGCGCTGGTATCGTTTTCGGCACGGGCCCCGGCCCGCATCGGTGACTTCGGCCACC
>DATLEK010000130.1:0-5807 GCA_035525365.1 Acidimicrobiales bacterium
GACGGGATGCCGTCCGGGGCGACTCACCGGCCTCCGTCAGCTTCTCGGCGGCATACCAGCGGACGGGTTCGAGCAGCCGGTACCGCGCCTCGCGCCCGGTGGTGTCGGCTACCACCAGTGACTTGGCCACCAAGTCGGCCAGCAGGCCCAGGACCTCGTCGCGTTCCAGGCCTCCCCCGCCACAGACCTGCTCGGCCGCCCCGATGCACCAACCGCCTTCGAACGCAGAGAGACGCCGAAACAGCATCCGTTCGGAGGCCGAGAGCAGCTCATAGCTCGAGTCCGACGATGCCCGCATGCTCGGGTGGCGAGCGGAGAGAGCAGGGTCGGGCACCTTCACCATGCCGGCGGCCTAACCGGGCTAACCGAGAGTGAGCAGACGCGTGCGGCGAAGGGCCCTGAGGGCCTGCTCGGTCTCGGCCTTCCGACCGACGAGCGGCGAGGCTGCGGGGACAGAGCTGGCACTTTCCCATTTTGGACCCCCGTGCGAGCATGGACAATAACGGGCCCCTGTCCTAGAGCCGCGGCTCATCTAGTGCTCGCCGGGCCACGGCGTGGCTTGGAGACTACGGGTGGCATCCGCGTCCTTGGCGATCTGGGCCACCAGGGCGTCCACGCTGTCGAAGCGCTCCTCGGCCCGCAACCAGGACGTGAAGCGGACCTTGGCCTGCTCGCCGTAGAGGTCGCCGTCGAAGTCGAGGAGATGGGCCTCGAGGACCGATCCCGGCGAGTCGGCATGGAAGGTGGGGCGGCGGCCGACGCTGATGGCAGCCAGCCGGGTTTCCCCCGACGGGCGCTCGTACCACCCTGCGTAGATGCCGTCGCCGGGCATGAGGATCTCGGGCGGTACCTCGATGTTCGCGGTGGGGTAGCCGAGCTGGCGGCCGCGGCCGTCGCCCTTCACCACGACCCCCCGAACCTCGTGGGCCCGGCCCAGCAGGGCCGCCGCCTCCTCGGCGCGGCCGGCCAAAAGCAGCTGGCGGATCCGGGTGGACGACACCGGCTCGTCGAGGGGCCCATCGGCCTGAAGGCTCACGCCGAGTACGTCGAAGCCGAAACGCTGGCCCATCTCCTGGAGGAAGACCACGTTGCCCCGCCGGCGGTGGCCGAAATGGAAGTCGTGGCCCACCACCACCGCACGGGCCCGCAGGCAGCCCACGAGTATCCCGGTCACGAAGTCCTCGGCCGACTCCCGGGAGCGCTCGTCGTCGAAGCGCACCACCACGGCGTGGTCCACGCCGGCGGCGGCGAGCAGCTCGAGCCTCTGGTCGAGGTCGGTCAGCAGGAGCGGAGCGGAGTCGGGCCGCACGACGCCGGCCGGATGACGGTCGAAGGTGACCACCGCGCTGGCGCACCCGAGCTCGGCGGCCATGGCCCGCACCCTGGCCAGGAGAGCGTGGTGGCCGAGGTGCACGCCGTCGTAGGCACCGATGGTGACGACGGTGCCGGCGTCCGGCCGTGGACAGGCGTCGAGGTCGCTGATCACCTCCACCGGGCGAGACTAGGAGGCGAGGACTACCGAGGGTTTGGCTCGACCCTCGCCGTGGCGCTCGTACACCGCCAGCAGGCGGCCGTCCTCGTCCACCACCGGCCACGGGCCGTCTCCTGACACCCCCAGCCGCGAGTCGTCGAGAACCTTCCCGTGGGCGACGTCGGCGGCGACCTCCGGAGCGACGGTGACAGCGGCATAGTCCCGCAGGGCGGCCGCCGGCGTGAGCACCACGCCCTCACCCAGCGCGCCGATCACAGTTGCCTCGGCGGTGGTGAAAGAGCCGATGGCCGTGCGGCGCAGCGCCCGAAGGTGGGCGCCACCGCCGAGGGCGGCACCGAGGTCGGCGGCCAGCGTCCGGACGTAGGTACCCGAGGAGCACTCCACCTCGATGCTGACCACGCCGGGTTCGCTGGTGTCCTCGACGTCGAAGCGGTGGACGACCACCGGGCGGGCCTCACGTTCGACCTCCAGCCCGGCGCGGGCCAGCTGGTGGAGACGCTTGCCCCCGATCTTCACCGCCGAGACCATGGGCGGGATCTGCATGATGGGCCCGACGAACTGCAGCGCGGCGGTGCGAACCTCGGCGACGGGCACGCCGGCCATGTCCCACTCCCCTGTCACGGTTCCCGAGGCGTCGAGGGTGGAGGTGGCCACGCCGAGCACGACCTCGGCGGTGTAGGTCTTGGGCAGCACGGTCAGGAACCGCAGAAGGCGCGTCACCCGGCCGAGGCCGACCAGCAGCACACCGGTGGCGTCGGGGTCCAGGGTGCCGGCGTGGCCCACCCGCCTCTGACCGAAGATCCCGCGGCACTTGGCCACAACGTCGTGAGAGGTCCAGGCCGGCTCCTTGTCCATGACCACCAGACCGTCGATCGCCACGGTCAATGACCCGGGGGGAAGCGGTGCCCTGGCGCCGCCCCGGCTACCAAGTCGGTTCGGGGGTGGCGGATCGCTGGAGCCTGAGCTCGGACTTGATCTCCTCCACCACGTCGTCGATGCTGCCGTGGGCGACGAAGCCGGCGGCGTAGCGATGGCCGCCGCCGCCGAAGTGGGCGGCGATGGCGCTGACATCGGTGTCGGAGACGGCCCGCAACGAGACCCGGAGGCCATCGGGCGCCTCCTTCACCACACACGACACCTCGGCCTCCGAAGCTCGGCGCAAGAGGTCGATCAGGCCTTCAGTCTCGTCGACCTGACAGCCGTGGGTATGGAGGTCGCCGGCGGTGACCGAGGTGGACACGAAATGGAGCTCGTTGTCGAGCTCAGCCCGCCCGATGCAGTCACTGACCAGCTTGAGGTACTCGAAGCGATGCTCCTCGAAGAGCTGGCGGCTGAGCTCGGCGATGGGAAGGTCGAAGGTGGACAGCTCGTGGGCCAGGGCGAAGACCTCCGGCGTGGTGTTCGAGTACTGGAAGCGGCCGGTATCGGTGACCAGGCCGGTGTAGAGACAGATGGCCGCGTCCCTGGTGAGGGGCCAGCCCAGATGGTGGGCCAGGCGCCGGACGAGCACGGCGGTGGCGGCGGCGTCGGGGTCTATGACGTTGATGGCACCGAAATGGTCGTTGCTGGCGTGATGGTCGATCACTATCAACGTGCCCGCGGCCGAGGCGTTGCGGGCCAGATCACCCAGGCGTCCGAGCGAGCCGCAATCGAAGGTGACCATGACCTCGGGCGCGGCCGGGAAGTCGGCCGGCTTGGTGGCCAGGTCGAGGCCCGGGACGAAGCGGTAGTGATGGGCGACCTCGACCGGATCCGGCCAGGACGCGACAGAGGGCTTGCCCTGGGCCGTGCACAGGTGGTGCAGAGCCAGCATCGAGCCGAGAGCGTCACCGTCCGGGGACACGTGGCAGGCGAGGGCGACGGTGGGCGCCTCGGCGATGGCCGTAGCCGCCCTGTCCAGCTCAGTCTCCAGCATCAGGCACCTCCCCCGTGTCTTGAGGGATGTCGAGTTCACGGAGGATCGCTTCCACCCGTCGCCCACTCTCTATCGCAGGGTCGACGGCGAAGCCAAGTAGGGGCGTGCGCTTGAGGCGGACCTGGCTGCCGATGGACCGCTGCAACCGCACCCGGTTCTCCATGAGTGCCTCTTCGGTCGCATCGGACAGAGAACTGAGGAGAACGGTGGCGTGACTGAAATCAGCGCTCACGTCCACGTGGGTGATGGTGGCCAGGTGGAGGCGTTCGTCGACGTCGGCCAGGCGCTCCAGCTCGGTGGCCAGCACCTCCCGTACCAGCTCGTTCACCCGTGCCGTGCGCGGATAGCGGCGCCGGCCGGAGCGGTCAGGCATCTTGGGCCGACGACGCTACGTGCGTGGTACTTCTCGCTCCTCGTAGGTCTCGATGATGTCGCCCGACCTGAGGTCCTGGAAGTCCGAGAGGCCGATGCCGCACTCGAATCCCTGGGCTACCTCGCGGGTGTCGTCCTTGAAGCGACGTAGCGAGTTGACGGTGCCGTTCCAGATGACCACACCCTCCCTGAGGAAGCGGACCTTGGAGCCGCGGGTGATGACGCCGTTGCGGACCCAGCAGCCGGCTACCTTGCCGACCTTGGGGACGCTGAAGACCTCACGGACCTCGGCGTCGCCGGTGACGACCTCCTCGAAGACGGCGGCGAGCATGCCCACCATCGCCGACTGGATGTCCTCGATGAGCTTGTAGATGATCTCGTAGGTCCGGATCTCCACGTTCTCGGACTCGGCCAGCGCCCTGCCCTTGCGGTCGGGGCGCACGTTGAAGCCGATGATGGTGGCGTTGGAGGCGGCGGCCAGCTGCACGTCGTTCTCGGTGATCCCGCCCACGGCACGGTGTACGAAGCTCAATTTGATGTCGTCGCGCTCGAGCTTCCGCAGGCTCTCGGTGACGGCCTCCAGCGATCCCTGCACGTCGGCCTTCAGGATGACGTTGAGAGTGGCCGTCTCGCCTCTGGAGATCTGCTCGAAGATGTCCTCGAGACGGGCGCCGGTGCCGGCGGCGACGGAGGGTGTCTTGCGCAGGTCGCCGAGGCGGTAACGCTGCTCGCGCTGCTGGGCGATGTCCTTGGCCACCTTGTCGGTGGCGGTGACCCGGAACTCGTCGCCGGCGGTGGGCACGTCGGAGAACCCGAGCACCTGCATCGGCGTGGAGGGGGGCGCCTCTTTGATGTTGTCACCGTGCTCGTCGATCATGGCCCGGACCCGGCCCCAGGCGGCGCCGGCGACGATGGGATCGCCGACACGGAGGGTGCCTTCCTCCACGATCATGGTGGCCACCGGGCCGCGGCCCGTATCGAGGTTGGCCTCGAGGACGCTGCCCCGGGCCCGCGCCTCGGGATTGGCCGTGAGCTCCTCGACGTCGGCCACGACCAGCAACTGCTCCAGCAGGTCGTCGATGCCGAGGTTCTGCAGAGCGGAGATCTCCACCATGATCGTGTCGCCGCCCCAGGGCTCGGGCACGAGTCCCTGCTCGGAGAGCTGCTGCATGACCCTGGTGGGGTCGGCGTTCTCGCGGTCGACCTTGTTGATGGCCACCACGATGGGCACGTCGGCCGCCTTGGCGTGGTTGAGCGCCTCGACGGTCTGGGGCATGACACCGTCGTCGGCGGCCACGACCAGCACGACGATGTCGGTGGCGTCGGCGCCGCGGGCGCGCATGGCGGTGAACGCCTCGTGGCCCGGGGTGTCGATGAAGGTGACCTTCCGGTCGTTCCGGACGATCTGGTAGGCGCCGATGTGCTGGGTGATGCCACCGGCCTCGCCCGCCACCACGTTGGTGTTGCGGATCTGGTCGAGGAGCTTGGTCTTGCCGTGGTCGACGTGGCCCATGATCGTGATGACCGGCGGGCGGGTCTCCCAGCCCTCCTCGTCCTGCTCCCCGGCATCGGGGAGGAGGAGCTTCTTCTGGAGCTCGACCTCCTGCTCCTCGCCGGGGTCGACGAGCCGCAGCTCCACGCCCAGCTCGGCAGCGAACAGCTCGATCTGGTCGTCGGAGAGCGACTGCGTGGCGGTGACCATCTCGCCCAGGCCCATGAGGAAGCGGACGACGTCGGAGGCCGTGCGGTTGAACTTGGGACCGAGGTCTTGGGCCGTGGAGGCCCGCTCGACGACGATGACGCCGTCGGGGATCGGGGCGTCGCGCGGCGTGTAGCTGACCGCTTCCATGGGCTGGAGCTCTTCGCGGTTGCGACGACGGCGACCGCCCTTGCGGGGCTGGCGCCGACCACCGGGACCGCGGCCCGGACCGCCGCCGGGACCACCGGGACGACCACCGGGGCCGCCGCCGGGACCACCGGGGCCACCGGGGCCGCCGCCGGGACCGCCGAAGCCACCCGGGCGCTGGA
>DATLEK010000132.1:0-10329 GCA_035525365.1 Acidimicrobiales bacterium
CACGTGGACGAGGTGGTGGCCCGCCGACGACAGCGTGGATCACACCAACGCATCGCTGGAGGTTCGATGAGCTGGGGAAGGCTTGGCTCCCATGGCCAAGATCGAAGTCGTCATCGACGGCGACCAGGTCCCAGCCGTGACGGATCTCTCCGTCGAAGTCGGCGGCGCCGGCTACTCGGGCCTAGAGGTTCCGCAGCGCAACCCACCGGTTCCGCATGGTGGCCTGGGCTCGGCGCTTGTTGAGTGTTCCGTGGCGAGATCTTCCCTGGGCCGAAGACGACGACCTATGACGTCCCAGCACTGAAGGCGGGCACCTACGCGTTTCACTGCGAGGTACACCCGGACCAGATGAAAGGAACGTTCGTCGTCTCCTGAAGACAGCGCCACGCTCCCGGTCCCGCTCACCCTGCCAGGTCGGCCACGTCGCCACCCATCAGGATGAGGAGCAGCACGATCACCGTCAGCGACACGACCGTGTAGGGCCACCGCCACTTGTGGTCGGCCGCCCAGAACCTACGCATCGTCACCCCGTTGGACAAGATGGCCAGAGTGCCCAGAGGCACACCGATCCACGGCCCCACCCCGGTAGCGAAGCCGATGGCGGGCGCCGCGAACGGCAGCACGATGTAGGTCAGCGTGCAGCGGGTGGCGGAGAGGACGATCGAGGTCCTGAACGCCTGGTGCAGGTCCGATCGCGAGCCTTTGCGGGCGGTTTCGACCCGCAGTAGGCGTCGCATGACCCTGTCGGCGGGCGGGCGGGCCGTTGACGTGACGGCCGGCGGAGGCAGCATGGTCACCGCCCGATCATGTCAGTCCTGCCTGCGCCACGCCAAGGCACCGACGATGGCCACGATCACTGCGACGACGAGCGCCGCCATCAGGAGCCATCGGAGGGCGGCGACGATGACGCCGAGCAGGGCCAGGGCGACGATGGCCACTACCAGAACGGCAATGACCTTGCCGATGTTGGTCACGGGAGCGAATCTAGGTGCTCACTCGCGGTCGCCGGGGTCGAAGTGGCAGCCGTACAGTTCGAGGCTCAGTCTGCGGCGCCTGACAGTTTGAGGCGGCCAAGGCGGTGGCGAGCGACGAGCAGGGTCAGGACCGTTATCAGGGCGAGACGGACGATGGCTTCGCCACCGACGGGGATACCGCCTCGGATCAGGCTGTCGGGGACCCCCGGGGCCAGGTCCAGGAAGGTGGCCCTGGCCTCCCACATCGGGGACCATTGGGCGATGCCGCTGAGGGCGGTCCCCAGAAGCCGCTCGACGAGGAACACGAAGGCCAGCGACCAGACCGCAGCCCTGCGAGCCACGCATCCGATGGCGATGAACACCGCGATGTGGGCCGTCGCCCCGGCCGCGGCACCCGCCGCCGCTGCTGCCGCACTGGCGGGTTCGCCGGCGACCAGCGCGGCCAGGGCGCATGCCGGCACCACGGTGAGCAGGGCGGTTATGCACCCGCCCAGCCACCGGCCCACCACGATGAGCCCGAGCGGCGTGGGACTCAGCCACGTGAAGTGGAAAACGCCCGAGCGGATCTCGGCTCCGAGCACGGCGTCACCTATGACGAGCGACACGATGGGCACCACCAGGGCGAAGATGCCATTGGCGGCAACGGCGGCGAAAGCCTCGCTGCCAGGCTGATCGATGGCGTGCGCGAGCAAGCCGAAGAGCAGCGCTCCGGCGCAGGGAATCAGGCACCCCAGCCAGCGATTGCGCCCGATGCAGGAGCGCAGCGTGTAAGAGACGACGGCCTTCAGCCGGGTGCCTGTCTTCGGCATCGAACGCCTGCCCGTCGAGGTGGCCGCCGTCATCGCACCAGCTCCCGGAACAGGCTCTCCAAGGAGTCATCGAGGGGCCGGACCTCCTCGAGGCGGACCGAGAGACCTCGGGCCAGCCCCGGGAGGGCCAGCGCCAGCTCGGCCGCCCGGCTGGTGGACACCACCACGTCGCCGCCCTCGAGCCGGACCCCCGATACCGACCCGAGCCCGACCAAACCGGCAGCCAGGCGCCGTCCGTCCTCGGTGCGCACGAGCACGTGGCGGGGACGGTCGTTCATGGCGTCACGGATGGCCCGCTGGCCCCCGGCGGCGGCCAGTCGCCCGTGGATGATCACGATGATCCGGTCCGCCAGCCGCTCCACCTCGTTGAGCACGTGAGAGCTGACGATCACGGTTCGACCTTCGGCGCCGAGGCGGCGGAAAAGCTCGATGAGGGCGGCCCGCTGCACTGGGTCGGCCCCGTTGAGCGGCTCGTCGAGCACGAGCACGGCGGGTTCGGTGACCAGGGCGGCGGCCACCTTCACCCGCTGGCGCATGCCTTTGCTGAACCCGTCCACCCGCCGGTCGGCGACGTCGAGCATGCTCACCTTGGCCAGCGCCCGCTCCGGCCCGTCCCGGTCCTCCACTCCGTGGAGGTCGGCCACGTAGGCCACGAACTGGCGGGCCGACAGGCCGGGCGGGACTGCCTCGTCCTCGGGAACCAGCGCCATGCGCAAATGCACGGCCCTGTCCTGGCGTGGGTTGCGTCCCTCGACGCGTACCGCGCCCTGGTTCACCGGGACGAGGCCGGTGATCGCCCGCATGAGGGTGGTCTTGCCGGCGCCGTTGGGCCCGAGCAGCCCGGTGACGCCGCCACCGAAGGAGCAGCTCAGCTCCGACAGCGCCACCTTCTGGCCGAACCAGACCGAGGCGTTGTCGACCTCCACCGTCGCCTGAGGTGCAAAGGCGGGATCGGTCTGCTCGCCCGGCGCGCTCATCGCTCCGTCCAGCGATAGCGGTACACGAGAACGGCGCCGGCCACGGTGGCGACCATCGCGGACGTGGCGATGGCGTAGAGACCGCCGTTGTGTACGCCACCGAGGGGCGAGGCGGGATCGATCTGGCCGAGGAATACGAGGTCACGGAGGTACAACGGGAGCCCGAGCACGTTGAGGAGGGCAGCGGCAGAGCCGGTCTCGTCGGGACCGCCGATGAGGACCGCCGATGTGATCGACGACACCAGGAAGAGCCCGATGAAGCTGGCGCCGGCCACGATGCGGCGGCTGGCCAGCGAGGCGATGGCCACCCCGACCACTGCATAGAAGGCGGCGAGCAGCGCCACCGACAGCGGGACCTTCCAGACGACCTCGAGGTTGTCTCCCACGTAGTCGAGGGCACGGTCGCTCACCAGGGCCTGGCCCACGAATAGCAGCACCTGGGGCAGGAACGAGAAGGCGAACAGGATGGAGAAGATGGCACCGACCTTGGCCAGCACGTAGTCGACACCGGTGAGGGGCCGCGCGAAGAGGATCGCCAGCACGCGCTGGCGGCGGTCAGGGCAGACGATGTCGGGGGCGGTGAGGGCCACGAAGACCAGCAGGGCGCTGGACACCCCTACGTACTCCCGGTAGGAGATGATCTCCACGGAGCTGGCCAGCCGGCCGCGGGTGACATAGCTGAAACCGACGTTGACGACGGCGGGGATGGTGACGATCCCGAGCAGTACGAACGGCGCCACCTTCTGTCGCCACGACCGGCGAATCCCCAGCGCCCGGCGGACCGACGCCCTGTACAGAGCGGCCCTCGCCGCGCCCCGCCCGCCACGCTGGCCCTCGTAGGGGCGGTAGCCGCGGTCGTATACCGCGCCCGCGCCCGCTCCCGTGGCGGTGGTGGTCAAGGCCGGCTGGCCCGCTGCAGGAAGACCTCGTCGAGCGAGATGAGCCTTGAACCCAGGCGGTAGAGCGGCAGCTCGAGGTCGGCGACCACGTCCCGCACGACGTCGAGCTGTTCGTCATCCTCGACCGTCACCTCCACCTGGCCCTCGGCCAGCTCGGCGAGCAGTCCGCGACGGGACAACTCCGCCACCAGCCGGTCGGCGCCGGCGCCGGACCCGACGTCGACGATGACGGTCCCCCTGCGCTCCAGCAGCGCATCGGTGGGGCCCGACACCACCAGGCGCCCGGAATCGAGCATCAGCACGTGGTCACAGACCTGCTGCACGTCGTCGAGCAGATGGGTCGACATCAGCACGGAGATGCCGAATGCGCCCAGCCGGGCCACCAGGGCCAGCATGTCCTCGCGACCGGCCGGGTCGAGGCCGGCGGTGGGCTCGTCGAGGAGGACAAGACTGGGGCTTCCCACCAGGGCCTGGGCCAGCTTGGCCCGCTGGCGCATCCCCGTCGAGAACCCACCGATGGGCCGGAACCGGGCCTCGTCGAGGCCCACCAGGTCGAGCACCTCCGACGCCCGCTGGCGGGCGGCCCGGACGGGAATGCCACTCAGCTCGCCGAACGTCGCCACCACGTCGGCCGCGGTCTGGTCGAGGGGCAGGCAATCGTGTTCAGGCATGTAGCCGAGTCGCGAGCGCACGGTGACGGGATCATCGGCGACGCCGACGCCGCCCACCTCGACCGACCCCTCAGTGGGGCGGGCCAGGCCCAGGAGGATGCGGAACAGCGTCGTCTTGCCGGCGCCGTTGGCGCCGACCACCCCGATGCGTCCGGCAGGCACCTCGGCGGTGAGGCCGTCGAGAGCGGTGACCGCCCCGTAGCGCTTGGTGAGCCCGGCGATGCGCAGGAGGGGCGCAGGGCTCACTGGGGCAGTCTGGCAGCTACACCCGAGTGACCCCGTTCGGCTCTGGGCATCCGCCCGGACCGAAAGGCTCTTGGGGGCCGAGGACTCGGATGGCGCGCACGGGCCGGGTCGGTGGCAACTCCTGGCTAAGTTCTTGGAGTAGTCCGACAAGGAGAGACGCGGCATGGACATCGTTCGTAATGATGACGGGACTCTGGTGGTGCCTGTGCAGGCGGAGCGGCGCCATGACGCCGAGGACAGCGGGGATTCCGCGCCTGCCGATGCCGGGGGTGAGGCGGCGCAGGCGAGCGCAGCGCCGACGACCCGGGTGCTCCACCCCGGCGAGGGCGGGTACGACGAGGCACTCGCCCAGTGGGACCTGGAACAGAACCCGGATCGGGAGCCGGTCGTCTCGACCGCGACCGGGCGCCAGGAGGCCATGACGCTCGTGCACGAAGTGGCGACGTCGCCCGATCATGCCGTCGGGCCGGCGATGGAGTCCCTGGACGACCCCGAGGCGAGCGGAGAAGCCCTGCGCCACGTGCTCGTCGGCGGCGTTCATTCAGTGGAGGCCTTCGCCGCTGAGGTGGCCGAGGCCGAAGGCGGCGACCCGCTGCCCGCTCACGAAACCACCAAAATCATCGGTGAGGTCCTCACAGAACTCGACAAGTAGATGTCTGCTGCAGAGTCTCGTTGAGCGGGACAAGGAGATCCTGGACCGTATGGCGGAGTGAGGTAGGTGGTGTGTCCGGGTCGACACTAAGGTGACCCAAGGATCAAGACCTGATCTAATACAGCGTCGGCCATCCTTTTCGACGGATCTGGCCTCGGTTTTCATGGGAGCGGTTACATGGAGACGATGACGGATCGGGAAACCGGGGGGGACCAGGACAGTGATCTGGCGGTGCTCACGGTGGAGGTGGACGGGCTGCGGTGCGGGCTCCCGCTCAGCGACGTGGTCGAGCTTCATCCCGTGGTGGCCACGGTGGACCTCCCGGGCGCACCGCCGGTGGTGGACGGCGCCATCGACGTGCGGGGGACGGTGGTGGCTGTGCTCGATCTCCGTGCGCGGTTGGGCCGCCCGGGCCGGGAGCCGCGCCTGAGCGACCACCTGGTGGTGAGCCGCGTCGGCCTACGGACCGTCGCCCTGAGGGTGGACCGGGCCCTCGACCTGTCCGACATCCCGCGGAGCTGCATCGACAGCGCCGAGGACGTGGGCGACACCAGCTACCTGAAGGGCGTGGCCAGGCTGGCCGACGGGCTGGTGCTCATCCACGATCTGGCCACGTTCCTGTCCGACGACGAGGCTGCCGCTCTCGACGATGCCCTCGTGGGCGCCGGGAACGGACAGGGCGCCGGGCATTGAGCCAGCTCGTCGGCCCGGAGGCGGAGGTGGTGGCGGCCTACATCGCGGCCCGTGCCGGCGTGAGCGTGAGCGGCGCCCGCCATCCGGAGCTGCTGGCCAGGGTGGAGCAGGCCATGGTCGCCGCCGGCATCCCCAGCGCCGAGCGCTTCTGCGAGCGCCTCGACCAGGACAGCGCCAGCTTCGACCGCCTGGTGGTGGCCCTCACCGTGCCGGAGAGCTACTTCTTTCGCGAGTCACCCCAGATCGAGCTGTTGGCCAGCGAGGTGCTACCCGAGCGGGCCGAGGCGCGGGGGCCCGAGGGGACGCTCCGCCTGTGGAGCGCCGCCTGTGCCAGCGGCCAGGAGGCCTACACCCTGGCCATCCTGCTCGACGAGAAGGGGCTGAGCGGCCGGGCCCGGGTGCTGGCCACGGACCTGTCCCTGCAAGCCCTGGAGACGGCCCGGCGGGGTGTGTACGCGAAGTGGTCGCTGCGAGCGGTGGACGACCGCCGGCGGCGGACCTACTTTCGGGCCGTTCCCGGCGGCTACCGGGTGGAGCCGGGACTGGACCGCCTCGTCACCTTCCAGCATCACAACCTTCTCGACGACAGCAAGGACCCACGGATGGCGGACATGGACGTGGTGCTCTGCCGCAACGTGCTCGTCTACCTGACCCCCGATGCCGTCCAGGACGTTGGGCGCCGGCTGGCCGCTTCGCTGGCGCCGGGCGGCTGGCTGCTCACCGCCGCCACCGACCCGCACCTGGACGCCGTCGAGGGGCTGCAGGCGACCATGACGCCGGCGGGCGTGGCCTACCGGCGCGTCGTGGGAGCGTCGCCCGCTGTCGTCGTATCGACACGGCCGCAGCCCCCACCGCGTTCCCGGCCTCAGCGAAAGCCACGTTCGCGCCCTCAGCCCCAGAAGACGGTCCGGCCCAAGGCCTCCGTCGCCGAGCTGGAGAGTGAGACGGCCGAGGCCTACGTGGTTCTCGTCCGGGCACTCGGCAGCGCCGGCCGGTTGGAGGCGGCGGCGGAGGCGGCGGCCGAGGCTGTGGCGCGGTACCCCCTCCACGTGGAGCTGCGCCTCCTCCAGGGAATGGTGCTGCTCGAGTCCGGCCGCCCCGACGAGGCGGCGGCGGCGGCCAAGGCCGCCCTTTACGTGGAGCCGGACCTGGCCATGGCCCACCTCACCCTGGCCCGGGCCGACCAGGCCCGCCAGGACCCTGCCGCCGCGCGCCGCAGCTACCGCAACGCCCTGGCCGTTCTCGAGGCAGTTCCTGCCGACAAGCCGGTGAGGCTGGCCGACGGCGAGACCGCGGGGCGCCTGGCCGGCCTGGCCCGGGCCGGGCAAAGTGCCGGCCAGCAGGTCGCGGCGCGGATGGCCGGATCATGAGCGTCATGACCCCCACCGAGGCGGCGGCCGGGGTCACCGAGGTCACCGAGGAAGCCAAGGCGCACGCCGGGTCCGTGCTGGCCGACCGGGCCCGCGCCCTGGCCCGCCCCGTCCAGGTGGAGCCGGCGAGGGGCAGCCTCGTAGCCATGGTGCTGGTCGGCATCGGAGGCGTGCCTCATGCCCTGGAGGCCCGCTTCGTGCGCGAGGTGCTGCGCCGGCCCGCGCTGTCGAGCGTGCCCCTGGCGCCGGCGGCGCTGATCGGCGTGGCCAACGTCCGGGGCGAGATCCTCGCCGTCGCCGACATCAGCGCCGTGCTCGGACTGACCGCCCCCGAGGTGCCCGGCCCGGTGATCGTGCTGGAGGGACCGGGGCCGGCGCTCGGCCTCCTGGTCGACGAGGTGGAGGACTTCGTCGAGGTGCCGGCCGACTCGATGGCGGCGCGCCCCCAACAGGACAAACTCCGCCAATCGTCGCCGGACAGCCTGCTGCTCGGCGTCATCCCCAGCGCCACGGTGCTCTCGGGCACCGCCCTGCTGACCGACCCCCGTTTTTCCACCACCACCACCACCACCACGTCCCCCATCAACATGACCTCCCATCAACACTGAGACCAGGAGCGGCCGATGCGAAACCCCCCGTCCACCACGTCCACCACCAGTACCGCCGGTCCCGCAGGAGGGCTGACCATCGGCCGCCAGATCCTGGCCGGGTACGTAATCACCCTTGTGCTGACCCTCGTGCTGGTGGTGGTGGCCACCAACGCCCTGAACCGCGTGTCGGAAGCCAAGGACCTGGTGATCGAGCGCGACAGCACGCTCATCACCGGTGCCCACCGCCTGAATGGGGTCGTCTCCGATTGGTCGGCGGTGAACCGGGGCTTCTACCTCACCAGGAACGAGAGCGACCTCGCTCCCGCACGGGAGCTGGAGGAGGCCTACAACGTGGAGTTCGCCGGGCTGCAGGAACGTGTCCACACCGACACCGGGCGCCGGATGCTCGAGCAGGTGGCCCAAACCCAGGCGGCGTGGAAGGCGTCCAGCGACGACGTCATCGAGGCGGTGAAGGCGGGTGCCCCGGTCGAGGAGGTGGTCAAGCTGGCCGCACGGGGCCCCTTCGAGAGGCGCGAGGAGCTGCGCTCGGCGGTACGGCGCCTCATCGAGCGACAGGAGATCCTGATCAGCGCCAACGTGCGTAAGGCCAACCAACGGGCCGACCGCTCGCTCCAGCTCGTCTGGGTGCTGGCCGCCCTCGTGCTGGCGCTGGCCGTCGGCCTGACCACGCTCATCACCCGGCGGGTCTCCAAGCGCCTGTCGGCGCTGTCACGGACGGTGGACGGGGCGGCCAGCGACATCCTGGCCGGCACGACCCAGCAGGTGACCGGGTTCACCGAGCAGGCGGCGGCGGCCCAGGAGACGGTGGCCACGGTGGAGGAGCTGGTGCAGACCGCCCAACAGTCGGCGCAGCGGGCCCGCACCGTGGCCGACCGGGCGCAACGCTCGGCCGAGGTGGCACAGGAAGGCATCCGTGCGGTGGAGGGATCAGCCGAGGGGATGGAGGCCATCCGGGCCCAGGTCGACTCCATCGCCCAGGGCGTGGTGAGCCTGGCCGAGCGGGCCCAGGCCGTGTCCCACATCGTCGACACGGTCAACGAGATCGCCGAGCAGACCCACCTGCTGGCCCTGAACGCGGCCATCGAGGCGGCCCGGGCCGGTGAGCACGGACGGGGCTTCGGTGTGGTGGCGGCCGAGGTCAAGGGCCTGGCCGACCAGTCCCGGCGGGCCACCGCCCAGGTGAACGAGATCCTCGGCGAGATCCAGCGGGGGACCAACAGCGCGGTGATGCTCACCGAGGCCGGTACCAAGAGCGTGAGCGAGGGCATGCGCCTGGTGGGCCAGGCGGGGGAGACGATCACCGAGCTGTCCGAAACCGTCACCGAGGCCACCGTGGCCGCCGAGCAGATCGCCGCCTCCTCCAACCAGCAGGCCGTGGCGACCTCCCAGATCAGCCAGGCCATGAAGGAGATCGACTCGGTGATGGAACAGAACCTGGCCTCGGCCCGCCAGGCCGAGCAGACGGCCCGTGAGCTGGACACGGTGGCGTCGGAGATGAAGGCACTGGTCGGAGTCCGTGAGTCTTGACCGGGAGGCGTTGCAGGTCCGCCTGCGCGCCCTGTTCCTCGACGAGCTGGACGAGCACGTGATCGTCCTCAACCGGGGTCTGGTGTCGTTGGAGCAGGGCTCGGCAGGGGCCGAGTTCACCGAGCTGGTCAACGAGATGTTCCGTTCCGCCCACAGCCTCAAGGGTGCGGCCCATGCCGCGGCGGTGAAGCCGGTGGCCACCTTGTGCCATGGGCTCGAAGCATCCCTGTCCCGCCTGCGGGACCGCCGGGCCGTGCCCGAGGGTTTCGCCCTGGAGCCCCTGTTCCAGGCCGTCGACACCCTGGCCAGCGCGGCGGGGGAGCTTCGCCGGGGTGGGGACGTGGCGGACCTGCCGGTGGCGCCCATCGTGCGCTCGCTGTCGGCCGACGGTGCCGACCGGGCCGACGAGGTGCCGCCCGGCCCGGGGGCGGACGGGGCGATGAGCCCCCAGTCAGAGTCAGAGTCCGAGTCCGAGTCCGAGTCCGAGTCCGAGTCCGAGTCCGAGTCCGAGTCCGACTCCGAGTCCGAGTCCGAGTCCGCACCGGCACCCGCACCCGCAGCGCCGACCGCCACCCAGCCGGCGCCGACAGCGGCCCAGCCGGCACAGGCCGGTATCCGGGTGCCGGCGGCGCGGCTGGAGGCCCTGCTCGGGCGGGCAGGCGAGGTGCTGCTGGCCTGTGAGCGGATGCACGGGGTGGCGGCCGAGGCGGCGTCGCCCGAGGCTGCCGCGGCCGACCGTGTGTTGGTCAACGCCCAGCAGGCTCTGGCCGACGCCTTGCGCCAGGCCGGCATGGTGCCGTTCAGCGAGGCCTGCGCCGGCCTGGAGCGGGTGACCCGCGACGTGGCCACCGCCGCGGGGAAGCAGGCCGCCCTGGTGGTCAAGGGCGGCGAGGTGGAGAT
>DATLEK010000017.1:0-17070 GCA_035525365.1 Acidimicrobiales bacterium
CTACTCACCACTAGGCCCTCGACGAGCGAGGTCGCCGCCACGGAAAAGGAGTCATCGACATGAGGTTCTCACGCAGCGTCGCCGCCGGGTTTGGCGTGGTCTTCAGTGTGATGATCGCCGCCAGCGTGGCTTGGGCGTGCACCCCCAGTGCCCAGATCTCGGCCCGGCCCGGCTCGGGCCGGGGGGGCGACCAGATCACCATCGTGGGTGGGGCGTGGGACACCCTCGGTCCCATCGACATCCACTGGAGCAGTGTCGACGGCCCCGTGCTGGCCAGCGCCAGCGGCGCCACAAGTGACTTCTCGGTGGCGGTGCGCATGCCCGAGGTCGCCCCCGACGTCTACACCATCGTGGCCACCCAGCCCCGCCTCGGGGGTGGCATCACCAAGGCCGCCGCCGCCTTCCAGGTCACCACCACCGCCACCGGGACCACCGGCGCCTCCACCAGCCCTTCGGGCCAGACCACCACCCGGGCCAGCGGCGGCTCGGGGCGCTCCGTGGCCTCTACCTCGCCTGCGAACGCCACCTCCGGCTCCGACCAGACAACCGAGGCCCCCGCCACCGAGGCCGCCCCCTCTGTTGTCACCCCCGCCCCCGGCACTGTGGCCACCGGTGATCCGACCACTCAGGCCCGGCCCACCAACACCGCCAGCGGTGCCAACACCGCCAACGCCGCCACGTCGTCTCCCGCCGCCGCCACCCGTGCCCCGGCGGCCCAGGCCGCCACCCTCCCCGTCGGCACAACGGAGTCGACCGATCAGGCCCGTCCCGCCACCGCCCCGGTGGGCCCAGCCGCCATGGTCAGCTCGGATCTGTGGAGCGGCTTTGCCACCACCTCGGGCCTGCGTGCCGGCCCCAGCCTGATCGAGGCCCCCACCGCTGCCCACCACTCGGCCGTCACCACCGGCATGGCGGTGTTCAGCTTCGCCCTGGTGGCGCTGTTCGCCGGCTTCGGCCTGGCCGAGGCCCGTCGCCGGCGGGTGTCAGCCTCAACAACCTGATTCCTCTTCCCACTCAATAGGCAACGGCGATGACGTGTGAGCCCGGTCACCCTCGGCAGTGTGGGCGACGGCCGGCGGCGCGGGTGGCGCCGTCGGCCAAGCGACGACTTGGAGCGAGCCGACGATGACTCAACGCGGAACCCTCCGACGCCGTCGGGTAGTGGTCGGGCCACACGGGTGCCTCGAGGGTGGGCGGCGCTGGCGCTGGCGCTGGCGCTGGCGCTGGCGCTGGCGCTGGCGCTGGCGTTGTGCCTAGCCGCCGCTGTGCTGGCCCCGGCGGGGGCGACACCGTCGCCCGGCCCGGCCGACGCCGACAACAGCACCGTTGTCGCCACACCAACCTCGGTACCCGCCGATGGCGCCACCAGGTCCACGATCACCGTGACCCTGAAGGACGCTCACGGGGAACCGGTTTCGGGGCGGCCGGTACGTCTCAACATGGCTTCAAGGGAGATCGGGGTCAGTTTTGGTACGGCTTCGACCGGGTCCGACGTTTCTGACCTCGCGGGCGTGGCGACCTTCATAGCACGGTCCTTCGCCGCGGAGACTCGCGCAGGTAGTGCGACCTTCACCGCAATTGATGGCGCTGAGGACGTCACCATCACCCAGACCGCGACCGTGGAGTTCACCGTCCCCGTCGGGGTGCACTCGGGCGCCATCAGCGTCGATTCCGTCACTCCCAACCATGGCCCCACCCTGGGGCGGCGTATTGCCATCACCGGCCCGGGCGTCGGCACCGCTACCTCAGTGACGTTCGGGGCAACCAGCGTGGAGGTGGTGGCGCCTAACGTCAGTTCGGCTGACCGCATCGATGTCGTCACGCCTGAGGTGGCCGATGCGGGCACGGTGGAGCTGCGGGTAGTCAACGACAATGGGCCGTCGGCGCCGGTGCCCTACACCTACGAAGCGCCGACCGCCGGACGCTGGGTCAGGACTTCCCCCCTCCACCACGAGATCCCCGTCCAAATTGGCTCTGACTTGCCCGACACCCTCAGCGCGACCACGCTCCGAGACGGCACTGTTCTGGTTCTGGGCAGACCTCGCACCGATGTCGGGTGGGGCGCCGCCTGGGCTGAAGTTCTTGACGTCGCCGCCCGGCCGAGCCCTTCGTGGAGCGCCTGCTCGGCTGCTGACGCCCATGCCGGCTGTCCGGCACAGCCACCCGCCGACTTCGTGCCGGCCACCATCACGACGTTGAGTGACGGGCGAGTCCTGGTGACGGGGGCAGTAGTTGTGGGCACGGTCGCCAACGGCAGCAGCGTCCAGGAGCCTGCCGGGAAGTTGTACGACCCGGCCGACGGTTCTTGGCGCGCCACCGCCAAGCCCCTGGCTGGCGGTGGTACCGCCACCTTGTTGACGGGCCCGGGCTGTGAGCCGAACTGCGGCAAGGTTCTGTTTGCGGGGGTCGGCTCGGGCCTACACCAGACCGATTGCGTTCCTGTTTCGGACCGCGCAGCTAGCAGCGGTGGCCACCCTTGCGAGGCCCAGCTCTACGACCCAGCCACTGACACGTGGACGTCCACGGCGAGCATGACCCAACGCCGCGAGGCCTCTCGCCGAGCAACGCCACTGGCGGGGGGTGGGGTCCTGGTCACTGGTGGCCGTGCCTACGGGCAGGGAGCGTGCAGCGACGCCCCCGAGATCTACCATCCCGCCACCGAGTCATGGTCGCCGGCCGGATCGCTGCACATCGGGCGGTGCTTTCACGGCGCTGTCGCCCTACCGGGTGGTGGGGCGGTTGTGGCCGGCGGTCAGGCGCCCGGCGATCGAACCGACGCGGCTGAGGTCTACGATGTAGGCCGCAACTCGTGGAGCTACCTGAGCTCCCTCAACCGTCCTCGGGCCATCGCACCCATGGTTGTGGCTGGCGGACGAGCGCTCATCGTCGGCGGCGGGGCCGTCATCAACCCCCACGCCGACAACACCGCCGAGATGTATGACCCGACCGCGATCGAGCCGGCCACGGGCAAGGCGGGGGCGTGGAACTACGTGGTGCCCATGCTCGACGAGCTGCGTATCCCGGCGGCGGTGACCCTCGCGGACGGGCGGGTGCTGGTGGTGGGCGTAAAGGGCGACACGGCCGAGGTGGGCGCCGAGATCTTCACTCCCGGTCCGGTCCTCACCTCGCTGTCGCCCGCCCTCGGCCCCAAGGCGGGGGGGACGGTGGTGACGCTTACGGGCACCGATCTCGGCGGGGCCAGCGCCGTGCGCTTCGGCGACGTCACCGTCGGGCCCGACCACATCACCCAGGTCTCGCCCACCGAGGTGCGGGTGCTGACCCCACCGGCGTCGGGTCCTGGGCCGGTGCCGGTGACGGTCACCACCACCATCGGCGACTCCTCGCCCAGCCTGACCGCCCTGTTCACCTACTACGGCGCCCCCGGTTCGGTGGCCAACCCCGTCGCCACCGCCACCGCCCCCGGTGAGATCACCGTGGCCTTCGACGCGGCGGGCTCCGACGGCGACGCCGGCCCACCCGTGGGCGACTACCAGATCCGCCAGTCGACCTCGCCCATCGACGCCGCCACCTTCGACTCCGCGCTGTCGGTGTGCGGGATCGCCTGCCACCTGCCGGCCGCGTCGGTCGGCCAGCGCCTGGTGCTGCCCGTGGGCGACCTCGACGCCGGTGCTACCTACCACTACGCAGTCCGGGCGGTAGGCCCCGATGGCCAGCTCGGCCCGGTGTCGGCTGATGTGTCGGCCACCACCTCGGGTGCCGCCGCGTGTCCGGCAATACAGGCCGGCGCCGGCCAGGTGCTCTATCCCCCCGGCTACTCCCTGGTGGGCCTGCCCGGCGATACAACGGTGGGCGCCAACTCCCCCCTCTACGGCTGGTTCGACCAGGGCGGCGGCGGCACCTATTCCTCCGCCCCCGCCGGGGCCACGACGACAGCAGGGCGGGGCTACTGGGCCTGGTTCGCCTGCCCCAAGGCCGTCACCCTGTCCACGCCAGCGGTGCCCGCCACCATGGCCTTTCCCCTCGGCGCCTACCACGCCTCCATGGTGGGCAACCCCTCGCCCACCAACCTCGCTCGCCTCGCCGGCCAGGACTTCTCCGCCCGTTGGGACCGCACCCTCAACAACGGCGCCGGCGGCTACCGCATCTCGGCCTACCGGGCACCCCAGACCCTCGCCGTGGGCGAGGGCGCCTGGAGCTTCGCCTACGTGCCCACCGAGGTCACCATCACCACCCAGCCCTGAGACGCCTCGTGGGGCGGGATCACAAACGTTCGCCTCCCTGCCGTTTTATCCCGCCGGGCGCTACGAGGCCGCCGCCTCCCCCCAGCTGAGGTAGTCAACATCCAGTGGGTCACTGTCCACGTACTCCCTCCCTGTCAGTTCGTCGAGAGGGATCATGGTCCCAGCGTCGGGGCCTCGTCGTGCTTCGTATCGAGGAGTTCTGCTGGTGCAAAGCCTCGACGCCGTTCTCGCTCCTCGGAGCTGAGGGCAGGTGGCCTGTGCGACCGTTCATCGCGAGACATTGGCTGGGGCTGTCGCCGCGAACTCCGGAGAAGAGCCAAAACCTCCTCGTCCCGCCCACCGCACAAAAATTCATAAACCGACCTGCCGTCCCGGATCGGCATGAACAGCTGGGCGCGGGTGCGTTCGGGGTCGCCCGTGTCGACGTAGCGAAGGATGACGAGAAGGCGCTGGATGCGCTCCGTGTTCTCGAGGCTAGGGCGAGTTCCACGAGCCCAGAAATGCAGCGATCGTCGCTGCACCCCGAATATTCGGGCGAGTTGTTCCCAAGTTAGGTGAGACCGCTTTCGCAGTTCAGCCACAGCCGCCTGCATTGGCGACGGCTCATGAATGGCTATCCAGCTGCCAGAGTTCGTGCCAAGAGGAAAGTAGAAGAAGCGGTCGATATCGCCGTCGGCGAAGGCACTCAGGCCATGGGTGCCGCCGACAGCCCACGGCATGATCGACTCGTTCGGCGTAGCGCTTCGCTTGACTACTCGGCCCGACGTCGTCGATTGATCGTTCAAGCCAGGATTCCGAGGTGGGTCCGTCACGGCGTTCATATTGCACCACCGCAGCGCTTCAGCAGTTCCGGGTTCACGGCCCACCGGAAAAACCGGTAGATCCGGCCTGCGAAGTCGTCAGCGAGACCGAGGACGTGAGCGACGGCAAAGTCGTTGGGGCCCGCTACGTACATGTCGAGGTCAAGAAGCCACGATGGCGTCGGGACGGGGTCTCCGTGACTCGGATCAAGCTGCACATCCGGAGGAACCACGCCCCAACGACCGAAAAGAACCGCGTCGGAGAGGCGGAACTCCGATGCGGACAGGGTGTGCTGCAGACTGACGTTCGCGTCACCGAGAGGGCTCGTGCTGATCCCTCGGACGTCCTGGCGTACAAGAGCGTTCAGCGTCTCCAGGCCGGACGGAGGTGGGTCGAGAATAATCCGGTCGACGTACCTGAGCCCGAAGCGGTCGTAGGTCGCCGGGGCGATGGATGCCGCCAGGGCCTCGAGAACCTTCCCGAGGCGGGCCACGAAATCTGCCCGGTTCACGTATGCCGTCGTGTCTAGAGCGACGAACGAGGGGGCAAGCGATACGGACCACTCCTTAGCCTTGTCCCGGAATCGCCACACGTGACCGGAGTCCGCCCCAGCGCCGATTCCTCGAGGCGTCAGGACGAAGCTGACCTCCCGCTCCTGTCGAAGGACTGGGTAGTCAGCGCGGATGGCTTCCTGAAAGCCGCCGATGAAATCCTCGCGGGCGATCGAGGCGATGTCAGGAAAGCGGAGTTGTGCGACCACAGTGATCAGCGGCGCGTCAGGGAGGAAGATCTCGTCGATAGGCTCGTCACCGAAGGGCACTTGCGGCTGGAGGACCGTCATGCTTCACACTTTACTTCACACTGCCTAGGATGTGAAGTAGAATGTGAAGCACACCCACAGAAGGAGACTCGCACGCCGTGGGCGAGGGCGCCTGGAGCTTCGCCTACGTGCCCACCGAGATGACCGTCGCCACCCAGCCCTGAGGCGCCGGAACTCGTCCCCGTCGGCATCCTCAGGTTTGTGCACGAAGCGTTGTGGATCGCGCAATCCGGGGCCTTGGCACAGCGCTTTGTGCACATTCAATGACGGGACGGCCAAGCTGAGCCCCGGCACTCGGCAAGGGCGCCAACATTCGCCTTGCTAGTGCCACCGATCTGTGGTCTACTTCACCACTACAAGTTGCACAGCGCGGCGGTCACCACGGCAAAGGAGCGACCATGGACTTGTTCACCCACACGAACGGGCACGGCGGGCGGCGTCTGAAGCCGATCCGGGTCCTCGCCGTCGGCGGTGCCGCCATCCTCTTCGCCGCCCCGATGGCGGCGTGGGCCTCCCCTGACTCCAAGGCCGACCTGGCCGTCGCCATCACCGATTCCCGCGACCCCGTGGGGCTGTCCGACAATCTCGGGCCGGTCGTCTACACCGTCACGGTCACCAACACCGACGCCGACGACGCCGCCACCGGCGTGGTGCTCACCGACGTCGTGGTGGACAAGACCGGCTACAAGCTGATGCCCACCGGTCTCACGCCCACCCAGGGGGCGTTCATCGAGTCGGCCACGCCCAGCCAGGGGACCTGTGCCATCGACACCGTCACCCAGGCGCCGGCGTGGCCCAACGGGCAGCGGGCTACGTGCAACCTCGGCACCCTGGCTGCCGGCGCCAGCGCCACGGTAGCGATCGAGGTGACGGCGTCGCTCAACAGCTTCGTGGTTCCCCAACCGGCGGGGGCGATGGTCGACACCGCCACCGTGGACGCCACCACCGACGACCCCAATCCCCTCAACGATGTCGCCACCCAGGCCACCACCGTCCTCGCTTGACGCCGGCTCCTCCCAACCGCCGGCACGCAAGGCGCCGGCGGCGAAGGGAACGGACGGACAGGCCAACAGCGTTGACGGCGCCCGAAGCGCCGTGCTCAGTCGCAGTCGCAGTCGCAGCCGAAGCCGACCGGCGACCAGTCTTTCCCCCTCGGACCAGGAGAGCGTGCAGCGCCTGGAGCAGTTCGGATTGACGACGACGGAGTCCCGGGTGCTGGTGGCGCTGTTGCGCCTCGGCCCCTCCACCGTCGCCGAGGTGGCCCGGGTGGCCGAGGTCCACCGCACCAACGTCTATCCGCTGCTCGAGGCACTGCGGGCCAGGGGACTGGCCGGCCAGCTTCCGGGCAAAGCGGCGATGTGGGCATCGGCCGGGCACAACGAGGTTGTCGATCGTCTCTTTGCCGCCCAACAGGAACTCATCCGCTCCCTGGGGTCGGGCCTCGACCAGACCCGCCACCTGCTCAGTGAGCTGGTGCCCGAAGGACCGGCCCCCGCCCCCGAGCTGTCCGACGTCCATTACGTCAGCGGAGCCACCCCCACCGAGGCCATTTATCTCGACCTGCTGGCCACGGCCACCACCGAGATCCTCGTGTTCAACCGGCCGCCCTTCGCCTGGGCGTCTTCCGAGGTGCATCCGGCCATCATGGACATGCTGGGTCGAGGGATCTCCACCCGGGTGCTCTACCGCAGCGGCGACCTGGAAGGGCCCGAGGCGGCCGCGGCCCGAGAGGGGGCAGAGGCCTACATAGCCGCGGGGGTGGAGGCACGGGTGGTCGACGAGCTGCCCACCAAGTTGGCGGTGATGGATCGCCGCGCCGCCCTCTTGGCCATGTTGGACCCGGTGTCGCCCGAGGAGACCTTCCCGCCCAGCCTGCATGTGGAGCACGCCGGCCTCGCCCAGAGCCTGGCCGGCGTCTTCGATCACTACTGGGCGGCGGCCCAGCCCTACGGGGCCCGCTCGGCACCGGGATGACCTCGCCGGCAGTCGGCGGTCGGCGGCGGCGACGGTTCGGCCCGGCTGGGACGGCGGCGCTGGCCGTCGTGGTGGTGGCCGGCCTGTTGCATGGCGCGGCGGTGCCGGCCCTTCGCCGGATTCGTTCCGCGGAGCAGGCTGCCTCCGTCTCGGCCGGCTCCTCCGCCTTGGCCGGCGCGCCACGCTCGTCGTCGGCGAAGGCCAGTCTGGCCGGCGTGGCCCTGAGCTTCGAGGCCAACCGGGGCCAGGCCGACGACTCGGTGGCATTCCTCGCCCGAGGCGGCGGACTCACCACCTTCCTCACCTCCGCCGGAGCCGTGCTCGCCCCACCCCAAGGCCCGCCGGTGCACCTTGGCCTGGTGGGCGCCAACCCCGCGCCCATCGTGGTGGGCGACGATTCCCTCCCAGGCGTGGCCAACTACCTGATCGGCGCCGACCCTGCCCTCTGGCACACGGGGGTTCCCACCTACGCCGCCGTGCGCTACCGGGCCGTGTACCCCGGCGTCGACCTCGTGTTCCACGCCAGCAAGGCGGGCGGCCTGGAGTACGACTTCGTGGTCGCGCCCGGCGCCGATCCGGGGTCCATCGCCCTGTCCTTCAAAGGAGCCGATGCGCTTTCCATCGACAAGCGCGGGGACCTGGTGTTGGGTCGCCCCGGCGGCGGCGACCTGCGCCAGCGCCGGCCCACGCTGTTCCAGATGGTCGGCGGGACCCGCCGGCGTGTGGCGGGGGCGTGGGTACTCGACAGCACGGCCAAGAAGAGCGAGAACCGGGCCCGCTTCGCCATCGGCGCCTACGACCACGGGCTGCCGCTGGTAATCGACCCCGTGGTCACCTACGCCAACTACATCGGCGGCAGCGGGACGGAGACGGGCAACGCCATCGCCGTGGACGCCGCCGGCAACGCCTATCTCACCGGTTCCACCAATTCCGTCAACTTCCGCGCCAATGCCCCGACCGGTTCGCCGGCGTTGCAAGCGGCCAAGGCGAACCCCACCGTGGCCAACCTTGATGCCTTCATCGCCAAGCTCGATCCGAGCGGCACCGCTCCCGTGTACACCACCTACTTCGGCGGCAGCCTCGACGACACCGGACTGGGCATCGCCCTTCGCGCCGACCCCGCGGGCGCGGTGTCGGCCTACGTCGCCGGCCGGACGGCCTCAGCCGACCTCGCCACCCACAACGCGGGGCAGCCGGCCTATGGCGGCGGACTTACCGATGGCTTCGTAGCCCTGTTGGACCCAGCCGGTTCAAGCCTGTCCTATGGCAGCTTCCTTGGAGGTGAGATGGACGACGAGGCCACGTCGGTGGCCGTCGGGCCTGGCGGCAAGGCCTTTCTCACCGGCAGCACCTGCTCGGCGGACTTCCCCACGACCGCCGGCGCTTTCGATCTTGCCGGCGGCGGGCCGAACCCCCTGTTCCCAATCTCGTCGGTCAACCTGCTGCCGCAAGGCGAGAAGGCGTGCAACACCGACACCTTCGTCACCCGCCTCGACCCGACCGCCGGGCTCGGCTCCCTGGGCTACTCCACCTATCTCGGAGGGACACGGGAGGACAAGGGCAAAGGCATTGCCGTCGATTCCTCAGGCAACGCCTATGTGGTGGGCAGTTCCGTCTCCGTCGACAGCCCCGCCACCTCCGGGGTGAATGAAGGTTTCCCCACGACCCCGGGGGCCTTCCGGTCGGCCCACCCCACCAACACCGCCACGACTGCCGGGGTGGCCTTCGCCGGGCCAACCGCCGGCTTCGTGACCAAGCTGAGGCCCGACGGCTCGGCCCTCGACTACTCCACCTACCTCTTCGGCGGCGAAGCCACTGCCGTCGCCCTCGGCGCCGATGGGAGCGCTTTCACCACAGGGGTCACGAACGGGAGCGATTTTCTTGCTGCCGCGCCGCCGGGCTTCGCGCCCTTCCAGAACACCAGCGGCGGGGACCTTGATGCCTATGTGACGAGACTGGCGCCGGACGGCTCCCGGCTGGTGGCGTCCACGTTCCTCGGCGGCGACGGCAGCGACACCGGGCTCGGCATCGGGGTGGACGCCGCCGGCAATGCCTATGTGGCGGGCCAGACGAGGTCGACCGACTTCGCCATGGAGGGAGCGGCCTCCAATCGCGGCGATCCCCCCCCCGACGCTTTCGTGGCCAAGCTCAACGACGCCGGCTCCGTGCTGCGCTACGCCACCTCGCTGGGTGGCACCGGTACCGACGTCGGAAGGGGAGTGTCGGTGAGCCCAGCCGGCAGTGCCTACGTGATCGGCGACACCAACTCGCCCAGTGTCGGGCGGGTGTCGGGTTCCCGCTCGGGCGGGAGCGACGCGATAGTCGCCCGGATCGACCCGACTCCCTACGCCGCGGTGATCACGGCGATCTCGCCGGCCAGCGGCCCCACGTCGGGCAGCGCCGTCGTCATCACAGGAACCGGTTTATCGGGTACCACCGAGGTGCGCTTCGGCGGTGCTCCAGCCGAGCATCTCTCCGTCGTCTCGGACACCGAACTGCACTTGACGAGCCCCATTCACGCTGCGGGGGTGGTGGACGTTGTCCTCTACGGCGAGGGGCCTCCGTCTACGCCGACGGCGTCCTCGCGCTTCAACTACATCGGGGCACAACCCACGATCAGCGGAGTCTTTCCCCCGAGCGGAGGCAGCGGAGGAGGAACGAGTGTGATGGTGTCGGGAGTGGGCTTGTCCGACGCCGTCACGGTGAGCTTCGGGGGCATCCCGGCTGCGAGCCTCAGCATCACCAACGACGCCCGGCTCACGGCCGTGGCGCCGCCGCACCCCCAAGGGCGGGTTCAGATCACCGTGACGACGCCGTTCGGCGCCACGGCCGTCAGCCCGGCCGGACTGTTCGTCTACGCGCCGGGGGAGTGGAGGCCGACCGGCCCCATTCCTCCATGCTCTGGCGGCCAGGAGGTGGGCTTGTGTCAGAACGGTCGCAGCCACCACGCGGCCACCTTGCTCGATGGGCCGGCCTGCCGAGGGACAGACTCGTCCGCCTTTCCGGACTACTGCGGCAAGGTCCTGGTCACCGGCGAGCCGCCGGCCCAGCTCTTCGACCCGCGGGCGGGTACGTGGGCTCGGGTGCAGAGCCCCGCCGCCCCCGGCGCCGGTCCGGCGGCGGCGACGACGCCTCCGTTGACAAACGCCACGGCCACACTGCTCGACGGCCCGGAGTGCCAGGTCAGTGCGGCCGATGCTCCGATGCACTGCGGCAAGGTGCTGGTGGCAGGAGGTGGCGGCTATTTCAACAACCCCTCGGCGGCGGCGGCGCTGTATGACCCCGAAACAGACAAGATCGTGCCGACAGGTTCCTTGGGCCAGGCCAGATTCTCCCACACCGCCACCCTGCTGGACGGCCCGGCCTGCTACGGCGCCGGCGCTCGGCCGGACTTCTGCGGCAACGTGCTGGTGGTGGGAGGCTCCACGAGCCGGTTCGGTCAGAACCTGGCCCTTGCTTCGGCCGAGCTGTACGACCCGGTAACGGGGGAGTGGCGGTCGGCCGCCGCGCTCGGCTCGTGCCAGCCGGACCCGTCGTGTGTGGCCCGGGGCCTGCACACCGCCAGCCTGCTCGGCGACGGCCGGGTGCTGGTTGCCGGCGGCCTTTCCTATGACGACGACCAGAGCGACATCCAGGCCCTGGCCTCCACCCTCGTGTACGACCTGCGCTCCGGTACCTGGCGCCCAGGCCCGCCCCTCGCCGTGGGACGCTTCGCCCAGAGCGCCACCGTGCTCGATTCTCCAGCCTGCGCCGGCGCAGCCCGCCCCGCCTACTGCGGTCAGGTGTTGGTGGCTGGAGGGGTTGGCGGCGGCGGCGACCAGCATCTCCTGCGCTCCGCCGAGGTGTTCGATCCGGCGGTGGGAGCCTGGGCTCCCACCACCACTTTGCCCATGGACGAGCGGGCGGGGCACACCGCCACCGTCCTTGAAGACGGCAGGGTGTTGTTCGCCGGAAGTGCCCGGGGATTCGAGTTCTTCGAGTCCGGGGACCCCAGCCTCTCGGCCGAGCTGTACGACCCCGCCAACGGGCGTTGGGGGTACACGAGCTTTTTGGGCACCGCCCGCACCATGCACACCGCCACCCTGCTGGCCGGGGCCAACTGCCGGCGGCGGGCCGATCCCGCCACCGTCGACCCGTGTGGATCGGTACTGGTCACCGGCGGTTCGGGCGCCGACGGCCTTAACGCCGGCTCCACCCTGCCTGCCCTGGACAGCGCCGAGCTATACGTGCCGGCGCCGGCGGTCAGCGATTTCACGCCGGGCCGCGGGCCGAGCGCGGGCGGCACGACGGTCGTGGTCAAGGGCCGCGGATTCAACGCGGCTACCTCGGTGAGCTTCGGAGGCGTGCCGACCGCCTCCTTCACGGTGGATTCCCGCTCACAGCTCACCGCCATTAGCCCCCTCCACCCCAAGGCCAAGGTGGAGGTGACGGTGACCCGGCAGGACCAGACCTCCGCCCATGCGCCGGCCGATCTGGACCACGGCTTTTCCTACCAGGTGTCACGGGCGCCGCCGGCGGTGACCGGCCTGGTGGCCAAGGCGTTGTCGGCGAGCGAGATCGCCCTGGTCTTCGCCGCCCCGGCCTCCGACGGGGAGTTCCCGCCGCCGGCCGATCGCTACGTGGTCAAGCAGTCGTCGGCGCCCATCACCGACGAGGCCTCCTTCGACGCCGCCACCAGCTTGTGCGGCGGCGTGTGCAAGGGTTTCGTCCCGGCAGGCGTCGGCGATGAACTCACCCTGTCGGTGGGCGGCCTCGACCCCGGGGCCACCTACCACTACGCGGTGAAGGCACTCAACGAGGCCGATCTCCTCGGCCCCTTCTCCGACTCCGTCGCGACGACGACCCTGGGCTCGGCGCCGTCGGCGGCGTCGCCAGGCGCTGAAGCGGTCGCCTGTCCGCAGGTCGGCGGCTCGGGAGCAGGGCCCGGCCAGGTCGCCTACAGCGGCGGCCATTACTCACTGGTCGGCGCGCCCGGCGGAACGGTCGTGAACGTCAACTCGCCGCGGTACAGCTGGTTCAACCTCGGGGCCGGAGGGTCCTATTCGGTGGAGCCCAAGACTCAACCGGTGATTGCGGGGCGGGGCTACTGGGTGTGGTCGGCGTGCGATTTCGTGGTGACCCTGTCCGGCGCCGGCGCCTCCGTTGTCACCCTTCCCCTCGGGGCTTATCACGCCTCCATGGTGGCCAATCCTTCGGGTATCGCGCCGGCCTCGGTAACGGGCCACGACTTCGCCGCCCGCTGGGACCCGGCGCTGAACGCCGGCGCCGGCGGCTACGACGTGTCGGGCTACCGCCAGGCCCAGCCGTTGGCCGTGGGCGAGGGGATCTGGGTTTTCAGTTTCGTCGAGACCGGGGTCCGCATCGCGGTAACCGGGGACGCCGGCGGCGGCTGACCGGCCCGGTCGGTCGGGGCCGCAAGCGCCGTTATCTCCAGCGCGTTCGTAGAAGGGGCGGTTGACCTGCGGCGGTGTGCTGAGGACATGTCTTCCACGCAGCGTTTAGCGTGGGGTCCTGGTTCATGTTGCCTCTGACCATTCGCCGCTCCGTCCGTCGTCGAAATTATTGACGACACCTCGGGGTAGCGCAATGGCTGGAGCAGATCACATGACCGCCCCGAATCAAGGTGGGTCGTAGGAGCCGGGAGGCGAGTGAGCTGGGCTACTCGCATGTGCGCGGGCAAATCGGGAGGCCAATGGCTTCGCCGGGGTAGATGAGGTTGGGGTTGCCTGAGCGAATCGTGTGGCGGTTCGTCTCCACCAGCTGGACCCAGTAGCCGGCTACCTCCTTGACGCTTGGTGCGTTCGACGGCCGGTCAGTCGTCTTCGCCAGCTGGCGTTGAGCGATATTCCAGAAGTTGTCGCCTGGCCGCACGACGTAGGCGGTGGAGGGAGTTGTCAGTGCCGCGTCGCGCCCTGGCGCCGTCGATGGAGCCGGTGGGGAAGGTTCCTCCGGGCGCCGCGTCGTGGTGCTGGCGGAGGCCGGTGGCTTCTCTGTTATTGGGGGGCGCGCCACAGGGTTGCCCCGAGCTGACCCGTTGCCGGCCGGACGAGGCTGGTAAACGGGCTTGTTGGCCACGGCCGGCGGCGGCTCTGACTGCTCGTCGAGCTGCACGACCACCGGCCCGACCCGTACCGGCTCGGCCACAGCCATCCGGCCGCCGCCGAAGGTGGAGTTGACGATGATCGTCGTGGCCAGCACGCCGTCGATCATGCGCCGCAGCGGGGGAAGCGTGACCCAACGCACGCCACGGACAAGCGCCGGCACCCGTGTCGCTCGGGCCACTGCGTACAGGATCGTGGATGCTGTCAGCCACCAGGCGATGCCCTTGGACCCCGCCGAGACGGGTGGCTACATCGCCCACCACCTCAAGCTCGGCCGAGCCGACACCCTGTTCTCCGATGACGCCATCACACTGATCCACCAAGTCGGCCGCGGCATGCCCAGGGCGGTGAACAACCTCGCCGTCCAAGCCCTCGTCGCCGCCTTCGCCGACAACAAGGGCATCGTCGACGAGTCCTCCACCCGCGCCGCGATCACCGAAGTCACCGCCGACTAGACCCGACTAGACCCCGCCCGACTACCCGGTGAGCACCGACAGCGATGCGCGGCCATCAACACGTCTTCATGCTGCGTGTCGCCGTCATGCTCATCCAGCGTGGCGGCCGACACCAGGTTGCTCGTCTCGAGGCGGTGCTGGCGGATCTCACCACACGCCCCCCGGCGGCGGACGAACACCCCCGGCTTCGTCAGGCACAGATTGACGCCGTCACCGGCCAGCGCGACGCGCTGCTGGCCCAACTGGCCGAGTAAGGCCCACGCGGCCGAAGTCAAGGTCCGTCAGCCCACTCCTTCGATGCGATCACATCCTCCAGCGCTGCAACGTGAACGGCAACGCCCTGGACATCCTGCAGGCGGCTGAGGTCGCCGGTGGTCCGCAGCGCAACGATCGGCGGATGTGGGCACTCCACGCCGGCTTCCTGGCCGAGGCGGTAGCGCCCGTCGTGCCCGCGCCAGTACTGGCCGAGGCATGGCGAAGTGGCCCTCGCCAGGCGGGTCTGGCGCGGCTGCTCGCCATGTGTGAGGTCGAGCCGATGAGTGAAGAGCAAGCACGGCAGGTGGGTGTGCTCAGTGGCAAGTCGGACCACGACGACATCGTCGACGTCGCCGTCGTCGAAGGAGCCGTTCGGCGGCGCGACGCCGTGGTGACCTCCAACGAAGACCACATTCCGCCGGATCGCGGAAGGGGCCAAGATCCGACTGCGGACTGAACGGGTCTGAAGCAGCATGCGCACACGCGATCGATGCCGACGCCATACGGTCGCCGGGTCTCACGGGTGTCTCACGAGGGTTCGCACCACGCATGGCTTCGACTTTGGCCGGCTCAGGTCTCGCGGAGCCACCGATCCAGCACGTCTGCCAGCTCCTCGCGACGAACGGGCTTGGTCAAGAAGTCGTCCATGCCGGCGGCGCGGGCTCTGGCCTCGTCGGCCGGCATGGCCCCCGCGGTCATGGCGATGATGGGCGTCCGGCGGTCCGTCCCCTCCCGCCGGCGAATCTCGGCGGTGGCCTCATAGCCGTCCATCTCCGGCATCTGGCAGTCCATCACCACCAGCTGGTAGGGGATCTCCGAGAGAGCCTGTACCGCCTCGATGCCGTTGGCCGCCACGTCGGCTCGGTGGCCCAGGCTCTCGAGGATCCGAACCGCCACCTTCTGGTTCACGATGTTGTCCTCCACGACGAGGATGTGAGTTCCCGTGGAGGCGCCCGGTGTCGACCGGGGGCGGTACGACATGGGCGCGTCGGACTCCTCGGCCACGGCAGGCTGGGCGAGGAGGCTTCCGAGCGTGGCGCAAAGGGCCGTGCTGCGCACCGGCTTGTTGAGGATGGCCTCGATCCCGGCCTCTCGAGCCCGACGGGCCTCATCCCGCTCTCCCACGGAGGTGAGCAACACCAGGCGTACGTCCGCCAGGTCCTGGTCCGCCCTGATGGCCCGCGCCAGTTCGATGCCGTCCTGATCGGGCATGTGCAGGTCGAGCACAGCCAGGGCGTAGGGGTCATTGCCGTCCACCGCGGCACGCAGCAGGTGCAATGCGTGAGCACCCCCGGCAGCGCTCTGCGGGCGCATTCCCCACGAAGCGAGAGTGCGCTCGAGGATCGTGCGGTTCGTGGCGTTGTCGTCCACCACCAGAACACGCAGATCCTGCAGCTTCGCCGGTTGGGGGTCCTGTCCACCGCCAGCGTCGACGGCCAACTGGAGGCGGGCGGTGAACCAAAAGGTGCTTCCTTGGCCCGGGCTGCTGTCCACGCCGATCTCGCCGCCCATCAGCTGGGCCAGCTTCTTGCTTATGGCCAGACCGAGGCCGGTGCCTCCATAGCGCCGCGTCATCGAGGAATCCGCCTGGGCGAAGGCCTGGAACAGGCGGACCTGTGATTCAGGGGCGATACCGATGCCCGTGTCGGTCACAGAGAACCGCACGCACAGGCCGTTGCTGGTTCGCTCGGCCACCGTCGCTCGCACTACGACCTCGCCCTCGGGGGTGAACTTGACGGCGTTGCCGATGAGGTTCACCAGGATCTGTCGGATGCGACCGCCGTCGCCCCGCAGCAGCCGGGGCACATCTGCATCGGCAGAGGTGGCCAGCTCGAGTCCCTTGTCCTGGGCTTGCGGCGCGAGGAGATCTGCCGCCTCCTCGAGGATGCGGTAGAGGTCAAAGTCCAGGATCTCGAGGTCGATCTTGCCCGCCTCCACCTTGGAGAAGTCCAAGATGTCGTTGATCACGGTGAGCAGACCGTCCGCCGAGGTGCGGACGGTCTCGGCGAACTCTCGTTGCTCGGGCGAAAGCTCCGTATCGAGCAACAGGCTGGTCATGCCGATCACGCCGTTCATCGGGGTGCGGATCTCATGGCTCATGTTGGCGAGGAACTGCGTCTTGGCGAGGTTGGCGGCCTCGGCCAGGAGCTTGGCGCGCTTGAGCTCGTCGGCGACGAGGCGCGCCTCGGTGACGTCGACGTCGACCGCGACCAGCCGGGTCGACCCCTCGTCGGTGAAGACCTGGCCCTTCTCCTTGACCCAGCGGAAGCCGCCCTCGCGGCTGATCACGCGGAACTCGATCTCGAAGCCGCCGCCGCCGATCGACACGGCGCGCACGGCCTGCGCGACGCGGTCCCGATCGCCCGGGTGGATGCGGAGGAGCCAGGCCGCGTGACTCGCGGGCGGCTGTTGTCCGGCCAGGCCGTAGAGGCGGTCGACGTTTCCCGCCCAGGACAAGCTAC
>DATLEK010000042.1:0-11167 GCA_035525365.1 Acidimicrobiales bacterium
CTCGCCAGAGGTTGACGGCAGCCGCCCGTGGAATCCCTATCACTGGACAACCGCTTGGCGCAGGCTGCGCGAGAAGCTGGGCCTGCCGAAGGCGACACGTCTGCACGACCTGCGCCACTTCGCCGCGACCCATCTTCTTGCCGACGGCGTGGACGTCAAGACCGTCGCCGGCCGCCTCGGTCACGCCAACGCCGCCACCACCCTGAACATCTACGGCCACTTCGTCCCAGCAGCCGACCGAGTGGCGGCAGGCAAGATGGGCGACCTTCTGTCCGGAAAAAGCTGAACTGGTGGCGTAGAATCCTGTGGTGGCTGTGAATCTCGTCGATCTTCCACCCGAGCTTCGGGACGCGGTGACGCGGGCTCGTGAGTCGGCCTCGCGCACTGGCTCGTTGCGCCCTCCTCGGGTTGGGCCGTTCGAGTCCCGCCTCACCGCCGAGGAGAGGCGCGCCGTGGCCGAGCTGATCGAGGATGGAACCCTGGCAGCCGCCATTGCTGCGGTAGCGGCTGACGACCCCGATCTCGCCGATCAGTAGTAGCGACGGCGGGTCGTGCTCGTCGTTGACGATTCTCTGCTGCTCGATGTTCTCGCCGGCCTCGCCGACGCAGAGATCCAGGATCTCGTACCGCGAGGCGAGCTGTTCACCACCGGATGTTGGTACTTCCGGCTGAGCAGAGCGCTGAACAGCCCCTCGATGACCGGGGCGCTGTCCCGCAAGCTTGGCGGCTTGGACAGTGGCCGCCAGGACCAGGTTCTTCACGCCTTGGACGACCTTCCACCGGAAATCGGCCTGATCAATTTCCGCGACCTCGTGCCCATCATGAGCGCTCTTCAGGTACCTCACCCGATCAACATGCTGAACGCTGAAGCCCTCGCGGCCGGAGTGCTGCTTGACGCCGATGTGGCGGTCACCACTGACTCCCCAATACTCCGCGAAGGCGCGGCGCGGATCGGGCTGAGCTATCGCGTGGTCCGGGGCTGAACGTCCGTCCTCCGGCAGTCAGAAGGAAGCTGTCCTACTGGCCGCCGGTCTTCTTTCGGGCTCGACGTCTGGGCTCCGGCCGCGGCGGCGGTTCCGGCTTCGGCTCGGGCTCCTCGTCCACGTCCAGAAGGTCGAGCAGCCCGGCCAGTCGAGTCAGTACCGAACGAGCGGTCTCGGTGTCGCCGAACTCGCGGTGCATCAGGGTCCGGGTGCGCAGTGCCGCCAGCTGCTTGGCCCGGGGGAGCTGGTCGGGCACGACCCGCCCCTTGTTCACAAGCTTGCCGTCGACGACAGCCCCCCAGTTCCCCGCCGCCCAGCCAATGGTGGCCAACACCCCCTCCCAGACCTTGAGGCTCTCGTCGGTGCCGAGCACGGCGTCGAGCAGGACCATGGAGTCGGCTCCGCCCTCCCTGCGGGTATCGGGCGTGGCGATGCGGACACCCCGTGGATCGTCACCTGGAGGGGTCAGGAAGAACCCGATGGGAAGCCCGAAGCCACGAGACAGCGCCAGAAGGTCATCCGCGGTGAACTGGCGGATGCGCCCCCCATCCACGGAGCGCTCGATGGCCGAGAAGTTGGCCACCGACCATTCGTGCCCAGGTACGGCGCCAGGGCCTCTGCCGCCTGCTCCTGGGTCCAGCCCCGGTAGAGCCTGGCCCGGGGCAGGTTGTAGGCCACCACCTGGTTGGGGCTGAGGAGGATCTCGCCCTCGCGCCTTCGTCGCACCGCGCCTCCCTTTTTGACAAAGCTCAACTTAAGAGCACGATAGTCAACATTTGTTCTTGACTTCTGGAGGCTCCGGCGCGATTCTACTTACATGCGTGTCGTTCAACATCGGGGAGTGGCGCGCCCGAGCCGCACCGAGCCGCCCACGAGCCTCGAGAACCTGCCCCTGGTCCTCACCGTCGAAGAGGCCGCCGCGGTGCTTCGCATCAGCAGGGCAGCGGCCTATGAGCAGGCGCGCATCTGGCGAAAGAGCCAGGGCCGGTGCGGGCTGCCGGTGGTCGTCATCGGGCGGACGCTGCGGGTGCCGAGGGCGAGGCTCGAAGAGAAGCTGCGGGGCGACTACGCCGGTGGCGGCCCGGCGGTCACTGACATGTCTGCTCTGGCTCCCTAGCCCGTGGGCGAGATGACGAGCGAGAGCGGTCAGGGCTTGCGGATCGGAGCACCGGTGCGAGAGCTCAAGCGACAGTTGGGGCCGATGGCGTGGGGAGTGCTGGAGGACGTCGCCCTCGACGCCGTAGCGGACGATGACGGCCGGCTGGTGGCGACGACCAGCACCCGGCGCATCGCCGAGAACCTCGGGCTTGCTCCCGGCACCGCGGGTCGCGCTCTCAGCCGCCTGCGCCAGCTCGGCCTGGTGAGGTTGGTGCGCCAGAGTGGCGACGGCGGACGCTTCGGCCTGTCGGGCTACGTGCTGGCTAGCGGCATTAGCTGGCCTATCCCGGGTGGCGTCCTATGCCGGGTGGACACGTGAGGACCTTTTGGGGTGGGCGGTTTCGGGCGGGCGACCCGGCATAGTTTCCCGGCTTGCGGCGAGGCTTGGTGGCTCCTTCCGAGATTGGAGCTGCCATGGCCTTCCCCCGTTTGCAGGTCGACGACGACGCCGAGCGTGTCGTGCAGGACTATTGCCGCTATCAGCGTGTGCAACGCCGATTGGAGGAGGTGACGTTCCACAACTCGGCCTACGCCGTCCGCCAGTTCCTGGCGTGGCGGGCAGCGACGGGCCGGCCGCCGCTGGAGGCGATGGATCCGGCCGAGCTGGCGGAGTTCGTCGTCCACGAGGCCGGGCGGCTCGCCCGCGCGACGATGCCGACGACAGTCGGGCGCCTGCGGAGCTTCGTGCGGTTCTTGTTCGCGACGGGCGTGACCGCCCGGGATCTGTCGGTGAGCGTCCCGCCGGTGTCGAGCGCCCGGTTCGACGCGCTCCCCAAGGCGCTCGAGGCCGGGATGGTAGATGTGTTGTTGGCCAGCTGCGACCGGGACCGGCCGGTCGGTCGCGGGACTACGCCATCTTGGTGCTGATGGTCCGCCTCGGTCTGCGGGCCGTGGAGGTGTCCCGGCTGGGCTTGGACGACATCGACTGGCGGGCGGGCGAGATAGAGGTGAGCGGAAAGGGCCGCCGCCACGATCGGCTTCCCCTGCCCGCCGAGGTGGGCGAGGCGCTGGTGGACTACTTGCGCTTCGGTCGTCCCCCGACACCGGCACGGTCGGTGTTCATCGCCGCGCACGGCCCTGCGACCGGGATGGCGATGTCGGCGCACTCGGTCAGCCTGGTCAGCCAAACCGCGTGCCGCCGACTGGGGATCGGCCCGATCGGCGGGCACCGTCTGCGTCATACGGCCGCCACCACCTTGCTGCGCAGCGGTGCGACGCTGCGGGAGGTCGCCGAGGTGCTGCGCCAGAGCGACGCGGCGACCACGGCCATGTATGCCCGGGTGGACTCCGCCTCGCTGGCCCTCGCCGTCAGCCCCTGGCCGGAGGTTCGGTCATGACCGCCCTGGCGGAGCGGCTGGAGGATTATGCAACGCTGCGGCGCGCCCTGGGCTACAAGCCGGACCCGGATCGGCGTCTGCTCGGCGGTTTCGTCCGCGACCTGGACGCGTCCGGGCAGTCCAGCGTGACGGTGGACGCCGCCTTGGCGTGGGCCGCCCTGGCGTCCACTGCGCCGGCCAGCGCGGCGCGCCTCACGATCGTTAGGGGCTTCGCCCGCTACCTGGTCGGGTTCGACCCGGCCACCGAGGTCCCACCACTGGGCCTCGTGCGGGCCAACAAGGTCCGCCCGACCCCGCACATCTTCACGCCCGCGGAGATCGCGGCGGTGATGGACACGGCGAGGGGGCTGACTCCTGGGCTGTGGGCGGCCACCATGTTCAAGCCGACCAGCAGGCGCATGCAGTCCCGGTAGGAGCTGACGGTGTGGGCGCTGGCCCGCTGCTGGGGCAGCCGGCTGGTGAAGAACCCTTCCATGATGGGGGCGAGCGCGGTCATGGCCGCGCTCCCATGGAGCGCTCGAGTCGGCGGGCGGCGAGGGCCATCAGTTCGGGGACGGCTTCCAGATACCAGTACGTGGCGTGGGGGTCGTTGTGACCGAGATAGGCCGACAGCACCGGCAGGCGGCTCGGGACATCCGCGCCCGAGCGGTGCCAGGACAACAGCGTGGACACCGCGAAGCTGTGGCGGAGATCACCCACCCGGCCGGGGCGGCCGGGTGGCGGGCTGATCGACGCTGTTGCCAACAGCAGCTTCCGGAACGTGGAGGCGACGTCGTGGCTGTCGAGAGGACGACCGTCGGCGGTCACGAAGAACGTCGTGGTCTCACACTGGACTTCGCGGTCGCGCACCGCGGCATAGCGGCCGAGCGCGGTGACCGTGGTGGGGTGCAGCGGGATCCGGCGGCTCTTGCTGTGCTTGGAGTGCACTACCGCCAAGGCGGCGTCGTCGGGGTCGACGTCGAGGCGGCCGAGGCGGTAGGCCTCGCCGGGCCGGATGCCGGTGGCGGCCATCAGCCCCACCAGGGTTGCAACCACGCGTCGTCGACGCGCGAGGACCGCTCCTCTACACGAGGCTCCCGCCCGGGCGGCGCTCCGCGAGGCGGTCGAGCAGGTTGTGGAGACGCGGTGGGTTCGTGTCACTCGTCTTTGTCGGTTCGGATGATCTGGTCGCCCACGGCCATGGTTCCGCAATCGACAACGGTGGCGTAGACGCCGGTGCACGACCAGGTGCCGAGCCCCTCGACCGTGACGCGGTTGGTGGCAGCGACGACCTGCAAGATGCTTCGGTCGGCCCCGATGTCGGGCTGGGCCAGTGTCGTCATGACACAGCGCGGTGTGGGGAGGGCGATCGACAAGGTGACCCCCGCACCGATCTGGAGCGTATGACCCAGCCATTTGTTCTCCACGAATCCCCGCCCAGCGCTGCCCACCAACACGTTCGGCCGGAACCGTCGCCGATCGACGTGCCCGGTGCTGTGGTGCCGGCCAAGTTCGGCGAGGGTGACGTCGGTGATGAGATGCAGCGGCCCGCAGTCGAAGAACGTCCCCGGCGGCGACACCATCCCCATCGCCTCGTCGGTTACGACCTCTCCTTCGTGTTCTGTCTGGATGCGTCCAGCGTCGATGTGCTCGGCGGGAGCAAGTCCTTCGATGGCAGGCCACCACTCCTCGAGGGTGGGCGTGGTCGGGGCGACGGTGGCGAGCGTGACGTCCCGGCCGATGAAGCCTGACAGGACGGCGTCGATGTCGAGGGCGTCGCTTCGGGTTACGGACCCGTCGGGCAGGATGATCTCCACCGGAGGAAGGGGCCGTCCCGGAGACGGGGGTTCTACGAAGGCCGCATGGCACGAGAGCAGCGCCGCCCACTTGCGCGGCTGCTTGGCGCTGGCGACTCGTCCATCTCGTCGGTCGATCAGTGCGAAGGCCCGGTCACCGAGTACGCCTCGCTGAGAGACCTGAGCCTCGGTCAGCCCTTCGCCCTGCATCGACTTGACCGGGTACCGCCACAACTCGAGCACCGACCCCAGCACCCCCATGAGCTAGTTATAACGCGCGTCCGATATAAGATCAAGGCCTATGCCGAAGATCGTGGACCACGACGCCCGCCGCCGCGAACTCGTCCGTGCTGCCTGGAGAGTCGTCGGCCGAGACGGCCTCGATGGCCTGACGACCAGGGCCGTCGCGCGTGAAGCGGGATGGTCAACCGGGGTGTTGGCCCACTACTTCGCGAACCGTGACGCCCTGTTGCGCGCGGCCTTTCGCCTCGTCTTCGAGGAGGTCATGGATCGAATGGAAGCGACCGTGGCCGCAATCCCTGACCCGACACGGGCACTGACCGAAGCCCTCCTCCAGGCCGTGCCGATCGATGCCCGCCAGCGGACGGAGGCAATCGTGTGGTTCACCTTCCTGGGTCTTGCCGCCGGCCAACCGGCCCTCGGCGACGAGGCCCGTGCCCGTTACGCGATGTGGTTGGACTTCATCGAGCGCACCGTCGAGGCGGCGCTCGCCGGCGGCCACCTTGCCAAAGGCGAGGCTCGACGCATCGCCCGCGTGCTCGTTTCCCACGTCGACGGCCTGACGGTACAGGCGATCTTCGACCCGACCGGACTCTCCATGCGACGCCTCAAGGTCGAACTCTCTGAGTGCATCCGAGTGACGCTTGGCTGAGGCGACCCGGGGCCTCACCCTGCTGGTCGGCATCGCCGTCGTGGTCGCGCTCGAGGCCCTCTAGGGCGAGTTGGGCGCGCCAAGGGCGGACGATGCCAGCCAGGGATCGGGAAGGTCGAGCCATCGGACGTCGGAGAGGAGCGCCATCCAGTCCTCGAAGCTGGCGCCCAACTCGTCGGGGAGCGGCTTGGCCTCGCCGGCGCGGGCCTCCGACTCGGACCTGAAGTAGTCGACGACCGTCAGGCGAGACCCTGGGAACCAGGCGCGGTATCCGCCGAGGAAGTCCGGCCGGTGGCGGGCGAAGTCGTCGCCCACAGCCGCCTCGATCTCCTCGAACCGCGCCCGGTCCGCCACCTTCGCCTGCATCAGCTGCACGAACCCTGCCTCGTCGGAGCCGCCGCCCGTCACAACCCCCACGTCCGACGTGCCCGGACCGGCGTCTGGCCAAGATGTCCGCCCGGCAACTGCCGCCCGAGCGACGTCGGCCGAGGTGAAGCGGGCGGCGGCCACGAACCCACCGCTGCCGGTGATACCTCCGGTCGCACCCAGCCACCCCTCGACCGTGGCGAGGCGGTCCATCTCCGTTTCCCACCGCCGGCGCAGGCCGGCGCGGTCGGTGACGCCGCCCTGGGCCACCTCCACATACCAGCTCGGCCGGTTCGGTGCGATCATGGCGCCGGGCAGCCCGCCCCCGCGAGTTCCGCCCGACCGTCCTCGAGCACCTCGCGCACTCGCCGGTCATAGTCCTCGGCCAGGTCGTGGAGAGCGGTGACGCAGTCGCCCGCGAAGGACGACCCGTGCATCAGCGCAAGCGTCGTGGGATTCAAGCGGGCCAGCCGGCGCACGGTCGCGCCGCTCACCGCTGACAGCGAGCTGCCGCGGAAGACGTCCTCCGTCTGCACCGCGGGCCCCACGATGTCGGACTCGGTCAGAGCCTGGCCCCCCCCGACATGGGTGAAGAGGTCGCCGCAGAGCAGCGTCCCCGTCGTCTCTTCGAACAGGACGTGAGTCTCCCAGTTGTGAGGGACGTGTGGGGTGTAGGCGTGCCGGACCCGCTTGCCGCCGAGGTCGAGGATCTCACCGTCGGTCATCGGGCGGGGCGGTCGCTCGGCCAGGTCGTTGAGCGAGAGCAGGCATCCCATCTCGCTGTGGCACACCTCCGCTCTGGGCGACGCGTCGAGCCACAGGTTCATCGCTCCGCACTCGTCTGCCTCGACGTGCCCGAAGCTGATCCAGCGGATGCGGTCCAGGGGCATGACCGTCGCCACCGCCCCCGCGACGAGGGGGAACATCTGGCGGTGGCCTGCGTGGAACAGCAGCGGCTCCTCGGCATCGATCAAGAATTGGTTGAAGGTGAAGCCCGCGGGGGGCGCCACGTCGGGGACGAAGGTCGAGATGCGGTAGATGCCGTCGGCGATCTCGTCGGTGCGGGTCTGCATGGTGGCCTCCTCAGGTCGAGTGTCGGCACCATCCTCCACCCGGCGGGGGCATCCCGGCATCGGTGGCCACCACCCAATTAGCGCCGGTTGCCTACCCACCCAACGGGCCGTCATGCGACCCCAGCCCGGCCCGGGCGGCCAGGCCGGCGAGTTCTCGTCGGTTCGCTGCTCCTGCCTTCGCCAGCAGGTTGGAGACGTGACGGTCGACCGTGCGGTGCGACAGATAGAGGCGCGTGGCGATCTCTCGGTTGGAGAGGTTCTCGGCCACCAGGCGGAGCACGTCCACCTCGCGGCTGGTGATCCCCGCCGCCCGCAAAGGGCCGGGAACATCGGTCTCCCCGCGTCCTCGCCGAGGGACCTTCTCCCCGGCCGCCCGGAGCGCGGTGCGACACGACGACGCCAGCTCCTCGAGCTCGTGATCCTGGAACACAGCCAGCGACTCCCGGAGCCAGGTCACAGGGTCGCCCCACCCGTCCTGGAGAGCGGGGACCGCCACGATCCGCTGGATGATCGCCCACCACACCTCCCACGCTGGCGCGTAGCGCACCTCGTCGCGCGCTTCCCCGAAAGCCCGCCGCGCCTCGTCCCGCCGACCGGTGCCACCCGCGTCGACCGCCTCGGCCATGCGCAGGTAGGCGCGGTTGAACACCACGCTGGCGCCGACCGCCTGCGCCGCCTCGGCGCGCGCCGCCGCGCCCCTGTCGTCTTCGACGGTGCGCAGCAACGCCCACATGCCGGTGAACGGGAAGAAGACCGAGGGATCCCGGCGGAGGATGAGCATGGCATCGTCCATTGCCCCGAGAGCGGCGGTGAAGTCGCCTCGGCGGAACGCCAGATGGATGGGCGCCCGCCCGACGATGCCGGCGGCGACGTCGACCGCGTCGCCCGCCACCGCGCCCGCCTGCTCCAGCGCCTGGCCCATCTCGCGTTCACGTCCGGCGCTGGCGTAGCCGCACGCGAGGTGGACGAGCCCCATGCCCAGCGTGCTCAGCCCGAGCCGCCGGGACACGTCCACGCAGCGCTCGGCGGCGGCCACCGCGGCCTCGATGTCCCACGAGGCCAGGGCGACGGAGGCGAGGTGCAGGTCAGCCAGCGCCACGATCCCCACCGCGCCGGCGTCGACCGCCGCCTGCCGCGCCGCCTTCAGGCGATCGTGGCGCAGCGTGGTGAACAGGTCAATCGTGCCCAGCTCGTGGAGGGCCCGCGCCCGCCACATGGCGAGCCCGTGTCGCTCGGCGACGCGCTGGGCAGCCGCGAAGTGCGCCTCGGCCTCGCCCAAGTCGTGCAGGCGGGCGACCCGGCCCAGCACCTCCAGCGCCTCGCAGACCGCTTCGGGCGGGGACGACGCCTCCCCCTCCGCCATCACCTGGCCGGCCAGGGCGAGCGCATCGCCGAGCCGGCCCTCGGCCACGGCCACCTGAGCAGCCAGCGCGCCGGCGACAGCCGTGAGCGCGGCGTCCTGTTCGCCCGCCAGGGCGGCGGCCTCCTCTACGTGCCGGCGCGCCACGTCCCAGCGTCCGCTCGTCACAGCCGCCCTGCCCAGCACCAGGTGGAGACGGGCCTTGCGACCGCCCGGCTTGGCGCCGTCGTCGAGGGCCCCGAGGATCGCGCCGGCCAGGCCGGTGGCGCGGTCGACATCGCCGGCGAGGGCGGCCGCCTGGGCCGTCGCCTCGGCGATGTCCAGTGGGAGCGAGCCGGTCAGCTCCTCTAGCCCCGCCGCTCGGGCAAGCGTCGCCTGGGCGCTGGCGGGAGCGCCTCTGGCCACCGCCCGCCTCGCCGCCTCCAGCAGCAGCTCGCCGGCGCGCTGACGGTCCCCGGCCCGCTCCGCCAGGTCGGCCGCCAGCTCGCACCACTCGCCGGGCAGGCCCGGGTGAGCGGCCTCGACCGCCGCCCCCGCTCGCGCCGCCAGACGAGTCCCATCGGGAGGGAGGAGATCGGCGAACACGACGTCGCGGCTCAGGGCATGGCGGAACCGGAAGCCATCACTGTCGGGGTCGCGTGCGACGAGCTGAGTGGCCAGGCCCGCCTGGAGACCATGGGCCACGTCGTTGTCGCTGAGCCCGGTCATCGCCGGGAGCAGCGAACAGTCGAATCGCCGGCCGAGGACCGCCGCCGCCTGCACGACCACTTGGGCGCTATCGTCGAGGCCGCCCAGACGGCGGCGCACCGTCTCGGCGAACGTCATAGGCACGGTGGGGACGAGCCGGCTGACCACTCGCCAGCCGTGCGCCCCGGGGAGCAGCGCTCCGGCTCCGACCAGCCCGGCGAGCAGCTCCTCGACGAGGAAGGGAACGCCCTCGGAGCGGCTCCGGAGGAAGTCTCGCAGTGCCGGAGGCAGCTCCTCATCGCCCAGGCACGCGGCGGCAATGCGGTCGATCTCGTCGAGGTCGAGCTGCTCCAGGGCGACGACCGTCGCGGCACGTCGCTCGACCAGCCTGACCGCGAGTCGCTCCGCCTCGCTGGCCTCGCCCGTGCGCACCGTGCCGACACACAGCACGGGCTCGGTCCCGAGGTGGTCAGCCAGGTACTCGACAACCGCCAGCGTCTCCATGTCGGCCCAGTGCAGGTCCTCGAGCACGAGGAGGCATCCCCGGCTGCGGCCGAGAGCGCCAACCAGCCGGGTGACGGCCTCGCTCAGGACCAGGTGGGTGACCTCGCTGGCGTCGGCGGGACGACCGAACTGGGGCGCGAGCCGGGCGAGGACTGCTCGGAAGGGGGCGAGGTCAGGCGAGTCCGGGGGCGGGTCGCGCCGGAACGCGCCCTGCACGGCCTCCGCCAGCGGCCGGAACGGCACGGGCACCGTCCCTTGCACGGCGCGCCCGGTGAGCGTCGCCATCCCGGCGCGCGCGGCCATGGCGCGGGCGTCCCATGTGAACCGCGACTTCCCGATCCCCGCCTCGCCGAGGACCAGGACGGCGCCGCCCCGCCCCGACCGGGCCGCCGTCAGCCCGCCGGCGAGGAGCTCGGTCTCCGCCTCGCGGCCCACGGTGACGGGGCAGAGCATGGGTTGCACCGACACGATTATGGACGACCGGGCCGCGGGCAGCGGTCGCCGGCCGGTCAGCGGCCGTGACCCATTGGCCGCGACCGTGGGTACACGATCGGGGAACTACAGCAGGACCATTGCGGCACGGCCATCGCCAGGTGCAGACGAGGCGCCGCCCAGCTCCACTCAAGCGCACCACATAATCGGCTCTACTCGCCCTTACAAGCAGATGGTGCTGCCAGAGTCCTACTGGGACAGTTTCTGCGACGGTGTGGACTTATCGGCTGAGCGAGGGGCCTCCGGAGATTGGACCGTTCTTCCGAAACGCCTGCTGCCCACAATCCTGCCCACAATCTGCCTGGACTGGGTGGCACAGAGCGTGACGGCGTGGACGTCGCCTCGGACGTGCTGGGCGTCGTTGCGACTCCCTTGCACGAGATGGACGCCTTCGGACGGACTGCAAAGCCCTGTACACCGGTTCGATTCCGGTCGCCGCCTCCAGAAAAGTGCAGGTCACAGCGTTGCAGCAGGTAGCTAGTTAAGTCACTGCCCAGGATCCACGCCATCGTACGAAATGCGCTGGCGCAGGCCGTCCGG
>DATLEK010000069.1:0-53417 GCA_035525365.1 Acidimicrobiales bacterium
CAAGCCTTCCAGCTCGATGCTGACAGGGTGTGTACGTTCGGTAATGGGCACGGGGCTCCTTCGCTATCGCAGGCGGTTGGAGCCTCGTGCCTACCAGGCCAGAACTACACCGATGTCATTACTGCGCCTCGCTACCGAAAATTCTGAGATCTTTTTTTGGCGGATACAGCCCTGCTGACCTGGCCTGACGCGTAAACTCGCAGGTCACAGCCCTCTTGACTGCTACCGGCGGAATGCCGAGACTGCTCCCCGTCCCGAGTCGTCCATTCGCCAGGTCGTGGCCCTCCATACCCCAAGCGGGGTCTGGGGGGGGCGGTCGGAGACAGTGCGGGGGGGCACCGGGAAGCTCAGTAGAGAACGTCCAAATAACTCGCCCTAAGTGTCTGTAGAACGGTCGAGCCAACCGACGGTACCAACAGCTTCCCGGTCCTCCCAGCACGACCATGGCCGCCGCACTGGAGGTGTATGGTGCCGCGCCCGACGATCCGGCCCCAGGGGAAGTGCATGGTTGACAGCAAGGACGATCTGAGTGACGAAGCGGACCTGACCGCGGATCTGGACGAACCGGATCTCGAGGAGCTTCCGGATGACGCTGTCGACGACGACGACCTCGACGACGACGTGGAGGATGTCGATGACGATGTAGATGAGGATGACGATGTAGATGACCTCGATGTCGTCGTCGTCCCTCTGGTCGACGACGACATCCTCGTCGTGCCGGTGGCCACGCCGGCCGCTACTTCGGACGACGACGATGACGACGAGGACGACGACGAGGCCGACGAGGACGACGTCGAGGCCAGCCTGGACGTGATCCTCAAGGAAAAGCTGGTCGTCGCCGACGAGGAGGAGGACGAGGAGACTCCCGACGCTGAGGAGCGGGCCGAGGCGGCCCCGAAGGTCCTGCCCAAGCAGCCCGATGAGTTCGTCTGCCAGTCCTGCTTCCTGGTGAAGCACCCGACGCAGCTCGCTGACGCGTCCCGCATGCTCTGTAGGGACTGCGTATGAGTGAACCGCGTTCGCCCGTGGACCAGTTGCTCGATCTGCTCGTGTACGCGCCCGTGGGCATCGCCATGGCGGTGCGCGACGAGCTACCCCGACTGGTCGAGAAGGGCAGGAGCCAGGCTGACTCGCAGGTGGCGCTGGCCCGGATGCTCGGCCAGATGGCGGCGGGGAAGGGCCAGCAGGAGATAGCCAGGATGCTCAACGAGATCTGGTCCCGTGTCAGTGGCGGGGCCGGGGCACCTGGGGAGTCGCCACCTCCCACCGAGCCGGCGGTCGCCCCCACTCGCCCGGGCTCACGTCCCTCCCCGCGCCCCTCCACGACTCCTTCGGCGAGCGACCTCGCCATCCCCGGCTACGACGCTCTGTCTGCGCCCCAGGTCGTGCAGCGGCTGAGCGGGCTGTCGCCCGAGGAGCTGGAGGCAGTCGGTACCTACGAGGCGGCCACCAGGCATCGCCAGACCATCCTCGGCCGGATCGCCCAGCTGCAGTCGGGCGCCTGATATTGGAGTCCGCCCGGCACGCCACCATGTCCGACCTGCCGGAGCTGGTGAGGTTGAGCGGTGAGGCGATCGCAGAGCTGGGCGCCCAGGAGCGGGGAGGAGCGGTCTTCGCCGCCCGAGAGGCCCGCTCCGAGCCTCTCGAAGATGGCCTCCGTCGCACCATCGAGGGCTCTGACTGCGTGGCCGTGGTGGGAACGGTCGACGACGTGACGGTGGGGATCGCCACCGGACGGCTCGAGAAGCTGCGTGACGGACGGACCCTGGGGGTGCTCGACGATCTCTACGTCCATCCCGACGCCCGCAGCATCGGGGTGGGGGAGGCCATGATGAACGAGCTGCTGCCGTGGTTCGGCGCCCACGGATGCTCCGGGGTCGACGCCGTGGCCCTGCCGGGCATGCGGGCCACCAAGAACTTCTTCGAGGAGTGCGGCTTCACCGCCCGCCTGCTCGTCATGCATCACCGGCTGGAGCCGGCGTGACCGATTCGGCGCCGGCGCCCGAGGTGTGTGTCGGAGCGGTCGCCGTGGACGCTGACCGGATTCTCCTCGTCCGGCGCGGCCACGGGCCTGCGGCGGGATTCTGGAGCATCCCCGGCGGTCGGGTCGAGGCCGGGGAGGCGCTGGCCGAGGCGGTGGTACGGGAGATGGCCGAGGAGACCGGGTTGGAGGCCGTCTGCGGCGCGTTCCTGGGTTGGGTGGAGCGGATAGGCGATGGCCGACACCATGTCATCCTGGACTTCTCGGTGACGCTGCTCGACGCCGGCGAACCGGAGGCGGGGAGTGATGCCACCGAGGTGGCCTGGGTGCCGCTGTCAGAGGTGGCCGAACTCCGCCTGGTGGAAGGCTTGGCCGAGTTCCTGCACGACCACGGGATCCTCCGGGTCTACGCGTAGACCCCTGCGGTTCTCGGGGTCAGGGCGCCGGGGGAGGGGCAGGCGCCGGTGCCGGCGGGGGAGGGGGGATCGGTGCACCGGAGCGAGGCCCCGAACGGTGGGGGCGACCGGCGCCGGCGCGCACGGGCCGGGGCGGGCCGGGTGGCGGTGGCATCGAGATGCCAAGGAGCGCGGCCAGAGCCGGCACCTTTCCCGACGCCTGCCGGGCGACCTGGAAAAGCTGCTCTGGAGCCTCGGAGGGTAGGCCGGCCGGCTTGACGGACCGGCGCACGGGGGAATCGACGACAGCCTCGAGCAGGGCCTGCCAGCGGTCGGCAGGGGCATCAGGGGCCATCGCCGTGCCGGCAGCCTCGCTGAGGCGCATGGCCAGCTCGGCCGGGAACCGCGAGCCGGGATCGGGCGGACGGGCCGATGCCCGGAGGGCTTGGACCAACCGCCCATCCTCCAAAGCGGCGGTGATCTCGGCGATCCAGCTCTCACGCTGCTTGCGGAGGCGGCGGTCGAGGGCGTCCCGGAGGGTGCCGGCGAGCAGGCGACCGGCGTCATCCCGGGCGGTGTCGGCACCGGTGACAAGTGATCGCAGGTCGCGCATGGAAAGGTCATCGACCATCTCGACCGCGGCCTCGGCCCGGTCCCGCCACTCGGCCGCCTTGAGCTGGGGGAGGAGCTGCTCGGCCATGGCCACGAGGGGCCCTGCGTTCACCTCGGCCTGACCTGCCTCCCTCAGCGCGGCGTTCTGGGCTTCCATCGCCTGTCGGACTCCAGGTAGACCGCCCCGAAGCGCCTGCTCGGCGATCGGTCGCTGTTCGGGCGCCAGAGCGGCGAGGACGGCGTCACGGTGCGCATGTCCGGGATTGAGTTTCTTGACCCGGGGTGCGGGCGCCGGCGTGTCCGGGCGCCCCAGGGCCGGGCGGGGGGAGCGGTCCCCTCGGCCACGGTCGTCGGGGCGACCCTGGCCGGACCGGGGCGGCCCGTCACCACGGGGGCCGCGGCGCGTGTCGTCGCCTCGGCGCGGCCGATCGGGCCCGCCTCTCTCCGGCTTTCCGGTGAGGGTCGACGTGACACCGCGCTCATCGCGGGGAGGCCCGATCATCTCGACCCGCTCGGGTTCTGAGCGCTTCTTCTCCTTGGGAGCCAGCACCGAGGTGATCAGGATCCCTTCAATCTCGAAATCGGCCTCGGCCCGCACGACATCACCGATCTTGGCGCCCTCGTACAACAGGGCGGCTTCGACCTCACCTCTGGGGTTCTTGGCTCCGGCGGCGCGCCACGTCCAGCGGCCGTCCTCCCGCTTGCTCGTGAGTTCGACATCGATGCGACGGCCCATGCACGAAGCAAGCTACCCGTGCGGCGCCGAGCAGTGAGAAGAGCAGCAGCGTGGCTCCCTCTTCTGGTCACTACATAATCAATCTTTAGTAGGTACAGGTCCAGGCTGCGAGGGGTTAGTGTGAACGGCCATGGAGCTGCGTGTGGCCGAGCACGTGATGCGCAGCGGGCGCTTCGGCCGGCGCCGCAGGTACCGGGTCGATCTCCACGGCGTATCGGTCTTCGGGCCGAAGGCGGAGCACACGTTGATCCGCTGGGAGCGGGTGGAGTCGATTGGCACGGACGCGAACGGTTGCGCCACCGTGATCTCGGCTACAGCGGAGGTCGTCTTTCCAAGCGGCGCCTTCGGCATCGATCCGGCTTCCCTGGTCGAGCACCTCGAGGCAGCCAGGGCGATCGAGCGGCGGGGTGAGGTGATCGCCCAGCTCGCCGAATGAGGTTCCTCGCCGGATGAGCATTCACCGCGTGACGGCCGCCGTAGGCCAGTCTGGAGCGGTGTCACTCCCCTATGCCGAGGCCGTCGAACGGTTCCTTCGGCGCCTGAGCAACGAGGGCCGCTCCCCCAGGACGCTGGCCGCCTACCGCTACGACCTCGACGACACCATGACCGACGTCGCCGCCCTGCACCGTTTGCTGCCCCACCGAGACGCCATGGAAGCTTGGCCGAAGGAGGAGCGTGGCAACGCCGTCCTGACGGCATTTGAGGCACTTGACGTCGAGGCTGTCACCGCCGACGACCTCGATGAGGCCATTGCCACCTTCCGCACCCGGCCGGACCCCCGTTTCGCCCGTCACCCCGAGAGGGCGCCCGAGGAGAGGGCGCCGGCCACGGTGGCCCGCCGCACCGCCGCCGTACGTTCCTTCTTCGCCTGGTGCTACCGCACCAAACGCATCCCATCGGATCCCGCCGCCCTCCTGCAACCACCGAAGAAGCGCAAGCACATGCCGCGTGCCATCGACCACACGAGCGCCCTGGGGGCGCTGGCCACGGCTGGTGACGGATCGGAGTGGCCGGAGCGCGACCTGGTGATCGTCAGCCTGGCTCTGGCCTGCGGCCTCCGCCTGGAGGAGATCGCCAGCCTGCCGCTGGCCGATCTCGAAGGTGACCCGCCGTCGGCGGTCATCGTGCGGGGTAAGGGCGACAAGGAGCGCCGGCTCGGGCTTCCGGAGGTGGTTGTGGAAGCGCTGGCGCAGTACCTGCCGACTCGTCGAGCGCGCCTCGAGGCCCTTGGGATCGAGGCCCTCACCGTTGTCGTCTCCAGCCGGCCCCGCCCGGTCCGCGACCGCACGGGCCAGATCGTCGGGACGACGGTCGAGTCGAGCCGGGACAGCGTGACCTATGTCGTCGACCGCGTGCTTCGCCGCCTGGGCGCCCGACGCAGTGGCGTGCGCGTCCACGCCCTCCGCCACACCTTCGCCACTCTCGGTCTCAGGGAGGGAGCTCTCAGCCTTCGCCAGCTGCAGGTCGCCCTGGGCCACGCCAGCCTGGCTACCACCCAGATATACACAGAGGTGGCCGACGAGGAGATTGCTGCCGCCATGCGGCTTCACCCACTCGGCCGCACCACCGACGGGAAATAGCGCTCCACCACCTCGGGGATGCGGGCCAGGAAACCGGGCTTGGTGTAGCAGGCGGTGGCGCCGAGGGCGAGGCTCTGGCGCAGCACCTCCACGGCGGCGTACGCCGTCACCACCAGTACCGGCACGTCGGGAAGCAGCGAGCGGAGCATCGGTAGCGTCGAGAGCCCACCGCGACGTGGCATGTAGAGGTCGAGCACGATCAGCTCGGGTGCCTCACGGGTAACGGCCTCGATGCACTCGTCGCCGTTGGCCACCTCGTGGACGGGTACACCCACGAATTCGAACTCCATCCGGTAGAGCGCCCGCAGTCTCCTGTCGTCATCGCACAAAAGCGCGTACATGCGGTGAGGGTACGGCTTGGGAGGGCGTCATCTCAATGGTCCGTCTTGGCCATTTCCACCGCACCGACCTGACCGGCTACCCGCTGTCCGTATTGACCGAAATGGCCGAGTATTTCTGGCGAAGTTGGAATAGCAATTGCGCAAGTGGGGTAAATTGATGGGCTAGGAATTCTGGGAACTTGCGCGGGCATTGCTCTTGGGGGGTTTACAGGACCTGCACAAATGAGAGAAGCTGTTGTCGAGGTAAGCGTCACCTACTGGGGAGGATTTCAGAAAATGCGTTTTCACAAGATTGCAATTGTTGGGATCACGGGTGCGATCGTCATCGGCGGAGCTGCTCCCGGCTGGGCTCAGACCACGCCGGCGCCTCCGGGAAGCGCCGAGGCGGTCGCCGCCGAGGTGGATGGTGTCGTGAGGGTGGCCCACACCAAGGCTGAGGCCAATCCGGACGCCACTCCGAGCACGGCTACCGCGAACGCTCTGGAGGTCGGCGGGAACCCGCTGCTCGCTCAGCTCGGTTCGACCCAGTCCGGCCAGGGTGAGACGAACAACGAGCTTCTGGGCGTGGGCGACCTGGCCAGCACCGGCGTGAAGGTGGCGCCGTCGTCGGCCAGCGTCTCCCGTGGCGACGGCACCAGCACCTCCACGGCGCGCGCCGCTCTGTTGAGGCTGGTCCTCATCAGCCCGGGCCTTGTCGCCATCGACGTGCTGCAGTCCTTTTCCGAGGCCAACTACACCACCAGCAGGAGCACCGGCAACGCATCGTCTGATGGAGTCGCCGCCACTGTCGCCGGCCAGAAGGTGAACCTGCTCCACTCCGAGGCTTCCACGGCCAACGGCGGCTCGAGCTACGTCATCGGGGTCAACGACACCAAGCTGATCGCCAACAACGATGTCGGCCAGACCACCAAGATCATCGACATCCCCGGCATCCTCCGGTTGAATGCCGTGTCGGTTGACGGTGGCCCTGGCTCCGACCTGGTCAAGGCGGCGGCGGTCAATGCCGCAGTGGCCAACGTGCCCGCTGTTCTCAGTGGGGTCAGCGCCGCGGGATCCCCCAACCCGAGCCCCGTCGCCGCGGCTGCCCCTGCTGAGCTTCCTGCCAGCGATACCGGCTCCGGTGGCGGTCTTCCCCGTACCGGTCTCGCCATTGGCGGGTTGCTGCTCCTCGGTGCCGGTCTCATCGGTACCGGCGCCCTCGTCGCCCGGGCCACCCGGCAGTCGGGTCTCGTCACGGCCTGAGGCGGCAGCGCTCACACCTCCGGCTGCACGAAACGCCCCACTCCCGTCCACTTCGCCGTGGACGGGGGGTGGGGCGTTTTCGCGTCAGCCTTCCTGTTGGGGGGGCCGCAGATCCCAGGTCGGGATGAGGGTTCGGGCGGCGCGAGCTTCGTCGACTCGCCCCACCGGGGTGCTGCGAGGAGCCTCCCGCGCCCCTTGGGGCGCCCAGGCGATCCGCTCGAGAGCCTGAGCGAGGGCCTCGAGGGTCTGGGGTGACTCGGTCTCCGTCGGCTCGATCATCAAGGCCTCGTCGACGATCAGGGGAAAATAGACGGTCGGCGCATGGAAGCCCTCCTCCAGGAGACGTTTGGCCACGTCCACCGCGCGCAGGCCTGCCGACCTCTTCAGGGACGTGGTGGACGCCACGAACTCGTGCATGTTGGGGCGGTCGTACGGGATGTCGTAGATACCGTGAATCCGATGGCGCAGCCAGTTGGCGTTCAGCACCGCTCCCTCCGCCACCCGGCGCAGCCCATCGCCACCGTTGGCCAGGATGTAGGCGTAGGCCCGGGCCAGAGCCAGGGCGTTGCCGTGCCAGGAGTGGATCCGACCGATCGATCTCGGCGGCGTGTCCCAGAAGTACACGCCGTCCTCGCCGGCGAGCGGCCGCGGGCCGGGCAGGTAGGGGGCCAGCGCCGCCGTCACGGTCACCGGGCCGGCGCCAGGTCCGCCCCCGCCGTGAGGTACGGCGAAGGTCTTGTGCAGGTTCAGGTGGACGATGTCGAAACCCATGTCGCCGGGGCGGGTGACCCCGAGGATGGCGTTGAGGTTGGCGCCGTCGTAATACACGAGGCCGCCCACCTGATGGACAGCGTCGGCGATCTCGGCGATGTCCTCTTCGAACAGGCCGAGAGTGTTCGGATTGGTGAGCATGATCCCGGCCACGTCCTCGTCCAGGTTCCGCCGGAGGGCATCGATGTCGACGCACCCCCGTTGGTCCGAAGGCACCGTCACGGTGCGATAGCCGCCGAGGGTCACCGACGCCGGATTGGTGCCGTGGGCGGAGTCGGGGATCAGCACCTTCGTCGGCGATCGCCCCTGGTCGGTGTGCCAGGCCCGCATCAGCAGCAGACCGGTCAGCTCCCCGGCAGCGCCGGCCGGTGGTTGGAGGCTCGCCGCCGCCATCCCTGTGATGAGGCACAGCTGCCGGTCGAGATCGGCGAGGAGCGCCATCCATCCCTGCGTCAGCCGGGCCGGGGCCGCCGGATGGACCTGGCTCAGCCCGGGCAGGTCGGCCACGTCGTCGCAGACCTTGGGGTTGTACTTCATCGTGCACGAGCCGAGCGGGTAGGCCCCGAGGTCGACGGAGTACTGGCGGTGGGTCAAGCGGGTGAAGTGGCCGACCAGGTCGCGCTCGGACAGCTCAGCCAGCATGGTGGGCGCCGGTGCCAGGTGCTCAGCCGCCACCATCTCGTCTGCCGGCCACTCCGGCAGGTCAGTGGTGCGGAACGACCAGGATCGCCGGCCTGGTTGGGACAGCTCGAAGATCGTCGGCTCGTGCTCTCGCCCCAGCAGGGGGATGCTGGCTGCACGGCCCCCTCCTGGCCCCGTCATCGCACGACCTTCCCGAGAGCGGCCACGTACGCGTCGATCTCGGCCCGGGTCCGGCGCTCGGTGACGGCCACCAGCAGACCCCCACCGTCGTACTCCTCCCCCAGGGCGACTCCCGCCAGGAAGCCCTCGTCGGCCATCCGGTCGACGACCACGTCAGCCCCCACCGGGGTGCGCACGGCGAACTCCCTCAGCACGGGTCGGGCCGCCAGCGGCTCGACACCGTCTATGGCCAGCACGGCCTCGCGTGTGTAGCGCGTGCCGCGGGCACAGCGGAGAGCCAGCTCCCGTAGCCCCGAGGTGCCGAGCCAGGCCAACTGGATGGCACAGCAGACGGCGATGAGCGTCTGGTTGGTACAGACGTTGGAGGACGCCTTCTCCCGCCGGATGTCCTGCTCCCGGGTGCGGAGGGTCGTCACGTACGCCCGACGCCCCTCCACGTCGACGGTCTCGCCCACGAGGCGTCCGGGGAGCCGTCGGACAAGCTCGCTCCGGCAGGCGAACAGGCCGAGGTAAGGGCCGCCGAAGCTCAGCGGGGTCCCGAAGACCTGGCCCTCCCCGACCACCACGTCAGCGCCCTGGGAGCCTGGTGAACGAAGCAGCCCCGCCGCTACGGGATCAAAGGCCACGAGCAGCATGGCGCCGGCCCGGTCGGCGGCCTCCCGGGCGGCACCGAGGTCCTCCAGGCATCCGAGGTAGTTCGGGTACTGGACCAGAATGGCCGCAGCCTGACCGTCGGCGGGCAGAGCCGTCGTCCCGTCGTCCAGAGGCAGCTCCACCAGCTCATGGCCGGTGCCGGCGGCGAAGGTCCTCATGGTCGCCCTCCATGTCGGATTGACTCCCTTCGACACCCACACGGTGGGACGGCCGGTGGCGGCCACGGCCAGGTTCACCGCCTCCACACAGGCGCTGGCCCCGTCGTAGAGGGAGGCATTGGCCACGGCCAGCCCCGCTAGACGGGCGATCATCGTCTGGTACTCGAACAACGCCTGCAGCACCCCTTGGGCCACCTCAGGCTGGTAAGGGGTGTAGGCGGTGACGAACTCCGAACGGAAGGCGAGGCGGCGTACTGCCGCGGGAACTTCGTGGTCGTAGGCGCCCCCCCCGGCGAAGCAGACGAGATCGTCACCGGTGGCATTGGCCGCGGCCAGACGCTTCGCCGTGGCGAGGACATCAGGCTCGGAAAGACCGTCTGCCATGTCGAGATAGCGGGCGTCCCCCGCCGCTCCTGGCGCCGGCACCAGCCTCAGCGCCTCGGGAACGGTGGCGAAGAGATCCTCGAGCGACGTGAGGCCGAGGAAGCCGAGCATCTCGGCGATCTCGTCGTCGGTATGGGGGACGAAGTGGCCCACGTCTAGGCCGCCGGCCTGGGAACGAACGGCAGCTCCACGACTATGGCGGGCACACGGCGGCCCCGTATGTCCACGTCCAGCCGGTCCCCCGTCGCCACATCGGGCGGGAGAAGGGCGAGTCCGATGCCCGAGCCGAGGACCGGGGAGAAGTTCCCACTCGTCACTACACCCACCTTTACGCCATCGGGCCCTTTGTGTACGGGACAACCATGGCGCGGGGGCCGGCGGCCCTCGACCACCAGGCCCCGAAGCACTCGGCTCGGCCCAGTGGCCCGCTCCGCCTCCAAGGCGGCCCGTCCCCTGAAGGCCGGCTTCGACCAGGCCACGACCCATCCCAGCCCCGCCTGGAGAGGCGTGATACCCGGGCCGAGCTCATGGCCGTGCAGGGGAAGACCGGCTTCCAGGCGAAGCGTGTCCCGCGCACCGAGACCTGCGGGACAGGCGCCGGCACCGATGACCGCATCCCAGAACAGCGGCGCCACGGGCACGGGCACGGCGCATTCGACACCGTCCTCTCCGGTGTAACCGGTTCCGGCGGCGATGCAGGACTCGCCTTTCCATTCGAAGCCGGTGACACCGAAGCGGGCCACATCAGCCGCTTCGGCGGCCAGTCCGGCGATGAGCCGACGTGCCGCCGGCCCCTGGACGGCGATGACGGCCCGATCAGCGGTCACGTCCACTCCGCCGATGGCCGCCACCACCGCGTCGGTGTTGGAGGCGTTCGGCATCACGTCGAAGACCTGCTCGTCGCGCCACCACACGATGAGGTCGTCCATGACCGAGGCGTCCTCGTCGAGCAGGTGGGTGTACTGCGCTCGCCCGGAGCCGATCCTGGCGAGGTCGTTGGTGAGGACGGAGTTGAGCCGGCCGTAGGCATCGGGGCCGGAGACACGTACCGTCCCGAGGTGACTCACGTCGAAAGCCGCGGCCGAGGAGCGGCAGGCGAGGTGCTCAGCGACCGTTCCGGCGGGGTACGACAGGGGCATCCGCCAGCCGCCGAAGTCGACCATTCGTGCGCCCAGGGCTTCGTGGCAAGCCTCCAACGGGGAGGACCGGCCCCCCTGGTGAACGATCATCGCCGCAGCCTAGGAGGCCTGATCAGCGGCCGTCTCAGCTCCCCATGCTGAAGTCCAGCGGACTTGGTTCGGCCTCGTCGACACCGGCGTCCCTCAACTGTGACGGCTCCTCCAACCCGTACTTGACGAGAAGGCTGAGGTAGTCACGTTGGTAGAAGATCTTGACCTTCACGTCGGGATGAAGCTCCCGCAACCGGCGCACCTTGCGGTTCTTCTTGGTCACCAGCTTCTGGTTCAGGGTGGTGATCTCGATGTACAGGTCGTAAGCGGGGAGGTAGAAGTCGGGCCGGAAGGCCTGAACCGGGTTCCCGGCCCGGTCGCGTTCCAAGGCGAACTCCCGGGGCTCGTACTCCCACGCGATGCCGTAGAAATCGAGCAGCATGGCCAGCTGGCGCTCCGAGTTGTGGGCGAAGCGGACCTGCTGGTGGTGGGCCTCTTGGGCCGGGGCGGCCAGGTCGTTACCTCCCGCTACCCGTCCTCGCCAGACCTTCGCCCTGCTCCGGTTGCCCAGCGGCGGACTCGTATTCCGGAGCGAAGTCGTGGATGGCGGCATCGAGCTCCTCGAACACTCCCCCGAGGGCCACGATGTTCAGCACTCCCTGGCCGCCCTTGAGCAGGTCGACGATCTCCTCACCGGTGCGGGCGAGCACGGACTCGGACCCGCTCAGCACGAGGTTGGCCGAGGCCAGCTCTCCCCCACTGCTGCGCAGCACCTGGATGGCCCGCCGAGCGGACCGAAGCGACAGCCCGGCATCGAGCAGGCGCTTGATCACCTTGAGCTCGAGAAGGTCCCTGTAGGAGTAGATCCGCTGGGTGCCACTACCCCTCGCCTCGCTGATCGACGGCCGTAGGAGATCGGTTCGGGCCCAGTAGTCGAGCTGACGGTAGGTGATGCCGACGATGTCGCAGACCTGCGGGCCGCGGAAACCTTCTTCGCTCATGGCTTGAAATTACACCACTGTCGCCATGATGTCGAGCCACAGGCGGCCTACCTTCAGCCGTGGCTCAGGAGGAGAAGTCCTCCGGGCGGATGCCCTCGATGAACTGGCGGAACTGGGTGACCAGCTCGTCGGGTGCGGTGTCGTCGTCCTGGCCGGCGTCCAGCACCACTCCCGCCTCGTCGAGCAGATCGTCCTCTGCGTAGATCGCCGTCCCCAGCCGCGCCGCCAGGGCGATGGCGTCCGAGGGACGGCTCGAGACGATCGCTGAATTGTCACCGCGACGCAGATGCAGCTCGGCGAAATAGGTACCGCTGCGCCCATCCTCCCCCATCCGCAGCTCGGTCACGACCACACGCTCCAGCGTTGCCCCGAGAGCTATGAGCATGTCCCGCATGAGGTCGTGGGTCATCGGACGGGGCGGCGTCACGCCCTGCAGGGCGAAGGCGATGGCGGTGGCCTCGGGGGCGCCGATGAAGATCGGAAGGGTGCGCCTGGCCCCCTCCACCTCCTGGAGAAGCACCACCGGATTGTTGGTCGGCAACTCGACCCTGACGGCGGCGAGGTGCATCTCGACCATCTGCAAACCCTACCGTGCCAGGAGGTGCGCCACGTGCGCGTCCGGGTCCTCCCGGAGGGCGCTGAGATCGCCGGCGGCCACCACTTCGAGGTTCCGGTAACGCTCCTCGTAGTCGAGGCCATACCCGATGACGAAATCGTCCTCGATGGTGAAGCCGACGAAGCGAAGAGGCGTCGGGGCAATACGGCGGGTGGCCTTGTCGAGCAGGCAGCAGGCGGCGAGGGAGCCGGGGCCCCGGTGGGCCAGCTCGGCCAGAATGTAGGCGAGGGTCAGGCCGGTATCGACGATGTCCTCGATCAGGACGACGTCCCGACCAGCGATGTCAGTGTCGAGATCCTTCACGATCCGCACCCGCCCCGTGCCCGCCGCGTAGGCGGATATGGCGAGGAAATCGATCTCCGGATTGATGGTCATGGATCGGACCAGATCGGCGAGAAAAGGGACGCTGCCCTTGAGCACGGCGACCAGCACCACACCGTCTCCGTAAGCCGCGGAGATCTCTTCGGCCAGGCGCTGCACACCCGCTCGTAGCTCGCTGGCCGAGATGAGGACGCGGGCGGGGTTCACCCGCCGGTGAAGCCCCTGACGGCCTGACGCAGCAGCGCGGCGCGGAGGTTCTGGCCGAGTTGGGACAGCTCTGCCAGCGACTCCACGGCCTGGCTCCTCGATTCCGGGTTGCGCTGCTTGAGTAGCGGCGTCACGACCTGCTCCAGCAGGCCGGCCTCCCGTTCAGCGGCGTTCTTGTACGTGCGCAGGTGGCGGGCCTCGATGCCGAAGCGGGCGAAACCAGCGGCCAGATTGGCCACGACGAGGCTCTCCTCGTCGAAGTAGGTGCTCCCGGCTACGGCCCGCCCGGTGATGAAGCCGTACCGTTCCAGCTCCCGAAGCCGCTCGTACGGCAGACCCGTGGCCGACGACAGCTCCTCCATGGTCAGGTTGACCCCGGACGGCCCCGCCGACAGGACAGAGTTCGGCACGTTGCGCGGTGCCGAAGCCGGGGGCTTGCGGTGGGGTGCGGCAGCAGCATTGGCAGGCTGAGAACCTTGCGGGGCCGGGGGTGATCCCGGCGCCTCCTCGCTCCGTGACGGGTGCGAACCGCGCGAGCTCTCGGCCGGAAGATCCTCTGTGCCGCCCTCGATACCGGGCTCCTCCACCAGGCGCCCCTTGATCACCTTGAGGGGCAGAAAGTGCTCGCGCTGCTGGCGGAGGATCCACCGAAGCCGCTCGACGTCGGCGTCGTAGAACTTCCGGTAGCCGGACGGGGTCCGCTCCGGGTCCAGCAGTCCCTGGCTCTCCAGGAACCTGATCTTCGAGATGGTGACATCGGGGAACTCCTCCTTGAGGAGGCTGAGGACCTCACCGATCGAGACATGGGCCCGCTCGACCACCGTCATGCTCCGCCGGCGGCGAGAAAGACCAGCTTGAACTTGCCGATCTGCACCTCGTCACCATGAACCAGGGGCGACTCGTCGAGGCGCTCCCGGTTGAGGTACGTGCCGTTCAGGGATCCGACGTCGCGCACGGTGTAGCCCGGCCCCTGGCGCACGAATTCGGCGTGGCGGCGGGAGACGGTCACGTCGTCCAGGAAGATCTCACTGTCGGGGTGGCGGCCGGCTCTGGTGACCTCTGATTCGAGAAGGAAGCTCGAGCCGGCATTCGGACCACGCTTGACCACGAGCATTCCCACCCCCTCCGGCAGCTCACCGACGTTGACGCTGAGGTCGTCGTCGTGGCCATCTGCCGGCTCGCCGCCGGCGAAGACGATGGTCGTGTCGTCTCCACCGCTCTCGAGGGGGGAGCCACAGGACGAGCAGAACCTCGATCCAGCCGGGTTCCGGTGCCCGCACCGGTTGCAGAACACTTTGTCCACGCTAGTTCGGTCTCCCGGGATCGTCACTCGGCGATGAGCTTCCTGTAGGCGTCAGCATCGAGAAGAGCGTCCAGCGCCGCCTCATCCGAAGGGACGACCAGACAGATCCATCCGGCTCCGTACGGATCGCGATTCACGCGGTCGGGGACATCGGCCAGCTCGGTGTTGACCTCGAGCACCTTCCCCGAGATGGGCGCGTACACCTCCGAGACGGACTTGGTGGACTCGATCTCGCTCAACGGGCCCCCAGCAGTCACCGTGGCGCCAGGTTCAGGCAGTTGTACGAACACCACGTCACCCAGCGCGTCCTGGGCATAGTCGGTGATGCCGACGCGAACCCGGCTCTCTTCCGACCGGGCCCACTCGTGGTCCGCGGTGTAGCGGAGGTCATCCGGCACGTTCATCGTCGGTCTCGATTCTCTTCGGTCAGCGGACAGGCTCCGGTTCCGAGACCATGCCTCGGATCCGACGAACGTACTCCTGGGCCAGCTCGCGGGCGCCGGCCTCCGAGTCCGCCTCGGCCCATACGTGGGTCAGCGGCTCCTCGGGATCGGGGAGCACGAGAGCCCAACCATTGGCATGAAGCACCTTGACGCCGTCGATGAGAATGACCTCCCGATCCTTGGTTCGCTCGACCAGTGTGCGCATCACCATGCCCTTCTGCTCCCAGGGCGTGACCACACCCTCGTGGGCGATGTGGACAGGGGGGGCTTGCGAGACCAGCTTCGAAAGGCGCACTCCGGTCCCGGCCAGCATGGCCAACAGGTTGGTGAAGGTGGCCACGGCGTCGTAGGCCGGCAGGAAGGACGGGAAGATGTAGCCACCCTCCTGGCTGCCGGCGAAATGGACGCCGGCGGTGGACGCCACTTCCATCAGGTGAGGAGTGGACACCTTCGCCCACACGATCTCCGCCCCGTAGCGCTTGCACAGATCCTCGATCGAGCGGCTGACGGCAAGGGGCAGCGCCACACGTGGCGCCTCGACCGACTCGCACACCAGATAAAGGAGGCAGAACAGCGCCTCATCGTGAGTGAGGACGTGCCCGGTGTCGTCCACCAGACTGAGGTGCTCACCGTCGGCATCGATGACCGCACCGACATGGGCGCCGGAGGCGAGTACGACCTCGGCCACCCGATTGACGTGTCGCTCTACTTCGAAAGACGTGGCCCGCGCGGTGGAGGCGTACGGGTTCACTGCCAGGACGTCGGCATCGAGTTTGGCCAGTACGTTCGGCATCACGAAGCTGGCCGCGCCGAAGGCGTAGTCGAGCACGACCTTGAACCCGACGGCGCGGATGGCGCTGGCGTCGACGGTGGCCATGAGCGAATCCGTGTAGTGCTCGAGCGCTCTCGCCGGGAACCCGATGTCGCCCATGTCGGCGGCCATCGCCCGGCGGAAGTCCTCCCGGTGGTAGAGGCGCTCGATCTTTCGCTGCGCCACCTCGGTGATGTCGATGCCGTCCGAGTCGAGAAAGCGCAGGAGCAGCGACTGCGGGTCGTCGGAGGCGAGGCGGACCGTCACGCCGGCCTCGCTGGTCACGGAGCGGACGTGGAAACGGGTGACGGGAACGGTGGCGACCTCGAGGTCCTCCACGTTCACGCCGGTGGCTGTCAGGCCGACCATCACCGCCCGCTTTATGGCACGTGCCGCTCGGCTCGAGTCGCGGGAGGTGGTGACCGTGACCCCCTTCTTCAGGGTGGTTGCGTAGGCCATGGCCAGGCGCATGGCCAGCTCAGGCGTGATGTCAACGTTGGCCAGACCCGCCACCCCGAGGGAACCGAAGAGGTGCCGGGCACCCCTTGACTCCCACACGATGGAGCGGTTCACGACGGCGCCAGCCTCGACCGTCTTGAACGGGTACACCTTCACCGACGAGTTGATCACCGCATCCGCACCGACGAACGACTCGTCGCCGAGGACGACTCCCTCCTCGCAGCGGGCACCGCGACGGAGATCGCTGGAGCGGCCGACAACCGTGCCGCGGAGGCTCACCGCCGGCCCGAGGTAGGCGTTGTCGTGAACGATGGACCGCTCGACGTAGGCATGGGCGCCGACCCTGACATTCGAGCCGAGAACGGTGTAGGCGGCCAGATGGGCGTCCGCCTCCACCTGGCAGTAATCGCCGATGATGGCCGGGCCCTCCACGTTGGCCTTGGGGTCGATCTCCGCACCCTCCCCCAGCCAGACACCCTCACCCAGGCGGAAGCCGGCGATGTCCACCGACACCTTTGCGTCGAGCACGTCCTGGTGGGCCTGGGCGTAGGCCTCCAAGGTCCCCACGTCCTCCCAGTACCCCTCTGCCACGTAGCCGAAGAGTGGCTTACCCTGCTCCAGCAATGAAGGGAAGACCTCCTCCGAGAAGTCGACCTGACGCCCTTCGGGGATGTAATCGAATATCTCAGGCTCCAGGACGTAGATCCCGGTGTTGATGGTGTCGCTGAAGACTTGGCCCCAGGTCGGCTTCTCCAGAAAGCGCTCGATGGCGCCGTCCTCTCTGGTGATGACGATCCCGAAATCGAGCGGGTTCTCCATGGCCTTGAGCCCGATGGTGGCCATGGCGCCCCGCTCCTCATGGAAGCGGACCACAGCGGAGAGATCGACATCTGTGAGAACGTCGCCCGAGATGACCAGGAACGGCTCGTCGAGCCCGTCGCTGGCGTTGCGCACGGACCCGGCGGTGCCGAGAGGGCTCTCCTCGGTGGCGTAGGACATCTTCACGCCGAACTCCGATCCGTCGCCAAAATAGGTACGGATGGCGTGGGGAAGAAAGGCGACGGTGACGATGATGTCGTCGAAGCCGTGCTCCCGGAGCAGAGCGACGATGTGCTCCATCATCGGGCGGTTGGCCAGCGGCAGCATCGGCTTCGGCTGGGTGGAGGTGAGCGGCCGCAACCGGGTTCCCTCCCCGCCGGCCATGATCACCGCCTTCATGCCTTCGACACTAGCGGCCCCTCCCACCGGCCCGACTCTCGGCCAACGCCCGGCGTCCCGCCGGCACGTAGCCGGCGGCCGCCCACCAGCTGAGCACCAGGCCGGGGATGGCAAAGACATAGGCGAGCGGCCGGGCGAGGTCGTCCCAGGGCGCGCCGCCGACGGGATTGGCCGCCAGGAAGAGCGGTAGGGCCACCATGAGCATCAGGGTCCCGGCTTTGCCCACCAGCTTCACGTCGATGATGTCGCGGGCGCCGAGCATGCCCAGGGCCAGCACCGACAGCCCCACCAGGCTCTCCCGTACCAGCGCCAGAGCTCCGATCCACACTGGAACCGAGCCGTCGACGAGGATGGCCACCACCCCGACCCCGAGCAGGACACGGTCCGCCGTCGGGTCGAGGAGTTTTCCCAGTCTCGACTCCTGGTCGAAGTGGCGGGCGATGTAGCCGTCGACGCAGTCGGTTATCCCGAGAGCAGCCAGGAGCAGGCCCGCCTGGTAGCGGTTGTCGCGGACGAAGAGCAGCCAGAGGAAGACCGGTACACAAAGGAGCCGCCCGATCGACAACAGGTTCGGGATCGTGAGGATCCGGTCCTCCCCCTCCCGGTGCATACGCGAAGTCTACGGACCATGGCCGGAACCGGACTGGCTACGAAGCCTTCGACGGTTCCGCTATGTGTTTGGTTCCTATAGTGCCGAGGTCTTCTTGTTTCACTGCCGCTGGTCGCGTAGATTCGTGCTGCTGCCGCTGGGGCAGTTCCCCCTCCCGGGGCCGACAAAAGGAGAATGCTCATGCCGATGGTTGAAGAACCTACGTCCGGAGAGCGCCTCGACCGCATCCTCACCGGTGTGTTCATAGGCCTTGTCCTGCTTGCCATCGTGGTCGGCGGGTTGTCATGGATGGCCGCCAACTGAGTAGGACCACCGCTCGGTCTGAGCACTTACTGGGCCGGGCCGGGGCGGCGTGCCGGCCGGGCCCGCCCAGCTAGTGCGGGCTGGGCCGCGCCGCTGACCGGGCCTGGCGAAGGACCCAGGTGGCAAGGCCGACGAGCAGAAGAGCGATCAGGCCGGCGGCCACCGATCCGGCGGCGCGCACTTGAGCGATCTTCTCCTCATCGGCTCCCAGCTCCAGAGCTTCCTCCGTGGGCGCACTGGCACCTTCGCCGACTCCGTCCTGGAACGGCAACGAGGAGTCGAAGCCGAAATCCGGCTCGGCCGCTCTAGGACCTTTACCGCGAGCCTGGCGGCGGAGGGCATCTATCCCGGAGAGGTCGAGACTGAGCTCTACCTGGGACCCTTTCTGGATCGGCTTCGGCGGCGCCGGGGCGCCGGCGCCGGGGTTGGTGGTCGCTGTTGTCGGGCCTGCCGGAGCAGGCGGAGCCGTGGTGACAGGTGTTCCGGGCGGAGCCGGTGTACCGGGGCCACCAGGCGCGACCGTGGGCGGAGGCTCCGACGGGCTCGGCACCGGCGGCGGCTCGTCCTTTGGAGGCGGCGGCGTCGTCGGTGCCGTGGAGTCGGGCGGCGTGGTGATGGGCGGCACCTGACCCGCGGCCCCACCGGCGCTCACCAGGATCCCCACCAGTAGCGAGCTGGCGACACCTGCTAACCACCCAGGCCGACCGATCATCGCCAACCAGTGTTACCCAACCTGACGTGATCCGAAGCCGCTGGGATCGTTGTTGTCCCGCGTTGTCGTTCTGGCTGGGCCGTAGCCTCTGGCCGTGATCGTCGTCGACCTGGAGCGCGTGGCGTCACGGAGACCGGATCGGCCGCTGTTCGAGAAGCTGTCGCTGACGTTGAGCACCGGCGACCGCCTCGGTGTGGTGGGCCGCAACGGGACCGGGAAGTCGACCCTTCTCCGGGTGCTGGCGGGAGTGGACAGCCCAGAGGAAGGTCTGGTTCGACGTCCGCGGAACGTGCGAGTGGGTTTCCTGGCCCAGCGTCCCGACCTGCCGGCGGGAGATGTCCGTTCCGCGGTAGGCGATCACTGGGAGGCGGCAGCCATCCTGGAGCTACTGGGCATGGGGCGCCTGGTGGAGGCCGACGTAGTCACCCTCTCCGGTGGCCAGGCCAAACGGGTGGCTCTGGCGCGGGTGCTGGTGGACGAGGTGGACCTTCTCGTGCTGGACGAGCCCACCAACCACCTGGACCTGGAGGCCATCGCCTGGCTGGAGGGCCGTCTGGCTGAGTTCCGTGGAGGACTGGTCGTCGTCACCCACGACCGCCACGTCCTGGACCGGGTGACGACCCGGATGCTCGAGCTGGATCGGGGCCGCGGCTACGTCCATGACGGCGGTTACGCCAGCTATCTCGCCGCGGGAGTGGAGCGGGCCGAGCAGGAGGCCACCGCTGAGTCGGTTCGGCGCAACCTGGCCCGCTCCGAGTTGGCCTGGCTGCGTCGTGGTGCCCCGGCGCGTACGAGGAAGCCGAAGGCACGGATCGCCTCGGCCACGGCGGTCGTCGAGGGACGCCGGCCGGCTGCGGACCGTCCGGGTGACCTGGAGATGACAGGTGGTGGCCACTGGGGCGCCACGCCGCGGCTCGGCGACAAGGTCGTCCGCCTCGAAGGAGCCGGGCACCGTTACGGCGCCGGACCGTGGCTGTTCGAGGGCCTGGAGCTGGACCTCGGGCCCGGCGATCGGTTCGGCCTGGTGGGCCCCAACGGCTCCGGCAAGTCGACCCTTCTGGAGATCATCGCGGGCCGTCTCACCCCATCCGCGGGACGGGTGGAGACGGGGCCAACCGTGCAGCTCGGCTACTACGACCAGGCCGGCCGTGACCTCGATCCGGCTCAACGGGTGCGCGACGCCGTGGCCGGCGGGCAGGGCCAGCCGAGCTGGGAGCAGGCCCGGCTGATGGAACGCTTCTGGTTCGACTCCGACGCGCAGTGGGCTCCGATCAGCACCCTCTCGGGGGGCGAGCAGCGCCGGCTGCAGCTGCTGCTCGTTCTCGCCGGCCTGCCCAACGTCCTGCTGCTCGACGAGCCCAGCAATGACCTGGACCTCGACACCCTCCGGGCCTTGGAGGACTATCTGGATTCATGGCCCGGCACCGTGGTGGTCGTGAGCCACGACCGGGCGTTCCTGGAGCGCACGGTGGAGGACGTGGTGGTGCTCGATGGAACCGGCGCGGCCTCGATCGCCCCCGGCGGATATGCCGGCTACGCCGGCTCCCGGACATCGGCGGTGTCGAGGGTGGCGGCACCCACCATGGGGGGGCGAGCGTCCTCCGTCGTGGCCTCACAGGTGAGCCCGGGTCATGCCGTTGCCCTTGCCGCGCCGGCTCCCGAGGCACAGAAGGTGCGCTCCCCCAGCACCGTCCGCCGCCTGCTGGCCCATGCTGAGAAGGAGATGGCCGTGGCCGGCGGGGAACGCGACCGCCTGACGGCGGCGTTGACGGCCGGCGTCGCCGACCACTCGGCTCTGAGCAGGGTGGCCCATGCGCTGGCAGAGGCCGAGAGCCGCCTGGCTCGCGCCGAAGAGCGGTGGCTGACGCTGGCCGAGGAGCTGGGCGGCTAGGGGCGCCGGCGCCGGGGATTCAACGGCAGCGCCAACGCAAGGGTTACTTCCGCTTGGCGTAGTCGTCGAAGCCCTGCCAGTCGATGACCACGCAGGTGTCGTCCCCGACGATCCACGCATCGTGACCGGGCGGGCACACCATGACGTCGCCGGGGCCGAACTCGGCCTCCTGGCCGTCGTCCATGACGATCTTCATGCGGCCGGAGACGAAGTAACCCGTGTGGGCCGTCTGGCAGCTGTCGGTGCCGGCAATGGGCTTGACGTGCTTCGACCACTGCCAGCCGGGCTTGAACGTGGCACGACCGACGCCGCCGGCATCGAGGTTGATCAACTCGAGCTGCCCGGAGTTCTCTTCGAAATGACGCACTTCTTCAGGACTTCCGAAGTTTTTCTGAACCATGCCTGCCATCGTTTTCTCCTTTGTCGTTGAACGTCATCACACGCCTTTGTTTCATAGCTTCCGAAGCGGGTGCCGTCAATTGTCTTGGCTTGCCGGGCCGACGATCAGCGTGCACCATCGGGATGAGGAATCGTGACGACCGTGAGGCAATCGATGCCCTCAAAGTCCCGGGGATTGCAGGTGCACGCCGGCCCGGGAAGATCACCGTGAAGTGGGGCTATCGGGACCGCTCTCGGATATAATTGGACCGATGATCGCGGTGGAGTTCGAGCGAGTGGAAGCACTCGAGCTGCTCGGCATGACGCTGGCTCATCTAAGCGACGCGGAGGCGAGAGGAGAAATCTCACCTCGGGCCGCTCTACTGATGGCCATGCGGGACAAGCTTGCCCTCGCCCTACGGGGAGGAACCATGAGTTACAGCGAAGCACAGGTCGCCGCCGCCGTCGCCGCGCTCGACAAGTATCGAGGTAACGAGACTGGTGAGGTAGGTGCCGCATTGGCGGTTGTCGGCCTGAGCACAGAGCGGGCCGCCAAGGAAGTTCAGCTCCGTGACGACATGATCCGCGTCGCTCACCGAGCCGGCGCCTCGCTCCGCCAGCTCGCCGAGGTCTCTGGCCTGGATCGCAAGACCGTGACCGCGATCGTGGGCACCGCTGAACGAGCCCAGAACTGACACACGCCCTGTGGTCGCCACCACGATCAGCGTCGACCAGGAACGTCGTGTCGAGCAAGAGCAGACTCACCGGCGTTCGTCGAGCGTCACCAGATCGCGGACCGCAGCGAGGTCCTTGGCCCATCTTGCGTCGGGACGGTGGCGGCGAAGAAGCTCCTTGACCTCGGACCCCTTCCCGCGCGACACCGGTTCGAGATGGGCGACCGCCTTGCCCCGGCGCACGATGGTGTAGTGCTCGCCACGATGTTCGATGGCATAGAAATGCCGAGCGGCTTCAGTGGCGGTTACCTCGGTCATCCGATCAGATTATCTGATACACGCGTCTGGCGGTGCCTTAAGACTGATCCTCAGTCTGCAGTGGCGGCGATCTCCTCGGCCTCGACCGCACCTGAGGAACGCAAGTACCGCGTAGGGGGTCGAGGATCGTCATCGGCGGCCCGTCCGCTCGGTGTCCTCCCGCCGCGACTCCCGCCGGGCCCGACTCGTTGTCGGTCCCTGCTTCGCGTACTTGCCCCGCAGCTCTCCAACCGGCTCAGCTCCAACCGGTCGCATCACTACACGGTCGCCGAGGTCGACAACGAGGACCTGCCGAGTGTTCCACCGGGCTCGCGTCTCGGCGGGGATCGAGACCTGGCCGTTCCGGGACACCGTCATCACATGCGACGTCTCACTCATGACCACATTGTACGTATGGCACGTGACGTTGTATACGGCCATGCTGGAGAATGCCGGGTAGCGAGCTCAAGGCCAACGCGATTACATCTTTCGGTGCGCCTGGCGCCATGCCGCTCGACGAGAACACCGAAGGTGCCAGCCGAGGGTGTCCAGTCTGGTCGGCTGTCGTCGATCAGCATCAGGCTCTCGACAGCACCAGACCGGAGCCGAACGTCGCTGTACAGGGGAGGCACCCGCACAGGTTGCCGGTCGCGAGTCAGCGCGGTCAAAGCGATCGGACGTTCGGAGCGCGCAGGACTCGGAACACGGGCTTATCAACCTCCACGGCGACAATCTCCGAAGCACCACGCAGCAACCACCGCCGTCCCCCGGGCTGCGAGATGACCTTCCGCAGCCGCCGTCTCGAGTCAATCAGGTTTACCGGCTCGTCGACGAGGACAGGTCCGGGGCGGTTCGACTTGAACCTGGCACGTCAGCGGCGGTCCAGACAACGATCACGTCGTCACCGTCGAGGCAGAACACCGGCCATGTAGGGTCGCCGGACACCCCGGCATATTGCCGGCTCGCGGTGCCTGAAGGCCAGCGCGAAGGAATGATCTGTTCTCATGGGCGCCTTGGCCGCCTGGTTGCGCCCAGCGGGCCGGCCGCACGCCGCACATCGGAGCGGTTGAAGCAGGGGAATAATGTAGTTGGAATGCGTGGCGCATCATGACCGAAACAGCATTCAAGGTCGCTCTCGCTGTCCTCACCCTGCTCTTGATGGCCTCGATGGGTGGCGGATTCCTGTTGCTTCCACTACTTGTCCCGCTCCACATCTGGGCGGCGCGGACATCCGGCCCTGTCGGTAAAGTCGTGTGGTCGCTACTTCCCGGCGCGTCTGCGGGGATGGTCGTGTGGGCAGCGGTGTACATGACACTGGGAGAGACCCAGCCGTTCATCTGGCTGAGTCCGACGGTCTCCGCCGTGGCGGCTGTCATCGTGGCCGTACGCGCCTCGGACCGGCCTCGCACGCTCAGTCACGCCTGATACCTCGCTGGACTGAGTCGCTGCCGGGTCGGCGTGGACGAAGCCACCGCTATCGCATCTTCGGTGCGCGATGGCCTCCTCCAGGGGGCGGCCACGGTGCCCGTGCTCAGGCGCGGCGACCGGCACGTTGGTGCGGCGGTCAACGTTTGCGGTACACGTCCCGGCGGTGATCGACCCGAAGAACGACGACCTCGTGCCGCTCCTCGTCGATCTCATAGAGCACGCGAAACGTTCCCCGTCGAGCCACCCACGTCCCTTCGAGCTCCCGCCCAAGCGGCTTCCCCACGCGGCGTGGCGAAGCGAGGAGATCTCCCGTGATGAGGTCGATGACCGCAGCGGCGACTGCCTCGGGGAGCGTTTCGGCGATCGCACGCGCGGCCGGTCCCGCAACGACGACCCCGAACGACTGATCGTCAGCGGGCACGCAGCTTTCGGACGGCGTCGACCCCGCGAACAACGTCTCCGTTCGCGACCGCACGCTTGGCCTCGCGAAGCTTGGCCAACGCTGCCCGGTCCGACAGCACGTCAAGCGTCTCCTCGAGCGCTTCGAGGTCATCCGCGCTGATGAGCACCGCTGCCGGGGTGCCGTTCCGAGTAATCACAACACGCTCATGGTGTCGCTGCACTCGGTCGACGAACTCCGACAGGCGATCCTTCACCGTCCGCAGCGCCTCCGTCGCCATGGCTACCATTGTGCCACGGATCAGCGCTCCGAGTGCCGGGTTGTTGCGCTTGCCGCCACGCCGATCAGGAAATCGTGAGCGGGACGTTCTTGAGATTCCGGCGACCCACACCTGTCCCCGGCAGGACGCGACAACCGGCACGTCGGGGTGCTTCCGCGGCGCCCTACGGTATGATGGTTGACTCCGTGAGGTCCATGTCTCGGCACACCTCGGCGAGCGTCTTGCCGCTGGTGCGGATGAGTTCGACCACCTCCGACTTGAACTCCTTGGAGATCGACCGCCGGTGGCGGGCCTTCTTCCTTCCCATAATCTCCATAATGGACATCCTTTCTTGGGCTTCGCCCCTGATCGTGGATGTCCGTTAAACCGGGTCAGCCTCACATCGACGGCCACCGCTCCAGGTGTTCATCTGTGACTCCGACGACCCCGACCTGTCCTATCTGGAGGCCCGTCACCGCGGCCACGCCCGGGTCGAGGACCGCATCCGCAACGCGAAGCAGACCGGCCTGGCCAACTTCCCGTGTCACGACTTCGCCAACAACGCCGCCTGGCTGGCCATCGTCCTCATGGCCTGTGACCTGATCGCCTGGGCCCAGCAGCTGAGCCTGGAGGGCGAGATGGCGAAGGCCGAGCCGAAGCGGCTGAGCTACTGTTTCCTGCACACCGCCGGTCGAATCGCCACGTCGGGGCGGCGCACCCAACCTGCGGCTGCAGCAGAACTGGCCGTGGTCAGCCGATCTTGCCGCTGCCTTCGCCCGCCTCGACGCTCTCCCGCTGCGGAGCTGACCGCCGGGCGAGAAGCGGCCTTCGCCCACCGAACCCCGCCGACACGGCGGATCGCCGCCACCAATTGCTCCGAGGTCTTTCGTCGACGCGGCCCGATGCCGTCGCTGACCATCACCATGCGCCCTTCCCGACCGACAGGGTCCGGAGCGAGCACCCTCTGCAATAACCGCCCGACCGGCGGAGCTACTGAAAAGAGCGGGCTAGGTGACCGGGCTTCTGAGCAGGTGTGCGTTGGCCGCGACGGTGCCAGGCAGCGGCCGGAGATGGACTACACCGTTCGTGGCGACGTCGATCACCTCGACCACCGCAGAGGCCTGGTCGTTGCCGGCCACGATGAACGCCCCGGGTGCGATGCGCTCGGGATCCTCGGCCTCGCTGAGGAGTGTCCAGGGCAGGCCGGTGTCGTCCTGGCTGGTGAAGTCCACCCAGATGTCGATCTGTTGTGGCACTGCTACTCCTCCTCCGTGGATCTCGTCGTAGTCCCCTGCTCTAGCCGGCACGTCGTGACTTGCTGGCCTGGTCAACGATGCTCCACTCAAGTCGTTTGCCGAGCGCCGCGGCATAGCGACCAACCGTGGACAACTTCACATCGGCCTCGCCCTTTTCGAGACGGGCTACGGCGGACTCCGATGTGCCCATCTTGGCCGCGACCACCGTCCGAGTGAGGCCTCCGGCTTCCCGTTGCGCGGCCAAGTCCCTCAGCAGTTTCCGGCGGGCGAGCGCGTCGTCCACCAGTCGGGGGAAGTCGGGATTTGCCCGAGCACGATCAGCGATGAATTCCTCAAGGTCGTCCCGGGGTTTGGCCACCGGACCATCCTCTCATATATGAGAGGTCACAAGCAACATGTCAATTGTGGTCGCCCCTCGAAAGCCAGTCGGCGAGCCTCTTCGCCGCCAGGTCGATCTTCGCTGGCGGCGTCTTCTGCGTCTTTTTCGAGAAGGGAGAGTGGCTCCGGTCCCCCGTCGGGTTCACCTCAGGGCGTCCCGCGGGGCGAAGATCTCGTCCAGGCGATCGCCGGCCAGGCGGTGCTTTTCGCTCACGGTGTGGGTGTAGGTGTTGAGGGTGATGCCGATGTCGGCGTGGCCAAGGCGTTCCTGCGTGACCTTGTCGTCGCCCACCACAACACGGCCCACCGACTGAGCCGTTGTGACGTAGGCCCTTCGGCGTGATCCGGGGGACGCCCGCTTTGGGGATGCTCGTTTACCGTCGGGCTGAGAGGATTTGAACCTCCGGCCTCTTGACCCCCAGTCGTAGCAGGCCCAAATCGTCTCGTGTCGTCAAATGACGGATTGTGGGTCTGACCTGGGCGTTCGCGGGACTTTTATCTTGCCCTGTAACGGCTGGTGCCGTGCTTTTTGGACTCGCCTGTGACCGGACTGTGATCGGAGCGCTGCGTCGTCAAGTGCCCGTAGCCGCTCCCGTCGAGCAAAAGATCACCCCAGCCCAGCTTCGCTATCGCTCCTTCGATATCAGATGCTGTGGTGCTTCATGCCGTCCATCTGAGACAGGTCAGCAAGTAGTGGTGGGCAACGAGGAAGCCGACCGTCCCGGGACCGGTCGAGATCATCTGCACCTCGGCCAGAACGCCGGTGTCCTGCCCTGTTGGCTAACGGCGCCTGTTGGGTTCGGAACCGACGATCTCTTCGGGCTCCACTGAGCCCGGCGCGAGTCGGTTCTCGTCGAGCATCCGCACGACGTCGGCGAGGAAGAACCGGTACGAACGAGAGCCGGGGATGCGGGAGGCGATGAGACGGCCGTCCTGGGCCATCAGCAGGACGGTCCGCGCGTTGAGTCCGAGGATCTCGGCGACCATCGCAGTGGAGACGATCGGCGGGTAGCTCTCCTCCAGGCGACGTAGCGCAGCGTCGCTCATGGCGCGTCCTCCGTTGTCGACGACTCCGGCGTTTTCAGACCGACCATGGCCATCAACGCGGCCGTCGGCACAAGAATCCGACGGCCGATGCGAATCACCGGCAGCTCCCCTCGGTGAACCGCTTCGTAAGCGCCGGCCAGCGAAATGTCCAGCAGCACCGCGGCTTCCTTTACCCTGAGCGTGGGCCGCCGCCTCGGGTCCGGAAGCATTAGGTCTATAGGAGGGTCGCCGGCCATCGAGATGAGTCTAGCCGCGTTTAGCGCAGTTTACAACTTCTAACTGCAGGGGAGCGTATTTACACACCGCCAGTACCGGTCCGAGCTCGGAATGGTTCTGCGGTCAACGGAAGTCGGCGACGTAACGGTTGACGACCGCTCGATCCAGGTTCGGACGGTCCTCGGTTTGCCTCGACGCGAGTGTCATCAACCAAAAGCGTGTCGTCAAGGTCGAACAGCACGCCTCTCACGACCCCCCATTCTCACCCTCGCGTGCCACGTGACCCGGCGTGAGGATGCGGGCGGCGATAAGCCGCGCTGGGGTCAGCGGATAGATGGCTTGGTCGGCTGCAACCCCCGAGGCCCTGGAGTGCCTTCGTCCGGCTTCCTCCGAGGCAGACTGCCAGCGTGCTTGCACTTATCGATTTCGGCAACACGCTCGCCGAGGAGACGTTCATGCGTCGAGACTCCGAGTCGTTTCCTACATGGAACCTCGACATGGCTGCGCACCATGACGCAGGCACGAGTCGGCTGGGACACTGGGAGGCGTCAACAGACGACTTTGGCCGATCTCATCGCTGCTGAGGTCGCCTGCGCACCCGAAGCGGTGAAGGTGTACATGCGCCAGCTCGGCTGGCCAGCTTGACCAAGCGTCGCCACCGGCCGTCGTGGGCGACAGGTCTCGTCGAGCGAGTGCGGTACACCGTCCCGATCCGGGCGGGGTCGTCGTCGACCAGCGCGGTGCGTAGGCGAGCACCGTGTGCTGATGATGTGCCAGTCACAGCCGAGCTCGACCGCCACCTCGTTGACCGAGCGTCCCCAGCGCCCGACCTGCAGGTCACCTATCTCCCGGCCAGGTCGTCATGACCAGTCGAGCTGCCGCGATGGTTGCCGCCGCCTCTGTCCATGAGTCCACTGGACACGTTGGAAGCGCCGCCAGCGTAGCGGTCGAGCCCGGCGGTGGTGGCCGCCTCGACGTAGTGCCGAACCGTCTGGCGATCCCCTGCCGGCAGCCGGGCGACCGAGCGCTGCCTCTCGCCCCGCAGCCACTCACACAGCCGCAGGACCTCTCGTATCTCGTGCGCTGGAACCTCCCTGAAGCTCATCGCCACCGTCCATTGGGCCATTGGGCCATTGTCGGTCAGTGTCGACCTCAACCCCAGCGGCACTGGTGGTGGATGGTCCGGGGCGGTCCTATTACTGGCGAAACGGTGGTTCCATGCTGCTGGCGGGCGACAGGTCCCGGGGCCGTTGAGGAGTCATGCGATACTGCGGCTGTGGACGTGCATGACCAGGACACGCTGCGAGTTGGGGACGTCCTTGGACCTGCTCATTTCGCTTTGCTGGTCGCGGTGAGTTGGATCAGTGTGATAATATGGTCGTGGATCGCTACATACGGACCCGTCACGGTCCGGGGCCTCCTGCATCCCTTTGTCTTGCTCGGGACTCTTTGGGCGCTCGTTCCTCCATTACTCTACCTAGTCGTGTGTCTGTCAAAGCGGCGGTGGCTTGTTGCAGTAATCGGCAGCCTGCCCTTCGCCCTGTGGGGTGCACCGCATTACGTTCGCCTCATCCTCGACGAAGCGACCAAGTACTCGCTAGGAGGCGCCTACCTCGACTACGTCAGCAACCGACTGATCGTGGGCACAGTAGTCACTCTTGCCTTGACCCTGGCGGCAAACGCGGTACTAGGTGGCGGTAGGGTCGAGCGCTGGCGCGGTGCCGACTGATCACGGTTGGCCGGGTCCCGAACAGGGTCATAGCGGTGGCATGTCTCAGTTCACCCGGCTCAAGACCCGCAGTTGCCGAGCGGGGCCACTCCGGTTCCAGCGCCCGTTCGTCGACCGTGTACGATTTCTCTCGCACGCGGCTCACCGACGCCCTCCGGCTGTCAGCCTCCGCCGCTTGCACCTCGGCTCGGTCCTGAACAACCGATGACTGATTCCGCCATGGCTGTCCCCGACGGTGCCGATGAAGGGAGCGGCACCGATCTCGGCCAAGCGGTCGGTGTAGGTAATGGAAGTAAATGGCTTGAGTTCAAGGAGTCGTCGTTGTGGCACACGCCGCCGTCGATGTCGACCCCGCTTCGCCGGCACCACGCCGCCATGTTCAAGGCGTCGATGACCAGCTCTCCAGGTGTTCATGCGGCTGGTGCGGGTGGTCCTGGCGTCTCGCTCTGACCACGGGTCGGGATCTTGGTGCCCCGGTAGCGGATCGCTCGATGGCGATCGTTCGTGGCCGGAACATCCCGATCCCGCGGTCGCCGATCTCCCAACCTGGGCAGGGTGTCAGTCGTCATGCTCCATCCTCACTTCCAAGGTTATGGAGCCTCTGGGGATCCCAGGCTGATTCTTTCCGACCGCGAACTTGTGCGTTGTTCTTACGAGCAACTACTGTTGCCCAGCTTCAACCTAGGAAGGTAGGCAAGATGAGGAGTGGCAAGGTCAATGTACGCCTCGTAGTCGGAGCGTCCGCGCTCGCACTCGGGGCCGGCGCTGCTGCTGCTGCCACCAATATGCAGGACGAGGCGCCGAACCAGTCCGCCCAGCGCTGCACCGCCCTGCGCGATGACGCCGACAAGCGAACTGATCAGCTCAAGGTACATCGTGCCCAAATCGAAACGCTCACGGGGGATGTCACTGTCGCCGCTTCGCTAACTAGTCGGCACAAAGTAGCCGATGTCTTTCAGCTCGTCGGAAACCACATCACCGAGCTCACCGCTGCTTTTGATGGCTTTGTCGGTGTCAATACGCTTTACTCTGTCTGGGACCTTCCTCCCGGCGAGGAGTGGACGGAAGCTCTTTCCGCGTGGCGACTTTCACTCCTCGACGACCTCGAGTCGCATAGGAAAGGCGCAACGGCAAGCGATCTCGGCTCAATCGATCGCACGGCAGTACGCATCCAGGCCGGCGAGTTCCCAATCGTCGCGCTCCGAGCATCCGTAACAGCCGAGCGTGCCCTCATGTTAGCCCAGCACGAGCAGGTATATGACATCGCCGTTGGCGAAGGGGCGTTATTGCCTTTGGACAGTGCCTCCGCGGCAGCAGTTGACGAGGCTTGTCGTGTTTAGCGCGACCCGGTTGTCCCGCCTCTCGCTGGCGCTCCTTATGATCGCCGCGATTGTTGTTGACGGACAATCGCCAGCTCTCGCCCATTCCTATGCCAGAACGCGGTCCGGAGTCAGCCGGTGGGCGCCTCAGCAAGGGACGGTCGAAGCGGCTTACTACGACGCGCTGGACAACAAGCTGAGGTGGACCTTTTCATAGGCCGATCCCCTGCATCAGTCGGAACTTCTTGGACCGCATCGCGGGCTTGAGTTCAAAGCGCGCACATCATCCGCCTACGCCGATCAGTATGGCGGAGCTGGATATTCGTTTGTGTTTCCATCAGGAAGCCGCGCCTACCGTGATACCCAGGCAAGCGACGAAGGCTGTTGTGCCTTTGGCGTGGGGGCGGGGAACTCTAACTACTTCTTGCCTGGCTCAGGCTACTCCGCCATGGTATCAGTGCGAAAGACCTGGCTCGCGCCCGGAAGTCCCAGCATCCGGTGGGATGTTCTCGCCATGACTCTTCAGGAACACGCTCCCGGTTCCAGTTTCTGTTCTGGCAACGAGACCTTTTGCAATTTTCCCGACTATGATCTGGTGATTGTAAGAGAAAATACCTTCGCTGCAAGCCAATCTGCGACCGTTAGCCGATCCTGGGATGCCAACTCGCTCTACAACCAAAGCTTCGAAGACGGGTACGCTAGCTACGCCTTTATCAACCCCTCTACCGTAAGGCAGATTGAATGCACTCCAGGAAGTGGCTTTGGCAGCGATTGCTATCTATCATTGCGACCGGCTGGATCCAGCACTCTCCACTCCGTCTATCAGGATGTCCCCTACCCGGTGCAGCCCGGCGATGAATTCAGCGCTGAGGTTATGGTACGTTGCAAAGTTAAACAAACTACTCCCAACTGCGCGGGAACACTTGCCGTTTGGGGTTATGGTGGCGCCGGTCTTACTGACGAACGCCGTAGGCAGAACCTTTCGATCCCGAGCGACGGGCAATGGTACCTTTGCAGACTAGACCAAGAGCATGGCTTCGAGGCGGGATTCGTGGAGCGACACAACTTCATCCGGTGGGAGTTATACGTTTTGGGACCAAACGCACTTGATGTTGATTTTACACACCTTGGAGGTTTTACCGATCGGATTACTGGTACTGCGGGCGATTTTCCATCGAAGCCGTTATCGCTGCCGACATGCAGTCTGGCTGGCTCATTCGATAACGGGAATAAGAATGTCGCTGGCTATGGGAGGACCAACTTTGTGGGCGAGATGAAGCTGCGGGGCAATCGCACCGATACCGAAGTTGTGAAGGTGGTTGGGCATCAATTTGATGGTGACCCAACTGAAGTTGGAACCGAGACGGTCTCCTCAGAAATCGCTCGCTCGGACAATGAAAGCGTCGGTTGGGTGGAAATCTGGGCGGAACCTCGGGTCGATCCTAAAGCAAGCTCGCACCGGAAACATATGATGTAAAGTTCGACAATGACGCTTACGCTGACCACTGGATATTGCGTGAATCGTGCGAGTCGAGTCTTGTTGGTACGTCGACGAACCTCGGCACCGTAACAATCGACAACGACGGGTATATTTCCGGAGCCGCTGGATCGTACAGATTAGGCTATGCCAGTCGCTGGGCTAAGTTCGGTCTACCAGTCGCCCTTGCAAACGCTAATTCAAGTGAGGCGGGAATCTGTCTATCTGATGCGGGGGGACATGACGGACACCAAGCCCCACTTAAGCTGATTTGACCACCACGGACGGCAAGTGCCCGGCCTGATGCCCTGCGCTGGCCACAAGCCGGCGGTGTGGGGCGCGCGATAAGCGGCTCCTCGCGTGGAGTGGGGAGAAGGGCACGCAGGGACACACGCGCCGACAGTTCGCCGGTCCTCGTCCTTCCCTTGCTGCCTATCGCCCCTGGTCTGGTCATGGGCCTGTTCCGGCCGCACGGGGTCCGGCACGATCCCAGATGGCTTACGGTCGCCAGGATGGCGAATGAATGAACCAACCCCTCGTGGCCACGCGTCCCGGCGACGTGTGCGGCGTCGCCGGGACGCCAATTCCGGCGAAACTGTATTCACTTACTCTTGTTTGTCCCAGTTTGCACCTCACCGGTGCCTGCCAAGATGGCATTTCGGCCATGCCCGATCCATCGAGCGACGCCTCGGGCATTGTGGTGGGCGACCTTGGCCGGCTCAGCGAAATCGGCGAGGGCGACCAGGGCGATGAGGACGCCGACACGACACGCGGGCTGGTCGTTCGCGGCCCGTGCTACCTCAGCGTGCGGGCGGCTCTCGAGGACCGTGCGGGCGGATGGCATCGTCGTGGTGGCCGAAGCCGGTCGTCCTCTGTGGCGGCGGACGTGACCGACGTGCTCGGCTTCCCCGTGATCGCACAGGTACCGGTCGATCCCGCCGTGGCCCGCATCATCGACGCCGGGCCTCCTGCTCGCCCGATTGCACCGCCTGAGCGCCTTCTTCCGCCTCGCCAGGCTCGTCGAGGCCCAACTTACGGCCCGAGACCGCATCGGTGGCCTTGTGAGCGACTTGTGCGGCCTCTCCGACCGTCCCACGTCGCAGCGCCGCGGTCCTCGTCGGCGGTCGCCGGTCGCCGCTGCCCCATGCGACGCCGCACCCGGCCCGGCCTCCGCCGCCGCCCAACCCGCTCTCGCCTCCACCCCGACCACCACGCGCCGCCGCCCACCACCGATCCCGCCCCACTGCCGACCTCCGCCCCACTCCACCACCCCCCACGCCCCCCCACCGACCCTCTCCCGCCGCCCCCTATACCCCCCTATCCCGCACCCCATTCCAACACACACAGATTACGCCGCTTCCGCCAAACCCCCTTTCGAGCGGCCGTCAAACGGGCGCCTCCGGCACCCTTGGGACACGCTCTGGCGCAGGGGCGACGGGCGTCGCCACGCTCAGTTCACGCCTGCCCGTGGCTTCCGCAGCCCCGACGGCGTCCCGGACCGCCGATCCGGCTACCGGAATGCGTCCGGCAGGCGGTGAAACTGACTCACTTTGTCCTTATCTTCCCTTGTACGCGCTCCCAGCGAGTCGGCTTGGTCGTGGCATCGCGGCCCTGGACCACCCCGTTGGTCCCCGCCCCGGCGGATCAGGCGACAGCGAGAGCCTGAAGATGGCTCAATGCGCCTTGAACGGCAGGAAACCGCTCGAAGAGTGCCCGGCTGACCTCGGGACCAAGCTCCGCCGGGGCGAGCAAAAACTCGACACCAACCACGGCTCCCTCGCTGTCGATGTCGACGGCCACCTCGTCGGAGATGTGGACGGTCTTGGTCACCGAGAGGTCGGAGAGCGTGAGATACCAGGCTCGAACGTCTGGGTCGAACTCGACGCGCATGGCTTCCAAGTTACCCCTCCTCGTCCCGGTCAGCGACCGTAACCACGACGTCGCCAGCAACGACCACCTTCAGCCGACGACCGGCTGAGGTGCGGCCGAGCACGACCATCCGGGTGGCTGGCCGGCCCGCGTAGCTCGTTTCTCGGTTGTCGAGAGCCTCGTCCACCTCCGCCGCCTCGATGTGGCGACGGGCCATCTGTTGCTAGGCGTGACGGCTGAACCTCACGGACTGTCATCCGGCGAAGCGAACTTAAAGCTGCCTTCGACATTCCGCCGTGCCATTGCTTCGTCCACGAGACGGGGGAAATCGGGATTTGCCTCAGCGCGATCGGCGATGAACTGGTCCAGGTCGTCCTGCGGGACGAAGATCTCGTCGAGGCGGTCGCCGGCCCGGCGGTGCTGTTCGCTGACCGTGTGGAGTGTAGGTGTTGAGGGTGATGTCGATCCGCACCCGGTCGGCACCTCCGCTCGCTATCGCTCACGGACAAACGATCCGTTCCATCTGTGCTCTGTATCCAGCTGAACTTGCGGACTATCGCTCGCCCTTGCCCGCGTCGCCCTGTCAAGCGTCCCGGTGCTGCCCGAGCTCGTGGCCTTGCATCTTGTCGAGCGGAGGGAGGCACCTCCCGCGGCCCTCTTCTTGCTCATCGAGGACAACGTGGCCGGGCATCTGGTGCGCGTACTGAGTCGCTCCGGCGACACGGTGCTCGGGGGAGCTCGGCCGCTCCGACTGAACCATCGAGGTCGGCGGGCACGGCACAGAGGTCGCCTCCTAGAATCACGTCGCTGTGGTTCGTCCACGAGAGGAGCAAACCATGAAGCGAGCGAGCGTCCCTACGCCCAGGAAGGACAGCGCCGGCAAGTGGAGTTTCGTCTTCGACTCCGCCACGCCGAACCCGGACGGCACCCGTCGTCAGGTCCGGCGCCGGGGCTTTGTCACGAAGGGCGCTGCACAGACAGCGCTCGATGTGGCGCTACGAGAGGACCGGTCGCTGACTGGAACGGTCGACGGCCTAACTGTCGGTTCGGTGCTGGCGCAGTTCGTCCGGACCAAGCGCCTCGCCGGCAAGGCGCCGGGGACGCTGGCGTTCTATGAGTGGGCGGCGAGCCATGCTCACGCACGCTGGGGTGGCTGGCCGGCGCTAAAGCTGACGGCCGATCACCTCGACGCCGCCTACCTCGCCATGCTGGGCGAAGCCATGTCGGTGCGCAGCGTCCAGGCGCTCCACAAGACGGTGAAGGCGGCCTACGCCCTCGCTGTCAACAAGGGCCAGCTCGTCCGCAACCCGGCCGCCCTGGCAACGCCGCCGGCGACAGTCGAGCCGAAGCGTTGCTGGTACTCACCGGCCCAGGTCGGGACGTTCCTCCGGTACGTGGCCGGGCTCGAGCACCCGCCGTTGCCAACCGCCCTGCTCGACACCCTCGTGGACACCGGCGGTCGCCGTGGCGAGGTGCTCGGACTGCGGTGGGAAGATATCGACCTCGACGCCGGGACAGCGACTATCACCCGCCAGATCACGGCGCATCCTACCACCAAGGCGCTGGAGGTTCGCCCCACTAAGCGGCCCCGCTCCAAGTCGATCGTGGGGCTGCATCCCGGGACCGTGGCTGCCCTACGCCAGCGTCGGGCCCAACAGCACCAGGACCGGCTCCTGATGGGCGCAGGATGGCCCAAGGACAGTCTTCACACGGGGCTTGTGTTCACCTGGCCGAACGGCGAGGCCATCCACCCGGACACTGTGACGAGGGTGGTCGGTCGGTTGTCGGTTCAGGCAGGACTCCCCCATCTGACTCCGCATGGCCTACGCCACGCCTTCGCATCGGCGGCACTCAGCGCCCGAGTGCCTGTCGAGGTGGTGGCCGCTCGTCTGGGAAACACGGCCCGGGTCGTCCAGGAGGTCTATGCCCACGTCATTCCGGCCGACGACCAGGCGGCGGCGCAGGTGGTCGGGGACCTCTACCGGGCGCCGCTTGTGACCGGACTGTGACCGCAACGCCGAACGCCGCCCCGTGAGGAGCGGCGTTCATGGCGTCTGACCTGCTCTTTTACTGTCGGGCTGAGAGGATTTGAACCTCCGGCCTCTTGACCCCCAGTCAAGCGCGCTAACCAAGCTGCGCCACAGCCCGTGACCGGGCCAGGCTAGCCGCTCCTGGTTGCCTACAGACGCGCCAACAGCCAGAGCACGCCCTGGTAGGCCCGGAAGGCGAGATAGGCAATGGTGGCGGCTACCAGGAGCTTGAAGTGCCACGGTGCTTTGGGCTCCGCTTCTGGTGCGCCGGCGGGTTGCCCGCAGCCGGGGCACTGCGCCACGATCCCCTCGGCTGGTGGATCGATGTAGCGGCTGCACGACTCACACCACGGCATGACCTTTGTCAGACGCGGCGGATGGCGAGGATGGCGACGTCGTCGGCCAGGGGGGCCGAGGCGAAGTCACGGGCCGCCTCGAGAAGGCCTTTGCACAGGACCAGGAGGTCGTGGCCCGGGTCGCGGCGGAGGAACTGGGCGATGCGTTCCTCACCGAAGAGCTGGTCGCCCGAACGGGCCTCGGTGAGGCCGTCGGTGTACATGATCAGCACGTCGCCGGGGTCGAGCGGCAGCTCGCGGCTGAAGTACGAGCCCTTGGGATCGAGGGTGAGCAGCGGGCCGGTAGCGCGCAGCGGACGGACTTCGCGGTCCTGCCAGATCCACGCCGGCGGGTGGCCGGCGGAGGCGAAGCGGAGGGTGCCGGCGGTCTGGTCAAAAACAACCGCGCACAACGAGACGAAGTCCTCGGGGCGGCCCTGGGCCGACATCACGAGGTTGAGTTCCTCGATGGCCTGGGCGGGATCGCGGTACTGGCGCAGGAACACCCGGAGGAGGTACTTGACCTGGAAGGCGGTGATCGACGGTTCGATCCCGTGTCCGGCAACGTCGCCGATGACCGCGGCCAGCCGGCTGGCGCCGGTCGGGTACAGGTCGTAGAAGTCACCAGCGAGGGCGCCTGTCCCCGGCTCGTAGACGTGGGCGATCTCGAACCCCTGGATGGTGGGCAGTTCGTCCGGCGCGAGGCGGGCAGCCCAGCGCATTGGCGTGAACTGGGCGTTCTGGTCGAGCACCTCCTGGGCCCGGCGTTCGAGCAGCCATCGCTGCTCGGCCAGCCGCGCCTCGCCGAGGATCCGCCGGCCGTAGCGGATGGAAACGCCCACAGGCAGCAGCAGGACGAGAAAGATGACGTGGATGGCGGAACCCTTGGTGAAGGAGCTCACGGCACTGACCACGGCGATCAGGCCGTAGAGGATCACGTTGTGGGTTTCCTTGCGGAAGGCGAGGTGTGCCCCCTGCGCGCCGGGCCCGCTGCTGCCTTCGGTTCCGCTGATCCGGAGCCAGGTGCGCTGGAGGCGGACGGCGGAACGGCCCCAGACCAGTGCGGCGGCGACGCAAGCCAAGGCCACGATCAGCAGAACGGGCCTGTCCACCATCTCCTGGGAACCTACCTCGGCCTCAGTCGCCCCGCCGGCGCACCCGCAGCTTCAACGGTGTGGGCCCGAAGCCGAAGTGCTCGCGGATGCGCCCCTCCAGGTACCGGAGATATGGCGCCGGCAGGCTCCGGCTGGCGAAGATGGTGAAGGTGGGAGGGTCGACGGCGCCCTGGGTGGCATAGAAGATGCGGCACCTCGGCGGAGGATGGGCGGCTTGGGCCTTCTGCAGCAGCTTGTTGAGCTCGGCCGTGGGCACCCGTCGGTGGTACGCCTCGATGGCGAGGGCCAGCGCCGGGAGCAGCTTCTGCACACCGAGGCCGGTGCGGGCGCTGATCTTCAGCACGGGGGCGTAGCCGAGGAAGGCCAGGCGGTCGGCGATGTCCTCTCGCACCGAGGCGCGCGCTTCGGCGTCGAGAGTCTCCCACTTGTTGAGCACGATCACGATGGGACTGCCGGCCGCGTCGATGCGCTCGGCCAGGCGTTGGTCCTGGTGGGTGACACCTTCGCCGGCGTCGATCATCAGCACCGCCGCGTCGGCCCTGTCGATGGCCTGTAGGGCCCGGACCAGCGAGTAGTACTCGGGGCCGGTGCCCACCCTCGACTTGCGGCGCATGCCGGCGGTGTCGACCAGGCGCAGCGGGCCGGTTTCGGTCTCGATGAGGGTGTCGATGGCGTCCCGGGTCGTGCCCGGCAGGTCGTGCACCACGGATCGCTCGTCGCCGATGAGACGGTTGAAGAGGGTTGACTTGCCCACGTTGGGCCGTCCGACGATGGCGACTGCCGGCGCTCCGTCGGCTCGGTCGTCGTGATCGGGGGCGGCGGCCTCAGGACCACCGAGGTCGATCTGGTCAGCCGAGCCAGCGGAGTCCTCGTCGGGGAGGAGGCGAACGACTTCGTCGAGAAGATCCCCTGTCCCCCGGCCATGGAGGGCAGACACCGGCCAGGGATCGCCCAGGCCGAGGCGGCCGAGGGCCCAGGCGTCGGCCTCGCGCCCCTCTGAATCCACCTTGTTGGCCACGAGGAGCACGGGTTTGTCGGAGCGACGCAGGAGACGGGCGACCCGGTCGTCCTCGTCGGTGGCACCCACGGCTGCGTCGACCACCAGCAGGAGAAGATCGGCGGCAGCCATGGCCCGCTCGGCCTGGGCGCTCACCTGGCGGTCGAGGGGATTGCCGGTATCGAGCCAGCCGCCGGTGTCGACGATGGTGAAGGCGCGGCCCACCCACTCGGCGGGCAGCTCCTTGCGGTCGCGGGTGACGCCGGGGCGTTCCTCCACGATGGTCTCCCGCCGACCGACGATCCGGTTGACGAGGGTGGACTTTCCGACGTTCGGTCGCCCCACCACGGCCACGATGGGCGTTGTCACGCCGGAGCCAGTGTCTGGGTGGGCCCAAGGAGTGCCGCTCGCAGGGAGGCCCCATCGGTGGGCACGACCTCGACCTGCCGGGGAAGAGCCGCTGGAGTGGTTCCGTCGAGAAAGAGCCCGTTCGACAGGCAGACGTCGGGGAGGAGGTAGCGGTCGCCCTCGGGCTGATCCGCCAGGGCAGCGGCGACGTCCTCGCCCACCATGAGACCGGTCACGCCGATGTTGCCGCCGAAGAACCGGTTCTCGACCGGCACAAGGCGCACCCCGTCCAATCGGACCTGCCCGAGCAGCGGCCCGAGCACAGCGGCGCCATAAGTGCCCGTGATTATCCCGATGTTCGCGCCCACGCCGGCACCACCACTGGGCCTGGCGTCCATGCCGTGGATGCCGCCTCCGGCGCGGACGGGGGTGGTTTCGCCGTCGGCTACTCTGGGGGCCCGGTATCCCTCTGCAGGGGCGCCATCGACCCATGCGAAGAAGCCGGCCTTGACGCCGATGACGTTCTCACGCTCGCCGGTCAGTGTCTCAGCGAGGAGCCGGGCCATGCCGATCCCGTCCTCGTGCATGGCGAAGCCCTCGTAGGCCTCGGTGGGCGGAAAGGGGCGGCCGGCCAGCAGGTAGTACTCGTCGGCGGCGAAGACGAGGCGGCGCCCCAGCGCCTCTCGGAAGACCCCCTGCCACTCCTCCACGCTGTCGACGACGGCTACGGCTTCCGCCTTCGTGTGCGGGCGCATGGCGGACTCGTTCGACCACCGACTCACCCCCAGCGGCACGACAGCGACGCTGGCCAACTCGGGATAGGTGTCGAGCACGCCGGCCAAGGTGTCGTTGAGTGCATCTGCGTCGTTTACCCCTGGGCAGACCACCACCTGTCCGTGGACCTCGATGCCGTGGTCGAGAAGGGCCCGCAGCCAGCGCAGGCTGGTGGCGCCTCGCCGGTTGCGCAGCATGCGGCTGCGGATCTCGCCGTCGGTGGAATGGATGCTCACGTACAAGGGACTGAGGCGCTCGGTGACGATCCGCTCGAGGTCCAGCTCGGTGAAGCGGGTAAGGGTGGTGAAGTTGCCGTAGAGGAAAGAGAGCCGATAGTCGTCGTCCTTGAGGTAGAGGCTTTTTCGCATCCCGGGGGGCAACTGGAAGATGAAGCAGAACTCGCAGTGGTTGTCGCAGGTGCGGACCTGGTCGAACAGAGCCGAGGAGACTTCCGCACCCAGGGGCTCCCCCGCCTCCTTGGCCACGACGAGGCTGAGTTGCAGGCCGCCTCGATCCACGTCGAGCTCCACGTCGGCCTCGTCGGCCAGAAGGCGGTATTGGATGACGTCCCGGGGCACCTGCCCGCTCATGGCGACGATCTCGTCACCAGGTTGCAGGCCGGCCCGGGCGGCGGGCGAGCCGTCAGAGACGGCCACCACCCGAGGCAGCGACATGTCCCCAGGCTACCGGTCCGCGGAGGAGGGCTCTACGTGCTTACGCCTGGGGGTGGAGGCAGAGCATTACTAACCTCGGGGGGTGGCCGTTGAAGTGGTGTTGTTGGCGGCTCCGCGCGGGTTTTGTGCCGGCGTTGAGATGGCCATCAAGGCGCTGGCCTGGATGGTGCGGGTTTTCGAGCCGCCGGTGTACTGCTACCACGAGATCGTGCACAACCAGATCGTGGTGGACCGGTTCCGGCGCCTGGGCGTGGTCTTCGTCGACGAGGTTTCCGAGGTTCCTGCGGGTGCGCCGCTCATGTTGAGCGCCCATGGCTCGGCGCCGGAGGTCGTGGCCGCGGCGCGGGCCAACGGCGGTGTGGTGGTCGACGCCGTCTGTCCACTGGTGACCAAGGTCCACCACGAGGTGAAGGTGCGGGCCGGCAAGGGCTACACCGTCGTGTACGTGGGCCACGCCGGCCACGACGAGGCGGTGGGCACCATGGCCGTGGCTCCGGAGTCGGTGCGCCTGGTCGAGACTGCCGACGACGTGGCCGCGCTGGATCTGGACGCCGGAGAGCCGGTGGCCTTCCTGGCCCAGACCACCTTGAGCATGGACGAGTGGGCCGACGTCCGCGATGCCACTCGTCAGCGTTTCCCCGAGATGTGGATGCCCGGCCGTAGCGACCTGTGCTTCGCCACCACGAACCGCCAGTCGGCATTGAAGGTCATTGCCGAAAGGGCTGACGCCATCATCGTGATCGGTTCGGCCAACTCCTCCAACACGGTCGCTCTCGAGAAGGTGGCGCGCGCGGAATGCCGCGGCCCCGTTCATCGCGTCAACTCCCCCGATGAGGTCCCGGACAGCCTCAGTGGCATCGTCGGGGTAACGGCTGGGGCCTCCGCCCCCGAGGAGTTGGTCCGCGCCGTGGTGGGCCGGCTGGCGCCGAGTGGTGGCGTCGAGGTGGTGGCCGTCACCGACGAGGACGAGTACTTCCCCCCACCTCGGGAGCTCCGGGACCTGCTTCGTGCCGCCGCTGCCGCCGCCTCGGGCTCGCTGCTGGCCCCGCCCGCGAAGACCACCGTGCTGGCCGACGACCGAGCTCTTGCGGCCAGCGACGTTCTCGACGCCCTCGCCCGCTGAGGGCCCCAGAGCTACGCGCCGGCTTTGACCTGGGCTTCGTCGAACAGGCGCTGGATCTCGCCGTGGAGGCGCTCGTTCAGGTCCCGGACGGCCCGGCGGGGAGGGCGCTTGCCGTCCTCGGTGGTCGGCGGCATGATCGGGTCGCCCACGACGATGTGTATCCGGGTGGGGCGTAGGAACCTGGCGCCTATGGGCATGGCCCGCTCGGAGCCGCCGATCCCTACGGGGACTATGGGTACCCCGGCCCGCACCGCCAGATAGGCGGCTCCCTCCTGGAGAGGCTCGAGGACCGGGCCCGATCGCCGGCCGCCTTCGGGGAAGATCACCAGCGGCTCACCGCGCTCGAGCACGTCCATGCACTTGCGGAGGGCTTCGCGATCGCTGGTGCCCCGCCGGACAGGGACGCCGCCGAGGTTGTTGAACAGCCAGGCCGAAGCTCTGTACTTCCACATGGATTCCTTGCCCAAAAAGCACATCCTCCGTTTGGTGATGGCACCGGCGAGCGGCGTGTCGATGTTCGAGCGGTGCACGGGGGCGAGGATGAACGGGCCCTCCGGAAGGCGCTCCCGCCCCTCGACCCGGAGGCGCCACAGGAGGTGGCAGAAGAGGGCCAGCGCGTCACGGCAGATGCGGTAGAAGACGATGTCGCGCCGGTTCACAGCAGCGCCAAGACCTGTTCGACTACCTCGTCGATGGTGACCCCGGTGGTATCGATTACGACGGCGGAATCTGCGACCCGCAGTGGCGATGCCGCCCTGGTCGAGTCGATGCGGTCGCGCCGGGCCAGGTTGACCCCGACGGCCCCGGTGTCCGGTTCGGCGTCCTGGCGAGCGCGGCGACCGGCCCGTTCCTCATGGCTGGCCGTCAGATAGACCTTTACGGCGGCATCGGGGAAAACGACCGTGGTGATGTCCCGGCCCTCGACCACCACGCCGGCCATGTCAGTGACCAGTTCCCGCTGGCGCCGGACCATCTCGGCCCGCACCTCGGGCTGCGCGGCAACTGCGCTGACCAGACTGGTGACCTCGGGCCCGCGGATGGCGGCGCTGGCGTCCATCCCGTCCACCATCACGGGGGGGCCGAGATCGATCTTCAGGTCACGGGCCACGCCGGCCACGCTATTGACGTCGAGCGGGTCGACCTGCCGGGCCAGCACGGCGAACGTCACGGCCCGGTACATGGCGCCGGTGTCCAGGTACTCGAAGCCCAGATGGGCGGCGACAGCTTTGGCGATGGTGGACTTACCCGATCCAGCCGGGCCGTCGATGGCGATCACTACTCCCACAGCCGGCGAAGATCCTCCTCGAAACCGGGGTAGCTGGTCGCCACCGCGTCCCATCCTTCTATGCGGGTTGTGCCCTCGGCCACCAGTGCGGCCACGGCCAGAGCCATGGCCAGGCGGTGGTCGCCATGCGAGCTGACCAGGCCTCCACTGAGAGGCGCTGCTCCGGTGACGACGAGACCGTCGCCGGTAGGGTCGACCTTTGCTCCGAGAGCAGTCAACTCGGCGGTGACGGTGGCGATGCGGTCGCTCTCCTTTACCCGCAGCTCGCCCGCATCCCTGAATGTGGTGACGCCGTCGGCTGTCGCCGCGGCAACGGCCAGCACGGGGATCTCGTCGACCAGGCCCGGGATCTCGGACCCACCCACGTCGGTTCCATGGAGCTGCGTGTGGCGGACGTGGAGCCGGGCCTCGGTGCCGCTCACCATCTCCACCTCGATGTCGGCTCCCATGCGCCGGAGCACGTCGAGGAAGCAGGCGCGGGCCTGCCCTATGTAGACAGGTTCGATCGTCACCTCGCTGTGCGGGACCAACGTGGCGGCCACGGCCCAGAAGGCGGCCTGCGACGGGTCACCCGGAATGTCGATCTCGAAGGGCTGCAATTCGGATGGGCGCACCGTCGTGGTCAGGCGGTCCTCGCTCACCTCCACGTCGGCTCCGAAGGTGGTCAACATCTCCTCGGTGTGGGCTCTCGTCAGCACCGATTCCCGCACCATCGTCTCGCCGTCGGCGCCCAGGCCGGCGAGCAGCACAGCCCCCTTCACCTGCGCGCTGGCCACCGGCAGGCGGTAGTCGATGCCGTGCAGGCCACCACCCGCGATGGTCAACGGCGGGAAGGTCCCGGCCATGCCACCATCGCCGGGTTCCCCCTCTACGGCCGCTCCCATCAGGCGAAGGGGAATGGCCACCCGGTCCATGGGCCGGCGGGCTATGGAAGCGTCACCCGCCAGCACCGTGCTCCACGGAAAGCGGGCACAGATACCGCTCAACAGGCGCATGGTTGTGCCGGAGTTCCCTACGTCCACCGGAGCATTGCTGGGGTGGAGATGCCCGCTTCCACCGGTGATGCGGTCGCCACCCTCGAGGAGAGCCCCCAGTGCGTGAACGGCGGCGGCGGTGTGGGCCACGTCCTGGCCGGTGGACAGACCGGTGATGCGGGAAGTGCCGGGGGCGAGTGCTCCCATGAGGAGCGCCCGGTGGGAGATCGACTTGTCTCCGGGCACCTTCAGGCTCCCTCTCAGAGGGCGGCCCCCTGTCAGCTCGAACACGGTCAACCGAGCGGCTGGACCGAAGGCCGGAAGCCCCGTTCCACCAGTGCCTGGCGAAGATGATCGGCGGCCTGAACTCCCACCACCAGGACCAGCACGCCGCGGTCACCTTCCACCGAGTGAGCCGTCTCCATGTCGACGACGTTGATGCCGAGCTCGGCGGCCAGGGTCAGCACCTGGGCGGCGGCACCGGGGCGGTCGGGCACGGGCACCCTGACCTCGGCCAGGTCCTCCGGACGGGGCGCTCGGGCGGGAAGATTCGTGCGGGCCGCCCTGGCCCCTTCGAGCACCTCGAGAAGCCGGGCGCGGTCCCCCGCCTGCACCACATGGCGCACCTCACCCAGAGCATCCACGAAACGGTCGAGGGCGGCCACGATCGCCGTTCGGTTCTCGGCACAGATGTCGGGCCAGATGCCCGGGTGCCCGGCGGCGATACGGGTCATGTCGCGGAAGCCGCCCGCCGCCAGGCGCAGCATCGCCGCGTGCTCGGCGGCACCCTCGGCGGCGATGCCCATCAGGGTGGCCGCGGCCAGGTGGGGGACGTGGGACACCACGGCCACCAGCTCGTCGTGGCGTTCGGGAGCGATGGCCACCACATCGGCGCCGAGGGAGGAGATCACCGTCCGCACCCGGGCGAAGGCCTCGGGATCGGTGTCGTCGGTGGGCGTGAGCACCCAGGTGGCACCCTCGAACAGCTCGCCGTCGGCGCCGTCCACTCCCTCCTGCTCGGATCCCGCCATGGGGTGGCCCCCGACGAATCGAGGAGAGCCGACCGAGGCCACGATGGGGCCCTTCACGCTGCCGACATCTGTCACCAGCCCGCCAGAGGCCAGCGCCGCTCTCGCCTCGGTGGGGATGGTCGAGACCGGCGTGGCCACGAAGGTGATCTCCACCGCCAGTGCCTGGTCCCCCTGGCCGCCCTCGTCCACGGCATCAAGAGCCCCCAGCTCCAACGCCCGTTCGGCCCGCCGGGGGTCGGTGTCCCTGCCCGTCACGTGCCATCCCCGCGCCTTCAGCGCCATACCGATGGACGCGCCCATCAGGCCGGTGCCCACCACCAGCGCCTTGGTCGGGCCGGGGCTACTCGGGGAGGTCATCGCGGAGCACTCCCGTTCCCTCCAGGTAGACGTGGTGCAGCTCGGAGCGGTCCTTCTCGGTGTTCAGGTGCATCAGGACTCTGATGCACAGGCGGGGCTTGTCCTCGATGTCAAGCTCCTGGGCGCACAGGAGGGGGACGTCGCCCAGCCCGCAGCCGCGAGCCGCCTCGGCCGGGAACATGGAGTGGATGTCGTCGGTGGCGGTGATGACGATGCTGATGAGATCGTCGTTCACCACGCCGTTGCGCTCGAGCATGGCGGTGACCAGCTCCTGGACGCGCCCGGTCACCTGTTCCCGGGTATCGGCCTCGACCCTGGTCGCGCCGCGCAAGGCTCGAACGGCTGGGGACACGAGGCGAATCTACGGTGCCGTGGCCGCTTCCTCCAGGGCCCGCCGCTCGGCGAGGGTCAACGGCCGCCATTCGCCGGGGCGAAGACCGCGTTCGGCGAGGGGGCCGATGCGGGTCCTCACCAGGCGTAACACCGGGTGGCCCACGGCCGCGCACATCCTGCGCACCTGGCGGTTCCGGCCCTCGTGGATGGTTATCCGGAGCGCCTTGGGCGCCACCAGGACGACCCGGGCCGGCGCCGTGGTCCCGTCGTCGAGGACCACACCCTTGCGCAGGCGCTGCAGCGTGGTGAGAGATGGCCGGCTCTCCACCTCGGCCAGGTACTCCTTCTCCACGCCGAAGGACGGGTGGGTGAGGCGGTGAGCCAACTCGCCGTCGTTGGTCAGTAGCAGGAGGCCCTCGGTGTCGGCGTCGAGGCGCCCGACGGGGAAGATCCGAGGCTCCAGCGGGACCAGCTCCACCACCGTGGGGCGGCCCTGGGGATCGCTGGCCGTGGTGACGACACCGGCCGGCTTGTTGAGCAGGTAGTACACCAGGCCCTCACGAACTCCGACCCGTACTCCGTCGACATCCACCACGTCCTGGCCGACGTTGACACGGCGACCCAAAGCGGCCCGCTGGCCGTTCACCCGGACCCGGCCGGCGGCGATCAGCTCCTCGCACACCCGGCGGCTCCCGAACCCCCTCCTGGCCAGAACCTTCTGGAGGCGTTCACCTTCCTCGGCCGCGGTGCCCGGGTTCACCCCGCCGGGCGCAGGCCCTGTTCCAGCGCGTCGACCACCGCCGGGTCCGGCATGAACTCGGCCAGCGGTGGCAGGTCGTTGAGGGTGTCGAGTCCCAACTTCTCGAGGAAAAGGCCCGTTGTCCCGTAGAGCACGGCCTGGCCGGGACCGGGATCGCGGGCCACCTCCTCTATGTACCCGCGCTGGGACAGGGTGCGGATCACGCCATCGACGTTGACGCCGCGGATGGCTGACACCTGGGCGCGGGAAACGGGTTGCTTGTAGGCCACGATGGCCAAGGTCTCCAGGGCGGCGGCGGACAGGCGGGCACTCTGGCCTTCGAGCACGAACCGCTCGATGTAGGGGGCGAGGTCGGGGGCGCTCTGGTAGCGGTAGCCGCCGGCCACCCGGACCAGAACGAAGCCGCGGCCCGCTGCCTCGTACTCGGCTGCCAGCTCCCGGCACAGCTCCTCCACTCTGCTGGCGGACACCTCCAGCAGCTCGGCCAGCAGCCCCGGCGGCACCGGCTCGTCTGCCACCATCAGCACGGCCTCGATGGCTCGGGCGTCCTCGCTCACCGCAGCGGCTGGGGGGCGGCCTCGGCCCCGTCGTGTCGGGTCTCCAGGGCCGTCTCCATCCAGGAGCGTTCTTCCTCCACGTGGCGCTCTCCCAGCCAGGTGATCCGCAGCTCGCCGAAGCGCTCCGACTGGTGGAGCTCCACCCGGCCGTCCTTGTAGAGCTCGAGCGCGGCCAGGAACCAGACGATGACCTCGAGCGGCTTGTCCAGGTGGGCGGTCAGCTCCCGGAAGACCCCGCTGCCCGTCTCCGGCAGGCCCCGGACAAGGGCGTCCACGGCGTCGGTGACGCTGAGCCGGATGGGGGCCAGGTGGTCCAGGTCGACCCGCGGCACGGGGCGGGGCGTGAAGGCCCGCACCAGCGCGTCGTGCAACTGGATCGGAGTGATGCCGGCCAGCACGTCGGGGACCAGGGCGAGGAACCGCTCCTCCATGCCGGCTGTGCGGGGCAGCGATCTGGCAGCCCGAGCCGCCAGGCGCTCCAGCGAAAGGCCGGCGTCCTTGAATGTCTTGCACTCGATGAGGCGGGCGATCAGCAGGTCCCGCTCCTCCCACAGGCCCAGCTCCTCATCGAGATCGATGCCGTCGCGGCCCGGGAGCAGGCGGCGGGTCTTGAGCTCGATGAGGGTGGCGGCGATCAGGAGGAACTCGGTGGCCACGTCGAGATCAAGCTGCTCGAGGTGGTCGAGGTGATCAATGTAGCCGTCGATGATGGCGCTCAGCGACACCTCGTAGAGGTCGACCTGCTCTTTGGTGATCAGATGGAGGAGCAGGTCGAAGGGCCCCTCGAAGACGGGCGTGCTCACGTCGTACGGCACCGGGCGAGGATACCGGCGGGGCCGGTGGAATCGGGGCATACCATGGCCGATGCCCCGCGTCCTTTCCGGTATCCAGCCAACCGGCGACGCCCACCTGGGCAACTATCTCGGCGCCATCCGCCAGTGGGTCGACGACCAGCACCACCATGACGCCTACTTCTTCGTCGTCGACCTGCATGCCCTGACCATCCCGCGCGACCCTGCCGACCTCCGGGCCCGCACCCTGGAGACGGCACAGCTGCTGCTGGCGGCTGGGCTCGACCCCTCGCTGTGCACACTGTTCGTCCAGAGCCATCTCCACGAGCACGCCGAGCTGGCATGGGTCCTGCAGTGCGTGGCCTCGGTCGGAGAGCTGCGCCGGATGACCCAGTTCAAGGACAAGGCGGGCAAGGCCGGCGAGGAGTCGGCGAGGGTGGGGCTGTTCACCTACCCCGTGCTCCAGGCGGCCGACATCCTGCTCTACCAGGCCGACCGCGTCCCGGTGGGCGACGAGCAGCGCCAGCATCTGGAGCTGTGCCGTGACCTGGCCGAGCGCTTCAACCATCGCTACGGCGAGGTGTTCACCGTTCCCGAGGCAACCGTCCCGCCCGTCGGTGCCCGCATCATGGATCTCCAGGAGCCGACGGCGAAGATGTCGAAATCGGCTGATTCACCCCAGGGAACCGTCCTGATCCTGGACGAACCCGAAGCAATTGCCCGCAAGATCAAAAGAGCGGTGACCGACACCGAGGCCGAGGTCCGCTACGACCCTGAGAAGAAGCCGGGCGTGTCCAACCTCCTCACCATCCTGGCCGCGGCCACCGGGCGCAGTGTCGAGGAGGTGGGCGCCGGCTACAGCCAGTACGGCCCCTTGAAGGCCGACACCGCAGAAGCTGTGGTGGAGCTGCTGGCACCCATTCGGGCCCGTTACCGAGAGCTGGAGGAGGGGAAGGCGACGGCGGCCATTCTCGACGAGGGAGCAGCCAGGGCCAGATCGGTGGCTTCGGTCACCGTCGCGCAGGCGAAGGAGGCGGTCGGCCTGCTCCCCCGGGCCTGACGACTAGCTCGCGCTAGACCCGCCGACTTCGCGAAGTCTGAGGCGAGTTGCGGCGGCGACCGCTCCCGCCGCCGGAGGCGGCCTCTCTCGGATGCCGGCAAAGAGGAACGGCGGAGGGCGAGCCGGCTCCGCCGGTCGCCCGGAGCACCTTGCTGATCGGGGAGCAAGCTCTGCTTGCGACCCGAAAGTCGGTCAGCGCTTGGAGGCGCAGTCGATGCAGAAGGCGGTGGCGGGCATGGCCTCGAGGCGGGCGGCGGGAATGGGCTTGCCGCACCCCTCGCAGACGCCGTAGTTGCCACCGTCGTCGAGCTTCACCAGAGCGGCCTCGACCTCTTCCAGCGCCTCGCGTAGGTTCGCCGCCAGTGTCGACGCCTCACCCCGCTCGGCGGTCACCTGGCTGGAATCGGCGAAGTTGGCGTCGTAGGTGAGACCCTCGCTGGTACTGCCGAACCCGAGTTCGTTGAGCTGGTCCTGCAGATCCTTGCGCTCCTGCTCGAGAAGGGCGCGCGGGTCTACCGGTGCTGCGTCGCTGGCCATGATGGAAGAGGTTAGTTGGCCCCCGGACCCCCGGCGGACCGCTCGCTCGGGGGGAGGCAGTGGAGGGGATCGGACGCCTCCTCGCCGAGAGCCTCGGCAACGGCTGGATTGGTGACTCGGCCTCCGGCGGTGAGGACGCCCGGGCGCAGCGCATGATCGTGATCGATGGCTCCTCGCACACCGCGCTCGGCTACGGCCAGAACGTAGGGAAGGGTGGCGTTGGTGAGGGCGTAGGTGGATGTCTGGGGCACCGCACCGGGCACGTTGGTGACGGCGTAGTGGATGACCCCGTGGCGCTCGTAAACCGGCGCGTCGTGGGTGGTGGGCACGGTGGTGGCGATGCAGCCGCCCTGGTCCACGGCCATGTCGACGATGACCGCACCTCTGCGCATCCCCCGGACCATCTCTTCGGTGACCACGACCGGCGCCCGACCGCCGGCCACCAGGACGGCGCCGATGACGAGATCGGCTTCGGACACGGCCCGCTCCACCGCTCCACGGTTGGAGGCGAGGGTGAGGATGCGGCCCTTGTGGATCTGGTCCACGAAGCGGAGCCGGTCCAGGTCCTTGTCGAGCAGCCACACCTCGGCCTCCATACCCTGGGCGATCCACGCCGCGTTCCAGCCGACGTTGCCGGCGCCGATCACCACGACCCGGGCCGGACGCACCCCGGGAGCACCGCCGAGGAGGACTCCCCTGCCGCCGTTCTCCCTCTGCAGGTAGTGGGCGCCGATCTGCGGCGCCATGCGGCCGGCCACCTCGCTCATGGGCGCGAGAAGAGGCAGCGTGCCGTCGGCCAGCTGCACCGTCTCGTAGGCCAGCGCGGTGGTGCCGGCGGCCAGCAGGGCCTTGGCCACCACCGGTGCCGCGGCCAGGTGGAAGTAGGTGAAGACCACCTGGTCGCCCCGCAGCCGCCGCAGCTCCTCGCCGATCGGCTCCTTGACCTTCACCACCAGATCCGCGGCCCACGCGTCCTCTACCGGGCAGGCGGTGGCGCCGGCGGCGGCGAACTCGCCGTCGGTGATGGACGAGGCCTCCCCCGCCCCCTGCTGTACCAGCACCTGGTGCCCGTGCGCCGCCAGCTCCCGCACGCCGTCGGGGGTGAGGGCGACGCGGTTCTCGCCGGTCTTCGTCTCGGTGGGAACCCCGACGATCACCCCGGCGACGCTACCGGGACGCTGGCTTCAGCAATTCAGGTAGCGCCGCCGTGGCCGCCACGCCCAGCCGGGATGATCCAGCGCGCCTGGGCTGGTGCTCGAGGACGTCGCCGAGCTGGTCACGCCCGCATCGGGTTCGATCCCGTGAGACCAAGTAGCTCTGCGCTGGTGTACAGGCGGCTCGGCCGACCCCGGCCGCTTGGTTGGACTGTGCCGTGCTCGACGAGGACACCGGCATCGACGAGGTCGCGCAGGGCTGCGTTCGCCGACTTCAAGGGGATGGCAAGTTCGCTCGCGACGATCGGTCCGGTGAGCACGAGGAGTCGCGGAAGCAGGTCGAGGGCCCGCCAAGCCGCGGCGTTGCTCCGCAGGCGTCTCGCCCCTTGTCGGGGCGCCTCGAGACGCTCGCGCCACTCGCGCTGCAGCCGCTCGACCGACGCGACCAGCTCCTGCTGCGCACGGCCGGCGCCTGAAACGGCGTCCGCGAACCAGCGGATCCACGTGTTGTGGTCGCCCATGCGAAACAGCACGAGCCCCGACCCGTAGCCGCCGACATCGGCAGCGATCCGGGTGCTCACCGGCGGAGCAGTGACAACCGACAGACGGCGAACGAGGATCCACGCGACGAGGACGCGCCCGACGCGGCCGTTTCCGTCGGCAAAGGGGTGGATGACCTCGAACTGGGCGTGCGCGATAGCTGCTTGGCTGACGGGGTCGACGTCGTCGCGGTTGACGTAGGCGATCAGATCATCGACGAGCGCCGGCACCTCCTCGGGCGGCGGCGTCACGAGGTGGGCGTCCAGCGGTGACGTTCCGCCGATCCATCCCTGCTCGGCCCGCAGGACGCCGACGTGGTGCGCTGGCGTTGGGCTTCCGGTCATGAGGGTCCGATGCCATCGGCACAGGCTCTCGATCGTCAGGGGACCGGCGTGCGCCGCCTCGATTGCCTCGGTGACCGCGGCGAGGTTCGTCGCCACCCACGTGGCGGCTGACGGCGCTCGCCTCTCGTCGGCCTCGGCGAGGACGATGTCGAGGACCGGTGCGCTCACGCCCTCGATGAAGGACGACGCCACGCCCTCCGCTCGAAGAAGCAGCCGGGCCAGCGCGGCGAAGTCCTCGGGCATCGTCTCGGCGCCGTGCTCGACCGCAGCCTGCGCGCGGGCTGCCCCCGCGACGCTCCGGGCATCGAGCGTGAGGTCCCGGTCAGCGAGCCGGGTCGGCACGAACGCCCGCGCCCGACGACCTCGCCACACGATGGGAACCTCGACGCCCGCTGGCTCCACGAGCCGCCTTTCGTACGCTTATCTCAGTAAGTGTACTTTATTTGAGGATGGTCAACGGCACCCATCGTCCTGGCCTTTCAAGCGGCACCGACTGTGACGTCTCCGGTGGTTGGCCTGGTGTGGGCGTCCGGCGACCCCTGGGCTGGTGGCCGGGGTGGCGGCTTGTTGTACAGGCCGGCGGCCCGCTCCTCGTCGCACTTCTTGGCGTGGCACTCCCAGCATTTGGGGTCCTCGTTGGCATAGCTGGTGAGCCCGCCGGCACAGACCGGATCGAGGTGGTCCCACTGGAGGTTGAACTTCTTGCCACACCCTGAACAGGTGATCCCGTCGAACTCTGGTGGGTCACCCAGCTCCAGAGCGGTGCGCAGCTCGGCGGGGATGTAGCGGCCCAGGTGGTCCACGGTGTGGATGTTGACCCCGTCGTGGAACACCACCTTCAGAAAGGCATCCTTGGCTATCTCCCGCACCACCTCGGGATCCACCGGCCCACCGCCCACGATGTGCGACACCGTCTCGGGGTGCTCGCCGTGGCGGTAGGTGCCCAGGTCCACCACGAAGACCACGTCGGCCTTGGTGCGGTGCGGCCTAACGCCCCCCTCGCCCATCATGGCGGCTAGAGCGTCAGCGGCGTGTGCCTCCCACGACTCGGTGGAGCCCGTTCGCCGCGCCTCCCGGTGGATGCGGTCGGCCTCGGCCTCCAGGCGGGTCACCAGCGGTACGCCGACCACGGGCTCGAAGCGGAACTGGCCACAGACCATGCCGTCACCGTCGGTCCAGCTCCGCACGCCACGCTTGGCGTGCTGGTCCTTGCCCAGCTGCTGGCGATCGACGCCTTCCTGGCGGAGCTTTCTGCCGGCGTCGGCCAGCTGCTGGCGGGTGGAGGACTTGGCCTTGTTGATCATCTCGGACTCAGACCCGGGCTTTTCCTTTTCGGTCCTGGCGATCTCCTCGGCCTGGCCGAGAGACAGGTCGCCCTGCAGGGCTGCCTCTTTGGTCTCGGGGAGGTCCTCCAGGCGCGAGCCGGTCTGGATGTCTGACTTGGCCTGGCTGCGGGTGGACCCCGAGGCGCCGGCCAGCCAGTCCTCGGCCGAGCCAAACCCGCGCTCGCGATGCGCTCCGCAATCGGCGGCTCGAGCCGCGGCCATGGCCCGTAGGGCGGCACAGGCCTTTTCCACCCGGGCCATCTCCTCGGCCACCAGCACGCACAACCTGCCCTCCATCACCCCCACGTCCATCTCGCGCACCAGGCCGCGGAACGACACTGCGGCGCCTACAAAATCGAGACTCATTCGAAACCTCCCCTCTCCAGGGACACAGAGCTATGGCTTTGCGGAGAGCCGTCGACCCGGCTACTCGAGGTGGCGATGCGCTGCCATCGAGGTGGCTGCGACTTGATAGTTACTGTACCAAACACGCGTTCGTCTGTCAAGCTTTTTCCGAGAAGAATTCGATCTTTCTGCGGGCCTCATCCGAGGATGTCCAAGGGGGCAACGGCGCGGCCGCGGCCGCTGTCCCTCCGGAGGTCTTGGACGTCGGGCGACGGCCTTCTCCGCTCGGCGCCAGAGCTTTACGCCGGCGGACCTCATCGTCGCCGAGTTGGTGTATGCGCTCGAATTATTCTACGAACTGCCTCGTCTCGCACACTTGGCCGATCATCACGTCGCTCAGCTGCTCCTCGCCGCCGTCAGCGGTGAGCCCAGCGGCGACGGCCGCCTCCACGTAGCGGCGGACCGTCTTGCGGTCGACACTGCTCAGGCGGTCGATCCCCCGGTATCCCTCACCGCGCAGCTACAGCCGCAGCACCTCTTCCGATCTCGAACACCGACACCTCCATGTAGGCCATGGGCACCCTTCGCCTGGTTGACGTCGGGTGCGAGTCGAACGTGTGCCCGACCGGCGTTGGTGGATACCGAGGTGGTCCCATGACTGCCAACGGGGTGTCCCATCCGTGGCAAAACTGCCCTCCGAGAGGTCCAGATCGCCGCTCTCCACGCCGACCCTCGGACGACGACGGTGTACGACCATCGACGGCAGAACGTCGACAAGCACGCCGCCTACGTCGTGGTCGCCTTCGTGGCGGGCGGATGACGGGCTTGCACACCAGTGGCGACGTGACCCCGTCGGCAGGTGTCGATCTCCGGTTCGCACCGTGATGCCCAGCCCGCCGGTCCAGTTGATACCGGGCGGGACGCACGCCTGCGAGGTCCGGGACCGGAGCATGACCGGCCCGGTGCGGAGCGCACGTACGGGGCGCTATGCGCTGTCGCTGGCCAGGCGCCTCCATGCCGGCGTGACAAAGCATTATCGGGGCGTCTCGTCCACCACACCTCGCCGGCTGCCGGGCGGGGAAATCAGATCCAGAGACGGACCCGGCGCAGTGCCTCGGTGGCGCTGGACACGAGAGCGGCTCAGACGGCGCGCCACAGGCT
>DATLEK010000087.1:0-16798 GCA_035525365.1 Acidimicrobiales bacterium
GGAGCGTCCGCTGGTCGCCCGGGCGTGGCGGCAGGCCCAGTTGGTGGAGGGCGAGATCACGCTCGGGTCGCGGGGCGAGCGGGCCAAGGTCCAGTGCATCCCGGTGCGGTGGCGGGGCGAGCTGCTGGCCGTGTTGACCCGGGAGTCGGCCCTGACCGTGGGGCGGCGGCCCGGCGAGTTGGAGCGGGTCTACGTGCAGATCTTCGACCGCTTCGCCCGCATGATCCTCAACGGCGAGTTCCCCTTCGAGACCGAGGACGCGGTGGCCGAGGAGGCCCCCCGGGTGGGCGACGGCGTGCTGCTGCTCGACGCCCGGGGCCGGGTGGAGTACGCCTCGCCCAACGCGGTGAACGCCTTGCACCGCATGGGGATCTACTCCAACACCGAGGGCATGCGGCTGGACGAGCTCGGCGTCGAGGAGACGGCGGTGCAGAAGGCGTTCTTCCAGGCCGTGCCCGTCACCGAGGAGATCACCGGCGCCGACGTGAGCGTGCTGCTGCGCTGCATCCCGCTGCTGGAGCACGGCGAGGCCACCGGCGGCTTGGTGCTCATGCGGGACGTGACCGACGTGCGCCGCCGGGACCAACTGCTGCTCTCCAAGGACGAGACCATCCGCGAGGTGCACCACCGGGTCAAGAACAACCTCCAGACCATCTCGTCGCTCCTGCGGCTGCAGGGCCGCCGCCTACCCCACGCCGAGGCCAGAACCGCGCTGGAAGAGGCGGGTCGGCGGATCCGCTCGATGGCACTGGTCCACGAGATCCTCTCGCGGGACCCGAGTCAACAGGTTCCGTTCAACGAGATCCTCGATCCGCTGGTGCGTATGGCCCAGGACGGCGTGCTCACCCCTGATCACCCTGTCTCGTTCGAGATCGAGGGCGAGGCCGGCGAGCTGCCGGCGGAGCTGGCCACCCCGCTCGCCGTGGTGTTGACCGAGCTCCTGCAGAACGCCGTGGAGCACGCCTTTCCCCCGGGGCACGAACCTGAAGGAGGGAGACGGGTGTCGCTGGTTCTCCACAACGACGGCGTGGAGCTGGTCGTCCACGTTCAGGACAACGGGCGAGGGCTGCCGGTGGGCTTCTCGGTTGAGGGCACCCACTCGCTCGGATTGTCCATCGTGCGCGGGCTCGTCACCGGTCAGCTGGCCGGATCGATGGCGCTGCACTCAGACGGAGGAACTCTGGTGGAGCTGCGTATCCCGGTGGCGTCGCCGCAGTCAGCTTGACCCGGAGTTACCGGGGGAGGGGGAAGCTCAGGCGGAGACGGGGCGGTGGCGCGCCAGCCAGGCCTTGCGGATCTTGCGGCGCTCCTCCTCGGCGGTGGCACCCCACACGCCGGACTCCTGGTTGGTGGCCAGCGCGAACTCGAGACAGGCCGGCTGAGCCTCGCACTGGCGGCAGACCGCCTTGGCCGCCTCGATCTGGTCGAGGGCCAGCCCCGTGGTGCCGACTGGGAAGAACAGGTCCGGGTCGGTGTCGCGGCAGGCCGCCACATCCCGCCAGTCTCCGGCGTCCCAATCGATCGTCCGACTCCACATGAGGGCCACGGTTTTTCTCCTAGCGTCTCTTCTGACGCAGCTTGTGATTCCTTTCACAAAGCCTACCATGACTTCAACAGGCATTGGGAAAGCAAATCGGTCCCGTCAGCGTAACCGGTGGAGGAGCCGGTGGCAATGGGCAAAGTAAAAAAGTTTTCGAAAGCCCCCTAGCCGGCGAATTCGCCCATCGGGACGAACAGGTCGAGGCAATCCGGCTGGTAGGAGATCTCCAACGCGGCTGTCGTGCCGGCCAGATCCCCGTCCACCTGCCACGGGAAAGGGCGGTGCCCTTCCACTGAAATGGCTTGAAGGTCCCGGTGCAGAACGACGGCATCGAGGTTGGCCGGCAGGCCCCGGCCGGACAGCGACGAGGCGAGGACGGTGCCCAGCGTCGTGAGCCCGATGTTGCGGAAGGCGACCAGAGAAAGGGGAGAATCCAGGGTGGCGCCAGGGTCCACGTCGATCGGGCGAGGCCCCACGTAGGTGTAGGGGTTGGTGTTCAGGCATATGGCGAAGGTGGCCTCGAGGGCTTCGGGGCCACCGGCTGTGCCCTCCGATCCGGCCGGGCCCCCGAACCTGATGGTGAACCGGGGCTTCGATCGCTCGTAACGGCAAAGCCAGGTGGTGACTGCGCAATAGGCGAATGCGACCTGCCCCAGGGCCCGTTTGAGCGGGGCATGGTCCTCGACCTGCTCCACCACGGCGGCGTCGAAACCCATCCCGACGTGGAAGAGGAAGTGGCGGTCGTTGGCTCGTCCGATACCGATCCGCCTGCGGGCGCCGCCGGCAATGGCCGCCCGCAGCACATCGGTGGCGGGCGCGGGGCGGCGGCCCATGCCGATGGTGCGGGCGAAGACGTTGGTGGAGCCGCCAGGGAGCACGCCCAGCGCGGTGGAGCTGCCCACCAACCCGTTGGCCGCCTCGTTCAGGGTGCCGTCGCCGGCGAAGACGACCACAACATCGGCCCCGTCGGCAGCGGCCTCTCGAGCCAGAACGCGGGCATGTCCCCGTTCGGTGGTGCGGAAAACGGTGAGATCGTGGTCCTCGCGGAGCGATTGGTCCACCAGCGCCAGGTTCTCTTCGGTTACCGCCGATGCCGTCAGGTTGACGACGAGCACCACGCGCACGGGGCGGTCAGTCTACTTCGGCGGCGGAGCGAAGCTTGGCCAGGCTCCTGGCCAGCAGCCGCGACACGTGCATCTGGCTGATGCCGAGGCGCGAGGCGATCTCCGACTGGGTCAGACCCTCGAAGAACCGGAGATGGATGATCGTCTGCTCCCTCTGGGGCAGGCGGGCGATCAACGGGGTGAGCGCCATGCGGTGCTCGGCGTCGGCCATCAGGGGGTCGACCTCGCCCAGATGGGCGCCGAGGCTGTCCCCGTCGTCGTCGCCGGGACTGGGCGCGTCGAGGGAGGAGAACCGGTAGGCCTGGCCCGCTTCGAGCGCCTCGAGAACCTCTTCCTCCGAGACCTGGGCGTCGGTGGCCAGCTCGGGGATGGTGGGCGAGCGCCCCAGCTCCTGGCTGAGGGTGCTCACCACCTTCCCGAGGCGCAGGTACAGCTCCTGCATGCGCCGGGGGGCGCGTACGGCCCAGCCCTTGTCACGGAAGTGGCGCTTCAGCTCACCGACGACGGTGTGGGTGGCGTAGGTGGAGAACTCCACGCCGCGGTCGGGCTCGAAGCGGTCGACCGCCTTCAGCAATCCCACGGAGGCGACCTGGACGAGGTCGTCGAGAGGTTCGCCGCGGTTGCTGAAGCGCCGGGCCAGGTACTCGGCCAGGCCCAGGTGGGCCTCGATCAGCTCCGCCCGCAGGCCGGCGTCCCGACCGACGGCGAACTCGGCGAACTTTCGCCGCAGGTCCTCGCGCTGTTGGGCGTCGAAGGTCATGGATGGACGGCGGTGCGGCGCTTCACCAGGCGAAAGCAGGTCCGGCCCTGGTCGTCGCGGTAGACGGAGTAGTCGTCCAGCAGGGCCGAAAGGATCTGCTGGGAGAAGGAGGCCAGGCGCAGCTGCGTGGAGTTGTCGGCCTCCGCCCCGTTGGGAGCGGCGTCGGTGAAGTTGCCGACGCCTTCGACCTCGAGGGCGCCGGGAACCATGGCGTAGCGCAGCTCGACGCTGCCGGCCCGGCCCCGGCTGCCGATCAGGATGAAGCACAGCTCGTCGATGGCCAGGCGCAGGTCCTCGACCTCGTCGTAGCTGAACCCGAGGCGGCTGGCCAGCCCGGACGCCGTCACCCTGGCCAGACGGAGGTACTCCGGCGTGGCGGGGACGGCCAGGCGAACCTCGTCCTGACTCGGCATCACCCGACGCTACCTGACGCACTCCTCGGTTATCGACGCACCGATAGTGGGCTCAGACCAGGGGCCAGGGGTAGGCGTGGCGGGAGCCGGGTTCAGGGAAGACGGCCACTTCGGCGACCGCCGCCGCCCGCCGGCACAGGGCCTCGATCTCGATCGGATGAAGCAGCTCGCCGAGGCCGTCGACGCCGTCGGCGGCTATCCGGGCGGCGTCGGCCACGAGGTTTTCAGGTACCGGCTGGCCGGCGAAATCCCAGATGACGGTGCGCAGGTGGGGCTCGACATGGAAGGACAACCCGTTGTCGATGGCCCAGATGCGCCCGTCATGACCGAGGAGGCAGTGGCCGGCCTTGCGATCGGCGTTGTCGGCCAGCAGGTCGAAGGTGACGATGGCCTTCAGGGCATCGTGGTGCTCGGGATGTTCGAGCAGGGTGAAATAGTGCTGGGAGAAGTCGGCGGGCACGAAGCGCTGCAGCGACCCCGGGCCGAAAGGCGCCTCCTGGCGGACGATGGTCTCGGGCACGATGCCCCAGCCGAGGGCATCGGAGAGCAGGTAGGCGGCCACTTCCCGGACGTAGAGGCCACCGGGAAAGTCCCACAGGGGCCGCTCGCCCCGCACCGGCTTGTACACCGCCGGCATCGTCGCCCCCTCGTGGGTCACTTCGACCAGGAAGGTGCCGTTGGAGCTCCACGGCATCCTTCCCTTCAGCTCTATCCCGCCGGCGGCGAGATGGGTCAGAGCGCTGGCGGCCGGTGCCCGTTCGTGCGGGGGCACTGGTGTCCTCTCGGGTCGAGCGGGTAGCTGCAGAGTGGGCAGGGCGGGCGACCGGCGGTGACCAGCTCTGCCCCCCGCACGGCCAGAGCGGCCATCTGGGCACGGGTCAGCCCGATGCGGGCCTCGGCCGCCTCCGCCTCGGCTCCCTCGGGCACGGCTTCCTCGACGAGCAGCAGGAGCCGGTCGAGGTCGTCGTCCCAGGACGATCCCAGGCTGCCCACGACCCATTCGGGCTCGGCCGGCGTCTCCAGCTCCAAATCCTCCGGCAGCCGATCGGGCTCGGGCAGGTCCTCGAGGAGCTGGCCGAAGTGCGCAGCCAGGGCGGCCACCTGGGCCTTCTCCAGCTTCAGCGTCACCACCTGGTCGGCGTGGCGGGCCTGGAGCAGGAAGACCCGCTGGCCTGGTTCGCCGATGGTTCCCACGGTGAGCTTGTCCACGTCGAGAAGCTCGTAGGAGCGGCCCATCTTTGTTCAATTCACCTTCAGCTCGGCGAGATCGCCGGTGGAGTTCACCGTCAGGAGGAACGGGCCGCTGTCGGAGTAGGCGATGGCGGTGACCGAGCAGGGCGAGATCACGACCCGCTGGAAGAGGTCCAGATGGGTGCCGGCGGCGTCGGCCACCGCCACCTTGATCGGATCCGCGTGCGACACCAGGACCACAGTCTGGCCCGGATGGCGGGCCCGGAGGCGGCCGATGGTGCCGGCGATACGAGTCTGCATCTCCCGAAATGATTCCCCGCCGGGAAAGCGGAAACCACTCGGGTGCTGCTGCACGGCCCGCCACTCCGGCAGCTTGTTGAGCTTTTTCAGGTCCTGGCCCGTCCAGTCGCCGAAGTCGCACTCGAGCAGGCCCTTGTCCGGGGTCACCTTGAGCTTCAGGCGCCGGCCGATGGGCGCCGCTGTCTCCCGGGTGCGCTCGAGCGGCGAGACGTAGATGGCGTCGACCTTTTTCAGCGCCGACAGCCGCTCGGCCACGGCCTCGGCCTGGGCCTTGCCCTCGTCGGCCAGGTGGAGACCGGCGGCCCGACCCGGCAGCACCTTGCCGGTGGTGGGCGTGCGGCCGTGACGGACGAAGAGGAGGAGGGTGGGCGGGGGCGGCTTCGGGCGGCTGGGGCGGCGGGGCACGAACGGCCAACGTACCTTGTGGCCTGTGGCTGTCCCCGCCGGCTCCGGAGCCGCGGCCGCGCTGGCCGCTATCACCGCCGAGGTCGTCGACTGCCGGCGCTGTCCGCGGCTGGTGGCGTGGCGGGAATTGGTCGCCGTGGAGAAGCGTGCTTCGTTCGCCGGCGAGGAGTACTGGGGCCGGCCCGTTCCGGGGTTCGGCGATCCTCTGGCCAGTCTGCTGGTGGTGGGGCTGGCGCCGGCGGCCCATGGGGGGAACCGCACGGGGCGGGTCTTCACCGGTGACCGGTCGGGCGACTGGGTGTACCGGGCGCTGCACCGGGCCGGTTACGCCAACCAGCCGACCAGTGTCCATGCCGGCGACGGCCTGGTCCTGGGTGGCGCCTACGTGGCCGCGGCGGTGCGTTGCGCACCTCCCGCCAACAAGCCGACGCCGGCGGAGCGGGACGAGTGCATCGGGTACCTGGCCCGGGAGATGGCGGCTCTGGCCTCGGTCCGGGTGGTGGTGGTGCTGGGGCAGTTCGCCTACGACGCCGTGGCCCGGCTGGTGGGCCTGCGGCCCCGGCCGCGCTTCGGTCATCTGGTCGAGGCAGTGCTGCCCGACGGGCGGTTGCTGGTGTGCTCCTACCACCCCAGCCAGCAGAACACCTTCACCGGCACCCTCACCGAGGAGATGTTCGACGCCGTCTTCACAAGGGCCAGGGTTGTCACTTCCGCGCTGGCGTGATGAGGTGTGGTGATGCGCACCAGCGCCCGTGCCCTGACCGTCGAACGATTGAAGGCCACCGCCAGGGACCTGGTGTCCCTCGTGGGCGCCGCCGAACCGGCCCGCCTCGGGCGGGAGCCGGCTCCCGAGGAGTGGAGCGCGGCGGCGGTCATCGCTCATCTGGCCGACACCGAAGCCGTCTACGGGGTTCGCCTGCGGAAGATGCTCACCGAGGACCGGCCGGTCCTGGAGACCTTCGACGAGCACGTCTGGGCCCAGCGGTTCGGCCCCCTGGAGCCGGCGGTCAAGGACTCCCTCCAGCGCTGGCGCTCCCTGCGCGAGGCCAACACCCGGATCTTCGACTCGCTGTCCGACGACGAGTGGGAGTTGGTCGGCGTCCACAGTCGGCGTGGGCCCATGACCGTGGTCGCCCTGGCCGAGGCCGTCGTCGCCCACGACCGGAACCACCTCGACCAGATCCGCCGCGCCCTCGCCGGCTAATCCGACGGGACCTGTACCGACCAACTGGAGGTTGAGGCGGGGGCGCCCATTTCCCGGACCAGTCCCTCACGCCGAGCCATCTCGACGGCGTCAAGCTTCGACTGCACGTCCAGCTTTCTGAGGAGGTTGGTGACATGATTTTTCGCTGTCCCAGGACTGATCCTCAGGCTGTGAGTGATGTCGAGCCGTGTAGCTCCGTTGCTGAGGAGATGGAGAACGGCCACCTCACGGGGAGTGAGGCTAGAGAGACGGTCCCAAACATCGTGACCGTCCTCGTCGGCATCAAGGGCTTTGCATGCACCCGGATTAAGTACCTCCCCGTTGCTCAGGGTCCTGCCGGCGTGGGCGTCGATGACAGTCTTCACAAGCTCATCGAGGGTGACTCTCTTGCTCACGAGCCCGGCTCCCGAGGCGGCAGCACGGCTGATCTGTGACGCGCCGTGCAACCACGACAGCATGACGACCCGCGAAGCTGGAGCCCACTTTGCCAGGTACCTCGCCAGGGCGGGGCCGGTCGTCCCCGGCATCCAATAGTCGTACAGCACAACCTCGGGGCGTGAGCTGACGGCAAGCTGGAGGGCGTCAGCACCATTGCCGAACTGCACACCGGTGACTGCCAGTTGGCCAGACCGATTGAGAGCGTGGCTCAGCGCTTCCGCCAGCAGCCGCTGTTCGTCGGCGACCAGTAGCGAGATGCCCCCGTCCATTCGCGCGGGTGAGCGCCATCCTCCGGATGGCGGTACCGATCGCCCGAGAAGATGAGGTGCCACCTTGCGGGCCAGGCGGATGAGGTCGTCCTGTGTCTGTGCTCCTACGGCGCTGCGGATCATTTGAATCTGGTTACGGATAGTCCCGGGGCTTACGAACAGTTCCTTCGCCACGCGCTCTGCCGAACGCCGCTGGACGAGGAGTGCGACAACCTCGCGCTCCCGGTCGCTGAGAGCTGCGAATCTTCGTTGGCTCTCATCCAGAGCGTTGGCCCGCCTGTCGATCGTCTCTACCAGGCGAGTCAGTTCCTGGGCGCACACCGGCCTTTCCCCGGCCTTCGCCCGACGGATCGCATCAGCCAGTTGGCTGATCGACAGGCTCTTGGGGAGAAACCCGCACGCCCCTGAGTCCATGGAGCGCTCCACGTGCTGGCGCCCGTGCAACCACGACATGAGTAGGACCTTCGTCTCCGGGTGCTGGTCCAGGATCGCCTCGGTGGCAGCCGGGCCGTCCAGACCACCTCCGATCCAGTAGTCGAGCACCACCACATCGGGTCGTCGCTCGATCACCGCCTGCACCGCCTCGACCCCCGTGAGGGGCAACTCCGGCAACGTGATCAACCCGAAGGCATCCTCGAGAGAGACGGCTACGGACTCGGCGAACAAGCGCTGGGAGTCGGCGACTAGAACTGAGATCGCCGGTTCGGTTGCACGGCGCCGCATCAGCGCCGGCCGAATTCGAGCTGGGTCGAGAAGATCTCTTGCTGAGGTGCGGCCAGGGCGTTTCGGGTGTCGGCCCACGCCAGGAGGGCTGAAGAGTCGCGGGAGAGCAGCGCGATCCTGGAACCGAACTCGACCAAATCTTTGGCGGACGGGATGGGATATCGAGGTCCAAAGCGTGAGTCAGAACTGTTTGTGGTAGCCCGCACGTTGGGTGCGAACCGCGCTCCCGCATCGAGTGAGAAGGTGTGGAAGATATCTGGCCGGATGTTCTTCGGGTCTCGGCGCCGGTCGTAGAAGGCGGCATCCAGCCTTCCGTTGTCCGATATGGCCAGCCGGGGCATGTACTGGTGACGCCCGTCCTTCAACGGGTCGTCGTTGAGGCGCCGGGCAGATTTCCATGAACGGCCGCCGTCAAGCGAGCGCCGGAACATCACGTCCCAGTCACCGTTGCGCCCGTCCGTCCACGACACGAACACGGCTCCGCTCGGCCCAGCGGCGATCGCCGCTGGCGGCATCGTGAAAATAAGCATGATGCGCTCAGGCGGAACCACCTCGTCGTCGACGACGACTCCCCGCCCGTAGTGCCCCCCGCCGTCAGACGAAGTAGAGACGACCAGTGACCAGTGCTCCTCCCAGGTCGGTCCTTCGAGGCCCTGGTAGTCGACGACGTCGTCGCGCAGGTCGTAGTACAGCACGTGAACGGCGTGGTCCTTTCCCAGGGCCAGGGCTGGCGACACCACTCGGGGTCGGTCCGGGTCGCTGACCTGTACTGGCCGAGAGAATGTGCGCCCTCCGTCATCCGAGAACGAACTCATGATCGGGTTCGGCACCGGCGCCAGGCCACCGAGAGGGGGTGACTCCGTGGCCTCGAGCCACACCAGGTGCAGTCTGCCCGTCTCGCCGACGGTGGGATCGATGGCCATCCTCACCATGTAGCGCTCCGCTCCCAGCACCCGACGGGGTTTGGTGAAGGTCCGGCCCCGATCCGTCGACGACACGAGGAAGGCACCCATCGGGCTGTTTCCACCGCCCTGAAGTCCGACGAAGAGGAAGTTGAGCCGGCCCATGGGGTCGAAGGACACCTCCGGGGCGTAGCACTTGTCGGCGCCCTTCGGCAGCTTCGGGACAGGGCGGACCTCAACCCATTGCCTCCCGCTGTCGCCGGAAACGTGCAGCCTGCAGGCGAAGTCGGGAGCGTCCATGCGACTGGCCAAGGCGACGAAGCGGGCATCCGTCGGGTCCTCGGCCAGAGCAGGCGAGTTGTGCGCGGGCAGCGAGTCCCGAAGGTCCATGGCCGTCACCGGACCCTGGTGCCGAACAGCGGGATACGAGAGTCCGTCGGGTTTGTCGTACGCCGGTCGCTGCGCCGCGGCGCCGAGCAGGAAGCCGACCAGCAGACCCACGAGGACCGCAGGACCCATGTGCTTGAAAAAACGCGACCTTTCGCTCACGACGGGGCGCGAACGACGAACTCAGAGCTCATCCCTTTGAGGAAATGGGCCACTCCGTCGGTGTCGGCTATCGGGCAGATGAACGCGTAGCGACCGGCGACGAGGTCGACTGCGAAGACCGAGGTGGTGCCGGGGCGGCGAGGAGGGATGAAGGCCAGGTTCGGCAGCCGTCGACGCGTCGACCCTCGGAGCTGCTTGTCGATGGGCGGAAAGCCTTCGGGGAGTGGCACCAGGACCAGCTCGTGGTTGACGCGCCCTGCGTTGCGGGCGCGAAACACCGTGCGACCCGGCGCCAGCACGGACGAATGGGTGAAGCGGAAATCACTCATACCGACCGCTACCGTGGTCGGTCCGGCGGGCAGGGAAGCGCCATTCGAGCAGGACCCGAGGAGCAAGGCGGCGACGAGGAAACCGAAAGTTCTCCGCCGCCGCCTCGTATCTTCAGCTGCCATTCTCGCGGATCAGGATTTCGGTGGGCGTGAAGGCGAAGGCCCACAGCCCTTCGCCCACTGCCAGCGCCTCGGCCTGCTGATAGCCCGAGATCCGGTAGCCGCCGGCGCCGCCATTCAACTCGGCGTCCCAGCGAGCGGCGTAGTCGTAGCCCGACACCGTCGCGCCGCGGGTGGCGGACGGATTGCCCACCATCGAGGCGTGGTAGGCCCCGAGGGGGACGCTCGCCGAGGCGGATCCGGCGGCGAGGTCGATCAGGCGGGGACAGGAGAACCAGGCCCAGTACCCCCGGCCCGACTCCGTGGACGGACCTCTTCCAAGCGTCGTGTACGCCCCTCCGGCCCCGGCGTCGAACCAGCCGTAGAGAGGAGAGTTGGCATTCACCGCCGTGCCACCCGGCACGCCGATCAGCGAGTATCGGCCACCGGCATAGGACACCTGCCCTCGGCCTGGGGCTGCGATAGCTGGGCAGCGTGGGCCGACGACCAGTGTCGTGTCGGACGCGTCATTGGACAGTTCCCCGCTCTCGCCGGTCCTGCTAATGGCCCGCAGTGCGAAGTGGTACGTCGTGTCGGGTGCGAGGTCGTCCACCGACAGATTGACGATGACGCCCGGCCCGAAGGTGCAGACGCCGCCACACAGCGGGCTGGCCGCATCGAACGCGGCGGCGGTGGTGATTGGGTCGTTAGATTGGCGAACGGCAAAGCTGGTGGCCAGGCCAAGGGTGCTGCCGTCATCGGGAGCCGTGAATGCGAGCTTTATGGTGCTGGTGGACACGGCGGTGGCCACGAGGCTGGTGACCCTTCCTGGCGCGCCGATGAAGACGAAGCGTGCCGCAGCGTTGGCTGTGCGCGCCGCGGAGGTGCCGCCGGCGTTGGTTACGGCCACCTCAGCCGGGCCGGCGGCATGCGGGGGGCTCACGGCGGTAAGCTGCGAGGACGAGGCAGGCTCGAACGGCACAGGGGCACCGTCGATGGTGACGCCCGTCGCCTTGTCCATGCCGGTCCCGCTCACGACCACCGACGTGCCGCCGGCCACGGGCCCTTCGGCCGGATGGAGAGCACTCACCGTCGGTGCCGGCGTGTACAGCTCCGTGTTCGTGACGGGGCCTGTTACTGAAACTGCCACGTCGCCGACGGATGCCCCCTCTTTGACGGACCCTCCTGCCACCAGGACCCGACCGTCGCTCAACAGCGTGGCCGAAGTGGACCGAGGTGTGGACATCCAGCTTGTGTGTCTCCACGAACCGCTGGTGGAGTCGAATACCTCCGCGGCGCGGACCGAGAAGTCAACACCGGGGTTGTCGGGATTCCTGGAGACCCCGCCTATCACCATCACCCGCCCGTCCGCTAGGGCAACCGCAGGATGTTCCTTGCGTGGCTCGTGCATCGATGGGACAGCCGTCCAGCGATCCGCTGCTGGATCGTAGAGCTCGGCGGTGTCCAGCGCCGTGACGTAGGAGGGACCACTGCTGGTTCCACCTGCGACGAGCACCTTGCCGGCCCGGAGCAATGTGGCACTGTGGCCCTCCCGTCGTCCCTTGAGCGAGTCAGCAGCCCGCCACAGCATGTGTGTCGGGTCGTAGATCTCCGCGGAGTTCGAGACTTCGAGCTGGGCGCTGACGAAGCTTCCGGGGTTCGCGGCATCTGGATTCCGGAGGACCAGTCCTCCGGACAACAGCACCCGACCGTCGGCCAGCAGCGTCGCTGTGTGCCGATGCCGGGCCACGGTAAGCGGTGCAGTCGCTGACCACGAAGCCGTGGCCGGGTCGAACAGCTGCGCTCCGGGGTAGGGGACCTGCTCTAACTCGTGCGCCGTCCCTCCGGCTACCAGAACCTTGCCGCAGTAAAGGCGCGTCGGGGTCAGGTTGCCATCACAGTGTGGACCGCCGAGGAGGGTCGCGGTGTGGTTGAACGTCGTCGTGACCATCGGCGCTGTGGGCACCCACAGGCCAGTGAGTGGATCGTACAACTCGGCCCCAACGGGCGGCCCGTATTGCTGGGACTGTCCCCCGACGACCAGAACGCGACCGTCGGTCAGTAACGTGGCGGTATGGCCGAAGCGGGGGACATTCAAGGCGCCTGTTGGCTGCCAGGTATCCGTGGCGGGGTCGTAGAGCTGCCCGGCGCTGATCCCGGTGGAGTTCGTGCCATCGAGGATTGCGCCGCCCGCCACCAGCACCTTGCCGCAAGGGTACGGAGGCAGAATCGGCAGCGAGGCGCCCGTATGGCACGCGGGGCCATCCAACCGTGTCGCGGTATGGCGCTCTCGCGGGACACAGGAGAGCGAGGCCGTCGGAGTTGCCGCACAGGCATCGAGTGGAGACACCGGTTTCCATGCGCCACTTCCGTAGGTGAAGGTCGCAGCGGGATCAGCGTCCGACGTGTTCGATTCGCCGCCAGTTCCTGATGTCTCGACGGTGATCGGGATGTCCCCTTGGGTACCAGGCGGGCTGATGGCCGTGACCAGACGGTGGCCCCGAAAGCTCAGCTGAGCGCGAACACCACCGAAGCGCACAACGGTCTTGACAGAGGCGAGGTTGTAGCCGGTGATGTCGACAGACGTGCCGCCGAAGGTCGGGCCACTCGGCGGGCTGATTGAGATGACGACAGGCTTCGGTCGGGCCATGGTCTGGGTGATTAACTCCACTGAGCGTCGAGCGGAAAAGCCGCTGGCACCAGGCACGCAGCAGCCCCCAGCGACGGCGATGCCACCCGGAACCGGCGTCAAAGTTGCGCCGCGACGTCCCTCCAGTAGCGCCACCTCGCGTTGCCACACGCCGGTGGCGGGGTCGTACGTCTCAGTGGAATCAAAGACGGGTGATGGCTCGCCCTCGGAATTGGGCACGCCAGCGCCACCGACGATGAGAACCTTACCGCAGGCCGGGGCGCAGGCGCTGTCGAGGAGGATGGCCCGGTGGTCGTTGCGAGCGTCGTGCATCCTGCCGGTGGGGGACCATGTGCCGAGCGTCGGCGTGAATATCTCCGCCGTTGCCAGCACGACGTCACAAGTGAACGAATCATCGATCTTGTTCACGTCGTCGCAGCCTCCGGCGACCAGCACCCTCCCGTCAGCGAGAACGGTAGCGCTGTGCAGATACCGCCCCGACTGCATGTCGCCGGTGCTCGACCATGTGCCGGCGACAGGGTTGTAGATCTCTGCGGTCCGGGAGTACGAGACCGGCTCGGGCGTGTCCCCCGTCCCGTACCCACCTCCACTGACCAGGACCCTGCCGTCTTGGAGAAGGGACGCCCGGTGGGACAGGCGCGAGTGATTCAGCTCGCCGGTGGGGCTCCACGTGTTGGTGGTCGGGTTGTACAGCTGCGTTGTTTTGGCGGAATCCCCACAGCCCACGACGAGCACCTGGCCGGTGGTCGGGAGGAGGGTGGCGGTGTGGTCGTAACAGGGCGCAGGCGCGGGCGCTGCCGTGGACCACTTGCCGGTCGTGGGGTCGTACAGCTCGGATGAGGCACACGGACCCATGCGACAGCCGGAAAAGACGAAGACCTTTCCGCTGGGCAGCACGGTCGCTGAATGATTTCTGTGGCCCTCGGGATACGAGCGTCCCGCAGCCAGCGATCCGGTAGTTGTGGATGTACCCGTTGCCGGATCGAAGAGCTCCGCCGATGCTGCGTCGTCGGGCGATGTCGTACCACCCACCATGAGCACGTCGCCGGTTGGCAGAACGGTGGCCGTGTGGTTGGACCTTCCCAGGAAAAGCGACCCCTTGGGAGTTACTGCGGTGGTGGCGGTGAAGAACTCGAATCGGGTGATGGAGAGTAGGGCGCTGGTTCCGCCTGCCGTGGTTACGGTCACCCCGACTGTTCCCGTCGCCGATGGCGGGCTGGCCGCGGTGACCTGGGTGGGCGAGTCCAACTTGAACGTCGCCTCCGTGTCGCCGAACCGCACGGAGGTCGTCTTGTCGAGAAAGAACCCGTTGAGAACAACGCTGGTGCCGCCGTACGGGGGACCACTTGAGGCACTGAGACCGACGACGGAGGCTTGCTGCGCCACGGCGGCGGGATCGAACAGTTCGGAGGATTTGATGGCGCTTCCGCTCGCATTCGTCCCTCCCGGGATCTTCGACTGTGGCGTTTCCTTTCCTCCGGCAACGAGAACGCTGCCACAATTGAGAGAAGGGACATCCACCCGACATTGAGGACCATCGATGAGGGTGAGGGTCGATTCGAACCGCTTACCCAGAAGACTTCGGGTGGGGGCCCATTCTCCGGTTTCGGGGCTGTAGATCTCGCCACTATCGAGAGGCGGAGCGCTCGTGGCTGGCGTGCTGGTGGTGAGGCCTCCGGCGACCAGCACCGATCCGCAATAGGTGGGTCGAGATGTCGTGCGGCAGACTGGTCCGTCCATCAAGACGGCGCGATGGCGTTGTCGGCCGTATGAGAGCAACCCCGTCCGCTCGAACGCGTCGGTGCCGGGGTCATAGAGTTCGGCTGTTTTTTCGCTGACCTCTCCGCCGACGAGGAGGACCTTGCCATTGGGCAGCAGGGTCGCCGTGTGCTGAGACCGCGGAAAGAGCGGACCTCGCGTGATCGGTTTCGATTCGGCGTTCGCCGGATCGTAGAGGTCCGCGGTCGACGTGCCTCCCCTGGCCGTGCGGCCCACGATGAGGACCTTGCCGGATTTCAGCAGTGTGGCGGTCAGGTTCGCGTACGCCCACTTGTGGGTGACGGCGGCACCCATCGTGTTGGTCGCGGGGTCGTAGAGCTGGACGGTCGTGCCCTTGGTGAGGAGCAGGACCTTGCCGCAGGGATAGCCACCAACAGCGCTATTGTCGCGACACCCGGGCGCTTGGAGGAGCAGTCCGGCGGACGGTTTTCCTCCGTCATACTGGCCCGTCGTCTCCGCCCAGGTGTCCTGCTCCGGGTTGTACAACTTAGCCTTATCTGTGGCCATCACGAGGACCTGGCCGCAGCCAGGTTCGCACCCCGGACCGTCCAGCAGGACGGCTGCATCCACCGGAAAGTTCAACTCTGCTGGGGCGATACTCGTCCACGCGCGAACGGCGGGGTCGAAGCGCTCCGCCGAGGTTTTGTCCCCGGCGGGCTCGCCGCCGACCTGGAGAACGTCGCCGCAGTAATCCGGCATCGGAGCAGCTCGACAACGTGGCCCGTCGAGCACGGTGGCGGTTGCCCCTTGACGGTTCTGGTTCATCGGATCCGCAGCAGTCCACGAGCCGATGGGGTCCGGGGGGTCCGAGGCGGCCCGGGCTTTCTCGAGCCCCCCGATGATGGGCTGAAGCGCGGCCAGCATCACCGCGAGCGCCACGACCGCCATCGACGGTAGACATCTTCCCCTGATATTCCGAGCCGCCCGCCTTCCCTTCACGGACTCGGTCGATCTGTCCTGCTCACCTGCCACAGAGTATCGCCGGCCGAGGATCCTTCGTGCCGGCCCTGCCCGGCCCGGCCCGCCCCGTCATGACGACAGTGGCCCGCGCCAAGGACCACTGTCGTCATCGCCGTGCACCTCCGTCCTTGGCGTTACAGGACGGTGAACAGCGCCGGGTTGGTGACGGCGTTGTTGGCGCTGCTCCAGAAGCACACCAGCCCAGCAGTTCCGGCCGGCTGGGCAGGCACGGTGCCCGTTCCACTGACCGTGGACAGGCTTGTTTGAGTACCCGATCCGATCGATGAGCTGGCGTCGAAATTTCCGTGACAGGGCATGGAATGCCCACTTGCCACGAATGCGGCAACCGTGGTGTACCGCAGGTTCCATCGGTCTCCGGCGTTGCCGCTGACGACGCCCGCCGCGGTAGCCGCGATATTCGTAGCTGCCCCCGCTGAGCCCGTTGCCGGGAGGGTGACGGTGGTGCCTTCTTGGGAAGTGCACGCCCAAGCCACCGATCCGACGCCCAAGGCTCCGGCGGCGGCCACTATAGCGGCAATATACGAACGTGTGTTTGATCTCATCAGTCCTCCATTCTGGCGCCGCGTGTCGGCTCCAGAAGGCACTGTACGGACGACTCTGTTTTCGGTCAATGGGACATTCGGTATGTTCCGTTCTCACCTAGCTTGGCAGAAACTACCAGGGAGTGGCCTGTCAGTCGGCGGACGGGCTCAGGTGGCCGTGGGTCTCTGGCGCCGGCGTCGGCGCCTTTTGCTTCTTGGGGGGGACGCCGACCTCGGGGCCGGTGACGGCGTTGGAGGGCCAGCGCCGGCGGCTGACGATCGACAGCTTGCGCAGTAGGGCGATGGCGCCGGGGTCGTCGTCGCCGGGGCGGCCCTCGATGGTGCCGTCCTCCAGCATCTTGACGATGATCTCCCGCCCGATTTCGGTGCGGACGATGGTGAGCGTCCAGTCGTTGAAGGCGCCGATGCCGCCGGTGGAGATGTCGGCGTGCTCGGCGGCGAAGTCGGGGCACAGCTTGCAGCCCTCGCGGGTCCAGGCGTGGCACTCCTTTAGGGGGACCTCGTGGTAGTCGCCGTTGCGCATCCATATCTGGAACACGCCCTTGATGTTCATCTTCACCATGTCCTGCTTCTTGAGCCCGTAGCGGGCCTCGAACAGCT
>DATLEK010000091.1:0-3747 GCA_035525365.1 Acidimicrobiales bacterium
GCCAGGAGCCGGGCCGACGCCGCCCCGTCGGCCAGCTGGTTGTTCGCCGAACCCACCACGGCCGCGCACCGTAGCTCGGGAATCGTCTCGGTGTTGAGCACGCCGCCGAGGGCGCACGGCGAGTAGATGTCGCAGTCGACGGCGTGGATCTTCTCGACCGCCGCAGCCTCGGCGCCCGACTCGGCCACCGCACGCTCCACCGCCGCCGGCATGACGTCGGCCACCGTGACCCTGGCGCGCTCCTCGACCAGGTGGCCGAGCAGCGCCCTGCCGACCTTCCCCACGCCCGCGAGGGCGACGTGGCGGCCGACAAGGGAGGTGTCGCCCCACAGGTGCCGGGCCACGGCCTTCATGGCCCACAGCACGCCGTAGGCCGTGGCCAACGACGGGTCGCCCGAGCCGCCCAGCTCCGGGCTCACTCCGGTCACGAAGCGAGTCTCCCGCCGGACCACGTCCATGTCGGCCTGGGTGGTGCCCACGTCCTCGGCTGTGAGGTAACGGCCGCCCAGGGCGTCCACGTAGCGGCCGTAGGCCCGGAGCAGGGCCTCGCTCTTGTCCCGGCCGGGGTCGCCGAAGATCACGGCCTTGCCGCCGCCCAGGTCGAGCCCGGCGGCCGCCGCCTTGTAGGTCATGGCCTTGGCCAGGCGCAGCACGTCCTCGAGGCCGTCGGCCTCCGACGCGTAGGGGTAGAAGCGGGTGCCCCCGAGCGCCGGCCCGAGGCGGGTTGAGTGCACGGCCACGATCGCCCGCAGCCCGGTGCGACGGTCGTGGCAGAACACGACCTGCTCGTAATCGTCCGCGCCGATGCGGTCGAAGACGTCCACCGGCGGCAGGCTACTGCCACATCCGGTGCGATCCGGCGCCTCAGCTCACTGCACGACGAGGGTGGCGACCTGGTGCGTCTCGTGCAGCTGGCAGAAGATCTTGAACGTCCCCGGCTTGGTGGACTTGAACTTCACCTGGATCGGGGTGTTGGACTCGACCTCCTCGCGTATGCCGTAGCCCTCGATGCTGAAGCCGTGGGCACGGGTGGTGGAGTTGCCGACCGACAGCACCACATCGTCGTCCTTGTCGACGGTGACCGTGGCCGGCTCGAACCCGGCGGCGGAGCCCACGGTGACCGCCGAGATCTGTCGCCGCGACGTGGGACTCCCGCCAGTGCAACCGGTCAGGACCAGGCTGAGGCCGACGAGGGTGGCCACGGGGAGGGAACGCCGGGGGGAGGGGCGGCTGAAGGTGTGCACGTGGTCGGGACCGGCGTCGATCCGGTGACCTCGCGCTTTTCAGGCGCGCGCTCTACCAACTGAGCTACCCGACCAGGATTCCAAACTGCGTAGTCGAACTGTGTAGTCGAACTTCGGGCGGTCCTGACGAGATTTGAACTCGCGACCTCCGCCTTGACAGGGCGGCGTGCACTCCAAGCTGCACCACAGGACCACTTGCAAACACCCCGAGAAGCTCTCCCGGGCCGGCTCCACACTACTTGCCCCCGTCTCCTGGGCGGCGTGAGAGGATGATTTTTGCCGCTCGTGGCGCCTAGAGGAATGGCGCATACACGGGCGATCTCGTTGCGTGCGTCGACCTGGTTCGGGAGACGGCGGCAGGCTTGCAGCAACTCACAGGCGTCAGCGGGCTCGAGAGGTGTGTATGTCGATTTGCATGCAGAGTACGAGTGTCCGCATCGACGCCTCGACGTACGAGGAGCTCAAGCGTCTCGCGGCCGAACTCAAGACCACTGTGGGCAACACCGTGTCGCTCGCCGTCCGAGCACTCCGTCAGGACCGGATCGGCGCCGATCTGGCCGCGCCGTTGCGGGACCACGAGACGGCATGGCTCGATGCCGACCTCGGGTGACGTCGTCGAGCTCGAATTCGGCGCGCCGGAGGGACGAGAAGCGGGCTTCCGTCATCCGGCCGTCTTGGTGACTGCTCAGCGAATCCTTGATGCCGCACCATCGGTACTTCATGTGGTGCCGCTCACGAGCACGATCCGCTCGTTCCACTCCGAGATCGTGATCGAGCCTGACCAAACGAACGGCCTTGGCGTCGCATCGGCAGCGCAGTGTCAACACCTCCGCGCCGTCTCGCCGAGCCGGATCACCGGCATCCGGGGCAACGTCGGAGCCGCGGTGCTCGCCCAGCTACGCGAAACGATCGCGGTGATCCTGGACCTTCCCTAACCCGGTGTCGAGCAGGTCGCCACGAAAGCAACGTGTTATGCGACAGGTTGGCAGCCTGATCATCCAGGTAATCGGTGGCCCAGCGCTTGCGCCCGCTCACGAGGTCGCGCCCGAGGTACACGCGCAGCTCCCAGGCCTGGCCCCGCTGGCGCATGAAGCCCTGCATGCCAACCTCCTGCCAATCCCTCTTGCCACTCCGTCTGGATTGGCAAGAGATTGGCAGAAGCCACCACGAGCAGCGAGCCCTTCAGAGAAAAACGCTCTGACCTGCTACTTTGCTGGCACCCCCAACGGGATTCGAACCCGTGCCGCCACCTTGAAAGAGTGGAATTTTCGCGATATTACCGAAAGCATTTCGGCTGGTCAGGAGGGGCGGTAAGCCTTCTACCAGGACTTTCGCGAGTTTGGGCTGTCCGGCTTCTGCCGCCTTAGACCGCCCCGTGACGCCTTCTGACGGGGTTTTTAGCCTCTCGTAGGTGGCCTCTCGCTCAAGCTGAGAACGGTCCCGATCGTCATTCGCGGCGAGGAAGTTCGCGTACCAGGCGGGCCCGTTCCGACCGACGGCGAAGTCTTCCGCTAGCGCCGTTGCAGTCTGTTCCACCTCGGCCCGCAGGTCTGCATCCCGGCGGCCGAGATCGATAGCCTCGGCCGCAGCAGCCTCGGGGCCGAGCTCGTTCAATAACCAGACGACGTCAATAGGCGTCCTTGTCGTTGAGGCGCCCCCGGATGGCGGCCGCCTTCATCGCGCAGAACGCGGTCGGGCCTGCGACGTGCACATCCTCGGTGACGGTTCCGCCGCTCACGGTTGTGTCGAACCGGGTGAGGCGGCGGTCGACCTGTAGCAGCGCCGGGCTTCCGACGGCGAGGGCTACGAAGTCCGGCCCGAGCGAGCGGAGAGCGCTCGACTCCCAGTCCTCCCCGCGTCGCAGATGGGCCAGTGGACGCTGGCCCGCCCCTGCCGGGTACAGGAACTCGACCTTGATGCCGTTCAGCGCCCACCGGAACCCAGGACCTCCCCGGAACGGCTCTTGAGTGAACCCGTTGCGTCGTAGCGCGTCGCTGGCGGTGTCGTAGTAGCCGGTACCGCCTTCAGCGAGGGCGACCGTGAGGCAGATGTCGACGTCGGTCGTCCCGACGTGCGCGGCGGTGACCGGCGTCGGGACGAGGAGCCCGGGAGCGAGACCTCCAACGACGGTCAGGTGCTCGCGGGCGGGCCCGAACGACCGCAACGTGATCGCCAACGTGGAACGCACCTCGGCAGTGGTCTTGGGGTCGTAGGCGCTCCAGCTCGTCACCGCTTCTCCTTTGCCCAAAGCGGATCGAGGACGGTCGCTCGGTAAGACTTCGCCGCGTCGGTGCCGCGCAGTTCGCGGCGCAGATCGAGCCATACCCGACTGCGTGGCGCCACCCGGAAGCCGTTCCAGAGACGCCCGGCGTGAGTGCCCAGACCACCTGTGTCGGAGATGAGACGCACGTTGGCTCCGCTGCGTCCCTTGTCGAGGTCGAGCGCAGCCGCTGCGCTTTCTAGGTCGTCGTCGGGGTGGACTCGAACCGAGACGACCGGGATC
>DATLEK010000093.1:0-19941 GCA_035525365.1 Acidimicrobiales bacterium
ACCGAGCCGAAGATGATGTTGGCGTCGGGGTGGGCCACGCCGTGGATGATCTCGGCGGCCTCGTTGACCTCGAACAGGCCCAGGTCGGTTCCGCCGGCGATGTTGAGCAGGATGCCGCGGGCGCCGTCGATCGAGGCTTCCAGCAGCGGGCTGGTGATGGCGTTCTTGGCCGCGCTCACCGCCCGACCGTCGCCGGACGCCGTCCCGATGCCCATGACCGCGGTCCCGGCGTTGCTCATGATCATGCGGACGTCGGCGAAGTCGGTGTTGATGAGGCCGGGCGTGGTGCTCAGGTCGGTGATGCCCTGCACACCCTGAAGGAGGACCTCGTCGGCCATCTTGAAGGCGTTGACCATGGAGGTCTTGTCGTTGGAGACGGTGAGCAGCCGGTCGTTGGGGATGATGATGAGGGTGTCGACCTTCTCCTTCAGGCGCTGGATCCCGGCATCGGCCTGAACGGCCCGGCGCCGGCCCTCGAAGGCGAACGGGCGGGTGACGACGCCGATGGTGAGAGCGCCGAGGGACTTGGCCACCTCGGCCACCACGGGTGCGCCGCCGGTGCCGGTGCCGCCGCCCTTGCCGGCGGTGATGAACACCATGTCGGAGCCCTTGAGCACCTCCTCGATCTCGTCGCGGTGCTCCTCGGCGGCCTGCTTGCCCACCTCGGGATCGCTGCCGGCACCGAGTCCCCTGGTCAGCTGGCGGCCGATGTCGAGCTTGACGTCGGCGTCGCTCATGAGCAGGGCCTGGGCGTCGGTGTTGATGGCGATGAACTCCACACCCTTCAACCCGGCATCGATCATGCGGTTCACGGCGTTGACGCCACCGCCCCCGATCCCCACAACCTTGATGACGGCGATGTAATTCTGGGCTGCGCCAGCCATGAGCTCTCCTCGTCGAGTGCCGGTGTCGGAGCCGGCATTAAGTGCAACCCTCAACATGAAGTTGAGGTATATACTAGGTGATCAGGCCCGACGGTCGAAACTTTAGCCACATTGTCAACGTCGGGTCAACACTGGCGCGCGAGGGACACGGACATCGATCACCGCGAGCTTGGCCAGGTCGACCTTCTCCAACAGCGTGGCCAGGGCGGCGAACTTCTCGTCGAGGGCTTCGACGGCCCCGAGCCGGACGACACCACCGGGGGGGACAAGCTGAAGCTCCACCTCACCCCCAGCCCCGGTGGCGACATCGGCCACCCGGGGGCGGAGGCTCCGGGGAAGCATGGCGGCCACGCTCAGGGAGTTGGCCGCTTCGGCGGCGATGGAGGAACCTGGCCGGCCGACATTGCCCACGTTGCCGATTGCCGGCAGCCCCGCCGGCTTGGCCGTCCCCACCTCGAGGATCCGACCCGTGACGTCGACCACGGCCCAACGTCGACCGTTGTCCACCGGCACCACTGCGGCGGGGCCACGTTCGGTCACCTCGATCCGCACCGTTCCCGGCCACTGTCGGCGCGCCGTGGCTCTTTTCACCCAGGGCAGTGCCTCGGCCAGGCTCACCACCCGGTCGGTGTGGATCTCCACCATCAGGGGGTGGCCGTCGAGACCCGTGGCTCGAAGCAGCGCCTCACGGGGCGTCTTCTCCGCACCCCTCACGTCCACGTAGTCCAGGTCCAGCACCGGCGACCGGGTGAGGCCGGCGCCGGCGGCGAGCAGGCCGGCCACGGTCAGCGACGCGGTGAGGACGTGAAGCCGGCGCCGGCCTTCCTCTCTGCGCACCTGGACACGACGCTGGCGGATGCGCGGGTCGATGCGGGCGAAGTCACCCGAACTCACACCTGCTCCTCACCGAAGCCGACCATCCGCAACTCCGGAGTCAACCTCACACCCGTCTCCTGCTCCACTCGGCGCTGCACCTCCCGTACCACTGCGACCACGTCGGCGGCTGTCCCGCCGTCATCCGCCTGTACGAAGTTGGCATGCTTGGGCGAAACATGCGCGGATCCCACGCGGAAGCCCTTCAGCCCAACCGCGTCGACCAGGCGTCCGGCCGAGTCACCGGGGGGATTGGTGAAGACCGAGCCGGCGTTCTGGCCCCCCGGCTGGTGCTCCCGCCGCCAACGAACGACGTCGGCGATGCGCGCCTCGCACTCCTGCGGCCGCCCGGGGGCGAGGGTGTACTCGGCCCAGACCACCACGTGGGATGCGGCCACCGTGGAACGCCGGTAGCCGAACTCGAGCCGCTCGGCCGCGAACTCACCGTCCTCGCCGCCCTCCAAATCGACGAAGCGGAACCGGGTGAGCGTCTCGCTGGTCTCCGACCCGTGGCCGCCGGCGTTCATGCGCACGGCGCCGCCGACCGATCCGGGGACACCGACGGCCCATTCGAGACCGGTGAGGCCGACAGCCGCATTACGGCGCGCCAGCACGGGCAAGGGGGTGCCGGCGCCGGCGCGCACCCGAGCGGAACCGGTGTCGATCTCGACGGAGGACAGCCCTTCGCCCATCACCACGGCCAGACCGGGAAAGCCGGCATCGGCCACCAGGAGGTTCGAACCCTTTCCCACCACCAGCACCGGCAGTCCGCTGGCGGCCACCGCGGCGGTGGCCAGCTCGAGATCGGCCTCGTCGTTCACCTCCATCCACACCGCCGCAGGTCCGCCAACCCGGTAGGTGGTGAGGGGCCCGAGGGGAACGTCAGCCCGACCACGTCCCCCGAGCACCGAAAGGGCCGCGCTCACCTGGCGGTCAGTCGCCACGGAAGACCTCGTCGGCCAGCAAGGTCACGTCGCCGGCGCCGAGGGTGAGGCAGAGGTCGCCGGGGCGCAGCACCCGCTCGAGGTACGGCGCCCACTCCTGGCGCTCCGGGAGGTAGGCCACCCGAGCCGACGGGTGCGATTCGAGTACGGCGTCGACGACCACCTTGCCCGACACTCCCGGGCGGGGGGCCTCGCCGGCGGGATAGACGTCGGTGACCACCAGGACGTCGGCGGCCGAGAAGGATGGTCCGAAGTCGGCCCCGATGGCGGCCGTCCGCGAGAACCGGTGAGGCTGGAAGACGCAGACGACGCGGCGCCAGCCGCCGTCGGTGGCCGCGGCCAGTGCCGCCTCCACCTCCGCCGGCAGATGGGCGTAGTCGTCCACGAAGGTCACCCCCTCGCGCTCACCCCGGAACTGGAAGCGGCGGGCCACGCCGCCGTAGGCCGCCAGTGCCCTGGCGCCGGCGGCGAAGGACGCCCCCAGGAGCAGGCCGGTGACGAGTGCAGCGCAGGCGTTGCGGGCGTTGTGCAACCCGGGCACGGGGAGGATCACCTCCCCGAGGTCGACGCCCTCCCGCTCGACCAGGAACCGCACGCGACTGCGCTCCCGCTCGACGCCCACCATCCGGTAGTCAGCCGCCTCGTGGGTGCCATAGGTGAGGGCGCCGGCGGCCGTTGCCAGTTCCCGCGCGGTGGGGTCATCGGCGCAGACCACCTTGGGCCCCGGAGTAGCTGAGAGGAACTGCTCGAAGGAGGCGATCAGGCTCTCGAACCCCCCGTAGTGGTCGAGGTGGTCGGGCTCGACGCTCGTCACCACCGCCACCTCCGGACCCAACTCGAGGAAGGTGCCGTCGCTCTCGTCGGCCTCGACCACCAGCCACTCCCCCTCGTCCCACACCGCGCCGGTGCCGATCTCGTTCAGCTCGCCGCCGATGATGAACGACGGACGCAGGCCGGCACCGGAGAGGACGAGGGCGAGCATCGACGAGGTCGTCGTCTTCCCATGGGTGCCGGCCACGGCGACGGTGCGGCGGGTGGCGGCGATGGCCGCCAGCACCTCGTGGCGGCGCAGGACCGGTATCCCCCGTTCAGTGGCGGCAACGACCTCGGGGTTGGTGGCGGGAACGGCGGTGGAGAAGGTGAGCAGGTCCGCCTCGCCCACATTGGCCGCCGCATGCCCCACCGAGATCCTGATCCCCATGGCCCGCAGGCGTGCCAACGGTGGGGAATCCTTGAGATCACTGCCCGTGACGTCGTGACCCATGGCGGCCAGCACCGTGGCAATGGCGCTCATCCCCGCCCCGCCGATCCCGACCACATGGACGCGGAGAGGCCCTGAGAGGTCAACCACCACGGGCGTACTGCTCCATGAGGGCGGCCACGCGCTCGGCGGCGTCGGGGCGGGCCAGCGCTCGGCCGGCGACCTCCATGGCCTGGCGGCGCCCGGCATCTTCGAGCAGTGGGCCGAGCTCCGCCATCAGGCGCTCCGGTGTCAGCTCGGCGTCGGGGACGATCACAGCGGCACCGGCGTCAACGAGAGCGGAAGCGTTGGCCGTCTGGTGGTCATTGGGCGCGATCGGAAGGGGGACGAACACCGCGGGAAGGCCGACGGCGGCCAGCTCAGCCACCGACGTACCGCCGGCGCGACACACGGCGACGTCGGCGGCGGCCAGCAGCAGCGGCATGCGCTCCTCGTACTCCACGGCCCGGTACACAAGGCCACCCTCGGTACCCGGCGGCGGCACCGGCGCCACGAAGGTGGCCCAATCACGGCTCCCGACGACGTGGTACACGGTGAGGTCATCCCGTTGGGCCCATCCATCGGCCATCCCGCTCACCGCCTCGTTGATCCGCCGGGCCCCGAGTGAACCGCCGAAGACGGCGACCACCATCCGGTCAGAAGGCACTCCGAGCGACTGCCTGGCCGCGGCACGGCCCTCGGGTGAGCGGTCCACGGCCAGCACCTCGGGACGGACCGGGTTGCCGGTGGTGACCGCCCGGGGAAGGTCGGTGCCGTCGAAGGAGACGGCGCTGGCCCGGGCGAAGCGGGCAGCCAGGCGATTGGCCAGGCCGGGCACGGCGTTCTGCTCGTGGACCACCATCGGCACCCGCAGCAGCACGGCGCCAACGGCACAGGGCACGCTGGCGTAGCCGCCGACCACGAGCACCACCCGGGGCCGGCGCCGGGCCAGCAGGGCCAGTGCTCTAACCGCGGCCCGGACTGTGCCGGCGGCGGCGCCGATGTTGGCTGCCGTGATCCGCCGGGCTATGCCACGACCCGACAACAGGGTCACCTCGAACCCGGCGGCCGGCACCAGGCGGGCTTCGATACCACGGGCTGATCCCACGAAATGGACGGCCGACGGGTGCTGGCCCCGTGCCACCAGAGCCTGACCGACGGCCAGCGCCGGCAGCACGTGGCCGGCCGTCCCGCCGCCGGCGATGACGGCCCACGTCGTCGTCGAGGCTCCCGCCATCAACGGCGTGCGTGGGTGGAACGTCGTTCCCGCGCCGTGGCCGCGGTAGCCACGCCCTCCCTCCGCTCCTGGGCGGCGACGTTGAGAAGCATGCCGACGGCCGCCAGCAGGATCACCAGCGAGGACCCGCCGAAGGATACGAACGGGAGGGGAACGCCGGTCACGGGGGCGACACCGATGACGGCGCCGATGTTGATGAAGGCCTGGGCGATCACCCACGCGGTGATGCCGGCGGCCAGCAGCATCCCGAAACGATCCGGCGCCCGCAGCGCCGTCCGGACCCCGAGCACGGCGAAGCCGATGAACAGGGCGAGCACGAACAGGGTGCCTATGAGGCCCAGCTCCTCACCGATGATGGCGAAGATGAAGTCGGTGTGGGCGTTGGGCAGGAAGCCCCACTTCGCCCTGCTTGCACCCACGCCGACGCCGCTCCACTGCCCGCTGCCCAGGCCGACCAGAGACTGCACCACCTGGTAGCCGCTGTTGCCGGCGTCGGCCCAGGGGTTGAGGAACGACACCATGCGGGCCCGCCTGTACGGCTCGGCCATTCCGACCACCATGGCCACGCCGACAGCGCCGACGCCGAGGGCGGCCATTGAACGCAGAGGGGTGCCGGCGATGTAGAGAAGCGCCAGCACGATGCAACCGATCACCAGAGTGGTTCCCATGTCGGGCTGGCGCATCACGAGCAGGCCGGCGACGGCGAAGACACCGAGCACGACACGGACAGCCAACCGGTCGACAGAACCACGACCCGCCCGCGCCAGGTGATCGGCCACGAACACGAGGACGGCCAGCTTGGCCAGTTCGGATGGCTGGATCCTCCAGCTCGAGGTGCCGAGCCAACGGGTGGAGCCTCCCACGGTGATCCCCACTCCCGGGACGAGGACGAGCCCCAGTAGGACGAGCGCGCCCAGCAACATGGGGACCGACAGACGTCTCCAGCGGTGGTAGTCGAACCGCGCCGTGAACACCAGGACGGCCACACCGATCACGAGCCAGAGAACATGGCGACCGAAGAACAGCCACGAGGTGCCGTACTCCCGTAGAGCGAGCACGGACGAGGCGCTCAACACCATCACCAGGCCGATGAGGCACAGCACTCCCACGACGGCGGCCAGCACTGCCACCGGAGTAGGGCCCCGGGTGCTCGATGCGCGGGTCGACGTCGTTGCCGCCATCAGCGTGTGGTCAACCTTCTGACCTCTTCGCTGAAGTCGGCACCACGCTCCCCGTAGTTGGCGTACCAGTCCTGCGATGCGCAGGCGGGTGAAAGCAGCACGACGTCACCGACCTGCGCGGCTTTGGCCGCCGAGGCAACCGCGGCGCGCATGGAGGACGCTCTGATCACCGGCACCGCTCCTGCGAAGGCCGCCTCCACCTCGTCGGCCGCCTCGCCGATGGCGACGACCGCCCGCAGGTGGCGCGTGCCCTGGCTGAGGACATTCAGATCGAGGCCCTTGTTACGGCCGCCAGCGATGAGCACGGCCGAGTCGAACCCACGGAGCGCGGCGAGCACGGCGGCGGGGGTGGTGGCCTTGGAATCGTCGTACCAGCGCACCCCTCCAGAATCGCCCACCAGCGCCACGCGATGGGGGAGCCCCGAAAATCCGGCCAGCACGGCGGCACATGCCTCGATGTCGGCACCCGCCGCGGTGGCCGTGGCTGCGGCCGCCAGCGCGTTGGCGATGTCGTGGGGAAGGGAGCGGCGCAGCTGGTCGATCCTCAAGATGGTCCCTTCAGTGCCCCGCAGCTCACCGCGCTCGGCGCGGAAGTCACACGGGGGCCCGTCCCCGAAAGTGACCAGGCGAGCGGCAACCGAGGTCGCCACATCCATGATGGCGGCATCGTCGGCGTTGGCCACGGCCACGTCGTTCTCGCCCTGTCGGGCCCAGATGCGGGACTTGGCCGCCTGGTAGTGGGCCATGTCCGGGTGCCAGTCGAGGTGGTCCTCGGCCAGGTTCAACCAGGTACCCACCTGCGGGCGGAAACGTTCCGTCCAGTGGAGCTGGAACGACGACACCTCGGCCACCACCACGTCGACGTCCTCTCCGACCGCATCGACGAGGGGCAGCCCGATGTTGCCGGCGGCCACGGCCCGGTAGCCGGAACGAACGAGCATGGCAGCCACCAGGGTGGTGACCGTGGTCTTGCCGTTGGTGCCGGTGATGGCCACGATCCTCCTGCCGCCGGCCGATTGCCAGGCCAGTTCCACCTCGCTGGCCACGGGGACGCCGGCGGCGACGGCGCGCACCAGGGCGCCATGGTGTGGAGGAACGCCCGGGCTCGGCACCACCAGGTCGGCGCCGTCCACATCGGTCTCGGTGCCAAGCGTCGCCCCCCAGGCGGCGATCTCCTCTTCGGCCCCTTCCGGCGGCCGGTCCTCCATGACCACCACGGTCCAGCCTTCGCCGCTCAGATGACGCGCCACCGAACGCCCCGTCACTCCCATGCCGACGATCACCGCCCGCCGCGCCACCGCCCGCTCCTCCCCCTCAGTCCAGGACGCCGAGTGAGATGAAGTCGGCGTAGAAGAGCCCCAGGGCCAGTGCGGTACAGAGCCCGGCCAGGATCCAGAACCGGACGATCACCGTCGTCTCCGGCCAACCGGCCATCTCGAAGTGGTGGTGGATGGGCGCCATCCGGAAGACCCGCCGGTGGAAGATCCGGAAGCTGGCCACCTGGATGATCACCGACAGGGTCTCGAGCACATAGAGCCCGCCGATCACGGGCAGGAGCAACTGCACGTTCATCACCAACGCCAGTGCCCCGAGGCCGGCGCCGATGGCAAGCGACCCGGTGTCGCCCATGAATATCCGCGCCGGCGCCGCGTTCCACCACAGGAACCCCGCGCACGCGCCGGTGAGGGAGATCGACATGAGCGCCAGGTCCAGGGCCTGCGGTACCTGGTACACGTCGAAATGGCGGAACTGCCAGAACCCGATGATGGCGAAGGCGGAGAAGGAGAAGGTGGCCGACCCGGCGGCGAGCCCGTCCAGACCATCGGTCAGGTTCACGGCGTTGGATGTGCCGATGAGCACCACGATGGCCCAGATGACCCATCCGGTGGTGCCCAGATCCAAGCCGATGGAGTCGAACCGCGTGAACGACAGGTCGGTCTTCACGTCGGCCAGCTTCAGGGCCAGGATGGCGAAGCCGCCGGCCACGAAAAGCTGACCGGCGATCTTGGCCCGCTTGTTCAGCCCGAGGCTCCGCTGGTGGCGGACCTTTATCCAGTCGTCCACCAGGCCGACAAGTCCAGCCCCGGCCACGGCCAAGGCCACCAGTAGGCCACCGCGGGTGAAGATGGCTCCCGACCGGAGGTGGCCCGCCAGGTAGCCGGCAAGGGCGCCGATGACGATCATCAGCCCACCCATGGTGGGCGTCCCCGCCTTGGTGATGTGCCCCTGGGGACCGTCCTCCCGGATGTGCTGGCCGATGCCCTGGGCCTGGAGCCAGCGGATGAACACAGGGGTGGCGGCAAGGGAGACCATCAGCGCCACTCCGCCGGCCAGCAGGAGCGCTATCACGATGCCGCCCTCCTGGCGGCCGCCTCACGGGCCACCTCACGGTCGTCGAAGGCGAGCTCCTGTCCACCGATGGTCTGACCCGTCTCGTGGCCCTTGCCCGCCACCACCACGACGTCGCCGGGGCGGGCGGCGGCGACGGCTTCCTCGATGGCGGAGCGCCGGTCCGGCTGGACCACGAGCCTCGGCCGGAAGGCCACGCCGACGCCCCTGGTGACCTCGGCCATGATGGCCATCGGGTCCTCGTCACGGGGGTTGTCGGAGGTGAGCACCGCCTGATCGGAGAGACGCGTCGCCACCTCGCCCATCAAGGGCCGCTTGGACCGGTCGCGGCCACCGCCGCATCCGAACACCACGACGAGCCGAGCGGCGCCGGCCATGACCCGGGCGGCGGCGAGTACCTGCTCGAGGGCATCGGGGGTGTGGGCGTAGTCGACGATGACGGCGAAGGGCTGGCCGCAGTCGATGCGCTCGAAGCGACCGGGCACCGGGCCTACAGAGGAGAGGCCGGCGGCCACGGTGGAAGCGGGGACACCCATCTCGCGGGCCATGGTCGCCGCGCAAAGGGCATTGGCCACGTTGAACCGCCCGCCGATCGAGAGGCGGACCGAGTGGCCCTCCCACCTGAAGGTGCTCATCGCCGTGGTCGCGTCGACCGCCAGCTGCGAGGCATCGGTCAAGCTGTAGGGGACCAGGCGCAAGACGTTCCCTCGCCGCAGGAGTCGCTGCCCGTAGGGGTCGTCGGCATTCACCACTCCTACCTCGGCCCGCCCGGCTTCGAAGAGGGAGGCCTTGGCCTCGAAGTACGACTCCATGTCGCCGTGGTAGTCGAGGTGGTCCTGGGTGAGGTTGGTGAAGGCGACGGCGGCGAAGTTGACGGAGTCAGTGCGGCGCTGGGCCAGACCGTGGGAGGAGACCTCGATGGCCACTGCGTCGCGTCCGGCCTCCAGCTCGGCGGCAAGACGGGCCTGAAGCTCAGGGGGATCGGGCGTCGTGCGTTCCGCACCGATGGTGCCCACGACCGCCGTGCTCCAGCCGTTGGCCTCCAGGACCGAACGGAGCAGGTAGGCGGTGGTGGTCTTCCCGTTGGTGCCGGTGATCCCGGCCACGCGCAGGAAGCGCGAAGGGTGACCGTGGAAGGCCGAAGCGGCGGCGGCCAGTGCCTTTCGGCTGTCGGCGACGACGAGCTGCACGACCTTCGGGTCGAGGTCCAGCGGCCGCTCGCACACCACGGCGACGGCACCCCCGGCGACGGCCGCAGCGGCGTGGGCATGGCCGTCGTCCACCGTTCCCCTTACACAGCAGAAGAGCGTGCCGGGCGCAGCGGAGCGTGAATCGGCGGTAACGGCCGTGACCGCCACCCCGGTGACGTCGCCGATCACCTCGTGTACGGGGAGATCTTCGAGGAGCCGGTCCAGGCGCACCGGCGCGGGGCGGCGGCCCCGAAGGGCCGAGGGCACAGAAGGCACGAGGGCGACCTTACGGGGCGGTGTCCGCCGGGCCCGCGGCCGGCGCAGCCTTCGGCCCCGGCTCCTTCGCCGGCTGACCGGGTGTACTTCCCGGCAGTGGTGAGGAGCCCCCCGCCTCGCCCACCGTCCTGGCGCTGTCGGGTGAAGCTCTGGGAACGGCAGCTGCCGCCGTGGGCACGGCTGCCACCGGCGGCGGCAGCACCTGGAACTGGCGCAGGGCGTAGCGGGCGATCTCGGCGAACACCGGCGCGGCAACCAGGCCTCCGAAGATCGGCGTGGGCTCGTCCAGGATGACGATGGCGCTCAGCTCGGGTCGCTCCGACGGCACGAAGCCCACGAAGCTGGAGACATAGGCGCCGGCCTTGTACCCGCGGACACCCTCCAACGGCTTCCTGGCCGTTCCCGTCTTGCCGGCGACGGTGTAGCCGTCCACCGCGCCCAGCGTCCCCGTACCGACACGCACCACCTCGTTCAGCATGGCCGTCATCTGCTGGGCTGTGCGGGCCGAGACCACGCGGCGCTGGGCCGAGGGTCGGGTGGGGTGCCGCTGGCCCTCGCTGTCCACCGTCGCCTTGACAAGCTTGGGAGCGACGTAGGTGCCGGCATTGGCCACTGTGTTGTACGCGGCCAGCATCTGCATGCCGGTGACAGCCAGGCCCTGGCCGATGGCCACCGTGCCTATGGACGTGCCCGACCACTTCTTCGGATCGAGAAGGATGCCGGCCGACTCACCAGGGAACCCGAGCCCGGTCTTCGAGCCCAAGCCATAAGCCCGCACGTAGCGATCGATCTTCTCCTTCCCGAGTTGCTGGCCGATCATGATCGAACCCACGTTGGAGGAGTTGGCCACGATCTCTGTGATGGACCAGCGCTCGACCGGATGAGGGTCGTGCTCGGAGAAGACGTGGTCGGCGACCCTGATCGTGCTGGGAACGACAAGGGAATCCTCGGGGTGGATGATGCCCTCCTCGATGGCGCCCGAGATGGTTATGACCTTGTTGACCGAGCCGGGCTCGAAGACGTTGGTCACCGCCATGTTCTTGGTCGCCTGCCTTGGCGATCCACCGGCGGGGTCGGCGGAAAGATTGGCCAGGGCCAGCACCTCGCCGGTGCGGGTCTGCATCACGATGGCCATTCCGCCCTTGGCCCTGGACTCGACGATCTGGTCCGACAGCGCCCGTTCGGTCTCGTACTGGAGGGCACGGTCCAGGGTCAGCACGAGATCCTCGCCCTTGACGGGTGAGGCCAGCTTGCGCACACCACCGGGGATGTCGCGGCCCTGCGGGTCCCGCTCCACCACCGTCTGGCCCGGCTTGCCGGCCAGCCGTTCCTCGAACTGGCGCTCCAACCCGCCGAGGCCGTTGTTGTCGGTCCCGACCCGGCCCACCACCGGCGCGGCCAGATCTCCGGAGGGAAGGAACCGCTCCGGCTCCTCGATCAGGCTGACGCCGGGAAGCCGCAGCGCCTTGACCTGGGCGGCGACACCATCGTCCACCTTCCGGGCCAGGTAGACGAAGGCCTGGTCCTTGGTGAGGAGTGCCTGGAGATCAGCCGGTTCCCTTGCAACCAGCGGCGCCAGTGCCTCGGCTGTGGCCAGAGGGTCGTTGACCAGGCGGGGGTTGGCGATGATGGTGGACTGGCTGATGCTGAGGGCCAGGTCCCGGCCGTTGCGGTCGAACAGGGAGCCTCTTTCCGCCGGCAGGTCCACGGTGCGGATGCGCTGCGACTCGCCGAAGGCGGTGTACCGCTTGGCCGAGAACCCCTGCACCTGCACGAGCCGGGCGCTCAGGACTCCGAAGACGACGAGCATGGTGGCGAGGACACCGATGAGGCGCCGCCGCGGACTCGAGGCTCGGGTGGACAGCGCCGTTTTCTGCCGGGGGGGCGGGCGGCGAGCCCGGCTGGCCCCGGCGGTCACTGCCCGCTCGCCAGCGACCGCTTCACGCGGGAGTAGTCGTCCTCCTCGGCTGCGGATTCCTCCTCGGCTTCATCCCGCTCGTCGGGAAAGCTCGACACCGCCCCCGTGGGAGAGAGATAGGTGACGCTCGGTGGAGGGACCATGCCCAGTCGCTCCTGGGCGGTGGCCACGATCCGCGACGGCGACTCGAGTTCGGCGACCTTGAGCCGGAGGCGCTCGTAACGGGCCTGCTCGGACGCGGTGCGCGTACGGAGGGTGTCGAGGCGGAACTGGCCCTGGGTCAACATCACGTGGGAGGCGACCAGCCCGAAGAGGCTGACCAGCACCGCCATGGAGACCAGCACGGTGACGAGACGAGCCCGGCGCCGGCGGCGGGGCGCCGGCCGCACGACGCGGAGCGGGGGCGCGGCGCGGCGGGCCGGCGTCGAGCCGGGACGCGGTGAGGAGGCCGGCGTGGCCCTGGCCTGCCTATTCGAGAGCGGAGCGGTCATGGCCGGGCCAGCCACTGCCGGTTGTCGACGGCCCACTGCCGGTTGTCAGTCACCCATTGGCGGTTGTCCTGGTTGGCGATCGGCCTCATTCCAGGCGCTCGCAGACTCTCAGGCGCGCGCTTTCGGAGCGGCGGTTCTCCGCCACCTCGACCGGCGAGGGCTTGCGCGCGCCTCTCGTCAGGAGCCGCACCGTGGGCCGCGCGCCACAGACGCAGGGCAGGGTGGGAGGGCACACACAGCCGCCCGTGGCGGCATGGGCGAAGCGCTCCTTGACGATCCGGTCCTCGCCGGAGTGGTAGGCCAGCACCGCGCACCGGCCCTGGGGGACCAGTAGGGCCAGGGCGGCATCCACGGCGGGGCCGAGCACCGCCAGCTCGTCGTTGACGGCGATCCGCAACGCCTGGAAGACCCGCCGGGCGGGATGGCCTCCGGTCCTTCTGGCCGCGGCGGGAATGGCGTCGCGCACGACCTCGGCCAGCTCGACGGTCGTGGACAACGGCCGCCGCTCGACGATGCGCCGGGCGATCCTCCTGGCAAACCGGCGCTCACCGCTGTCGGCGATGAGGCGGACCAGTTCCTGCTCGGTGGTGCCGTTGACCACGTCAGCTGCGGTGCGGCCGGTGGAGCGGTCCATGCGCATGTCGAGGGGGGCGTCCAGACGGTACGAGAAACCCCGTTCGGCGTGATCCAGCTGCGGTGAGCTGACGCCCAGGTCGAAGAGGACAGCAGTGACGGGAAGAGCGACTCGCTGTGCGATCAACGTGATCCGGTCGAACCGGGCGTGCTCCAGCCCGATCACCCGGTCCCCGAACCTGGCCAGGTTCTCGGCCGCCGCGGCCAGTGCCGCCTCGTCGCGATCGATGCCCAGGAGCCGGAGCTGGGGATGGGCGTCGAGCAGAGCGCCGGCGTGCCCGCCGGCCCCGAGGGTGACGTCCACCAGTACCCCGGCTGGGACCGCCGCGAGGCTGGCGACCACCTCGTCCACCATCACCGGACGGTGTTGGAAAGCCTGGCTCATCCGCTGCCTCCCGACCGGCGCGGTGGCACCGGGGGCGGAGAGGTGGCCAACAGGGTCACCAGTCGGGAGGCAGCGCATGGGCCAGGCCGGGATCGGGTCGGCGTCCGGGTCTCCTACTCGTCGTCTTCCTCGGTGAGCTGGCGCTCGGCAGCAGCCAGCTTCTGAGCCCACACATCGGGATTCCACAGCTCGACCCGCTCCATGGCCCCGTTCACCAGCACCGCATCCACCAGCCGGGCGTACTCCCGCAGGTGTGGCGCGATGGCCAGGCGACCCTGCCGGTCGATGTCGACCTCCTCGGTGCCCGCCGCCCACACGCGTGCCAGGTCCCGCTCGGCCCGGCTCCCGGCCTGGGACTGCTGCATCAGCTTGGTCTGCGTCTCGAACTCGTCCGGCGTCCAGAGGGCCAGGCACCGTCCCCGGAACTGCGTCAGATAGGCCCCACGCTCGAATGACTGCCGGAACTTGGACGGCAGAATGACCCGACCCTTGGGGTCCAGCGAGTGCTCGTGGCGCCCGAAGAACCTGGCCATGTGCGATCGTGCTCCTCACCGTCGACTCCCTCTCGAGTGCAGGGGAAGACCCTCCCCTTCACTCCACTTCGCTCCACAGTAAACCCCTTCACTCCCGGAGTCAAGAGATTTCTCGCGGCAATTCAGGCGGTGGGGAGGTGGGACAGGAAGGCCTGCTCCACCACGGATGGAGTGAGACCCCGGAGGCCGGCGCCGAATTGGCCGGCGTCGGCCTCCAACTCGGCCCGTGAGACGGGATCGAGGTTCAACAGCCGGGCCATGGCGGCGGCATGCCCTCGGAGCGGGACGGCGCACTGGAAGAGGGCACCGTCGCGTACCCGGCGCTGGGAGATCCCGACGATCTTGCCTCCGCCGGCGGCGCTCACCTCACCGGGGCCCAGGCCGGCGAAGCAGACCATCGGCGACCACCTGGATCTGACAAGGCCGCCCCTGTGCACCGTGGCGCTGGCCACCCCGAGGCTGGCCAGCGCTGATGCCCACACGTCGCCGAGCCACCAGAACGCCTTACCGACGTCGGCCTCCCACTGCGGATCGGCGGCGGGCACGACCACGTCGGCCCACACCATGCCATCCGGCTCCACCAGCACCGCCCCTCCCCCGCTGCGCCGGCGGACGACGTCAATGCCGGCGGCGGCGACAGCTGCGGAGTCCACGTCGCCTGACGGCTGAGTCGAGCCGAGAACCAGCGCCGGCGCCGGCACCTCGCAGAAGGTGGCCGAACGCCGCGACCATTCGATCGTCCGGCCGTGAAGCTCGGCCGCTGGTGCCCGGAGGCGGACAGTCGACCACGTCATGGCCTGACGCCGTTGGGCGGGGCTTTCAGGCAGAAAGCGTGGTGAGCCCGAGATACGGCTCCCAGTCGGGACGGGCCCTGCCGTCGGCGGCCAGAACCCATGCACCCTCCCGCGGCGGGACAGGGAGCCGCCGCAGGGTGAGACTGGTCTCGTGCAGGAGGCGGTCCTCCTTGCGGGTGTTGCAGGGCCGACACGCCGCCACCACGTTGTCCCACGTGTGCAGGCCGCCCTTGCTGCGGGGGATGACATGGTCGATGTTCTCGGCGGCGTCGCCGCAGTACTGGCAACGGTGGCCGTCGCGCGCGAACACGGCGCGGCGGTTGAGCGCCACCCGCGTCTGATAGGGGACCTTCACGAAGTACGAGAGGCGGACCACCGAGGGCTCCGGGAACACGGCCCGCTCGGAACGGAACACTGCTTCGCCGGCGGCCAGCAACTCGGCCTTCTCGGACAGGATCAGCACGAGCGCCCGGCGGGTGGGCACGACACAGAGCGGCTCGTAGGTTGCATTGAGGAGGAGCGCTCTGGACACGGCCAGCCTCAGAGGCTGGCCGTGGGCGCTGGTGGCACCTGCATTTCGGCAGGTTACCGCAGCGCCTCCCGGTGATTCCGGCACCATTCCAGGTAGGTGACGACATCGGATGCGGCTGGTGAGGCGGCGCCGTCGCCGTACATGGTCTCCATCCGGAAGGCGAGATAGTCGGCATCGGGGAGGGGGAGAAACGGCCGCCGGCGCCACCAGCCGGAGGGAGCCAACGCCAGGAGCTGGCAGACGGCGGTGCTCCACAGATGGGGGCGGAAGGCGAGCACCACGAGGATCTTTCGCATCGTCAGGCACGGTATGGCACCGCCGCCTGCTCCCGCCTTGACTGCCGGTGTGTCTTATGCTTCCCTTGACAGCGGATGATAAGAACGTCCCGTGGCACTCCGATGACAGCGGACGACAGCACCGGCGGCAGCGCACACTCGATCCTCGCCCCCACGATCGGGAGCCCTTCGCGTGCGTTGCTGGCCATCGAGGAGCTCCAGCGGGACTTCGAGGACTTCGGTCTCACGGGCAGCGAGGCCCGCGTCCTGCTCGCGCTGCTACAAGCCGGCTCGGCCAACAGCCTCCAGCTCGCCCGGGTGTGCAACGTCTCCCGAACCAACATCTACCGACTGCTCGACGGCCTCACGCGGCGCCGGCTCGTGCAACGGGTGCCTGGCGACGGGCCCGCCCGCTGGGCATCACCCGGACGCGAACAGCTCCTGGACCGGCTCCAGGTGGATCAGGAAGAGCGCCTTCAAGCCATGCAGGTCGAGCAGGAGGAGCGTCTCGCCGCTCTCCATGCCGATCACGAGCGGCGGGTCCGTGACCTCAAGCACCGTCACGACCAGCGGGTGAGGGACCTCGGTTCACGCGTGGAGAAGACACGTGAGCTTCTTACGGAGGTGGTGAGCAAGCACGGGCCGTCGCCCCTTTTGCAGGTTCACCTCATCCCGAATGCCCGCCAGCTCAAGCTGTCCTACGAGCAGCTTTTGGCCGGCCTGCGTTCCGAGCTGCTCGTATTCGTACGCCCGCCGTACTCGTGGTCGGCCGGCACGGTCAATCCGGCCATCATCGAGGCTCTGGCCCGCCGGGTCGAGGCCCGGGTGCTCTACGAGGCGGCGCAGCTCGGCGATCCGGAAGCGGAGGGCTTCCGCAAGGAGATCGACGCTTACCATCGAGCCGGCGTGGAAGCCAGGATCGTCGACCACCTGCCCATCAAGCTCGCCGTGTTCGACCGGAAGATCGCCCTCATCGCCCTGATGGAAAACACCAGCGCGCCGTACCCCACGTTCCTGCTCGTAGAGCACGAAGGCTTCGCCAGCTTTCTGGCCGAGGCCTTCGACCAACGGTGGTCGGCGGCACGGGTGTACCGGGCCGACGGCAGCGACCCGGCCGCCGAGCCTCCAGCCAAAAAGCCGGCCAAACGCAGCGCCAAGACCAAGCCGGCAGCCAGGACGTGATCTCGTCGCCCTGTTCGCCCGGTTCGCCGGGCCACACCATCCAGGTTCTCGGAGCGATCCTGTTGCTTGCCGCGACGGCGTCATGCCAGAAGACGGCCCGCAGCCTGCCACCGGGGCCGGCCAAGGTCAGTGTCGCCATGTCCGAGAACCGCTTCGCCTACCAGCCGCCGCGCTCGACGGGGCGCGTGGTGTTCGAGGCCCGCAACGAGGGCCACGTCGACCACGAACTGGTCCTGGTCATCGTGCCCGAGGACCTGCCCCCGCTGGACGAACAGCTGCGGTCCGGGACCCGTCGCGTGATCGCCACGCTGGCCAGCGTGCCTCGGCGTCAACCCGGGCGCCGCGGGACCTTCGCCGTGGATCTCGAACCGGGGCGCTACGGGATCATCTGCTTCGTCCAGGATGCCGACGGAGTCCAGCACGCCCAGAAGGGCATGAGCTCGGAGTTCCGGCTGCGTTAAGGGCCGGCCGCATCGGGCGGCGGCCGCCGATGCTCCGGCCCGAGGCGGCGAAGGAGCACCATCGATCCCACAAACACCAGCGCCAGCGCGATCAGAACCACCGGGGGCCTGCCTCTCGTCCCCCCAGAAGACGACGCATCGGTATCTTCGACGGCCGTCGCTCTGGTCGAGCCAGCGGCGACGGGGCTGGTGACGGCGAAGGCGGTGTTGTCGTATGCCGACAAGAGGGAGGAGGTGGGATGGCAGGAGTTGGCGATACCGGTCGGCTCGCTGGTGCCCGAGTCGAGGGCGAGCCGCTCCTCGGTGGTCAGCGCGGCGTCATTCGCGGGACATGAGGCCGGGGCCCCTGGGAGCTGCAGGAACGGGTAGGGCGATCCCGCTCCTGCTCTGCCCAGCTTGTCGTGCAGGTAGTAGGTGCGATGGTCCAGGGGACGCTCCGAGGCCCCTGCCCGGAAGGAAACCTTGGTGACAGCCAGGTCGGCGTTTAGGTCCTGGAGAAAGGCAGCGTCGACGGCGATCTCCACCGAAGCCGCCCGATCTGGCGCGACGCGGGCGAGCACCGCAGCGTCGCCGCCGATGGCCTTCGGCCGGCGGTTGGTCCCTTGATCGAACACGACCACTTCGTAGCCGTCCGGCGTGGCGTCGGGCCCGTCAGGGACGCCCGGGTTGGGCCCGGTGACATTGGAGTTCTCATTCCAGAAGGCCGAGATCGAGCTCGTTCCGAAAGCCGTTCCCAGTCCGCCGCCGGGGTTGTCGACCCTGACGAGCAGATCGCCCGCGGCATCGTCGTCGTAATCAATCTCGAAGCCGTACGAGTGGGCCAGGGTGCCCGAGCCGGGGTCGGTGGCGGCCAGGTCCATCCTGTAATAGAAGTGGGCCCCGCCGGCGCCGGCCCGGGTGGAGACGATGTCGAGGGCGGGAGCCACCGCCAGCCCGCCGGGGCTCGAGCGAAAAGGACGCTCGTAGACATCGGCGGTGTAGCTGTCGACGGGAGTGGCGCCGCCGGACGGGTTGGCCGGCGGGGTGCTGCCCGCGGAGGTGGCGTCGGCGACAGTGACGGTGTACACGGGCTCCGGCTGACGCTCCCCCGACTGGGTAGCTGCGGCCTGCCCGGCACCGAGGAGAACAATGGCGACGGCGAGCTCCACGACGCGCGCCGGCGTCACCGTCCGCCGGCCATGCCCACGACCGGAGAGTTGAGGCGGAGGCTTCCGGTGGAGCCCAGGAACGCGGTGTTCCCGAAAGCGAAGATGCCGCCGTCGGCACCGACCAGCCGGTAGCCATCGCCCGAGGCGGAGCCTGACGCGGTCATACCGACAATCGGGCGGTTCAGGGAAACCGCTCCGGTGGAACCGAGGAAAGGTGCGCCGAAGGCGAAAACGCCGCCGTCCTCGGCCACCAACCGGTAGCCGGCAATCGGTGCCGTGCCCTGACGGGCTCGAACGGCCGCCATACCCACGATGGGACGGTTGAGGCGGATAGCGCCGGTGGAGCCGAGGAAGCGGGCGTCGCCGAAGGCGAATATCCCCCCGTCCGCGGCTACCAGGCGGTAGCCGCCGGCGGCGGCGGCTCCAGTGACAGAACCGGGCTGGGTCCCCGGCAGGGTCGTAGCGGGCAAGGCGGGGGCCACGCCCAAGGTGGTGGCCGAGGCGGAGTTGGAGATGGGGCCGGCTTGGCCGGCCTCGTTCAGGGCCTGGACGGCGTAGTGGTAGGTGGTGCCCGCCACCAGATCCCCCACCGACAACGAGATGGCGTCGCCCATCCCCGGGGGAGGGTCGATCTCGCACTCGCACAGAAGCGGGGCGGCGGCGAAGGCGGCGGCGTCGGGAATCGACGACGTCCTCGACTGCTTGATGCGGTAGCGCCGGGCGGCGGGGGCGAACGGCCCGTCACCGCCCGGGGCGGTGAACGACAGGGCGATGACCGTCTCCGACTCGGCGCGGGCTACCAGGTCGCCGACAGATCCCGGAGGGCTGAAATCGAAGGTGAAGCGATTGGCGGGCCCGATCGGGGACGTACCCCCCGGACCGCTCACCATTACGTCCACCGCCGTTCCGCCCGGAAGGGCCGGGCTGGTGGCGGTGATCCGGCTGGGCGAGTCGACCCGGAACGTGGCCTCCGTCTCCCCGAAGCGCACCAGATCGGCCCGGTCGAAGCCCGATCCCGTGATCACGACCGGCGTGCCCCCCACGCTCGGCCCCCGGCCCGGGTTGAGCCCGGTGACGGCGGGCACGAGTGCCGGCGTGTACAGCTCGGCCGAGGAAAGAGAGGCCGGCGATACCCCCCTACCTCCGACAACCAGAACCTTGCCGCAGTTGGCTCCGCAACCCTCGGGCCCGATCAATGTGGCGGTGTGGCTGTAGCGCTCCACCGTCATGAGACCAGCGGAAGACCAGCGGTTCCTGACCGGATCGTACAGCTCAGCACTGGCAAAAGTCGCCGAGGCCCCGCCCTCCTCGCGGTCGCGCCCGCCGGTCACCAGGACCTGGCCACCGGCCAGTCGCGTAGCGGTATGGGATGTCCGGGCCGAGGCGAGGGAACGGACCGACCGCCACGAACCGAC
>DATLEK010000112.1:0-10489 GCA_035525365.1 Acidimicrobiales bacterium
GATCAGGTGCTGCGTCTTCTCGACGACACCCGGGTGCCGTTCGACAATTATGCCGAGGTCGCAGTTATGCCGAAGTCCACGCGAAGGCGCTGGTCGGGACGAGCAGAGTTCGGCATAACTACAGCGCCTCCAGGAACGCCAGGACCCTGTCGGGTGGGGAGTAGCGGCCTGGCTTGGTGCGCGGCGGGGTGGTCCGTTCGAGGGCTCGCTGTTTGAGGCCAAGGTCGGCGTGAAGGTAGTGGCGGGTGGCGGCCGGGGAGGCATGGCCGAGCCAGAGGGCGATGGTGGTGATGTCGAGACCGCTGGCGAGCATCCGCATGGCGCAGGTGTGCCTCAGCGTGTGAGGAGTGACAGTCTTGGCCTTGAGGGACGGTGCCTGGGCCACGGCGTTGGCCGTGTGCAGCGCGACGCGCTGCGCGACGGCATCGACGCTCATCGGGGAGCGGCGGCCTCGGCCAGCGAACACCGGGTCGTCGGTGGGGGCAGGGTTGGCTCGTGCCCAGGCGGCGAGAACAGAGGCGGTGGTCTTGTCGAGGGGCATGATCCTGTGCTTGCGTCCTTTGCCGATCACGGCGATGTGGGCCGGCCGGCTGGTCGACAGGTCGAGGCGGCGGAGGCCGACGAGCTCGCCCACGCGGATGCCGGTGGTGATCATGACCAGCAGCCAGGCGTGGTCGCGCTGGCCGCTCCAGGTTCGGCGGTCGGGTGCGGCGAGGACGGCGTCAACCTCGGCGTCGTCGAGGTAGGTGACGCCGGTCCGGGCCGTGCTCTTGGTGGGGATGGCCAGGACGCGGGCGATCTGCTCGGCGTGCTCGGGGTGGCGGAAGGCGGCGTAGCCGAACAGGGAGTGGATGGCCGCCAGGCGGGCGTTGCGGGTGGCGGCGCCGACGTGGCGCTTCTGTTCCAGCATCCCCAAGAACCCGACGATGGTCTGGTCGTCGAGGTGAGCCAGATCCAGCTGGGCCGGCCGCACGCCGTGACGCTCGTAGGCGTAGCCGAGCAGGAGACGCATGCAGTCCCGGTAGGCGGCGACGGTGTTGGGGCTGGCGCCCCGCTGGCCGATGAGGTGGTCGGTGAACCACGATTGCAGGGTCGGGGCCAGGACGGTCACCGTGTCCTCCTTCGCAGGGTTGCGGCCATGCGATCGGAGACGGCGGACATGAGCTCCGGGCTGGCGGTCAGGTACCAGTAGGTGTTGAGCGGGTCCTTGTGGCCCAAGAAGGTGGAGACGACCGCGATACGGGCGTCGACATCGAGCCCCCGGCGGTGGGCATCGACCAGGGCGTCGACCGCCAGGGTGTGGCGGAAGGCGTGCAGCCTCGGTGGGCCGGCACCTTGCTGGGGGGCGAGCGCAGCGGTGGCGACGACCCGGCGGAACCCGGCATGGGCAGCGTTGCGGGCCAGGCGCTGGCCGGTGCGGCCCACGAGCAGCGGGCCGCTCGTGCGGCCGTCGCAGTAGGCGCGCAGCTCGGCGGCGGTGCTGGGATGCACGGGCACCAGACGTTGGCGGTCGAGCTTGCCCCGAACGGTGAGGACGAGCCCGGGGCTGTCGAGGTCCTCCACGTCGACACGCAGTGCCTCACCGCTTCGAAGCCCCGTGACGTGGAGCAGGCCGATGAGGATGTACATGGCGTCGGCCAACCAGCGCTCGGGGATGCTCCGGGCGGCGGCCATGAGCTGGTCGACCTGGGCCGATGAGTACAAGAAGGGGTTGACCCGCTGGTAGCCGCCGCGGATCAGCCCTGGCGGTATCTCCTCTGCGGCGGCCTGGTCGACCGCCCGGAGCCAGGAGGCGAAAGCCCTGATCGCCCCGAGGCGCCAGGCGTGGGTGGCGCGGCTGACCTCCGGGCCGCGTTGGGCGAACGCGACGGCGTCGGCGACGGTGATGCGATCGGCACCTGTGGCGTGCAGGGTGTTGACGAACCGCTCGAGCAGAGCGCCTTCGTCGCGCAGCTTGTAGCCCCGGGCCCGCCGCTGCTCGAGGTACTCGCCGGCCGCCACCCGCAGGTCGGCGCTCATCGCTGGCCCCTCGGCCACGGGCGGGCCAGGACGGCCATTCCGGCGAGGTCAGCGCGGGCGTAGACGGCGGTGGCCGACGCGTTCGAGTGGCGCAACAGTTGGCCGGCCTCGACCAGGCCGCCTCCGCCGGCGATCACCCCCATCGCCGCGGTGTGGCGCAGCCGGTGGGCCGCCCCCGGCCCGGGGATCCCCGCCCGGCGCATGGCGTGGCCGACCATCGTCGTGACCGCGGTCGCCTTGATCGGGACGTGGGGGGCGTCGATGGACAAGAACACCGCTCGGTGACCGGTTCCGCTCGGGCGTCCCGCTCGCAGGTAGGCGACGAGCGCCTCGCCGACGTCGACGGGCAGCGGGAGATCGTCGACCCTGCCTCGCTTGCCGGCGACGGTGATCGTGCCCGCCCGCCAGTTCAGATCCTCCAACCGCAGCGAGGCCGCCTCCCCGGCGCGCAGGCCGAGCCTGAGCATCAACGCGACCAGGGCCCGGTCGCGCAGGTGGGCCGCAGGATCGGTCGACAGCGACGCGTGCAGCGCGGCCACCTCCGAGGCGCTCAGTCCGCGAGGAGGCGGCGGCCCGGCGGGGGCGTACATCGAGGCCACCCGCTCGTGCAGCGGCAACGGGATCAGGTGTCGGCTCCACAACCAGCGCAGCAGCGCCCGGACGGCGTTGATCCGCACCTGCACCGACCTGGGCTTGTGGGTAGCCGCCCGTTCGTCGATGAACTCCCTCACCCGCTCTGCCGTCAGCGACATCCACGGCTCGGTACCAACCGACCAGACCAGCGGGCGGACCTGGGAGCAGTAGCTGGCCACCGTGGCCTCCGACAGCCCACGTTGCTGGCGCAGGTACTCCTCGAACTCGGCCAGGACCCGTGCCGGGCCCTGCGTCACCGCCTTCGGTGATGCAGGTGGGGCCACACCCTGATCACGCAGCACGCCCAGCAGCGGTGCCATGGCCCGTGACGACCGCAACGTCTGGGCCCGGAGCCGACGCTGCGACAGGTAGCGCTCGACGACGTCGTCATCCAGCGCGGCCAGGCCGATCCCATGATCGCCGAGCCACCCCGACAGGTCGCGCAACATCCGCATCTGCCCGTCGATGGTCCGGGTCGAGTAGCCCCGTTCCCAGAGCACCTCGGCGAAGCCCTCGGCCACTGGGGCCAAAGGACCACGCACTGGCACGAACTTGCCCACGTAGTAACCCGACATGGCGTCTCCTCTCTCCTCGGAGACACCAGCGTCGCCAGGGCCACGCGTGTTATGCCGAACTCAGCCCCGCCAAGAGCCCGTTCCCGCTGGCTGCCCTCGCGACTTCGGCATAACTGCGACCTCGGCATAATTGTCGTTATTCCGATGTCGGCATAACGACAACAACACCGCCGAGAGGGCTCTTCGGATGGTGAAGCTGCACGACAAGATCAGCGGGACCTTCCGCAGCGACTCCGGAGCCGAGGCGTTCGCCACCATCCGCAGCTACATCCAAACTGCTGCCCTCAACGGTCACAACCGGCTCGACGTCCTCCGCCAGCTGTTCAAAACCGGGCCTTGGTTACCCGCCTATCCGGCGGGAGCCACCTGACTGGTTACGACAGATCGAGGGGTTGGAAGTGATGCGGTCAAGCCGAGACATTGGACACAGCGTAGGTGCTCACCGCGTGGCGAACGGCGACTTCAGCGGCCCGGCTCGATCGTGATGCGGGTCGGCACAAAGCTGAATACCCAACCTCCCTGGCCGACGGCGAGGCTCTGCGGTTCTCGGTAGGCAGACAGTCGGTAGCTCTCTGACGCCGGGTCCCAGGTGGCCGCGAAGTCGTGGCCGGCCACTTGCGCAGGACCGGTGGCCGAGGGGTTGCCCACCATGGAAGCGTGATAGGCGGCCAGAGACATGCTGGCCGACGTGGCCGTCTCGGCAAGCTCGACAACTCGAGAGCACGGGGACCAGGCCCAATAGCCACGGCCGCTGACGAGTGGATCGTCGCCGGTGTGGCTGGTGTAGTCCGTACCGGCGCCCTGGTCGAACCAGCCGTAGAGCGCGGCACCCGCCCCGAGAGTCGTCCCTCCCGGGAAGCCGATGAGGGAGTACCGGCCCCCGGCCATGGACACCTGGCCCGGGCCCGCAGTTGGCGCGGTGCTGCAAGCCGTCGTCGGAACGGGCGAGGATGCCGTCATTGCCGAGACTCCTTCCGAGACCGGGCCGGCGCCGATGTGGTTCACCGCCCGCACCGCGTAGTGGTAGGTCGTGGCCGGTGCCAGGTCCCCCACTGCCAAGTGGAGTTCCTCGCCCACAGCCCGCGGCACGAACTCGCACCTGGTCCCACAGAGAGTCGTGGCTTCATCAAATGACGCGTCGTCATTGATAGGACTTGGCGACTGCTTCACCACGTAGCTCGACGCCGGCGGCGGGAACTCCCCGTCGGATGCCGGCGCTGCCCAGCTCAGATCGGCGGCGGAGTCGGACACGGCCGTGGCAACGAGGTTCTCGACCCGGCCCGGCAGCTGGGACACCGAGTAGTGGTAGAGCGTGGCCGGCCTGGGCTTCAGTGCCGCCGAGGTTCCATCAGCTGTCTCCACCACCACCTCGGCAGCTCCGCTCCGCCGGCGGGGGATGACGGCGGTGATCTCGGTGGGGGAGCGGACCGTGAATGTCGTGGGCACGCCGCCGATGCCCACCGACCGGACATCGTAGAAACGCGGGCGCGGATCGTCACCGATCCGCCTCCGGTGCTCGGTCCCGAACCGGGGTCGAAACCCGTTACCTTGTGGGTAGGCCTGTAGATCTGGTCCGGCTCAACCAGGTCGTTCACCTGGTTATGGCTGTCTGCTTTCCAGCTGTAGCCGCCGGCCAGCAGTACCGTGCTGCACCACCGCGCCGCGTCGGACGCCGCTTGGCTCCGGCACGCCGGGCCGGTGAGCAGGGTGGCGCTGTGGAGGCCCCGGCCGCCGGTCAGCGACAAAGTGTGGTCCCACCGGCCGGCTACCGGATCGAAGATTTCCGCCGACGTCAGTGACGGGAGGCGGGTGTCGTGGAAGGGCAGGGCACCGCCCGCAGCCATCACCGTGCCGTCCGGCAGCAGGGTGGCGGTGTGGCCGACCCGCCCCTCGTGCAAGGTCGAGGTTGTCGGGCTCCAGGTGCCCGCCGCCGGGTCGTACAGCTCGCTCGACTCGATCGTCAGGTAGGGATGGCCGTTTGCGCCGCCGGTGGCCAGCACCTTCCCACAGTTGGTCCCGCACGGCTCGACGTCGAGCTCAGTGGCCGTGTGCCCGAGCCGAGCGACCGACATCTCGCCGGTGGGGCTCCACAACCCCGTGGCCGGATCGTACAGCTCGGCCGACGTGAGTGCCGTTTCGCCCGGGCACGACGGCGAGGGTGGGCGCCGATCGCATGTTGCAGCTCCGACCCCGCCGGCCGGACCGAGGCCGCCCGTCACCAGGACCTGTCCGCAGTACCCGGGTGGGCCCGACTGGTGGCAGGCGGGGCCGTCGAGCAGGGTGGCGCTGTGGTTGGTCCTCGCCGTGCCCATCGCACCGGTGGCCTTCCAGACACCTGAGACGGCGTCGTACAACTCCGCCGACGCGATCGGCGGCCGCTCGAGCTCCTGCGTCGCGCCGCCGGCCACCAGGACCGTGCCGCAGTAGGCCGGCGGTAACGCCGCGCGGCATGCCGGCCCGTCGAGGAGCGTGGCGGTGTGCGAGAGCCGGAATTCGGTCAGCCGGCCGAGGGTGGGAGCCCATGTTCCCGCTACCGGGTCATAGACCTCGGCGGTCGTGACGCCTCCGCCTCCCCGCCGTCCGCCGGCCACGAGCACCCGACCACACGGATAGGCGAGGTCGGCGATGGAGCCTGATGCACAACGTGAACCGTCGAGCAAGGTGGCAGTGAAGAAGTACCGTCCGCCCGTGGTCATGGATCCCGTGGTTGTCAAGGAACGGTCGCCCGGTTTGTAGAGCTGAGCAGTGTCGAGCGCCTGGGTGGAGTCCGCCTTGAAGTCAGTGGTGCCGCCGGCCACCAACACCTCACCGCACGGGTAGCCCGCCGGCGGGTCAGCTGGTCCCCGGCACAATGTCGGATCGAGGAGCACCGCCTCGTGGGCGTAGCGCCCGATCGTCTCGGACAGGGGTGCCCAGGTGCTCGTCTCGTAGGAGAAGGTCGATACCTCCGACGGCACCGAGGTGGCCTCGGGCGTGCTCACTCTCACCTCGACGACGCCCTGGGCGCTCGGTGGCGTGGTGACGGTGATCGTCGTGCCGCCTCTCGTCGTGCCGCTGCCCGGGCTCACGCCGGTGACGCCCAGGGCCGGCCGGGGCGCCCTGCGGTCGAACAGTTCGGCCGCCGCCGTGGATCCGCCGCCACCCACCAGCAGCACCGTGCCGTCGAGCAGGCCGACGGCGACATGTGTGCCGCGTGCGTGGGCCATCGGCGGCCCCGGCGACCACGATTCGCTGGCCGGGTCGAACACCTCGGTGGAGATGACGTGCTCGGAATTGATCGGGCCCATGGTGATGCCGCCGGCCACCAGCACCATTCCGCAGTAGGCGCCGCAGTCGTGCTCCAGCAGGGTGGCGCTGGTCTGCTCCCGCGGCGTCCCCATGGCGCCGGCCGGGCTCCAGGCGCCGACGCCGCCGTCGGCCTCGGGGTCGAAGACCTCGGCGTCGGCCCGGGTGGAGCTTCCGCCGGTGGCCAGTACCCGCCCATCGGGCAACCGGGTCATGTGAAAGGGGCCGCGTGTGCTCACCATGGCGCCGGCCGGGCGCCAGGCGCCGGCGGCGCCCTTCGGCCCGGGAACGAAGATGTCGGACGGGAAAGGCGGCTCGTCGGCCGCATCGGCAACGAGCACCGTTCCGTCTGCCAGTAGAATGGCACTATGGCCAATGCGGATCTTGCCCATCGTCCCGGCGTCCCGCCACGACCCCCGCCCTGCGTTGGCGACGGGGTCGAAGAGGAGGGCTGAGTCGAGCGAAGTCGTCTGGCTGAAACCTGCAGGATAGGGGACGGACTCCTCCCGGCCATCGCCGTCGATGTCGTCGGCAACCTTGATCGGCGGTAACGGCTCGTCGCCATCTCCACCGCTCAACAGCACCTCACCGTTGACGAGCAGGGTGGCTGTGTGGCGATTCCGCGCGCTGGGCATCGGCGTCGCCGCTGCCCACTTTCCGACAATCGGGTCGTACAGCTCAGTCGAGGCGAGGGTGACGCTCTGATGGGTGCTGTCGCTGACAGGATCGTCGGGCCCTTTGTTGGTACCACCGGCAACAGGACCTTGCCGTCTGGAAGCAGGGTGGCGGTGAAATCGACTTGAGCGGTGGCCATGGAGCCGGTGGCGGACCATGTCCGGGACGCCGGGTTGTAGATTTCCGCGGTGGCGCTCGTCGCCTCCTCCCTTCCCGTCTCGGTGGTCCTGCCACCGACCACCAGCACCCGTCCGTCGGCCAGAGCCACGGCCTGGTGCCCGCTGCTGCGCCTGACGGGCCCGTCGATCTCCGGGTCGCTCCGGGACCAGGCGCCCTCGTACCAGCTGTAGCGGCCTTCGGGTGTCACGGCGGAACGTGCCGCGGCCGTGGTTATCGTCACGTCAACGTCGGCCGCGGCGGCGTGGGCGGGGCTGACGGCGGTGATGCGCGTGTCGGAGTCGACCCAGAACGACGCCGCCGGATCAGTCCCGAACCGCACGCCCGTCGCTTGGCCGAAGCCGGTGCCGGTGAGCACCACGGCGGTGCCCCCGCAGGACGGGCCACTGCTGGGCTCGACCGCTGTCAACGTCGGTGTCTCGGCGGCGGCACTCGGGCCGATGGCGGACATGCCCGCGGCAGCCCAGATGACGGCCAGGACGATCATCAGGCCCCGTACCGGCCATGACCGCCGGCGCCCCCCGGGTGGCATCACTTGGCGCGGCCTGGCGCGTCCGCCATGGCCTCGTCACGACTCGACGACCAGGTTCGTTCGGCCGCACCGCGCCCGTAGACCTCGGCGTAGGGCGTGGATGTCCTCCAGTAGCGCTCGAACACCGCCGCCCACGGCGCTGCGAAGGTTGCGCTGTCCACGTGCTGGCTGGACGGGAACCCCTCCTGAGCGTCTGGCTCCATGACGGCTACGAGCACGAGCCGCCGGTCGACGACGACGAGCTTCGTCGGCAGCTCATCGGTGACCCTGGCCTCGACGCCGGCTTGGAGATAGGACTCTGCCTCGGCTCGGAAGTTCTCGTCGTCCAGCTCGGCGGCGCGGTAGAGAACGCGGGTGGTGACGCCCCGGGAGAGCATCGACAGGATCTCGTGGCTCGGCGCATCGAGGCTCACGCCGTAGGGCGGGCGGTTGAACACGAGCGCCTCGCGCCGTGCCACCCGCAACATCTCGTCGTATGCCCGTGCCGTCTCCGTTGGGCCGTGTACCAAGCCAATCATGGGCACCGGAACGGTTTCGGGCTCCTGGGTGGCGGTGAGGGCCAACCTGAGGTCCTCCCTACTTGACTGCAACCTCTCGTGACGGTTCTCCTCGGCGGCGTACAGCCGATCGACCACCTGGTCCCGGCCGGTCAAGCAAATTTTTGGGCAAGATGTATGCTGATATGCATGCACAGCACCAGCGTCCGCATTGACATCGCCACTCACGAAGAGCTCAAGCGGCTCGCCAAGGAGCTCGGCACAACGGTCGGCCAGGCCGTGGCTGTCGCGGTGCGCTCGGTCCGGCAGGATCGCATCGGCCAGGAGCTCGCCGCACCGCTGCGGGACGACGAAGCCGCCTGGCTTGATGCTGACCTCGGGTGACGTCATCGATCTGCAGCTCGGGTGGCCCGAAGGGCGCGAGGCGGGTTTCCTGCACCCCGCAGTCGTGGTGACGGCCCAGCGAATACTCGATGTGTCGCCGTCGGTGATCCAGGTGGTCCCGTTCACGAAAACGATCCGGGGTTTCGGCGCGGAGGTCATCATCGAGTCGGACGCCGACAACGGTCTCGACAAGACGTCGTCCGCCCAGTGTCAGCACGTCCGCTCGGTTTCTGTCACCCGAGTCAAGTCCACCCGCGGCAACGTCGGCCCGATCCATCTGGCACAGATCCGCGAAACCATCGCCCTGATCCTCGACCTACCGGTGTGACCGAACAATCCTGGCAGTCAAAGGACGGTTCGGTACCTCCGACGTCTGGGCCGAGGTGCCGAGACAGGGGCAAGGTGGGCCGGTGAGCAAGAAGCGGGGTTTGAGCCCGGGTCGCCTCAAGCAGATCCGCTGCACTGCTTCCGGCGCCGGCCAGCGCGCGTATCCATTCTCCATTCCGGCAATCGCTGCTCTGGACGAGATTGACGTCGCCCCTGGGGTCACCTTCTTCGCCGGCGAGAACGGCACCGGGAAGTCGACGCTGGTCGAGGCACTCGCGGTACGGGCGGATCTGAATCCAGAGGGGGGTAGCCGGAACCTGAGATTCGCCACTCGGCCGAGCGAGTCAAGCCTGCATCACCACCTGGAGTTGGTCTGGGAGCGGCGCCCGTCGTCGGCCTTCTTCCTTCGGGCCGAGACCTTCTACAACACCGCTACCGCCTACGAGGGTGTCGACATCCGTGGCTACCACGAGCGCTCACACGGCGAGTCGTTCCTTGATGCCTTCGCTTCTCCCGCCCCGCTTGTCCGTCCTGGCGCGTTCGTGTTGATGGACGAACCGGAGTCCGCTCTCTCGGTCTTCGGACAGCTGAAGTTGATGCGCGCCGTGAACGATCTGGTTTCTGCCGGCTCGCAGTTCATCGTGGCGACCCACTCGCCCATACTGCTCGCCTTCCCCGATGCGTGGATCTATCGCCTTCATGACGACGGCATCGACCGGGTGACCTACAAGGAAACGGAGGCCTACCAGCTGACCAAGTCCTTCGTCGACGCCCCCGAGCGCTTCCTGCGCCACCTGCTGTCAGACGACTGAGACGGCGACGGCACAGCACCGGTTCTTTGGCCCTCACCCCACGGATCCGGGCTTCTGGAAATCACACCCACCTCGCTGGCGCCGGCGTCAGTCATTCGTAAATTCATGGCGGTTCCTGACCTGCCTGCCGTTTCTCGTTGTTCTTACGGAAAGAGGGACTTCTGGCCCGGGACGGTGACCGTCTTCATCTCACCGAGTCCGCACTTCGCAAAGCGCAGGAGTTCTTTCGCCGACCTGCCGCCGGACAGGTAGTCGCCACTCGCGTCACAAGAAATTTTTCGGAAAAGAGGTTGACATCGAACCTGCGTTTGGGTAGGATAGCTGTGAAGTCGCAAGACGACTGACACCTCGAGTAGCCGGGTCGACGGCTCTCCACGAAGCCATAGCTCTGTGTCCCTTGGAGAGGGGAGGTGTCGGATGAGTCTCGAATTCGTAGGTGCAGCAGTGACGTTCCGCGGCCTGGTGCGCGAGGTGGACGTGGGGGTGATGGAGGGCAAGTTGTGCGTGCTGGTGGCCGAGGAGATGGCCCGGGTGGAAAAGGCGTGTGCCGCCCTGCGGGCCATGGCCGCGGCC
>DATLEK010000046.1:0-5432 GCA_035525365.1 Acidimicrobiales bacterium
GTCCTCGGCTCGTGCCGCGGTCACCGAAGTCACCGCCGAGTAGGGCGCTGCCTCAGCTCAATGCACCGGCAACCACACGCGTCCCGGCACCATCTTCATGCTGGGTGTCGCCGTCGTGCTCATCCTGCGTGGCGGCCGACAGCAGTGTGGCTGCGTGAGCAACAGCTCAGCGTGAACGATCTCGTCGACCTGCTCGGCGCGTCGGAGACGACCATCCGTCGCTGGGTGAACCCACACGACGAATCGGGTCCAAGTGGCGAGCAGGCCGAGCGGGTCGTCGTCATCGCCAAGATCGTCAACCACCTCAGGCACGCCATGACGCCGCGTGGCGCGGTCCAGTGGCTTCGCCGACCGCATCCGGCGCTCGACGACCGGGCACCCATCGATGAGGTCAAGGATGCGGAGTCCTACCGGCGTCTCGTCCACCTCGCCTCGGGAGTCCGTTCCTTCGTCGCGACGTGACCTTCGTCGTCGGCTACCGGCTGGCTAATTGGGACACGCCGCTCTGGGCGAGCCCAAATCGTCGTGAGAGCCGTACGGCCGGCCGGGGGGAGTCGTGCAGTACTGGTCGCTGCACCCACTCGCACCTTGGGCGGAGCAGCTGCGCTTCCACAACATCCGTGAAGCCGGTGAGGCGCGCGAGCTGATGCAACGTCCATGGGCTGGACAACTCAGCGTGCCGGACGACGTGCTCCAGCTCTCGTTCGATAACGCCGAGGCCCACGGCATCTCGCCAGCAGCGCTCGTTGATGACGACTGGTCAGGGTGCCAGGCATGGTCCGAAGCGTTCGATGGCGCGGCGGTGATCGCTCCCTCCGCAGCGCTGCCCGGGGCCAACAGCCTCGTCCTATTTGGACCGCTCGTACGGAGCCCGTACGGCGTCGCTCCGTTTGACCCGACGGTCGACGTGCCGTGCGACCCGGTTGCAGACCTCTCCATCGTGCCGCCCGATCTTCTCCGGTTCGTGCGCTGGCGCGGCGTGCCGCACGAGGGCTACCAGGCGTGGGTGACGGGAGGGTCTGCGCCGGAACCACCGGTTGTCACTGTCGACCGCCACATGTGATGGCGGGAGTGGAGCCAGCGGTGGCCGCACCCGGATCGGGGGGCAGAATGACGGTTACTTCACGTGTCCAACCCCCGAGGGTGCCTCAGTCGTCGTGGGGCCGGGCCGAACGTTGCCGTTTGAGACTGGCACGTTGCTTCTTGCTCTCGAGGCGGCGCTGGCGCGAGCCAGCCGTGGGCCGGGTCGGTCGCCGGGTCGTTGGCACGTGGAGCCCGTCGGCCAGCTTCGTGCGTAGGCGCTCGAGGGCCAGCTGGCGGTTGCGGCCCTGCGAGCGCTCGTCGGAGGCCACCACCCGGACGACCGGGCCCAGCCTTTCGACCAACCGCGCCCGCTGGACAGGATCGAGCGACGGCGAGTTCTCGACATCGAAGACCAGCTCCACACGGGTGTTGGAGGTGTTGGCGTGCTGGCCGCCCGGGCCGCCACTGCCGGTGAAACGCCACTCCAGCTCGGCCATGGAGATGGCGCACGTCCCGGTTATCTGCAGGACGTCGGCCACGCCGGCACGGTAGCGGGCCGGCTAACCCTGCTATGGTTCCACGAACGTATGCCCGACAAGGCCGCCACTATCGCCACCCATCGACTCCACGAGTCCGACACGGGATCCCCCGAGGTGCAGATCGCCATCCACAGCGAGCGCATCGACCACCTCACGCAGCACCTCAAGGTGCACAAGGGCGATCACCACACCCGCCGAGGCCTCATGAAGCTGATCGGAAAGCGTCGGCGCCTGCTCGATTACGTCAAGAACAACGACGTAGAGCGCTACCGCCAGATCATCGGCCGCCTCGGGCTGCGCCGGTAACTACCAAAAACAACAAGACAAACAACAACGCCGGCGGCACAGGCGTCAGCTGCCAGTGGTGACGATCCCGGGGAACTCGGGAGCGCCACCACTGGGAACTGGCCCGGGCGCCGGCCCTCATGAGAGGAGCTGAAGTGGCCACTGCCATTTCCGTCTCAGGTCCCGTAAGCGGGACCGACAAGACCCTGTCCTTCGAGACCGGGAAGCTCGCCCCCCAGGCTGACGGCGCTGTAGTCGTCCGCATGGGGGACACGATCCTCCTGGTGACCGCCACCGCGGCCCGATCCGTACGGGAGGGGGTGGATTTCTTCCCCCTCACCGTCGACATCGAAGAGCGCATGTACGCGGCGGGCAAGATCCCCGGCTCGTTCTTCCGGCGGGAGGGCAAGGCCACCGACCAGGCCATCCTCACCTGCCGCCTGATCGACCGGCCCCTGCGCCCGTCGTTCCCCAAGGGCTTCCGCAACGAGGTCCACGTGGTGGGCACCATCTTCGGCGCCGACCAGGTCAACCCCCACGACGTGCTGGCCATCAACGCCGCATCGGCGGCGCTGATGATCTCGGGCATCCCCTTCGACGGCCCCGTCGGCGCCGTGCGGGTGGGCTACACCAAGGACGGCACCTGGATCGCCCATCCCACCTACCAGGAGGGTGACGACTGCACCTTCGAGCTGGTGGTGGCCGGCCGGTCCATCGAGGGTGGCGACGTCGCCATCATGATGGTCGAGGCCGGCGGCACCGAGGAGGCGTGGGAGTACTACCAGGCCGGCGCCCCCAAGGTGACCGAAGAAATAATCGCCGAGGGCCTCGAGACAGCCAAGACCTGGATCAACGAATCGGTCGAGCTGCAGCGCCAGCTGGTCGAGAAGGCCGGCACCAAGGCCCCCTTCGCCTTCGAGACCCAGATCGACTACTCCGACGAGATCTGGGAGAGGGTCAGCGCCATCGGCACCGACCCCATCGCCAAGGCCAGCACCGTCACCACCAAGGCCGAGCGCAATGCCGCCCTGGAGGACGCCGGCGCCACCATCAAGACCGAGCTGGCCGAGGCCTTCGATGGCCGGGAGAAGGAGGTCAGCGCCGCCATCAAGGCTCTGATCAAGAAGGTCGTCCGCCGCCGGATCGTGGACGAGGGTCTCCGCATCGACGGTCGTGGCACCACCGACATCAGGCCGCTGAGTGCCGAAGTCGGCCTCATCCCCACCGCCCACGGCTCCGCGCTGTTCGAGCGGGGCGAGACCCAGGTGCTCAACTTCACCACCCTCGGCATGCCCCGCATGGACCAGCTGCTCGACACCATCGGCGTCGACGACAAGAAGCGCTACATGCACCATTACAACTTCCCCCCCTTCTCCACCGGTGAGACCGGCTTCATGCGGGGGCCGAAGCGTCGGGAGATCGGCCACGGCCTGCTCGGCGAGAGGGCACTGTTCCCCGTTGTCCCCTCGTTCGAGGACTTCCCCTACACGATCCGGGTCGTGAGCGACGTGCTGTCGTCGAACGGGTCCACGTCGATGGCATCGGTCTGCGGTTCATCGTTGTCCCTGATGGATGCCGGCGTGCCCCTCAAGGCTCCGGTCGCCGGTATCGCCATGGGTCTGGTGTTCGCCGAAGGCAAGTACACGACCCTCACCGACATCCTCGGCGCCGAAGACGCCTTCGGCGACATGGACTTCAAGGTTGCGGGCACGGCGGAATTCGTCACTGCTCTCCAGCTCGATACCAAGATCGCCGGCCTTCCTGCCGACGTGTTGGCTAAAGCCCTCCAGCAGGCTCGCACGGCCCGCATGACCATTCTCGAGGTGATGGCCGGCGCCATTACGGAGCCCCGATCCGAGGTGGCGGCCAGCGCCCCCAAGATCGTCACGCTGACTATCCCCATCGACAAGATCGGCGAGGTCATCGGGCCCAAGGGCAAGGTCATCAACGCCCTGCAGGCCGAAACCGGCGCCGACATCAACGTCGACGACGACGGCATGGTCGGCACGGTCACCATCGGAGCCAAGGACGGCGCCGCCGTCACCGAAGCGCTCCGGCGCATCGAGCTCATCATGGACCCGCCCCGGGCCGAGATCGGTGCCGTCTACACCGGCCGCGTGGTCAACGTCACCAAGTTCGGTGCCTTCGTCAACATCCTTCCCGGCCGCGACGGTCTGGTCCACATCTCCAAGCTGGGCCAAGGCAAGCGGGTCGAGCGGGTTGAGGACGTCGTGGACCTCGGTGACGAGATCACCGTGCGGGTCGACGACATCGACCAACAGGGCAAGGTGTCCTTGTCGCCAGTCGGTGCCGACGGCGAGGTCGCCGAGGCTGCCCCGTCGCGAGCCCCCTCCCGTCCCGCTGCCCCCCGCCCTTCGGGCGATTCGCCGGCGTCCGCCCCTTCGGCGCCCGGTGGTGGTGGTAGCGGTTCTGCTGGCGAAGCCAGTGATGGTGAGGTTGTTTCCTTCGAGGCGGCTTGGCAGCAGGAGGCGGCTTCGGAGTTCGGGGATCTCGGTCCGCCGGCCAGTGAGGGCTTTGGGGGCTCCCGACGGGAGGGCGGTGGTGACTCCGAGGGCGGCGATCGTGGTCCCCGCCGCAATCCCCGCCGAGGCGGACGCCGGTAATCGCTTGATCCAGGCGACAACACTGGACTGCGGGCTCACCGTGGTCACGGAGAGAATGGCTGACGTGGCCTCGGTGAGCGCCGGGTTCTGGGTCGGCACGGGATCACGAGATGAGGACGGCGCGCTGTTCGGCGCGTCACATTTTCTCGAACACCTCTTGTTCAAGGGCACGGCCACCCGCAGCGCCCGCCAGATCGCCGAGGACGTGGACGCCGTCGGCGGGGACATGAACGCCTTCACCACCAAGGAGTACACGGCGTTCTACCTCCGGGTACTCGACCGCAGCTTCGACCTCGCCCTCGACATTCTCTCCGACATCCTTTGGAGCCCGGCCTTCCGCCCGGAGGAGGTGGAGGCTGAGCGCCAGGTGATCCTGGAGGAGATCCTCATGCGGGCCGACGAGCCCGCCGACTTCGTGCACGAGGTGTTCACCGAGGCGCTCTTCCCGGACCACCCGGTGGGACGTGAAGTTCTCGGGGACGAAGAAAGCATCGAGGCCATGGTCGTAGCCGACATCGCCGGCTTCCACGCCCGCCACTACCGGCCGGCCAACATGGTCTTCGCCGCCGCCGGCCAGCTGCATCATGACGCCGTGGTCGAAGGCCTGGAGGCCCGCTTTCAGGGCGTGGCCGGGGGAGCGAAACCGGTGCGCGTCGCTCCGAAACATCCTCCGCAGGCGCTGGCCGTAGACGTTCGCCCCACCGAGCAGGTCCATGTGGTGGTCGGGAGCCGCTCCCTCGATAGCCACGACGAGGACCGGTACGCGCTTTCGGTGCTGAACCACGTGCTCGGCGGGGGCCTGTCGTCGCGCTTGTTCCAGAAGATCCGCGAGGAGCGGGGCCTGGCGTATTCGGTGTACTCATACCGCAGCGGGTTCGCCGACACCGGCGTCCTCGCCGTGTACGCCGGAACCATGCCGGCACGCATGGACGAAGTCCTCGGGCTGATTCACGCCGAACTC
>DATLEK010000047.1:0-4162 GCA_035525365.1 Acidimicrobiales bacterium
GTCCTCGGCTCGTGCCGCGGTCACCGAAGTCACCGCCGAGTAGGGCGCTGCCTCAGCTCAATGCACCGGCAACCACACGCGTCCCGGCACCATCTTCATGCTGGGTGTCGCCGTCGTGCTCATCCTGCGTGGCGGCCGACACTCGCTAGTTGGCTACTCGACAGTGACCACGTGGCCTGCCACACTGGGCACGATGCGGGGGGCTCGGAAGACTCTGGTTCTTGGCGTGGGCGTCTGTGCCATTGCCTTGGGCGTGGCCATTCCCGCGTGGGGATGCGTTTCGGTGACAGCGCCGTACCTGAATGCCCTCGAACCGGACCGGGGCCAGGCGGGAACCACCGTGGTGGTCAGCGGCGGCAATTGGTCGGCGCACCAAAGTGTGGTGATCTCCTGGAGCGCATCGGCCCAACAGCTCGGCACGGCCACGACAGCGGCCAATGGCAACTTCTCCACCCGTGTCACCATCCCGGCCGACGCGCCACCGTCGGGGTCTGACTCCGATTTCGTTCGTGCGACCCAGGGCGCCGCCACCGCCAACGCCCCGTTCCGGGTCGAGGAGTCGTCGGCCAGCACTACGTCGTCCACGACGACGACCCCACCGGCGAAAACCTCCAGCTCCAGCACCGCTCCTACGAGCGGCGGGAGCGATGGGCCGGCTCCAGGATCGAGTTCTTCCAATTTTCCGACACCCCCACCCGAAGCGCCCGGTGGCGGCCGTGACAGCTCAGAGCCGGCGCCCTCTTCCGGCGGCGGGTCCTCCTCTCCCTCCCTGTCCGCCGCCGCAACGACAGGGTCGGGCACCGGTCGTACCACGACCACGACGATCAAGGCCGGCGCTGTCGCCGCAGCACCTGGTGATCCGGCCCTGCCATCGGCCATCCCTGGTGGGCCAGGCGCCTCCGCGGGGGAGGCGTCGACACTCACCGGTGATCCGGAGTCGCCCGTCACCGAGAAGGAGGGCCCACTCACAAATGGTGTGGAGGCGGCGAGCCGCACCGAGGAGCCGTCCTCGCCCGGGCCTTTCAGCCTGGTGCTCATCGGGGCCGGCGTGGTGGGATCGGTGGTGGCCGGCGCGGCGTTCTCCCAGCGCCGACGTAACCGCTCCTCGCCCCCCGAGTAGCGCTGGAGTCGGGACTCGGCGAGCGTCCGGACGCTCGACCTCGACCTTGGCCCGCATCCTCTCGGCCGGCGACCATGTCGCGTCTGGTGCGGGGCGCCAGGCTGGAATCGACTTCGCTCAGCCGCCGGTCCGAACCGAGGTGCGGGTGATCCCGTGGTCCGACCCCTCAGCTGATCGGGCCGGCTCGTTCGTCCTCGTCAACGTGCCCGCCTCCGAAATTGTCCATGCCACAGCGAAAAACGAGGTCTTGCTTCGGGTCGGCGATGAGAACCGTCGGCTCTCGTTCCTCCAGCGCACCGAGCTGCAGTTCGACAAGGGCCAAAGCCCAGTACGACCATACGACCCCCTTCGATGCGACCACCGAGGCCCTGCATCGCCCGGCCGTCGACGCCTACCTCGGGGAGATCGGTGCCTCCGACCCAGTCGTGCCTTGGTTGCGCGTGGCATCACCGACCGGATGGACAGGGCCACCGTCGCCGGGCTCCTGGTGTTCGGCGAGGCACCCGAGGACTACGGGTGAGCACGGTCTTTCTTCGTTGAGCAGCGTGAATTGTCGCGAATGCCCTTGTTTCCAGTCCGGGGGGGAGCTACCGTGGCCAGCAGGCAAGAAGTCCGGCCACCCGGTTGAGCAACCCAGCCGCACGGAGAGGTCGGTTCCGTCCCGGTCTGGCCCTTGGGCCCTCAATGTCGGGCAGAACGTGTTCGGGGGAGGCTGCCATGCCGTTGACGACGCGTAGCGAAGAGGCGACATTCTGCCAACGATTTCCGGCACGACCGAGCAATGAACCGGCATCGGTCGTCGTCAGCCGTGCGTTGGGGACGGTCGTCGTTACCGTGCATGGCGACCTGGATCGTTCCGGGTCGCCGTTTCTCGCTGCCGTCCTCGACGACCTCATCGAGGGCCAGGGCAACCTCATGATCGTGATCGATCTTCGCCACGTCGCCCGAGTCGAGATTTCCACCGTTGAAGCGGTGGCGCAGGCCGCCCGCAAGATCGCCGGGCATGGTGGCGAGCTGGCATTGAGCGGGCCCGGCGCCAATGTCCGTGAGGCGCTGACGGCGACCGGGCTGGCAGGACTCATCCTCGGCCCCGCTCCAACCCCATCACCCTCCAAAGGAAACACAACATGATCCGCTGCGAACCGAAGAAGGGGAGCGACCAGGTCAAGGTTACGTTCGCCCTTCCCGAGGACACCGTAGCCGGCCGGGCTGCCGTCGTCGGCGATTTCAACGACTGGGACCCCACGGCCACGCCCCTGCGCAAGAAGGGCGACCAGCGGGTGGCCACGGTGACCGTGCCTGCGGGCAGCCGCTACGCGTTCCGATACGTCACCGAGGACGGCCGGTGGTTCAACGACGACACCGCCTACGGCTACGAGGCCAACGGGTTCGGCGGGGACAACGCCGTTATCGACCTCAGCGCTCTCGGGTAAGCGCCCGGCCGCCGAAGTCGCGGCGGAGGACCGCTCCTCGCCCCCCCGAGTAGCGCTGGCGTCGGGACTCGGCGAGCGTCCGGCGAAAGTAGTATCATTTATCCGTTAAGTGACACTAACAAGGACGGCTCGTGTCAGATCATGCAACAAGCCCCTGGCATGCCGTCACGTACGAGTCGCTGCCGTGGCTTCCTGCGGACGTTCCGATGTCACGCACCGCTAGACGGAGGTACCGCGGGTTGTACGACGCAGCCGTCCCCCCTCGCATCGCCGACGCCACCGTGCCCTTGCCGGCGGCGATGGCGGCACTCGTGGAGGAGGCAGTTGCAGAAATAGCCAGGTTCGACGGCGAGATGGGCATGGACATTGCGCCATTCGCCGCAGTGCTGCTACGGACGGAGTCGGCTGCGTCGTCAAAGATCGAGAACCTGACGGCCTCGGCGAAGGCGATTGCCGTAGCTGAACTCGGTCATCACGGGAGCGGCAACGCTCGGCAAGTTGTCGCCAATGTACGCACAATGACGGCGGCGCTTGGACTGGCTGATCAGATCGACGCGAGCACGATCCTCGAGATGCACGCGGCACTGCTCGGAGCCGAGCGTCCCGAAATCGCGGGCAAGTGGCGTGACGAACAGGTCTGGATAGGCGGTGGCGACTATGGACCGCACGGTGCGACGTTCGTGCCGCCCCATCAAGGCCGGGTGGGGGCTGCAATCGCAGATCTCGTCGCCTTCATCAGCCGCGACGACATCCCCGTCCTTGCCCACGCCGCCATCGCTCATGCCCACTTCGAGACGATCCACCCTTTTCCCGATGGCAATGGCCGCACTGGGCGAGCCCTACTGCACGCCCACCTGCGCCACACGGGTCTAACTCGCAATGTGACGGTGCCGGTGTCAGCAGGTCTTCTCATGGATAGCGAGGCGTACTTCACCGCCCTCACCGCCTACCGGAGCGGCGATCCTGCTCCCATCGTTGAGCGGCTGGCGCACGCCTCCTTCGCAGCAGTCGGGAACGGCAGGCAGCTCGTCAGCGAGCTCCGGAAAATACGGCACGGTTGGGAGAGTCGTATCCGAGCACGTCGTGGTGCAGCAGCGTGGCGCATCGTGGACCTTCTGCTGCGCCACCCGGTGGTGAACCGCCAACTGGTCGCCAGCGAGTTGGGCATCGCCGGGTCGAACGTGTACCGGTCGCTTGAACCGCTGGTCGCGGCCGGCGTCCTGGTTGAGTTCACGGACCGGAGGCGCGACCAAATGTGGAGAGCACCGGAAATCCTCAGCGCCCTGGACGACTTCGCAACTCGCGCCGGCCGGCGCACAAGAGCGGCACGCTGACGGACGGGCTGGCCCGTCAGCCGCCGGTCGACAGCAGGCGGGTCTCGGGGCGAAGCGGCTGCACCACGTCTGCGGCGTTGGTGCGCTGGATCTCAGCGGTTCGGAAGACGTCCAGCGCCGAGGCGGCACCGCGCAGACCAATGTGGTGGGCACGGCCGAGCAGATCTTCCAGCTCGAAGCGAGGCTGTCGGAACTGACGGCGGAGAACCAGGCGTTGCGTGACCGCATCGCTCATCTCGAAGCCCAGCTCAACGCCAACTCGGACAACTCCTCGA
>DATLEK010000066.1:0-44625 GCA_035525365.1 Acidimicrobiales bacterium
TGAAAGCGTTGGACCGTTCCCGCCTGCTGGCCGACGTCACCCGCCTGCTGGCCGAGCTGCACCTCAACATCCTGGCCAGCTCCAGCCACACGGCGTCGGACCGGGTCAGCACCATGCGCTTCGACTTCGAGCTGGCCGACCCGGCCCACCTCAACTCGCTCCTCACCTCGGTCAAGCGCCTCGACAGTGTCTACGACGCCTACCGGATCCTCCCCGGCCGAGCCACCTGAGAGGCCCGCGGCGCCCGAAACCGAGCTTTTAGCAGTGAAAACCCGCCCTGGAGGGCGGGTTTTCACTGCTAAAAGGGCCAGGGAGTGTCGTGAGAGCCGGGGGTCAGGCGTAGGCCAGGGCGACGATGGGGCGGTTGAGTCTGATGGCGCCGGTGGAGCCGAAGAAGCGGGCGGAGCCGAAGGCGAAGATGCCCCCGTCGGAGGCGACCAGCCAGTAGCCGTTGCCGTCGGGGGTCGAGGCCATTCCCACGATGGGCTGGTTGAGGCGGGTGGCGCCGGTGGAGCCGTGGTAGCGGGCGGAGCCGAAGGCGAAGATTCCGCCGTCGGAGGCCACCAACCAGTAGCCGTTGCCGTCGGGTGTGGACGACATCGACACGATGGGCTGGTTGAGGCGGGTGGCGCCGGTGGAGCCGGAGAAACGGGCGGAGCCGAAGGCGAAGATGCCGCCGTCGGAGGCCACGAGCCAGTAGCCCCGGGCGTCGGGCGCCGGCGCCATGGCGACGATGGGCTGGTTGAGGCGGGTGGCGCCGGTGGAGCCGAAGAAGCGGGCGGAGCCGAAGGCGAAGATGCCGCCGTCGGAGGCAACCAGCCAGTAGCCGTTGCCGTCGGGGCTGGCCGCCATCCCGACGATGGGCTGGTTGATCGGGCTGCCGCCGGTGGAGCCGAAGAAGCGGGCCGAGCCGAAGGCGAAGATGCCCCCGTCGGAGGCCACCAGCCAGTAGCCGTTGCCGTCGGGCGTGGCGGCCAGGTCGACGATGGGCTGGTTGAGCTGGGTGGAGCCGGTGGAGCCGTGGAACCGGGCCCGGCCGAAGGAGAAGATGCCCCCGTCGGAGGCGGCGAGCCAGTAGCCCTCGCCGGTGCGGATGGGGAAGCTCGGCAGGCCCAGAGCAGCCGATGCGTCCACGATCCCGTAGCCGAAGGTCGGGGTGAAGACGCCACGCTCGCCGGTGCCGGGCTGGCGGGAGGTGGCGGTGAGGGTGCGGATGACGTCGTCCCGGTTGGCGCCCCGGGCCATCAGCAGGGCGGCGATGCCGGAGACGAAGGCGGCGGCCTGGGAGGTGCCGACCTGGTCGTCGTAATCGCCGCCGTAGCGGCAGACGGCGCCGTTGATGCTCGTCCCCCGGGGGACGGTGGACAGGATGTTCTCGCCGCAGGTGCTGGTGCCGGAGCCGCCGGGGCCCGACAGGGCGATCCGGTCCGGCTTGTTGGGCAGGTTCGAGTAGGGGGAGCGGGCCTCACGGCGGTCGGTGGCGGCCACGCAGACCACGCCGGCGAAGGAGGCGGGCTCGTCGCAGATGGGGCTGGGCAACTGCTCGCTGGCGTCGTTGCCGGCCGAGGCGACAACCAGCACGCCAAAAGAGTTGGCCCGGCTGACGGCGGCCCGCAGGGGCTCGAGGGTCGTGGTGGAGATGTTGCGCCCGGCCACGCTCAGGTTGACGATCTGGGCGCCCTGGTCGACGGCGAAGTTGATGCCCTTGGCGATGTTCGAGGCCGTGCCCACCGACCGCTCGTCGAGCACCCGCACCGGCATGATCCGGGCGTCGGGCGCCGTGCCGGCGATCCCGGATCCGTTGTCGGTAGCGGCGGCGGCGACGCCGGCGATGTGGGTGCCGTGGCCGTTCAGGTCCTGAGGCGTGCTCGTGTTGGCCACGAAGTCGAACCCGGGCACGAGCTTGGACGCCAGGTCAGGGTGGCCGAGGTCGACCCCGCTGTCGACGACGGCGATGACGATGCCGGCGCCCCGGCTCACGGCCCAGGCCGGCTGGACCCGCACCTGGGCCAGTCCCCACTGTTGGCTGAAGAGGGGGTCGTTGGAGGCCCGGACCGGCACGGCGGCGAAGACGCTCGCCCCCATCGTCAGGCTCACCAAGACCGTGATGACGCGGCCCGGTCGCAAGGGGCGAGCATAAGCGGAAACTGAGCGGCGCCGGCGGCGGGTGGCGGCGGGCGGCGGCGGGGTGCTCCCCTGGTCCGTTACGAGTACATAGGGGGCGGAATCGGCCCGCTATGTACTCGCAGTGACGGGTGGGCGCCTACGCGCGGCGGCGCCTCAACGGGGCGGCGACGGCTTGGGGGGAGGCGACGGGGGGAGGCGGATGCCCAGCTCGGTGAGCTGGGCGGGGTCCAGCGGGGTGGGGGCGCCGGTGAGGGGGTCGGCGCCGGACTGGGTCTTGGGGAAGGCGATGACCTCGCGAATGTTCTCCTCGCCGGCGAGGAGGGCGACGAGGCGGTCGATGCCGAAGGCGAAGCCGGCATGCGGCGGAGCGCCGTGGCGGAAGGCGTCGAGCAGGAAGCCGAAGCGCTCCTGGGCCTCGGCGGGGCCGATGCCGAGCATGGACAGGATCCGCTGCTGGATGTCGCTGCGGTGGATTCTCACGCTGCCCGAGCCCAGCTCCCAGCCGTTGAGGACCAGGTCGTAGGCCTGGGAGCGGACGGAGAGGGGGTCGTCCTCGAGGCGGTCGAGGTCGTCTGGGTGGGGCATGGTGAAGGGGTGGTGGGCGGAGACGGGGCGACCGTCCTCCGCGATGGATTCGAACAGCGGGAAGTCCGTCACCCAGAGGAAGGACAGTCCACCCTCGTTGACCGCCGGCCGGCCCAGCTCCAGGCGCAGGAGGCCGAGGACGTGGTTGACGGTGCGGCGCTGGTCGGCCACGAGCAGGAGGAGGTCGCCGGGCTCGGCGGCCAGGGCCAGGGCGAGCTTCGCCTGCTCCTGCTCGGAGAGGAACTTGGCCACCGGGGAGTCGAGGGCCAGGCCGGCCCCGACCCGCATCCACACCAGGCCCTTGGCCCCGAACTGCTTGGCCTGGTCGGTGAGGGCGTCGAGGCGGGAGCGGGTGGTCTCGCCGGCGCCGGGGACCCTGATCCCCTTCACACAGGGCGCCTTGAAGGCGTTGAACCCGGTGGTGGCGAAGGTGGGCGTGAGGTCGACCAGCTCCATGCCGAAGCGGAGGTCGGGCTTGTCGGTGCCGAAGCGCTCGTCGGCATCGGCCCAGGTCATACGGGGTATGCCGGCGCCGGTGGCGTGGTCGGCGTGCGAAGGACGCTCCCCCGTCACCGCCTCGGTGGCGGCGGTGATGGCGTTGGAGATGAACCCGAGGATGTCCTCCTGGCCGACGAAGGACGCCTCGATGTCGAGCTGGAGGAACTCGAACTGGCGGTCGGCCCGCAGGTCCTCGTCCCGGAGGCAACGGGCGATCTGGTAGTAGCGGTCGACGCCGCCCACCATGCACAGCTGCTTGAACAGCTGGGGGCTCTGGGGCAGGGCGTAGAACGAGCCGGGGTGGAGGCGGGAGGGGACGACGAAGTCCCGGGCGCCCTCGGGGGTGGAGGCGATGAGCATGGGCGTCTCGACCTCGAGGAAGCCCTGGGCCTCCATGGCCCGGCGCAGGGCCGAGTTGACCTTGGCCCGGATGCGCAGGTTGCGCTGCATGCGGGGCCGGCGCAGGTCGACGTAGCGGTGGCGGAGGCGGATGGATTCGTCGGCGTCGATGCGGTCGGTGACGGGGAAGGGCGGCGGCTCGGCCTTGGAGAGGACCTCGACCTGGCAGTCACCCACCTCCACCTCGCCGGTTCCGATGTTGGGGTTGACGGTGCCCTCGGGGCGCAGGCGCACGGTGCCGGTGATGCGCAGCACGTACTCCGAGCGCAGGTCGTGGGCATGGTCGACCACGCACTGGACGAGGCCGGTGTGGTCGCGGAGGTCGACGAAAGCGAGGTGCTCGCCGTGCTCCCGGCGGCTGGCCAGCCATCCGCAGAGGCTGACCGTGCGACCGATGTCGCCGGCGGCCAGCTCGCCGCAGTAGTCAGTGCGGAGCGGGCTCATCGGGCGGCGAGGCGGGTGGCGACGCGCTCCACGGCGTGCTCGCGGTCGGTGGTTTCGGCCTCGCCCTTCTCCTGGAGGGTGCGGATGGTGACGCCTTCGGGCTCGACGACAAGGGCCAGGCGGGCCCCCGATCTCTGGGCATGTTTCATCTGGGCCTTCCAGGAGCGGTTGTCGAAGGCGCGATCGGCGGCGATGCCGGCGGCGCGAAGGTCGAAGCTGAGGTCACGGGCGGCCTCGCCACCGGTGGTGTCGATCACGAATACTCCCAGCTCAGGGCTATGGGTGGGGGCCGGGAAGGCGCCCTCGGCGTCGCAGGCGAGAAGTATCCGTTCGATGCCGAGGCCGAAGCCGATACCGGGGACTCTGTCGCCGCCCAGGGCCTCGGCCAGCCCGTCGTAGCGGCCTCCGCCCCCGACTGCGTTCTGGGTGGCGTCGAGCTGGGTGGGCAGGAACTCGAAGGCCGTGCGGGTGTAGTAGTCGAAGCCGCGGACGAGGCGGAAGTCGAGCGCGTAGGGGACCTCGAGGGCGTCGAGGCCCTGTTTGACCCTGGCGAAGTGGGTCCCGCAGGCGTCACAGAGGTGGTCGGCTGTGCCGGGTGCGCCAGCGGTGGCCTGGCGGCAGGGCTCCTTCTTGCAGTCGAGGACCCGGAGGGGGTTGGCGGTGTAGCGCTCGGTTGGCCGGTGCTCGTCGCACAGGCCGCCGGCCGTGGCCTTGGCGGTGAGGTGGGCGACGAGGATCTGGCGGTAGGCGGGCATGCACTGGTCGTCGCCCATGGAGTTGAGCCTGAGCTGCACGCCGGTTAGGCCCAGGATGGCGTAGAAGTTCCAGGCCAGGGCTACCACTTCGGCGTCGAGGTCTGGGTCGTCGGTGCCGATGGCCTCCACGCCCACCTGGTGGTGCTGGCGGTAGCGGCCGGCCTGGGGGCGGTCCTGGCGGAAGTTGGGGGCGACGTACCAGGCCTTCCAGGGCGTGAGGGGGTGGTGCTGGACGAAGGCCCGCACGACGGAGGCCGTGCCCTCCGGCCTGAGGGCGAGGTGGCGGTCCCCCTTGTCCCGGAAGTCGTACATCTCCTTGCTGACCACGTCGGTGGCCTCCCCCACCCGCTCGAATACGCCCACGTCCTCGAACATGGGGCTCAGGATCAGGCCGTAGCCGGCCCGCTGCACGTGCGCGGCGAAGCGCGCGACCAGCGCCTGGTACCTGGACGAGGCGGGCGGGAGCACGTCGAACGTGCCTGGCGGCGCCTGGAACAGTGGCACGCGGGCACCCTACCGCCGGCCGCTCGCGGCTCCCTTGGCCCTCGCCGTCCCCATCTTCCACCAGCCCTGACGCGCCACCGCCGCCGGCGCTGAGGCCGGCGGCGGTGCATCCAGGTCGTGGACACCCCCAGGGGGGCGGGGGCGAGGCGGGACTAGCGGCGTGCGGTGCGGGCCCGGCGGGGAGCACGGGCCTTGGCCGAACGCTTCTTGGTCGCCTTGGACCTGGTGGCCTTGGTCGCCTTGGCCTTGGTCGCCTTGGAGGACTTGGCCTCGGCCGCGGTGGCCTTGGGCGACTCGGGGGTCATGAAGTTCTGGGTGACATAGAGGGTGCCGGCCTCGTCCTGGACCACTGAGAACCCGGCCTGGGTGAAGCCACCGTTCATGATGTTGGCCCGGTGCCCGGGGCTGGCCATCAGGCGGCGGTGGGCATCTTCGAGGCTGGAATTCATGGCCACGTTCTCGCCCCGGGCGGCGGAGCGCAGCTGGGCCCGGGTGGAGTCGTTGAAGTAGGCGTCGTTGTGCCAGATGGTGCGCTTGGAGGCCATGGCGGTGGAGTGGGGGTGGGCGATGCCCACCACGTCGCCCCGCATCGACAGGGCGCCCAGGCCGGCGGAGGCCCGCTCGTTGTTGACCATGGCCAGGATCCGGTCAGCCGCCCCGTTGACCTCAGAGATGCTCCGCGCAGGCGCCGGGGCGGGGGCGGGCTGGGAAGAGGGCTGGGAAGAGGGCTGGGGTGCGGGCTGGGAGGAGGGCTGGGAGGGCGACGAGGAGGGCGGCGGCGAGGAGGAGGGCTGGGTGCAGTTGGTGATCACCCCTGCCATCAAGTTGCACTGTTCCGCAGAAGCGGTGCCGCTCGACAGGAGCGAAAGAGGAAGGGACAACAGGGCGATGGATGCGAGGCGCTTGATCATGTAAAAGGTTTCGTCTTTGTCGCATCTGGGGCTTATCAACCCATCCCCAACGTGACAACAACGCTTTGGGATATGGACTGTTGTGGCCAGCAATACATGGCCCTCATACATCAGCGCCAGGGCGGAAAAGCCTTGCGTGATGGGCACACTATGGCTAGTCAGCGCCTGTCAAGTGACGTAAAAATGGTCAATGGATCGGCGCTCTACCGCCTGCGATCGGCTCCGAAATGATCATTTCAGGGGGTGTTTCAGCTTTCAGGAGGGCCAAAGGATGGTTCGTGTTGGCCATGTTGGGCAGACGTTGTGAATGGCTTGATACAACTAATTGGCGGGCGCGACGAGTCCTTGGGCATGAACACAAACACCAACCGCATCGTCCGCTCCGCCGCTGTCGTGGCGGCCCTCTTCATGGCCATCCCCGTCGGCGGCGCCGGCGCTGAGGCCGACACCAACGCCTCGTCTTCGTCAGTGGAGATCGAGCGCTACGCCGAGGCCAAGGCCCGCAAGGTGGCCAAGGCCAAGCGTGCCCCCAAGCCCCGCAAGGTCTGCACCGGGCGTGGCCGGGCCCGTCGTTGTTCCATCGTGGGTGGCCCCGCCGCCCCCGCCGCCGCCCCCGCCGCCGCTCCTGCTCCCGCTCCTGTTCAGGCCCCGGCTCCTGCTCCTGCTCCTGTCCCCCAGTCCGAGGCCATCGCCGCCGGTGGCGGAGACGCCTCAGCGTTTGGGTTCTTGTTCCCCAACGGGGCCAACCCGGGTCGCTGGAACCCATGCGTGGGCCTTCACTACTCGATCAACGCCTCCAAGGCTCCCGCTGGGGGCGTTGAGGACCTGCAGGAGGCCATTCGCCGGGTCGGCTCGGCCACGGGCATCAACTTCGTCTACGACGGCCCCACCACAGCGGTCCCCAACAACGGCGACAACTCAACGGTCACCGTCATCGCCTGGGCCGCTCCGGGTGAGTCCAACATGTTGACCGGCAACGCCGCTGGCATCGGTGGCGCCTCGGGGATCTCCTCGGGTGGCTACATCCGCCTCACCAAGGGCTTCGTGGTCATCGACTCCACCCGCAACGTCGCTGCCGGCTTCGGCGGCGGAGTCACCCAGGGTGCGCTCTTGATGCACGAACTCGGCCACATGGTCGGCCTCGACCACTCCGGTGACCAGGCCCAGATCATGTACCCGAGCGTGACCAGCCGCACCCCCGCCGACTGGGGCGCCGCGGATCGCAACGGCCTGGCCGAGGTGGGCGCCAACAAGGGCTGCCTCAACTAGTCACCCTCACACCAAAGCCTTCTCCCAGGGCGGGGTCGCACCAGCGGCCCCGCCCTGGTGCGCGCTCAGATCGAGGGCGCTTCTCAGGTGGCTCGGCCGGGGAGGATGCGGTAGGTGTCGTAGACGCTGTCGAGACGTTTGATCGACGTCAACAGGGAGTCGAGGTGGGCGGGGTCGGCCAGCTCGAAGTCGAAGCGCATGGTGCTGACGCGGTCGGAGGCCGTGTGGGTGGAGCTGGCCAGGATGTTGAGGTGGTGCTCGGCCAGGAGTCTGGCCACGTCGGCCAGGAGACGGGAGCGATCCAGGGCCTTGACCTCGATGGCGGCCACGAAGACTCCTGTGCGCTCCCGGTCCCACTCCACCTCGATGAGGCGGTCGGTGTGGTCGGCCGACAGGGACAGGGCGTTGGCGCAGTCGGCTCTATGGACCGACACTCCCCTGCCCCGGGTCACGAAGCCGATGATCTCGTCGCCCGGCACCGGGGTGCAGCAACGGGACAGGCGCACCATCAGGTCGTCCAGGCCCTCGACGTGGACCCCGACCGACTGCTTGGCGCTGGGCCGGCGGGGCTGGCGGGCGGTGCTGGGCAGCTGCTCGTCGGCGTCGCCGCCCCGCATCTCCCGGGCCACCCGCTGGGCCACCGACCGGGCCGACACGTGGCCCTCGCCGATGGCGGCGTGCAGCGCCTCGAGGTCGGCGTAGTTCAACGTCACGGCCATCTTGTCGAGCACCGACAGCGACGCCAGCTTCTGGACGGGCAGGCCCTCCTTGCGCAGCGCCTTGCCCAGGTCCTCCCGCCCGTTCTCTATGGCGTCCTCCCGGCGCTCCCGGGAGAACCACTGGCGGATCTTGTTGCGGGCCCGGGGGGTGACCACCAGCTTGAGCCAGTCCCGCGAAGGGCCGGCGCTGGGCACCTTGGAGGTGAACACCTCGACGGTGTCGCCGGATTGGAGCTGGGAGTCGAGGGGCGACAGGCGGCCGTTCACCCGGGCGCCGATGCAGCGGTGGCCGACCTCGGTGTGGATGGAATAGGCGAAGTCGATGGGCGTGGCGCCCATGGGCAGGGTGACCACGTCGCCCTTGGGCGTGAAGACGAAGACCTCGTCCTGCTCCAGGTCGAGCTTGAGCGTCTTGAAGAACTCAGCGGGATCGGCGGTGTCCTGCTGCCAGTCGACGATCCGGTTGAGCCAGGCGACGTCGTTGGACGGGGCGTTCTCCTTGTAGCCCCAGTGGGCGGCGATGCCGTACTCGGCCCGGTCGTGCATCTCCCGGGTGCGGATCTGTACCTCCAGGGGCTTGCCCTGTGGCCCCACCACCGTGGTGTGCAGCGACTGGTACAGGTTGAACTTGGGCATGGCGATGTAGTCCTTGAACCGGCCCTGCACCGGCTTCCACGTGGCGTGGATGGAGCCGAGCGCGGCGTAGCAGTCCTTCACCGAGTCGACGAGGACGCGGATGCCGACCAGGTCGAATATGTCGGTGAACTCCTTGCCCTTCACGACCATCTTCTCGTAGATGGACCACAGGGGCTTGGGCCGGCCGGTCACCTCGCCCTCGATGCGCAGCTCGGCCAGGCGTGCCTCGACCTGCTCGATCACCTGGGCCAGGTAGATGTCGCGCTCGGGGGCACGCACGGCCACCATCTGCTCGATCTCGGCATACTGCTTGGGCTGGAGGGTGGCGAAGGCCAGGTCCTCGAGTTGCCACTTGATCTCCTGGATGCCCAGGCGGTGGGCCAGCGGGGCGTAGATGTGCAGGGTCTCCTCGGCCGTGCGCTTCTGCTTCCAGTCGGGCATGGCGGCGATGGTGCGCATGTTGTGGAGCCGGTCGGCCAGCTTGATCACCAGGACCCGCCAGTCCTGGGCCATGGCCATGAGCATCTTGCGCATGGACGCCGCCTGCTGGGCCTCCCGCGACTCGAAGTGGATCCGGTCGAGCTTGGTGACGCCGTCGACGATGGCGGCCACGACGGGGCCGAAGTCCCGGGTCACGTCCTCGATGCTGACGGCGGTGTCCTCCACCGCGTCGTGCAGCAGGGCTGCGGCGATGGTGACGTCGTCCCGGCCCAGCTCGGCCACGATGGTGGCCACGGCGAGCGGGTGGGAGATGTAGGCCTCGCCCGAAAGACGTACCTGGGTGCGGTGGGCCGCCTCGGCCACGGCGTACGCCCTCTCCACCAGGGTGACGTCGGCCTTGGGGTGGCGGTGCTTGTAAGCCTCCAGGAGCGGAGTCAACACGCTCGGAGCGGTTACCTGCTGTCGTCGCCAGGGGCGGACTCGGGGACGGTCGACTGTCGCCACTGTCATTCGAGGATACTGGCGCCGGCGGCGCTTCCCCTGCTTCTGCTAGCGGCGCTTGCCCTTCTTGCGGGGGCGGGGTGGCTGGCGTGATCCGGAGGGGCGAGGGGGGGCCAGTCGGGGTGAACCCGATGAAGCTCCGTCGCCCGCGGCCACGCCGCCACCGCCACCGGTCATTCCGCCGGATGCCGCCGCGGCCGGCGTGAGCGGAGTCACGGCGCCGCGGGCCCGGACCCGCTGCTTGATGGAGGCGTAGCGGGCCTCGCGTTCCTTGAGGACAGCCAGCAGCGGGGAGGCGATGAAGATCGACGAGTAGGCGCTGGCGGCGAGGCCTATGAGCAGGGCCAGGGCGAAGTCCTGCAGCGTGGTGGCGCCGAGGATGAACCCGCCCACGACCAGCAGTGACAGGATGGGCAGGAGGGCGGTGATGGAGGTGTTGAGGGTACGCATGAGCACCTGGTTGAGCGACAGGTTAACCATGTCCCCATAGGTCATACGCCCCGACGAAGCCAGGCCCTTGGTGTTCTCGTCGATCTTGTCGAACACCACGATGCCGTCGTAGATGGAGTAACCGAGGATGGTGAGCCCCGCGATCACCGTGGCCGGGGTGACCTCGAACCCGGACAGCGAATAGACGCCGACGGTGACCAGCACGTCGTGGAACAGGGCTACCAGGGTGGCCACGGCCATCTTCCACTCGAACCGCAGCGTGATGTACAGCGTGATGGCGATGAGGAAGAAGATCAGCGCCCGCTGGGCTTTCTTGGTGATCTCGTCACCCCACGAGGGCCCCACCTGGTTCACGCTCACCCGGCTGGCGGGAACCTTGGCCAGGGCGGCCAGTCGCTTGCTCACGTCGTCGCGCTTGGTGGCCTTCTCCGCGGCCGTGCCCGATACGTCGCCCTGCACCCGCAGGGTGTCGCCACCGACGATCTGCACCTTGGCATCGGCCAGTCCAACCGGGCCGAGGGCGTCCCTCGCCTTGGCGACCGAGACTCCGTCGGCGTCGGGGACCTCCCATGCTGTGCCGCCGGTGAAGTCGATGCCGAAGTTGAGGCCCTGCAACCCGAGCGAGGCGAGCCCGATGAGGATGACGCCACCGGACAACATGGCCCACAGCCGGGCCCGGCCCACGAAGTTGATGGAGGTCTCGCCGTTGTAGAGGCGGGAGAACACGCCGTGGTTGTTGGCGTCCGCACTCATGGTGTGGCCCCCGATCGTGCGCCCCCGCCGGCGGTGATGGGCGGGGGCGGGGCAGCCAGGCCACGGGCCACTCCGAGCCAGCGGGCCGAGGTGAAGACACGGTTGCGGCCCAGCAGGACGACCACGGGACGGGTGAAGAAGTAGGCGACCACCACGTCGAGCAGGGTGGAAAGCCCGAGGAAGAAGGCGAAACCCCGCACCGAGCCGACGGTGAGCAGGTAGAGCAGGGCGGCGCCGATGAACGACGCCACGTCGGCGGCCAGGATCGTGCGGAAGGCCCGGCTGAAGCCACGGTCGACCGAGGAGCGGATGGTCTTGCCGGCCCGTATCTCGTCCTTGAGGCGCTCGAAGTACACGATGTAGGAGTCGACGGTGACGCCGACGGACACGATGATGCCGACGGCGCCGGAGAGGCTGAGGGCCAGCCCACTGGTGGCGCCCAGCAACGAGATGATCGACCACAACAGGGTGGCCCAGACGGTGAGGCCCATGATCACCACCAGGCCGAGGGCCCGGTAGTACATGACGATGTAGAACAGCACGAGGCCGAGGCCGACGAAGCCGGCGGTGAGGCCGGCCTTCAGTGACTCCTTGCCCAGGCTGGCCGAGACCGTCTGCACCGTCTCGGGCTCCAGCTCCACCGGCAGGGAGCCGTAGCGCAGGACCAGGGCGAGGTCCTTGGCCTCCCGCTCGCTGAACTCGCCGCTGATCTGGCCGCTGCCGCCGAAGGATGCCTCGTTGATGGTGGGCGCCGTCTTGACCACACCGTCGAGGACGATGGCGACCTGCTTGTTGAGGTTCTTGGCGGCCAGGGTGTCGAAGTCCTTGGAAGCCTTGGAGGTGAGGGTGAAGTTGACCAGCCAGCCCTGCTGGGGGTCGAACTCGGCGCGGGCGGTCTTGAGCGCCCGCCCGGTCAGCTCGGCAGGGCCGAGGCTGTAGCGCTCGGTGACATCGCCCTTGGTGATCTTGGGCAGGATGACGGGGACATCCGCCTTGTCCTGGTCACGAGGGGTGGTCTTGATCCCCTCGGCGATGGTGGTGGGCGGGGCGGCGGGGTCGACGGTGGTGGGCGGGGCGGCGGCCGTGGTGGGGGCGCCGGCGGCCGTGGTGGTGGTCTCGGCGGCCTTGGTCGTGGTGGTGGCGCCCGGCTTGGTGGTGGTGGTCGTGGTGGGCGGGGCATCCTCGGGGGGGAGCACGCCGAGAACGGGGCGGAAGCGCAGCTCGGCCGTTTGGCCGACGATCTGGAGGGCCCGGTCCCGGTTCTTCACGCCGGGGAGCTGGACGATGATGTTGCGGCCCTGGCGGCTGATGTCGGGCTCGGAGACGCCGAGGGCGTCGACCCGGTTGCGGATGATCTCGATGGACTGGTTGAGCACTCCGGTGGCCACCGGCCGCTTGGGCCGCAGCACCACCGAGGCGCCGCCCTGGAGGTCGAGACCGAGTTCGGGTGAGTTGCCGGCGGCGATGGTGGCACCGAGGCCGCCGGCGGCGGCGAGAAGTATCCCCAGAAGGGAGACGACGAGGCTTCGGCGCATCTAGTCGTCCTCCTCGCCGGCGGAGGGATCGGTCAGCTCGCCGGCCGCAGAACCGGGCGCCTCGTCGAGGTGCTCGTTCAACCTGGCGTTGATGGCGCCGCGGAGGAAGCGCATGTTGACCGCTGGGGCTATCTCCACAATGGCCTCTTCCTCGGTGAGATCGACGATGCGCCCGATGATCCCGCCGGCGGTGACGACCTCGTCACCGATCTTGAGGGACGCGACGAGGTCGCGCTGCTGGCGGACCCGCTGCTGCTGGGGCCGTACCAACAGCACCCACATGAGGGCCAGGAATATGAAGGGGAAAAGCAGTTGGAGCATCGGGCGGTGGACGAGCGTAGTGGCCGGCTAGGGGTCAGAGCGGCCATACGGATTCCACCTCGGCCTGGAAGGTGCGTAGACGACCCTCCGTTATCGCTCGGCGGGCGCCGGCCACGAGGGCGAGAGTCCAGGCCAGGTTGTGGATGCTGAGCAGCCGCGCTGCCGTGGGGTCGCTGGTCTGGAGGAGGTGGCGCAGGAACCCCCGGGACCATCTGGCGCACACCGGGCACCGGCACTTCGGGTCGAGAGGGCCGTCGTGGTCGGCGAAGGCGGCGTTGGTGAGGTGGAAGCGGCCTTCGGAGCTGAGAACGGTGCCGTGGCGGGCGAGGCGGGTGGGCAGGACGCAGTCGAACATGTCGACGCCGAGGCCGATGGCGGCGACCAGGCCGACAGGGTCACCGACGCCCATCAGATAGCGGGGCTTGTCGGGTGGGAGGTGCTCGATGGCGGCGGCCAGCGCTTCGAGCATCTCTGAGCGGCCCTCCCCCACCGACAGGCCGCCTACGGCGTAGCCGTCGAAGCCGATCTCGACCGTGCGACGGGCGCTTTGCGTTCGCAGCTTCTGGTCGACGCCGCCCTGGACGATGCCGAACAGGGCCTGTTGTTGCTGGCGGTGGACGGCTTTGGAGCGTGCCGCCCATGACGCCGTTCGGTCCACGGCGAGGCGGAGCACGTCCGGGGGCGAGGGCAGCGGGGGGCACACGTCGAGGACCATGGCGATGTCGGCGCCGAGGCGTTCCTGGATGGCGACGGCGTCTTCGGGGGTGAGGCGGTGGGGGGAGCCGTCGTAGGTGGAGGCGAAGCTGACGCCGTCGTCGTCGACCTTGGGCTTCAGGGAGAAGACCTGGAAGCCGCCGGAGTCGGTGAGGACGTGGCCGGGCCAGGAGGCGAAGCCGTGGACGCCGCCGAGGTTCTCGATTACCTCGGTGCCGGGGCGCAACATCAGGTGGTAGGTGTTGGCGAGCATGATGGGGGCGCCCAGTGCCTCCAGGTCGTCGGCGGCCACTCCCCGGACGCCGCCCCTGGTTCCGACGGGCATGAAGCAGGGCGTATCGAATGTGCCTCTTTTGGTGGTGACGGTGGCGGCTCGGGCGGCGCCGTCGGTGGCGGCGATGGCCAGGCGCAGGTGTGCCGGCGTCAAGGGGTTGGGGTCCCCGCCCGGGGAATGAGCATCACGGCGCCGGCCGGGGATGGGGACCCCGGCTCGGCGAGGAGGGCGGGGTTGGGGTCCCCGCCCGGGGAATGAGCATCGCGTCGCCGAAGGAGAGGAAGCGGTAGCCGTCGGCCAGTGCAACGTCGTAGAGGGTGCGCCAGGCCGGGCCGTGGAAGGACGCCAGGAGGAGGAGCAGTGACGAGCGGGGGACGTGGAAGTTGGTGAGGAGGACATCGACGACCTGGAAGGGGAAGTCGTCGTGGATGAACAGGCGGGTGCGCCCGGACAGCTCACCCGTGGCGGCCGCTGCCTCGATGGCCCGGACGGTGGTGGTGCCGACGGCGACGACCCGGCCGGTGGCCCGCCGGCACGCCTCCATGGTCGCCGCCGGCACGGCGTAGCGCTCGGCGTGCATGACGTGGTCCTCGGGGCGGTCGGCGGTGATGGGCCGGAAGGTGTCGAGCCCGACGGCGAGGTCGACGGTGTGGAGGTCGACGCCCCGGCGCCGGCAGCGGTCGAGCAGGTCGTGGGTGAGGTGGAGGCCCGCGGTGGGCGCGGCCACGGAGCCGGGGCGGGCGGCGTAGACGGTCTGGTAGCGCTCGGGGTCGTCCAGCGGCCGGTGGATGTAAGGCGGCAGGGCGACGGTGGCGTGGGGGGCGAGGCCGGCCAGGCCGGCGAGGAGGCGGACCTGGCGGGTACCCCCCTCGGTCCGCTCCCCCACCTCGATCAGTTCGGTGTCGCCGGCCACCAGGCGGGTACCCGGGGCCACCCGCTTGCCCGGCCGCACCAACGCCGACCACGTCTCCGCATCTCCGTTCGAGGGTTCCAGCAGGAGGACCTCGACCCGTCCGCCGGTCGGTTTGCGAAGGCGTAGGCGGGCAGGCAGGACCCGGGTCTCGTTGACGACCAGGACATCCCCGGGCTCGAGCAGGTCGGGCAGGTCCCGCACGCGGCGGTGGATGATCTCGCCGCCGGCGCCGGCCACCAGCAGCCGGGCCGACTCCCTCGGCTCCGCCGGCTCCTGGGCAATGGCCTCCGTCGGAAGCGGGTAGTCGTACTCCTCCATGCCGGCGCCCACGTCCGGCGAGCGTAGGTGGCGGCCCCCTCGGGCGCGGCCGGCGGGGCTACTCGAAGAGGGCGGGGGCTTGGGCGGGGGGGACGAGGCCCAGGTGGTGCCAGGCGGCGGGCATGGCTACGCGGCCGCGGGGGGTGCGCTTGAGCATGCCGAGGTGGAGGAGGAAGGGCTCGTAGACGTCCTCGACGGTTTCGGTCTCCTCGCCCACGCTCACGGCGAGGGTGGAGAGGCCGACGGGGCCGCCGCCGAAGCGGGTGCAGAGGGCCGAGAGGATGGCGCGGTCGACCTTGTCGAGGCCGGCCTCGTCGACACCGAAGAGGGCCAGGCCGGCGACGGCGGCCTCGTGGGTGACGATGCCGTCGCTGCGGACCTCGGCGTAGTCCCTCACCCGCTTCAGGAGGCGGTTGGCGATGCGGGGGGTGCCCCGTGACCGGCAGGCGACCTCACGGGCGCCGCCGGGGCGAAGCTGGACCCCGAGGATGCGGGCGGCCCGCTCGACGATGGTGACGAGGTCGTCGACGGGATAGTGGTCGAGGCGGGCCACGAATCCGAACCGGTCGCGCAGCGGGCTGGTGAGCAGCCCGGTGCGGGTGGTGGCGCCGACGAGGGTGAATCGGGGCAGGTCGAGGCGGATGGATCGGGCGGCGGGGCCCTTCCCGAGCACGATGTCGAGCTGGAAGTCCTCCATGGCCGGATAGAGGATCTCCTCCACGGCTCGCCCGAGACGGTGGATCTCGTCGATGAAGAGGATGTCGCCGTCGTGGAGGTCGGTGAGGAGGGCGGCGAGATCACCGGTGCGCACGAGGGCGGGGCCCGAGGTGATGCGCAGGCCCACGCCCATCTCGGCGGCGACGATGCCGGCCATGGAGGTCTTGCCCAGGCCCGGCGGGCCGGCGAAGAGGAGGTGGTCGACGGCCTGCGAACGCCGGCGGGCGGCCTCCAGGACGATGGACAGGTGCTCCTTCAGCTGGGGCTGGCCGACAAACTCCTCCAGCCGGCGGGGGCGGAGGCTTAGCTCCTCGACCGCCTCGACGGGGTCGACCGGCGTGGGGGTGACGTCGGACGGACGAAGTGTCTCCTCCCGGGTCATCGGGCGGAGGCGAGTTGCTTGAGGGCGGAGGTGAGCATGTCCTCTACCCGGGCGTCGAGGGGGAGCTCGCGCATGGCGTCGTGAACCTCATCGGGGCCGTAGCCGAGACCGGCGAGGGCGGCCCGGACCTCGGTGACGGCGGCGGCCGAGCCGGCGGGGTCGTCCGTGTCGGTGCCGGCCAGATCGAGGCCTTCGAGCACCTCGGAGCGAAGCTCGAGGAGCAGACGGGCGGCGGTCTTGCGTCCCACGCCCGGCACACTGGTGAGGATGTCGACGTCGCCGGTCGCCAGCGCCCGATGCAGCCCAGATGGCGCAAGCGCCGACAGGATGGCCATGGCCAGGGCCGGCCCGACCCCGTGGGCCGCGAGTAGGGCCTCGAAGCAACTCCGCTCGTCGGCAGATACGAAGCCGTAGAGAACGATGGCGTCCTCCCGCACGTGGGTGTGCACGTGCAGGAAGAGCGGCTCGCCGAGGGCGGCGGCGCCGAGTGCTGCGGGGGCGACCGTGACCCGGTAGCCGACGCCCGCTACTTCGAGGAGCAGCTCTGCCGGCGGAAGGCGGTGGAGGACGATGCCCCTCAACGAACCGATCATGGCGTGTTGACCGCTTCGAGCTCGGGTCGAGCCGGACCGCCCTGGGCCGCTTCGATGCGGGCCAGGCGGGGGGCGAGGGCCAGGTGGCAGAGGGCGAGAGCGAGGGCGTCGGCCACGTCGAACGGGCGGGGGGGTTCGGACAGGTGGAGGAGGGCTTGCACCATCTGCTGCACCTGGCGCTTGGTGGCGGCACCGTCGCCCGTGACGGCCATCTTCACCTCGTTGGCGGTGTACTGGGCCACGCCACAACCGGCGGCGGAGGCGGTGGCCAGGGCCAGCCCGCTGGCCTGGCCCACAGACATGGCCGTGCGGGCGTTGGTCTGGAAGAAAACCCGCTCGACCACCACTACGTCGGGGCGGCACTCGGCGATGAGGCCCTGTAGCTCAAGGAGGAGCGACGCCAGACGCTCCGGCAGGGGGTCGTCAGGCGGCGTCTTGATGACGCCGGCCCGCACTCCCGTGTAGTCGGAGCGGACTCGCCGCACGAGGCCGTAGCCACAGCGTGAGAGACCGGGATCGATACCTAGCACGAACACGGGTTCGAAGATACAGCGATGCCGGGGCCAGGAGGGGGATGCCGGCGCTCACAACCTGAGAGGCGGCGAGAGCCTGGTTTGTCCAGGGCTCTCGCCGCCCCTCTGCTTCAGGAGATGGTGTTGATGCTCAGATGCTGGATGCGCTCGACCGGGTGGACCGGGTGGAGCGGGTGATGAGGGCTCCGAATCCCAGCAGGCCGAGGCCGATGACGCTGAGGTCCAGGGGGTTCCCACCGGTGCGGGGCAGTTCGCCCGAGATGGTGGCCTGGGCGGCGGCAGTGGGGCCAGACACTGAAGCGGCGCCGGGGCTGGATATTGCAGCGCTGCGCACCGTGCTGGCGACGTTCTCGAGCACGACCCCCATCACCATGGTGCGAGCGGGAGCGCTGGATTCCTGCTGGCCCATTACGACCGGCATCGTCACGACCGCCTCGCCAGCCCGGGTGACCACCACGGGAGCGGTGAACAGCGCCGGTGCGGCGACGGTCTCGGTGGCGACGATGGCCGGTGCAGCGACTGCGGGCTCCACGACGGCGGCGGCAACTGCAGGGTCGGCGGGGTCGGCGGGATCAGCCGGGACGGTGGGATCAGCCGGGTCGGCGGGGTCAGCCGGGTCGGCAAGATCAGCGGGGTGGACCGGGTGGACCGGGTGGACCGGGTGGACCGGGTGGACGTCGTCAGCCGGGGGTGTCACCTCGGACCGGCAGGGCGACCTCCCGTTGTTGTCGTCATCGCAGTCGTCGTCGTTGCCGGTCCCGTTGTTGTGATCCTGATCTCCAACGGTGCCGCCCGACCCGCCGACGGCGTCGACGCCACCGTTGTCCAGGTCGTCCGGGTCCGACGAGGTCGCCGTCTGGACCTCGTTCACGGCACGCTCCACGGCGTCGTTGGCGGCCTGAGCCACCTCGGCCGAGGACGGCGTCGCCATGCCCAGAAGGGCGGCGAGGGCGACGGCCCCGGGGACCAGTCGTCGCGCGTTGCGGCTGATGGTGGAATGCTTCTTGTTGCTCACCGTGGGTTCTCCTGTGCGGTTGTGTGATGCGGTGGTCGGGGATCGGAACGTCTCTTGCTTCCGATGTGACTAGCCCTTCGGCACCACTTCTGACTATGTGAGGAGAACTACGAAAAAATGATCACTCTTTCGCTGAGATCGGGCGGATTGGGACGAAATGGACGCCTAGACCGCCATGGTGGCGAGGATCTGCTCGGGGATGTCGAAGTTGGCGTAGACGTTCTGCACGTCGTCGTGTTCCTCGAGCAGGTCCATGAGGCGCAGGACCCGGCGGGCATCGCCCTCGGTCTCGAGGGGGACGGTGGTGGTGGACAGCATCGTCACGTCGGCGTTGTCGAAGGCGATGCCGGCGGCCTCCAGGGCGGTGGTCAGCCCGGACAGGTCGCCGGGCGGGCAGGTGAGCTGCCAGGTGTCGCCCTCGTCGGCGAGGTTCTCGGCGCCGGCATCGAGAGCGACGAGCATCACGTCGTCCTCAGCCACGGTCTTCGGCAACTGCACCACGCCCTTGCGCTCGAACTGCCATGCCACCGCGCCGGGCTCGGCCATGGACCCGCCGTTCTTGGAGAAGACGGCCCGGATCTCCGAGCCCGTGCGGTTGCGGTTGTCCGATAGGCACTCCACGATCATGGCGATGCCGCCGGGGGCGTATCCCTCGTAGGAGATGGGCTCGTAGCGCACGCCCTCCAGCTCGCCGGTACCTCGCTTGATGGCCCGCTCGATGGTGTCCATCGGGACCGAAGAGTCGCGGGCCTTCTGGTACATGGTGCGCAGGGTGGCGTTGGAGCCGAGGTCGCCGCCACCCTCCCGCGCCGCCACCTCCAACTGGCGGATGAGCTTGGCGAAGAGCTTGCCCCGGGCCTTGTCCTTGGCGCCCTTTTGGTGCTTGATGCTGGCCCACTTGGAATGGCCGGACATTGGCTACAGACCTCCCAGGAACAGTTGGTGGAGTCGCAGATCGCCTGACAACTCGGGATGAAATGCCGCGGCGAGCACCGGGCCTTGGCGGCAGAGCACGGGACGGCCGTCGATGGTGGCGAGGATGTCGACGTTGGGGCCGGCTCGCTCCACTACGGGGGCGCGGATGAAGACGGCCGGCAGCGGGGTGCCGAAGTCAGACACGTCGAGATCGGCTTCGAAGGAGTCGACCTGGCGGCCGAAGGCGTTGCGGCGCACGGCGATATCGATAGCGGCGAAGCGGCGCTGGTCGGGGCGGCCGTCGAGAACCTCGGTGGCCAGCAGGATCATGCCGGCGCAGGTGCCGAAGGCGGGCATGCCGTCGTGCAGGCGCTCGGCAATGGGGTGGAACAGGCAGGCTGAGTCGAGCAGGAGCGACATGGTGGTGGACTCGCCGCCGGGCAGGACGAGAGCGTCGACACCCGAAAGGTCATGGGGGCTGCGTACCTCCACGACGTGGGCGCCCAGGTCAACGAGGGCGGCGGTGTGCTCCCGGACATCGCCCTGCAGAGCGAGGATCCCGACTTTGGGCACCTGGCGGCACCTCGGCTACCAGCCCCGCTCGGCCAGCTTCTGGTCGACCTTGTCGGACTCGGTGCCGCGCATGGCCTCGCCCAGGCCGCGGCTGACCTTGGCCACGATGGCCGGCTCCCGGAAGTGGGTGGTGGCCTCGACGATGGCACGGGCCATGCGGGCCGGTTCGGCCGACTTGAAGATGCCGGAGCCGACGAAGACGGATTCTGCGCCCAACTGCATGACCAGAGCGGCGTCGGCCGGCGTGGCGATCCCGCCGGCGCAGAAGAGGGGTACCGGGAGGCGACCTGACTCGGCGATCTCGTTGACCAGGCCGATGGGCGCCTGAAGGCTCTTGGCCCATGCGTAGCGCTCGGCCGAGTCGGCCTGGGTGACCTTGGCGATGTCGCCGAGTATGGCCCGCAGGTGGCGGACGGCCTCCTTCACGTCGCCGGTGCCGGCCTCGCCCTTGGAGCGGACGAGCGCGGCGCCCTCGGAGATGCGGCGCAGGGCCTCGCCCAGGTCGTTGGCGCCGCAGACGAAGGGAACGGTGAAGCCCCACTTGTCGATGTGGTGGGCGTCGTCGGCCGGCGTGAGCACCTCGCTCTCGTCGATGTAGTCGACGCCGAGGGACTCGAGGATCTGGGCCTCGGCGAAGTGGCCGATGCGGGCCTTGGCCATGACGGGGACAGTGACAGCAGCCTTAATGGACTCGATCATGGCCGGGTCGCTCATGCGGGCCACACCGCCGTCCCGGCGGATGTCGGCGGGAACCCGCTCGAGGGCCATCACCGCCACGGCGCCGGCGTCCTCGGCGATCTTGGCCTGGGCGGCGTCGACCACGTCCATGATCACGCCGCCACGGAGCATCTCGGCCAGGCCGCGCTTGATCCGGTCGGTCCCCGTGCGGTGCTCAGTCGGAACCCGGTTTTCAGCGCCCTCGGCGACGGTCATTATCCTCAGTCTAAAGCTCCTGGAGGGCGGCGATGCGCTCCTCCAGCGAAGGGAGGATGTCGACGGTGCCGGCGTCGCCGGCGGACAGCGGCGGCGCCAGCCAGAGGTGGGCATTGGCCCGGGAGGCGCACCCGACGGCGGTGTCGGCGTCACGCAGCTTCCCCAGCGCGGCGATCAGGCCGGGCGGGTACCGCGTATAGGACACGGCGCTGAGGTCGGCCAGTGTCTGGCGCCGGCTCCCCACCGCCCTCTGCACCAGGTTGGCGACCGCCGGCGCCGGCAGGACCCGGGCAACGGGGCCGATGAGGGTGACGGCCAGGGTGGCGGGGAGGATGTCGTGGTTCTTCACGTGGCTCAGCTCGTGGGCCACGACTCCCTCCAGCTCGATGCGGTTCAGGCTCTGGAGAAGGCCCGTCGTCACGACGATGGAGGCATCCCTCGGGCCCCGCCCGGCGGAGAAGGCGTTCGCGGCACCTTCTTCGATTACGTACACGCCGGGCTTGGGGAGGCCGGCGGCGATGCACAGGCCCTCGACCAGGTTGTGCAGACGGGCATGGGCGACAGGATCAGCCGGGCGGGCGCGGGTGGCGGCGAGAACCCTGGCGCCGCCCTTCACATAGGCGCCGGCGACCAGAGCGGAGGCGACGGTCATCGCGAGCAGCACGCTCATCATGCCGGCGCCGAGCAATGCTCCCAAAACGGAGACAACCACCACGACGGCGAGCACGAAGCCGGCCATGAGGGAGCCGGCCCTCCGCTTGTTGCTGGCGACCTGATCCTCCAGGACGGGGCTGGCGGGCCGGTGCAGGACCACTTGCGCCTTTGCCGGAACCCTCATCAGCAGTGTGGCCCCATGGATGGCCAGGCTACTGCCGGCCCTGGCGTCTACCGTGGGGAGATGCACCGCCGGTCGGCCTTCGCGCGGTGGGGCGCCGTCATCGCCCTGATCCTGCTGACGGCCTGCAACCAGGCCGACGACCCGGCCATCGACGCCTCGGGCACCGGCACCACTTCGACCTCGACCACTTCGTCCTCGTCGGTACCCGATGCCGCAGCGCCCCCTGTTTCAGTGCCCGCCACCCGGGAGCGGGCCTATCTCACCGCGGTCCGGGCCGACACCAAGGACGACGGCGGATCCAGGGTGGTCTTCGAGTTCGACCCGGTCCTGCCCGGCTACAAGGTCGACTACATCGAGCGGCCCGTGACCATGGACGGGTCCGGCGACGAGGTGAAGGTGGCCGGCGAGGCCGTCCTGGAGATCATCATGGAGAACGCGGCCCAGGCCCGCTTCGAAGGCGAGAAGGTCATCGAGACCTACACCGGCCCGCCGCGGCTGCAACCGGCCGGCGCCGGCGCCGTCGTCGAGGTGGTGGAGGCCGGCGACTTCGAGGGCCTGGTCCACTGGGTCGTGGGCCTGCGCCAGAAGAACGCGAAGATCTCGGTGAGCACACTGAGCGGCCCGAGCCGCCTGGTGCTCGACATCACGCCGGCCTGAGACCGCCGGCGGGGGTCAGCCCCTCGCGCCAGCGGACAGCACGGACCTGTACAGCTCCAGGTAGCGCTCGCACAGGCGGTCCATGGACAGCTCCGCCGCTCTGACGTCGCCGGCAGCGGCCAGGCGGTCGGCCAGCGCCCTGTCGGAGAGAACCCGGCGGAGGCCCTCAGCGAGGGCGGCGGGGTCACCAGGGGGCACCAGCAGGGCCTGGATGTGCGGTGCCGCGACGTTCCGGTACCCGGGCAGGTCACTGGCCACCACGGGCGTGGACGCGGCCATGGCCTCGAGCAGCACGACGCCGAAGGACTCGCCGTGGATGGAAGGAGCACAGAAGACATCGGCCCCCCGCATGCGGCAGGCCGCCTCGGAGTCGGTGATGCGGCCCAGCCACTCGATCCTCGGGTTGCCGGCGGTGGCGGCGCGCAGGCCGGCCGTCTCCGCTCCCTCCCCCGCCACCCACAGCCTCACGTCCGCAGGAAGGTCGGGCATGGCGTCGATCAGGACGGACAGGCCCTTGCGGGGCTCGTGGCGCCCGAGGAACAGGATCGTCGGGCCGGTGGTCGGCCAGGGTGTGGCCTTGGCCAATCGCTCCACCTCGATCCCGTTGAACAGCACCTCGTAGGTGCCGCCGAGGGCGCGGGCGGCCGTGGCACGGGCGTCCTCGGACACCGCACAGCGCAGCGCCAGGCGCCGGGCGATGGCCACCGCCGCCGGCCTCAGGGCGGTGTAGACCAGGCTGTCGCCGGAGCGGTGGAAGGTCCCGACCAGAGGCTGACGGGCGAAGGCCAGGGCGACGAGGGGCGGCCCCGGACAGAGCGGTTCGTGGAGATGGACGATGTCGAAGGCCTCGTCCCGCAGCGCTTCCAGGAGGCGGCGGCCGCACGCCGGGTCGGGGGCCAGCGGCGCCACCGATCCGTTGGAAGCGAAGGGGACAGAGCGTCCGAGCGGCGTCACGCCCGCTTCGGGCGGCGCGTCGTCACACGGCGCCAGGACCCGCACGTCGTGGCCCAGTGCCCGCATCGCGCGTGCCTGGGCCAGCACCTGCCCCTGCACGCCACCGGGAAAGGACAGGCTGTATGGGCACACCAGGCCTATCCGCACCGGCCCACGGTAGCGGCGGTCATCCGGCCGGCCCGGTGGGTACGAAGACGGGAGGACCCCCAAAGGAGGAGCCGTGGCCTACGAGTTCAGGTGAAGAGATGCCGACCACGCCTGCAGGTGGCAGGGAAAGGCAGCTACGGAAGACGAGTTGATGGCCAAGGTGTCGGAGCACGTGCGCAAGGTGCACAAGGTCCAGACCACCACCGACACCATCGCCAAATTCGTGAAGCAGAAGGTGCGCCAGCGCTGACGCTGGTCACAGTCACACACAGTCCCTGACGGGACGGTCACACACCAGTCCCTGAAGGCGCCGCCAGCCCACCTGGCGGCGTCTTCAGCGCGACAGCAGGCTGGGCTACACAGGCTCGTCCCGGTCGCTCGGCCAGTTCGGTTGCATCATGTGCCACTGGTCGGGGGCCCGGCGGATGAGATCCTCCAGGGCGTAGGCCAGGTCCTGGGTGACGCGGGCGACATCGTCCCTGAGGCGCCCGGTCCGCTCCACCGGGAGGGGCTGGCCGACCAGGCTGTGGTGGCCCTTGGGGCCCTCGAAGTAGACGGCGGTGGGCAGCAGGTAGGAGCCGGTGCGCAGGGCGAGGGTGGCGGGGCCGCCGGGGAGAGTGGTGCGCTCGCCGAAGAACTCGACCTCTACGCCGCCGCCGCCGATGTCACGGTCGCACACCAGGGCCACGATCTCGGCCGCCCGCAGTTTCCGGAGCAGGCTCGTGCCGGCGCCTGGCCCCAGCGGGACGATGTCCAATCCGACGGCCCGGCGCAGGCCGGCGATCCACTCGAACAGCTCCGGCGGCTCCACCGGTTCGACCACCGCCGTGATGCGGTGGCCCAGCCAGGCCACCCACGCCCCGCCGTGGTCCCACCCTCCCAGATGGGGAAGGGCGAGGATGACGCCCCGCCCCTCGGCCCTGGCCTTGTCGAACTGGTCGACACCAGTGGAGGTCATGCGTTCGTCGACCCACGGCCCGACCGTGCCGGGGAGGCGGCACGACTCCATCCAGTACCGGGCGTAGGAGGCGAAGGTGCTGCGGACCTGGCGATCGATCTCATGTTCGCTCACATCGGGGCCGAGCACCCGGCGGAGGTGGCGGGCGACAATGGCCCGCCGGCCACCTAGGCAGCGGTGCAGGGTGAGCCCAATGGCCAGAGCGCCGGCGCGGGCCACCGGCTCTGGAACTCCCCGGGCCAATGCCGCCGCGGCCCGGTACCGGTAGTACGGGAGCAGCGGTCGTACCCGGCTGCGAAAGGATCCGGCGCCGCTGCGGACCTCAGGGAAGCCCGTTACGTGGGCATCCTCAGGGGGGATCAGGGCCGGGGTCGGGCCCGGAGGCGCCAGCGATCGTCGCGGTCGGTCCGACTGCGATCAGAGCGAAGACTCCCGAGCCCACCACGACCAGAGCCCCCTGCCCAACGGCGGGACCGCTCCCGACGGGCACGGGCCCGCAGACCGGGGGTGCGGCGCGAGCGGGCCCGGACCCTCTTGCCCTCGGCCGCCTCGCGCCATGCCCGCCAACGGTCGTCGCGTGGGCGCGGGGGCGGGCTCTCGGCCAGCTTCCAGACCAGGGCGAAACGCTGCACGGCGGTGACAGCGGTAAGCACGAGCATCACCCAGAGCACGGGGACGAGAAGGACGCTGAAGGCGAGACCGAAGCAGAGGGCGATCATGCGCTCGGCCCGCTCCATGAGGCCGCCCTTGGCCGAGTAACCGAGCGATTCGGCCTTGGCCCGCTCGTAGGAGATGAGGGCGGCGGTGGCCATCACCGCGAACGGTAGGAGAGCGGCGTGGCCACCGTCCTCCGACGCCAGGTACCAGCCGATGCCTCCCAGGGCGAGGGAGTCGGTGACCCGGTCGGCCACGGAGTCGAAGAACGCACCCCGGGGGCTGGCGGTACCGGAAGCCTTGGCCACCGGCCCGTCGAGCAGGTCGGGCACCGCCGAGCAGATGAGCAGGGCCAGGCCCAGGCCCAAACGGCCTGAACCGATGGCCACGGCTGCGGCCACCGCCACGACGAGGCCGAACCCGGTCAGTTGGTCTGCCGTCACTCCTGTGCGGCGGAGGACGGAACCAACGGGCGCCGTGGCCCTGTCCACACCTGTTCGCCAGCGTCCGTCAAACAATCCAAACTCCCGAAACAGAGGCGGAACCCGCCCTTTCACGGTACCACCCACGGGTCGCTACTCTTGCGCTTCTGGTCTTTCCTACCCAACGAGGAGCATCGTGAAGAGCTTCCCGCCCGACAGGATCCGCAATGTGGCGCTCGTCGGGCACGGTGGTGCCGGCAAGACCACTCTGGCCGAGGCGCTGTTGTTCCAGGCCGGTTCCATCACCAGACAGGGTCGGGTGGAGGACGGCAACACCACCACCGATTTCGACCCCGAGGAGCTGAAGCGGGGCATCTCGCTCGCCGTGGCTCTGGCGCCGCTGGAGTACGACGGGCACAAGATCAACCTGCTCGATTGCCCGGGCTATGGCGACTTCCTCCCCGAGGTGGAGGCGGCGCTGCGGGTGGCCGATCTGGCCGTGTTCGTGGTGAGCGCGGTGGAAGGCGTGGAGGTCCAGACCGAGGTGCTCTGGAAGCTGGCCTCCCAACTGGAGCTTCCGAGGATGGTGTTCATCAACAAACTGGACCGGGAGCGGGCCAGCTTCGAGCGCACCCTCGACCAGTTGCGCAGCACCTTCGGCGCCGGCATCGCGCCCCTGGAGCTTCCCATCGGAGCTGAACACGAGTTCCACGGGATAGCCGACCTGCTCACCGACACCGCCATCACCTATGACACCGGTAAGGCGGTAACCGGCGCCATTCCCGACGAGATGGAGGCCCTGGAGCATCAGGTGCACGACAACCTGGTGGAGGGGATCGTGGTGGGCGACGACGACCTCACCGAGCGCTACCTGGAGGGCGAAACCATCTCCACCCGTGAGCTGGAGGACGCCCTCGCCGCCGGCGTCATCGCCGGCCAGGTCTTCCCGGTGGTGTGCGGCTCAGCGGCCAAGGGCGTGGCCATCGACCGCCTGGCCGACTTCATCTGCGAGATCGGGCCGTCGCCCGCTCGCCGCGGGCCGGTGACGGTAGAGGGCGGCGACACTCTCCACGAGGTCCCCTCCGACCCCGCCGGCCAGCCACTGGCGTACGTGTGGAAGACCCTCGCCGACCCCTACGTGGGGCGGGTCTCGCTGTTCAAGGTGATGTCGGGCACCATCAAGCCGGACACCGTCCTCACCAATCCCCGCACCCATGCCGACGAGAAGCTCCACGCCCTGTTCACCCTCCGCGGCAAGGAGCAGGTTGGGCTGAGCGAGGTCCCCGCCGGCGACATCGCCGCGGTGGCCAAGCTGGCCAACACCACCACCGGCGACACCCTGGCTCCCAAGGGCACACCGGTGCGCCTGGCCGACGTGCCGGCGCCGGCGCCGGTCCTCTCGGTGGCCATCCGCCCCCGCTCCAAGGGCGACGAGGACAAGCTCATGACCTCACTGCACCGCATGCAGGACGAGGACCGGTCACTGGTCGTGCGTCGGGACGACGAGACCCACCAGACCCTCCTGTCCGGCATGGGCGACACCCACCTGGCCATCGTCATGGAACGCCTTCACCGCAAGTACGGCGTGGAGGTCGAGACCGAGGACGTGCTCGTCGCCTACCGGGAGACCATCACCTCGGCGGCCGAGGCCGAGGGCAAGTACAAGAAGCAGACGGGCGGCCACGGCCAGTTCGGCGTCGCCTTCATCAAGGTCGAGCCGCTCGAACGCGGCGCCGGCTTCGAGTTCGTGGACAAGATCGTGGGAGGCGCCATCCCCCGCCAGTTCATCCCGGCGGTGGAGAAGGGCATCGCCGAAACCATGGCCCGCGGTGGCGTATTCGGATACCCGGTGGTCGACGTCAAGGTCACCCTCTTCGACGGCAAGTTCCATGCCGTCGACTCCTCCGAGATGAGCTTCAAGATGGCCGGTTCTCTCGGCTTCCACGAGGCCATGGCCAAGGCGGGGCCAGTGCTGCTCGAGCCGATATCGCTGCTGGAGGTGACGGTGCCGGCGGCCCAGCAGGGCGACGTGATGGGCGACCTCAACGCCCGCCGCGGCCGGGTCCAGGGCACCGAGGTCGGCAACGACGGAGAGCAGGTCGTGGTGGCCATGGTGCCCACCTCCGAGATCCAGCGCTACGCCATCGACCTGCGCTCGCTCACCGGCGGCCGCGGCCGCTTCCACGCCGAGCACGACCACTACGACCTCCTCCCCCAGCACCTCCACGACAAGGTGGCCAAGAAAACTCAGTCGGAGTAGGCCTCGAATCGATCCCCTGCCGGTTCAGGCTTTTGTCCGCGCAGGAAGATCATCTGGGTACACGATGTCGATCTCGGCGATCGTCTTTGGAAAGTCGGAGCGATTGTTCGTGAGGAATCGGTCGGCGCCGGCCCCGACTGCGGTCGCCAGATGGACCGCATCCGCCGCCCGAAGTCGGTAGGACGCACCCAACGCCGCGGCAAGCTCGGCAGTCGCCTCGTCTACGGGAAGGAGCTCGAGCCGACCCAGGAGAGCGCCAAGTTCTTCGAGCTCTTCCCATGCGTCCTCACGTCGAGGTTTGGCAAGCAGCTCGGGGATGAGGAGCACCGACCCGATCCCTGCGACGGCGCCGGCAGTGGCCACCGGATTGGCCGGGAACAGCGCACGAACTCTGCCTCCAAGGGGGTGATCGGCGACGGCAGCGTAGATCAGGACATCCGCGTCGAAGGCATCCATGATTCTCAGGGACTATCGAGCCGAGCGGGAAGCTCGTACCTCGGCCACGAGCGTCTCGGCCTGTTCCTGGCTGATGGTCGGTCGCGATCGGAGACGCCTCTTTTTGCCTTGCGCGAGGAGATCCCGGATCTGTTCTGCACCTGCCATCGCTTCGTCGGCACGGCGCGCCCGGAGCGTGTCCGGCCGAACGACAACGGCGACAGGCCGGCCATGTCGGGTCAGGGTCACCTCTTCCCCGGCGAGTACCCGGTCGAGGATCTCGGGAAGGGCGGATCGTGCCTCACTGACGGTCATCGTCTTGGCCACAACCTCAAGTGTACGCCGACGTACATCACAGTACAATTCGTTTTGTTCCGCCTTTGTCACTCTGAGTGGGCAGGCGGGCGAAACCTGGCTAAATGATGGCGGTAGCTCCACCAAAAGCCGTCTACTGGTGGGGCTCAGACGGTGCTTCGACCGGGTCTTCGCCTGTATGGAACGCCGACCAGTCTTCGGGGTTCTTCTCCACGAAGTGGGCCACCACGGAACCGTCGATGCCGTCGACCAGGACGAGGCCACGTTGCTCGGGTGGGTCCTCGGCGGAGTAGAAGAGAATGCGCCAGGTGGGGCGGCTGCGCAGGCCGCGCCAGCCCAACTGCGCGGAGGCGTGGCCGACGGGGAAGCCGATCTTCTTCGATGCGGCAACCAGCGCGTCGGTCTCGCGAACTTGCAGGTGCCAGCCGGCGGCCAGGTGGTAGGCGCCGATGGCGCCGAGCAGCACCGCTACGAACAAGAAGCCGTCGTTGACGAGGACGCCGCCGTCGGCCCGGGTGATCCAGGCGGCGAGGCAGGCCGCTGCCGTCGCCAGGTAGATGGCGCCGGGCGTGCGCCGGCGGCTGTTGTCGGGGAAGGTGTAGACGCCCCGGTAGGTGGTGACGTCGAGGTCAGCGGGGAGCTGGTCGCCGTCCGGCGCCCCATCCTCGTCTGACGCCGTCACGATGTCGCTCGGGTGTCGACCTCGTGGCGAAGGCGCTCCACGAACGTCTCGATCGGCACTCCCCTCTCGGGACGCTCGCTTCCCCGGGCGTTCACGCCGGCGGTGCCGGCGGCGACATCGTCGTCGCCCACCACCAGGATGTAGGGGAGCTTCTCCAGCTTGCCCCGCCGAATGCGGGCGCCCAACGGCTCGTCACCTTCGACGGTGTCGGCACGGAAGCCGGCCTCCCGCAGACCCTCGACCACAGAAGCGGCCACCTCGTCGTGGTCGTTCCGGACCCCGAGGACGCGGACCTGGACGGGAGCCAGCCAGGTGGGAAAGGCGCCGGCGTAGTGCTCCACCAGGATCCCGAAGAAGCGCTCGATGGAGCCGAACAGGGCCCGGTGGATCATGAAGGGGCGGTGGCGGGCGTTGTCGGCGCCGGTGTACTCCAGCTCGAAGCGCTGAGGCAGCTGGAAGTCGACCTGCAGGGTCGACATCTGCCAGCGCCGGCCGATGGCGTCGCGGATGTGCATGTCGATCTTGGGGGCGTAGAAGGCGCCCTCGCCCTCGGCCACCCGGAAGGGAACGCCGGCACCCTCGAGGGCCTGGCGCAGCGCCTCGGTGGCCTGGTCCCACTCCGCGACCTCGCCGACGTACTTGTCAGGGCGGGTGGCCAGCTCGGCCTCGAAGTCCTCGAACCCGAAGGCCTTGAGGAGCCGCATGACGAAGGCCAGGAGGCTGGCCAGCTCAGGGGCGAGCTGCTCGGACGTGCAGAAGATGTGGGCGTCGTCCTGGGTGAAACCCCTGGCCCGAAGGATCCCGTGCAGGACGCCGGAACGCTCGAAGCGGTACACGGTGCCGAACTCGAACAGGCGCAGGGGCAGGTCCCGGTAGGACCGCTGGGTGGCGCCGTAGATCAGCATGTGCATGGGGCAGTTCATGGGCTTCGGGTAATAGGTGGCCCCTTCCATCTCCATGGGCGGGTACATGCCTTCCGCATACCAGGAGAGGTGCCCGGACTTCTCGAACAGGGTGGACTTGGCCAGGTGCGGCGTGTAGACGAACTCGTAGCCGCCGGCCTCGTGCTCGGCCCTGGAGTAGTCCTCCATGGCCTTGCGGACCATGCCTCCCTTGGGATGGAACACGCAGAGGCCGCCACCGATCTCGGGCGGGAAGTGGAACAGGTCGAGCTCGGCACCGAGCTTGCGGTGGTCGCGCTTCTCTGCCTCCTCCAGCATCTGCAGATGGGCCTTCAGCGCCTTCTCCGACTCCCACGCCGTGCCGTAGATGCGCTGGAGCTGGCGGTTGCGCTCGTCACCCCGCCAGTAGGCGCCGGCGACCCGCATGAGCTTGAACCAGCCGAGCCGTGACGTGGACGGCACGTGGGGACCACGGCACAGGTCGACGAATTCAGGGGTGTTGCGGTAGGCGCTCACCGCACCGGGAGCGCCTTCTCCGGGATCGACGCGCTCGATGATCTCGACCTTGTAGGGCTGGTCCGAGAAGGTGGCGAGGCCGTCCTCGAGGGTCATCTCCTCGCGCACGAAGGGCTGGTCCTCGTCGACTATGGCCCGCATCCGCTCCTCGATCCGGATGAGGTCCTCTTCGGAGAACGAGCCGTCCTCCGGCAGGTCGAAGTCGTAATAGAAGCCGTTCTCGATAGGCGGGCCGATGGCGAACTTGGCCCCCGGCCAGAGCTGAAGGACGGCCTGAGCCAGGACGTGGGCGGTGGAGTGACGAAGAACCTCGCGCCCCTCATCGGTGGTTTCCGTGAGGATCGCCACCACGTCGCCGTCAACCAGAGCGGTGGAGAGGTCGACCTTGGCCTCGTTCACCACCGCGGCCACCGCCGCGCGCAAGAGCCGAGGCCCCACCGCTGCCGCGAGATCGGCGGCGGTGGAGCCTTCGGGAAGATCCTTGGTGGATCCGTCAGGAAGACTGACGGTGAGACCGGCCATCGGGGGGCGACAGTACCGCCCCCCGACCGACCGGGGGATTGGGGAGAGGACTAGCGACGGGCCTTCACGGTGCGGCAGGTGACCTTCTTGGTCTTGCGGGACTTGGTGCAGACCCTCTTGGTGGTCGCCTTGGCGACGGCGGCGTTGGCCGCGGGGGCGGCGGGAGCCACAGCCTGGACAATCTGGGCCGGGGCCGGATGGGTCCGCATGAAGGTGACGGTGACGAAGATGACGCCTGGAGGGCCGCTGACCACGCCAACTCCCACCCAGTCGAAGTCCGGATCGATCATGTTCTTGAAGTGCAGCGGGCTGGCCACGAAAGCGTCGTGGAGGGCCTGCACATTGCCGCCGATGCCGACGTTCTCACCGAGGCGGGCCCAGTTGGAGGGGGCCTGGGCGGCGAGATCGGGGTTGTGGGAGATGCCGCCGGCCGCGGCCATGCGACCGGACCAGGCGCGGGCCAGGTCGAACAGCTCACCCTTGGTCCCCAGAGCGGGAAGTCCGCGGGACGCACGCAGCTCGTTGAGCTTCTGGACAAAAGCCATCTCATCGGAACCGGTGTCGGCAGCGGCCGGTCCGGCAAGCGCCGTGGCCCCAGAGAGAACGACACACATGGCCACTACGGGCCCCCAGAACTTCTTCACTTTTCCTCCATTCGGAAGCCCGGCTGCCTTGCGAGCTTTCGCTCCGTCAGGCCCGTGGCGTTGCGTGGACCCGGCTTTCACCGGGGTTGCCGTTTCGTGGATTGCCCTCACAGCATCGGAGGAACCCGCTTCGCACCCGATGACCATTGAGGAAATGGCCCATGAGGACCAAGCCTCAGCGCTTGGCCCAACGCTTTTGAAAATCTCCAAGGGTGGTGCCCGCCACCCGCCTCAGGGCGGCGGTATCCCCCTTTGCCGCCGGCGGCACCGGTACCTTTGCCAGCGGTGTCGGTCACCCTCCTCTCCTCGCCGGCCGAGCTGCCGGCCGATCCCCCGCCGGAACTGTTCGTGCTGGTGCAGGACGAGCCCGCCGAAGGCGCCGGCACGATTGCCGAGCTGCTCCACGCCGGACCGCCCTGCACACCGGCCGAGGCGACGGCGAGGCTCAACCAACCCGACGCGGAGACGCCCGTCGCAGGCGGTGCCAAGGAGGATGTCGACGAGGCGGCCACTCTCGAGGCACTGGCCGAGGACGCTGATGAGGCGTCGGCCCGTGCCGCCCTGCGCGAGGCAGCTCTGGACCAGGCTCGGGAGAGGGCAGCCGAGGCGTTGGCCAGGGTCCCCACCCGGGCCCGCACGGTGGCCGTCGAGCGCCTCCACAACGCCGCCGCCGCCATCCATGCCGCCGAGGAGGCCGCTCTGGACGCCCGGACCGTTCTCGGCGAGCGACCCGAGCTGCCGGCCGATGCGGCCCAGGCGGCCATCGCCGCCGAGGAGGCCGTCCACCGGGCTCACCAGCGCCGGACCACGGGCATCGACAGGTCGTGCACGCTGCTGCTCGGCGCCAACGCAGTGGGCATCCTCATCGTGGCCGGCCGCATTCGCACACCGGCGGTGGAGCCCCTCTTCGTCCTGGTGGCCGCCATTCCCCTGACCGCTCTTCTCCATCTCATGGCCACGTTCGCCTCGAACACGTGGCAGGCCCGTGCCGCAGCCCAGTCACGTAGAGCGGCGCTGCGGAGCACCGGCATGGCCACCATGACCGGCCTCACCGCCCGCAATGCCCGCGTCAAGGCCTGGACGGCCAGGGCCGACACGCTGGCCGCGGCCGAGGCCTCCCTCGCCCACGCCCGTCGTCGGTGGGCAACGCTGACAGGGGCCTCCGCCGGGCCCGCCCAGATCGACGCGCTGCTGAGGATTGTGGCCGAGGCCCACCGCGCCGCCGCCGCGCTCGAGGAGCTGGAAGCGCAGACGGCCGAGTCCGTTCCGGGTCTCGATCCTGATCGGGCGCCGGCGCCGGACACCGAGCCGGGTCCTGAGCCGCTTCCCGGTCTCGCGCCTCCTCTCGACCGGCTGCGCCCAATCGTGGTCTTCATGGAGGGGGCCGCCCACCATCCCCTCGACGACGAGACACGCGTGCTGCTCGAGGGCTGGGACGAGGAGGGCATCCCCTGTCCCCTCGTCGTGGTCACCGCCTGTTCGGAGGTCGGAGCGTGGGCCGAGGCCCGCACCGCCGGCGTCGGCGCCAAGGTGGTCGACCTGCGCGAGAGGGTCCTGGCCAGCCTCGACCGCCTCCGGGCCCGCACCACCAGCTTCGGGGACCCCTCCCCTCCGGAGTCCATCGCCGCCGACGGCTGACCCGCCGCTCGGTCCAGGATCACCGCGGGGGCGGGGGCGATGATGAGGAGTGCCCGACCGGTTCGAGTACTGCGGATCTAGAGAGCGACGCCGAGAAGCCGGGCGGCAGCGGACACGCCTCGGCCGGCGGCAGCCGCCTCGTCGATGGCCGCCAGCGCTGCCGGTGCGTCGAGATCGGCGTCCAGCGCCGCCCGGGCTTCAGTCAGCGCCCCTTCGCCCTCGCCGGCGGCCCTCCACGATTCCAGACGGGCCCCGGCTCCTGCCATGAGCGCGTCGTCCCACTCCCACGACTGGCGATAGTGGTGAGCGAGTATGGCCATACGCACGGCAGCGCCGTCCCATTCCTTCAGGAGGTCGCTCACGAACACCAGGTTCCCGAGCGACTTCGACATCTTCTCGCCGCCCAGGCGCACCATTCCCACGTGCATCCAGTGGCGCACGAAGTTCTCACCCGTGGCCGCCTCCGACTGGGCCGCCTCACATTCGTGGTGGGGGAAGATCAGGTCCGAGCCACCGCCGTGCAGGTCGATGGTGGTGCCGAGTTCGCGCATGGCCAGAGCTGAGCACTCGATGTGCCAGCCCGGCCTCCCCCTCCCCCACAACGACTCCCAGAACGGCTCATCGGAGGCCGATGGCTGCCACAACACGAAGTCGAGCGGATCACGTTTGGCCGGGTCATCCGGGTTGCCCCCGCGGCGGGCGGCCAGCTCCAACATGGTCTCCCGCGGGTGGTGGCTGAGCTGGCCGAAGCGGGGGAACGAAGCGACGCTGAAGTACACGGCGCCGGCGGCCTCATAGGCGTGACCCGACTCCAGCACCATCCCGATGAACCCGAGAATGTCGGGAATGGCCGAGGTGGCCCGGGGCTCGCTGAAGGACGGCAGCAGGCCGAGGGCGTCCATGTTGGCGTCGAACCGGGCCATCTCCTCGGCCGCCAGATCGAGGTAGTGCACACCCAGCTCCCGTGCCTTGCGCAGGATGTCGTCGTCCACGTCGGTGACGTTGCGAACGCACCGCGTCTGGTGGCCGAGGTCGCGCAGGCGCCGCTGGAGAACGTCGTAGGTGACGTAGGTGGCGGCGTGGCCGATGTGGGCGGAGTCGTACGGCGTGATGCCGCAGGTGTACATGCTGACGACCGGGCCTGGGCGGAAGGCGACGATCTCGCCGCGGGCGGTGTCGTAGAGATTCAAATGTCGATGCCGGTGAGGCGGACGGCGGTCCTTGCCTTGTACCGGATGTTGAGCTGGAGCAGAACCGCGGTGAGCGACTCGATGGGGCCGGCGTTGGACATCGATCCGGCGTTCAGCGGCCGAAGATCGGGGATCAGGTCGACCAGTTCCGCGGTGGCCTCGTAGGCGGCGGGATGGTCCGAGCAGATGAGCACGTCGCTCTCGACCGGCTTGTTCAGATTGGCCAGAGCGCGGGCCGGGAGGTGATGAAAGGCGGCTGCCACCATGGAGTTGGGGACCGAGTGCTGCACATGGGCGGCCACCGAACCACGCGGGGGGACCAGCGGCTCGAAGTCGTCGCCCACCTTGGCCAGGGCGTTGGCCATGGAGATGACCACCTTTCCCTCCAGCTGCTTGGCCACCGACGCCGCCGTGGCCGCAGCTGCCTCCCACGGAGTGGCTATGACCACGATGTCGGCCTCGGCCGCTCCCGGGTTGTCAGCCGCCTGGACCGCCAACGTCCGCTCCGGCCACTTGGCCTGGATGGCGTCGCACGCCTCTTGGGCCCGTTCGACGGACCGGGATCCGATGACGACCTCTACTCCCACGGAGGCGAGCCGGGCAGCCAGCGCGCTTCCGGCTGGTCCCGTGCCTCCGACAATGCCTACGTACATCTACGTGACGCTACCGGCTGCGACCAGTGCCACCCGCGGCACGCTGCGGCCTCAGCAGTACCGCGACACAGTGGGATACGGGTTGACGGCGGCTCCTCCACCCGGGTGAATCTCGAAGTGGAGATGAGGAGAGCTGGCGTCGGCATTGCCGCTGCTGCCGACGTAGCCGACCACGGTGCCCGCACCGACCTTCCCGGAGGCCCCGCTCAGCCGGTCCAGGTGCGTGCCGAAATAGGTGTTCCCGTCCACACCGGTCAGGTAGTAGGAGATCCCACCGAGGCTCGAACTGTGACCTTTCACCGTCCCGGCCACGCTGGCCACGACGGGGGTGCCCCGGCTGGCGAAGATGTCGTTGCCCTGGTGCCGGCGCCCGCCCGAGCGGGGCTGGCCCCAGTCGTTGCTGAAGGCGCGCGCACCCTGCACGGGACAGATCCAGTCCCCCGAGCCGAGCACCCTTCCTGCGTCCGCCACCGTCTTGTTCACTGCGGCCGGCGCCGCCGTCCGGGCCGAACGGCTCCTGGCCGCCGCCTTTGCCGCCGCCGCCTTCTCGGCCGCCACCCGTGCCTGGTAGGCCTTCTGAGCCGCGGTCAGGCGGGCCAGCTCGGCCGATATCCGGGAGCGCTCCTTGCGCAGCTCCGCCACCGCCTTGCGCCGTGCCGCCAGCTGCTCCCCGAGCGCCTCCTTGTTCTCGTCGAGCTCGGCCCGGGTGGCGCGATAGCCGTCGATGGCGTCGGCCTGCTGCTGGGTCACCGACCGCAGGAGAGCCTGACCGCGGACCCTGTTGGTGAGATCGCCTTCTCCCATCCACGACTCGGGGGCGCCGCTGCGGAGGTACTGGCGAATGGCCATCTGGCGCACCTGGCCCTCGAGCGAGCTGAGGCGGGCCCGGGTCTGTGTCGCCTTCGACTCCAGCTCGGCTATCCCGTCCTCGGCCTGGGCCAGCGAGCTTTCCGCCCGTCCGAGGCCGGCGGCAGCCCGGTTGGCCTTCTCCTGGACGCGGTCCAGCTCGGCCGCCGAGGGCCCCTTCTCGGCACCCTCCGCGGCGTGAGAGAACGGAGCCGTCACACCCACCACCAGGGCGGCAACCAGCACCACGGCTCGCCGCATGGGGGCCAACGCTACGACGGCCGGTCCTTCTTGGCCAGATACGGACCGAGCAGCAGAGCGTCCATCTCGCTCCCGAGGTAGTCCTCGACGGCCTCAGCAGGGCGGTGCACCATGGGCTCGCCGCGCACGTTGAAGCTGGTGTTGAGGACCACAGGAACCCCGGTCAGGCGGTCGAACTCCTCGATGAGGTGGTGGAACGTGGGGTTGAAGTCACGAGCCACGCTCTGGAGCCGGCCCGTGCCGTCGACATGGGTGACGGCGGGGATCGTGTCGCGCTTCTCGGCCCGGACCTTCTGCACGTGGAGCATGAAGGGCGTGGGGTAGTAGGACTCGAAGTACTCGGGGCCCCGCTCGTGCAGGATGCTCGGGGCGAAGGGGCGGAACCCCTCCCTTCGCTTGATGCGGGCATTGACGGCATCCTTCATCTCCGCCCTCCTCGGATCGGCCAGGATCGAGCGGGCACCGAGAGCCCTCGGCCCCATCTCGGCCCGGCCCTGGAACCAGCCGACGATTTTGCCGTCGGAGAGAAGCTGGGCCGCCACCGCCCCCGGATCACGCACCTCCTCGAAAGCCAGTCCTCGGGCGGAAAGGGCATCGGCCTGCTCTTTGGCGGAGAAGGACGCACCCAGGAAGGCATGGTCCATGCTCCAACCCCGCGGATGGCCCAGCTCCTGGTGCCATACCCACAGGGCGGCGCCGAGGGCGTTGCCGGCGTCGGATGCGGCCGGCTGCACGAAGACGTGCTCGAAGCCGGACTCACGCAGGAGGCGGGTGTTCATCACCGAGTTGAGGGCGACTCCTCCTGCCACGCAGAGGTTGGTGGCTCCGGTGGCCGCCTTGAGGCCGCGGGCGACATGCAACGCCGCCTCCTCGATCAGGTTCTGCACGGCGAAGGCCATGTCCTCGTGGCGCTCGGTGATCTCCGACTCCGGCACTCTCGCCGGACCGAATCGTTCGAGGAACCGCGACGAGAGCAGGCGGGCCTCCCGCTGGTAGCCGAACCAGTTCAGGTTCACCCGGAAGAGCCCGTCGGGGCTGAGCTCCACCAGGTCACGCAGCTCCGATGTCAGCCGGGCCGTGCCGTAAGGCGCCAGGCCCATGACCTTGCCCTCGTCGGCATTCGGTCGAAAACCCAGGTACCACGTCAGAGCGGTGTACACCTCGCCGAGGGAATGGGGATTGGCCACCTCGGCCAGGGTCTTGAGTCGGTTCCCCTCTCCTGCATTGAGAGTGGTCGAGAGAAAGTCGCCGCCGCGGTCGAGGGTGAGCACGGCGGCGCTGTCGAACGGCCCCGGGAAGAAAGCGCTGGCGGCGTGGGCCTTGTGGTGGCCCACGTGGAAGATGGGGCCGCGGTAGCCCCAGCGCCGGCGGAAGGCCCGCTCGCGCAGCAACAGGCGGCCGTCGACGTAGGCCTGAGCGGCGAGCCGCTTGGGCGCGCCGCGGCGGATGGCGTCGCGTGCGCCGCGGGCGAAGTCCACCACCGCGTCGTGGCCGAAGGCGACTCCCTCGAGCTCGCCGGCGCTGATGGCCGCCTCGGACAGGCAGAAGCCGATGGCGTCGTCGGGAAAGGCCTTGGTGTGCTGGTCCCGGTTGAAACGCTCCTGCTCGGCGAAGGACACGGCCACCCCGTCCACCAGCAGGCAGGCGGACGTGTCGTGGCTGAAACAGTTGATTCCGAGGACCGCACCCATGCAGCCATACTCGTGGCCAGCGTCGCTCCACCGCCACCTCGGGTTGCTGGGCCCGCTTCTCCGGGCATACTGCTGTGATGCGCCGTTCTCCCCTGCTGGTCCTGATCGCCGTCCTCTCCCTCGGCCTCGCCGCCTGCGGTGGGGGTGACGACGACAAGAAGGTTGCGTCCACCACGACCGCGGCAGGCCCGACCACGACCCGCACAGGTGAGGCCGGCCTTCCCGCCGATGCCGCTCCGCTGACGGCGCTCACCCAACCCGACGCGGCCCTGCGCCAGCGGGTGGCACTGGTCGTCAAGATCGACAACGCGCCGCAGGGCCGGCCCCAGAGCGGGCTCAACCAGGCCGACATCGTCTATGTAGTCATGGTCGAGGGCGGCGTCACCCGCCTCGCCGCGGTGTTCCAGTCCACCGATGCCGATCCCGTGGGGCCCGTCCGCTCCGCCCGCTCCACCGACATCGGCTTCCTGTCCGCTCTCAACCGGCCGCTGTTCGCCTACGCCGGCACCAACGCCGAGACGCAAAGGGCCGTCTCGGCTGCTCCTCTGGTCGACCTCAGCTCCGGGCCGGGCTATCGGCGCGAGTCCAAGCGACCGGCTCCCTACAACCTGTTCAGCTCCACGGCGGCGCTGTTCGGCCGAGGCCCCAAAGATGCCGGGCCGCCGCCGCCGCAGTTCACCTACCGGCCGGCGAACGCTCCCCTGGCCTCGGCGGGTGCGGGGCCGGCGGCCCGGGCGAATGTCACCTACAAGCGCAACGTCACCACCGCCATCGACTACGAGTGGAACGGCTCGGGCTGGGCCCGCAAGCAGAACGGCACCCCCCATGTCGACACCGCCGGCACCCAGGTCGCCCCGCCCAACGTGGTGATCCAGTTCGTCACCTACAAGGACAGCGGGCTGGTCGACCGGTCCAATGCAGGAGTGCCCGAGGGTCAGCTCATCGGTGAGGGCGAGGCCTGGGTCCTGTCCGACGGCAAGATCGTCAAGGGCAAGTGGGCCAAGGCGAGCCCCACCGAGGTCACGCGGTTCACCGATGCCGCCGGGGCGCCCATCCCCCTCACACCGGGGCGCACCTGGGTCGAGCTGGCGCAGCCCGGTACCGCCACCGCCGGCTGAGGCGCCGGTAACGCAGCCGCCTCTGACATGATGAAGGCATGCCCCTGAAGTTCACCCTCCTGCCTCGGCGCGCCCTGGCCCTGCTGGCCATGGCCGCGTTGCTGGGCGCCTCGTGCTCGAGCGGCGGCGACGATTCGAAGACGACCGGCGCTGATGCGAAGGGGGACGGCGCCAAAAAGCCGGTCCCGACCACCATCGCTCCGAGGCCGGCGCCGCTGACCGGCCTCATCCTGGCTGACGGCTCCATCGCCGACCGCCCGGCGGTGGTGGTGAAGGTGGACAACGGACCGGAAGCCCGGCCCCAGGCCGGCCTCGACAAGGCCGATGTGATCATCGAGGAGAAGGTCGAGGGCGCCATCACCCGGCTCCTCGTCGTGTTCCACTCCGAGGACGCCGAGCTGGTCGGCCCCGTGCGCTCGGTGAGATCCACCGACGCGCCCATCGTGTCGGCCTTCGGTGGCGTGTTCGCCTTCGCCGGCGGCATCCCGCCTTTCGTGGCCCTGGCCAAGGCCGCTCCGGTGACGGTGATCAGCGAGCAGGTTCGCCCGGACGCCTTCAAGCTGCGGGCCGACAAGCGCCGACCGTTCAAGACCTACGCCTCCACCGAACGTCTTCGGGGCCTCGCCGGCAGCCGCACCGAGCCCCCACCCCGTCTTTTCGAGCTGCTGGCCGAGGGCGAGCCCTTCAATCCCGCCGGCGCTCTGCCCGCCACCCACGCCACCGTGGTGTTCGGGGGGCTCACCAAGTCGAGCTGGGACTACGACATCGCCTCCGCCCGGTGGCGCCGGTCCACCAACGGCACGCCGCACCTGATCGAGGGCGGCGGCCAGCTCTCGTTCACCAACGTCATCATCCAGCGCACCGCCTACCAGGGCACCCGTTTCACCGACACCAGCGGGTCCAAGGTGGACGAGGCCGTGGTCGTCGGCAGCGGCGACGCGGTGATCCTGTCCGGCGGCAAGCAGATCGCGGCCAGGTGGTCGAAGCCCTCAGCGACGTCGGTGACCACCTACACCGACAGCGCCGGCACGCCCATCCGGCTCACGCCCGGCCGCACCTGGATCTCTCTGCCGCCGACGGCCGCGGCCATCACCGTTCGCTGAGGCGGCGAGCCGAGAGCTACAGCTGGAGCGACTTCGTCGTCAGGAACTCCTCCACGCCATGGCGCCCCAGTTCACGGCCGTAACCCGACTGCTTGAAGCCGCCGAAGGGCGCCAACGGGTTGAAGGTCCCGCCGTTGATTTCCACCTGGCCGCTGCGCAGCCGCCGGGCGACGCGCTGGGCTCTGTCCGCGTCGGATGACCAGACGGCGCCGGCCAGCCCGTAAACGGTGCCGTTGGCGATGGTGATGGCCTCCTCCTCCGAGTCATAGGGGATCATGGCCAGCACCGGCCCGAAGATCTCCTCCTGGGCGATGGACATCTCGGGAGCGACGTCGGAGAAGATCGTCGGACGCACGAACCATCCTCGCTCGTGACCCTCAGGCGACCCTGTTCCGCCGGTGACCAGGCGGGCGCCATCAGCCAGCCCCTGGTCGATGTAGTCCCACACCCGCCGGCGCTGTGCCTCCGACACCAGCGGCCCCAGCCGTGTCGTCGGCTCGAAGGGATCCCCGGGGGTGTACTGGTGAGCGGTTGCCGCGGCCAGTGCCTCTGCCTCCTCCAGTCGGGCGCGGGGCACGAGCATCCGGGTGAGGGCCGAACAGGTCTGACCGGAGTTGAGGAAGGCGCCGGTGACGCCGGCGGGTACGGCCCTGGCCAGGTCGGCATCGTCGAGGATCAGCGTCGCCGATTTCCCTCCCAGCTCGAGAGAGACCCGCTTGACCGAAGCCGCCGCCAGCTCGCTCACCCGCCGCCCCGTCGGATCCGAGCCGGTGAAGGACACCATGTCGACCTCGGGATGGACCACCAGCGCCTCCCCCACCTCCGGGCCGGTGCCGGAGACGAGGTTGAAAACGCCCTGTGGGAGCCCGGCTTCGTGGATGATGTCGGCCAGGAGAAAGGCGCTCAGTGGAGCCAGCTCGCTCGGTTTGGCCACAACGGTGCAGCCGGCGGCGAGGGCGGGAGCGACCTTGGCCGCCAGCTGGTGTAGCGGGTAGTTCCAGGGAGTGATGCCGGCGACGACGCCGACCGCCTCTCGGAGGACGATCGAGGTGCCGATGCGCTCCTCGAAGACCAACTCGCTCAGGATCTGGGGCATGAGGGTGAACGTCATCATCGGTAGCCCGCCGTGCACGAGGGCCGAGAAGTTGAGCGGCGTTCCTATCTCCTCTGCGACAACGGCGGCGATGTCACTGATCCGGGCCTGGATGCCGGCGCCGATGGCCGCCAGGTACCCGCCCCGCTCTTCTGCCGGCGTGGTGCTCCAGCCGGCGAAAGCGGCCCGGGCGGCACGCACGGCGGTGTCGGCATCGGCTGCCGCCCCGTCCGGAACCCAACCCATCGTCTGCTCGGTACAGGGGTTGACGATTGCTGTCGTTGCGCCGGGCTTCGCCCCGGGTACCCACTCCCCGTCGATGTAGAGACGGTCGCGCCGTCGGACAGCGTCTGCTCGTCCTTCCGCTTCCGGAGGAATGCCGGCGGAGTCGGCCACCGCTCAGGCTCCGGATGCAGCGTTGAGCCGCTCCTCCAGGCGTTTACCGGCCCGGCGGACCTCCTCACCCAGCAGAGCTTCGACCCCGGGAAAGTTGAGGTTTCCCCCATAGTGAAGGTCCATGGTGAACAGCGAGCCCTTCTCGGTCACCTGCACCTCGGCGGTCAGGATCCATGCCGGGTGCTTCCCTTCGTCGTGTTCCATCCGCTCGAAACGGGCCATCTTGGGCGTCACCAGCTCGGTGCGGACCATCCGGACACGCTTGGTCTTCTTGAACGGCCCGATGACGATACCCAGATCGACCCACCAGGCCGGACCCGGGTCCTCGTCATGGGTGGCGGTGGGCTCGGCGTCATGGACCAGTCCGAGCCATTCAGGGTACGAGCCGAGGTCGGCCAGCTCGACGAAGACGCGATCCGGGGCGGCGGTGAGGGGGGCAGAAGCGCTGAAGTCCACCGGTTGAGCCTACGGGAGGAGCATCCTGTCGCCCGCTGAGGCAGCGAGGCAGCGATGCGGTCAGGCCCGGGAGGGGGGCCATCCCGGACGGAAGACGTTCCTGCCGTCCAGGCCGGCGAGCAGCCAGACGCCATCGGACCGCCGGAGGGCGAAGCGGCGGAACACCGGCGGTGGACCGGGCTTGGTCTCCAACGCCGGCAGGCGAGGTTCGGTGAAGGTGACTATGGCCGCATCGGTGCCGAGCATCTCGGTCTCGCGCACCTTCCATGTCCGGGTGCTGAATTTGCCCCAGTACTCGCGCCACCGCAGCAGCCTCTCCTTGGCGAACTTGTCCCACAACGGATGGTTCGAAGGATCGCCGGCCAGACCCTGGGCCAGCATGTCCCAGCCCGCCTGCGGACCGATGATGTCGGACTGCATCTCGGCGTGCGACAGAACCCAGTGCTGGGCCAGCACCAAGCGAAGATCGCGCTCCATGAGGGGCCACGCGGCGCGAAGGTCCTTGTGGTCCATCACCGCCTCGACCCAGGCCACGGCCACGTCGGCCGGATCGTCGCCGCCGGCGCGCGGATCGGCGGCAGCGGCCTCGGGCTCAGATGACGAGGTCACCGGGCCCCACCATGCTCTCGTTGGGCCCTTCTTCTGAGTCGTCCTCGGCGCCATCGTCGCCGATCAGGCGGCCGTAGGCGGCGAGCAGCCCCAGGGAGAACTCCACGTCGTCCAGCAGCTCGGCTCGCGCCTCGTTGGCGAGGCCGGTCGCCTCCAGCAGCTCGGCCATCTCATGAGCCTGCAGCTCTTCCATGCGGTAGGCCACTCCCAACAGAAAGCGTTGGAGTGCGGCCCGAGATTCCGTCGTGTTGCCGTCGGCGAGCGCCACGGCAAAGGCCTCCCAATCCTGCTGCGCCCATGTCGAGATCACCGCGCCAGCGTTGCACACCGGGGCCCATCTCAGGGAAGAGCGGCCCTCGGTACGGTGGAAGTCATGAGGCGACCGCCGTTGACCGACCCGAAGGTGGACCGATCCGCCTGAAGGTCCGGTTTGCCGGCGATGCGAGCCCAGTCACTGCCGGCGCCGGACGGGCCAGATGAAAGAAGGCGACCTTCACCTGACGCCCACGGCGATGGCCGCCGGCGGAGACGCGCTGGCCCGCGACGCCGACGGGCGCGTGGTGTTCGTGCAGGGCGCCCTGCCCGGCGAGCGGGTGGTGGCCCGTATCACCGGGTCCAAACGTGATTACGCCCGCGCCGTGGCCGTTGAGATCCTGGATGCCTCCGCCGACCGTGTCGCCCCGCCGTGCCCAGCCCTGGCCGCCGGCTGCGGGGGGTGCACGTGGCAGCACGTGGCGCCGGCGGCGCAGGTACGGCTGAAGGCAGCCATTGTGTTGGACGCGCTACGCCACATCGCCCATATAACTGAGCCGCCCGAGCCGGCGGTGGCCGAGATGGAGGGCCTGGCCCTGCGAACCACCGCCCGGCTGGCCGTCTCGCCGAACGGGCGGGCCGGCCACCGTCCCCGGGGAACGGCATCCGGCGGAACGGGAACCTACGCGGTGGAGACCGAAAGCTGCATCGCTTCCCACCCGCTTCTGGAGGAGCTGATGGTGCACGGCCGCTATGCAGATGCCGGCGAGGTGCTCCTGCGGGTGGGAGTGGCTTCAGGCGAACGGTTGGTGCGCGTCGGGACAGGAACGAGCCGTGTCGAAGTGCCCGAGGACGTCCTCGTCGTCCGTGAGGGCGCCAAGCGCCGGGTGTTCATCCATGAGGACGTCGCCGGCCGGCGCTTCCGAATATCGGTTGATTCCTTCTTCCAACCCGGCCCGGTGGTCGCCGCCGCTCTGGCCAGTGCAGTGGGCGATGCCGTGGGTGACGCGCTGGGGCCGGGCAGCCACCTCGTCGATGCCTATGCCGGAACCGGTCTGTTCGGCTCGATCCTCGGCGCCGCCTCGGGAGCGCGGGTGACCGCGGTGGAAAGCGGTCGATCCGCCGCCGCCGACGCCCGCGTCAACCTCGCCGACCTCGACGCCCAGGTGGTGCCGACGGAGGTCGGCCAATGGGACGCCCGCGCCAGCGGCCCAGCCGACGTGGTGGTGGCCGACCCCGCCCGCTCCGGCCTCGGCCGCCCCGGAGTGAAAAGCCTTGTGGCGACAGAAGCGCCGCGGATCGTGCTGGTCAGCTGCGACCCCGCCTCCCTCGCCCGCGACACCGGGCTGCTCGCCGCGGCCGGCTACCAGCTCTCGTCGGTCACCCTCGTCGACGCCTTCCCCCACACCTTCCACGTGGAGACCGTGAGCTGCTTCAACCGGTAGCAAGCGGGCTCCGATCCTGCGCAATGGCGTGAAGTCGTCGACTGCACAAGACTTCCTTCTCCTCGCTCCCCCGTGTGTCTGTCTAATCGCTAGCCAGGCGCTCGTCTAGTCGGTAGACTGTGGAAGTGCGAACCAGAGATCTTCGCCGCATCCTCCGCCAGCAGGGATGCGAAGAGATCCGCCAGAGCGGTTCGCACCTCGTCGTTCGCTGCAAAGACTGCCAGACGGTGATCCCCACCC
>DATLEK010000078.1:0-4079 GCA_035525365.1 Acidimicrobiales bacterium
TTGCCCAGCCGCAGTGGCCGGTTCGCTTGATCCTTGGTCATCGCATTCCTCTCGCACGTTGACGCTTTGGCCGAGGTGGATCCACCACCTCGGCGATCTGTCGGGCTGCCTTGGCTTGTTCGGCGGCGCGCAGGCTGGACAGCGACCAGCGACCGCTTCCGTCCACCACGGGCTTGGGGAACCAGGGCTCCTTGACCAGTTGGTAGGCGCGGGTCCTGCCGATGCCGTAGCGCACTTCGAGCTCTCTCATCGTGAGAAAGACATCCGCGATCTGGAGGTCCGGCTCGAAACTCCGAACAAGGCGCGGACCAACGGCTCGGTCCGTGCCCTTCGACGATACCGCCTCGACAAGACCTCGTCGTGGACTTGGCGCGTCGGGCTGGCCGAAGCTCGTCACGACCGTGGGTCCTGCGCCAACGCCATCCTCGCGCCTCCTCATCTCGGCGGGACGGTGATCGTGGCTAAGTGTAATGCGGCTAACGCAGCTTGTCTACTGCTAACGCCTCTTGAATTTGACTCGGCATCCTGGCGGGCTCGCGCAGCGCAAGCCCAGCGGCGAGCACTGGGTGCTGCCGGATCAGCCGACTGCGGCCAGTAAGCCATCCGGATCTGCGAGCCCTGGCATCGCTCTGGGAATGACCCAATATGTCCTTATCTGTAGCTCAACTATCCTTATTTCCCCTTACTTGCATCGGCGACAGCCTCGGCAGCTGGCCATTTAAGGTGCGCTTGTGGCCTCTCCCGAGCGGAACGCTGGCCACTGACAACTCGCTGACCTCGCCTCCATCGCCCGGCCGGTGCCGCCAGCCTTCCTCAGCGCCGGTTGCCCGCCCAAGGCCCTCTCCGACAGCGCTTGCGCCTGTCCGGTCCCACTGGGGTCGTTCGCGCCAGATCCGTGCGCTCCTGAGGCACTACAGCGGCCTTTCCGGCGGTCCCAGGTCGCCGTGCCGCGGTCCTCGCGGGCGGTCGCCGCCGCCCCGCTACGCCGCCGCACCCCGGTCCGCACTGGCGGCCTTCGCCCTCGACCCGGCCTCCCGCCCTCGCCGCACCGCCGACCGCTCTCGCCTCCGCCGACCCCGACCACCAACACTCCGCCCGCCTTCCCACCGACCCACGCGCCGCCCCCCCCACCGCCCCCGCGCCCCACACCCGACCGCCCCCCTACCGACCCTCTCCCGCCGCCCCCACGACCCCCCTCTCCCGCACCCCATTCCGATCCACTACAGACTACGCCGCTTCCGCCAAACCCCTTCTGCGGCCGTTGATCGGTGCCGCCTTGCGGGCGCCACCTTGGGAACGAATCGAGGAGCCGGCTGGCGGTGGGCGACCATCCTGCGGAGCAGAATGCCTTTTGCGACAAGGCCCGCTCCGCCGGTGAGGATATAGGCCCGCAAGGACACACGGAGGGGGTCGGGGACGAAAAGCGCCTCCAGTCCGCTCAAAGCCATCGGTTCGTGTCCCAACGGCCGCGGTGACCTTGTACGTCCTTGTTTACACTCGATAGGGCCTTATTTACCCCAACTTACTCTTCTATGATCGCCGCTGAGGGCCGGTAGCTGCTAAGACTCCGGACCATGGCCAAGAAATCCCCGGCACCGGACGGGTTCGAGCGCATCCGGGAGCAGTACCCGCCCATCATCACCACGGCCCAGGTAGCTGAGTTGCTCGACATCAACGCCCGGACGGTGCTCATGATGGCGGCCGACGGCCGGCTCCCGGCCAGCCGCCTCCCCGGGAGCCGCAAGTTCCACTTCGTTCTCGAGGACGTGCTCGGCACCCTGCGTCGCAATATGGTCAACCCTGGCGACCGTGTAATCGACGAGGAGCTGAGCCAAGAGGCGGAGGAGTCATCGTCCGGTCGGGCCCGACGCCCGAAGACCGGAGCTGCTGCCGCCTCCACGCGAGCCCGCCGACCCCCCGGTTCGAGCCGCCGACGCGCCGGGAACTAGTCGAGCGCCGGCGGCAGAGGCCCACCTCCGGGGGCTGCGCTTCCCTCTGGCTTCGGCGGATGATCAGCCGGTCAGGTTCAAGCTACGAAGTGCGCGCCTCGGCGGGGACCACTCGTCGCATTCCTGAGGTCAGAAAGCCGAGACATCGGCCACAGGCTAGACCTTATGGTTCTCTGCCCGAAGGGGTGATCTCATGACAGCGGTTTCAAAAAGCCCCCTCTACGCCGTTGGCCTTGTCGGCCGCGGGGTGCGCCGGTGATGTCGGGATCGTCCGCAGGCACCGAGCCCGACGCCGATTCCGAACCCCGCACATTGAAACGGGAGCGACGTCGCTTGCCGGTGCTGGGCGTGATTGGCATCCTGCTGATGGCGTCCGGCGCCAGCGTGTTCGTCGTCGCTGCTCGTCTCCCGGAAGGAAGTGGTCGCCTCGTCGGCGGCAACTCTCCTATCACCCGCGACCCCAACGCTCTCGACATCCGAGCGCGGAACTCGCCTTCTGTGGTGGCTGATCCGAAGAACCCCGAGCACCTGGCGATCGCCGCCCGGGTCGATTCACCTCGATTCTCCTGCGTCCTCCACCTGTCGACCGACGGGGGAGCGCGGTGGGTCGAGGCCGCCACGCCGTCCGAAACTGAGGGCGTCGCCTGTTTCGCGCCCGACGCATCGTTCGGTGGCGATGGGCGCCTCTACTTCACCTACACCTCCTTCGGCATGGTGGAAGGCGGCGGCCGGGTACCGAACGCGGTGTGGGTCGTCACCTCTTCGGACGGCGGGCGAACATTCGAGCCGCCTCAACAGGCCTCCGGCCCACTGGCTTTCAATGTTCGCCTCACCGCCGACCCGGCCAGGGCCAAGCGGGTCTACCTGAGCTGGGTTCAGGCATCAGGTGCCGCCGGATTCGGGTTCACGGGAGTTGGCAATCCCGTGGTGGTGTCCCGCTCCGACGACGGTGGCCAGACCTGGGCGAAGCCGCGGGAGGTGAGCAACCCGAAGAGACTGCGCGTCGTCGCCCCGGCCATGGCTACGGGCCCGGACGGGACGCTGTATGCGGCCTATCTCGATGTCGGCGGCGACGTGCTCGACTACTCAGGCGCGCACGAGGGCCGAGGCGGCGATCCCTACGCCGGGAAATGGAGCATCGTTGTTGCCCGCTCGAGCGACGACGGCGAAACGTGGTCGGAGTCGGTGGTCGATGCCGGGGTCGTGCCCAGCCGCCGTTTCCTGGCCCTGTTCCCTCCGTCGCCCTCTATCGCCGTCGACCAGCGCAGCGGCAAGCTCTACATCGGTTTCCAAGACGCCCGGCGCGGCGATGCCGATGTCGTGGTGTGGAGCTCGCCCGACGGGCGCCGATGGTCGTCTCCTCGGCGGGTCAACGACTCCAAAGCGTCGGACGGCACCTCCCAGTACCTTCCCGCACTTGGCGTCGCGCCCGACGGGCGGCTCGATGTCGTGTACTACGACCGCCGGAGAGACAGCCGTGATCGCATGAACGAGGTCTCCCTCCAGTCGTCCTTCGATGGCGGGGTGTCCTTCGAGCGCCGTCTGGTGATCTCCGACCGGGCCTTCGATTCCGAGATCGGCTTCGGCAGCGACAGGGGTCTCGTCGAGATGGGGAGTCGCCTGGGTCTGCTTTCGACGAGAGAGGGAGCGCTGGCGGTGTGGGCCGACACGAGGGCCGGCACGCGGGAGACCGCCAAGCAGGACCTGGCCCGCGCCCTGGTCGCGGTGGACGGCCCCAGTGCCCTCAAGGAGTATGCACCCCTCATTGGCGGGGCCCTTGTCGGCGTGGGAGCAGTCGCCACCACCGTGGGCGCCCGCCGGCACCGGCGGCACCGCCGCCGCAGCCAGCCATAACGCCCACACCTGGTACGCCCAACGATGGGCCTTACCAGCTACGATGATGTCTCGTGTCAAAGATCGTGGACCGCCCGGCGGAGCGGGCTTCGCTCCAGCCGCTTCCCCCTGTGTCTGTCTAATCGCTAGCCAGGTGCTCGTCTAGTCGGTAGACTGTGGAAGTGCGAACCAGAGATCTTCGCCGCATCCTCCGCCAGCAGGGATGCGAAGAGATCCGCCAGAGCGGTTCGCACCTCGTCGTTCGCTGCAAAGACTGCCAGACGGTGATCCCCACCC
>DATLEK010000092.1:0-69864 GCA_035525365.1 Acidimicrobiales bacterium
GTCGACGGTTCAAGTAAAGGTGCCGGGGCCTCACCTCACGCCAGCGCTAAGCAGCCTCTTGGCCCAGGTGTACGAAAACTCCGGAATCGGTGTACGGATTCGATCGGAATGGGTGTACGAAAACCTCCGGCGCCCTCACCGAGGCAGTGGCCAGCGCCATCAAGGCTGTGGAGACGGCTGTCCCCGGCGCGCGAGTAGTTGAGATCCACCGTGAGCAAGACGTGGCTGCCGCGGGTTGACGATGCCGGCCCCGACAATCGAACTCGGGGACAAGGAGCTGAGCCCCCAGGGCTGAGATGCAGCCTGACTCCTCCGCTTGGGAGTCCAACTGACACGAGTTGCGGTTGTGTCGTTTACTGGTACGCTAGCCGTGTGCCCGAAGTCGCTTCATTCGAGCTTCCCAAACCACAACGGAAGCGCCTCGCCGCGGTGGTCAGCGGTCTTGATGCAGGTGGCCCTATGGCAGTGCGGACAGACGAGGGCGAGGCCGAGCTTCCACCGGCGGCGCGAGCCGCAGTTCGCCAACTTCTGGCGGACCTAGCAGCTGGCACCGCTGTCCACCTGGTCACTGACGAAACCGAGTTGACGACCCAGGATGCAGCGACTCTTCTCGGCATCTCCCGTACCTACCTTGTCCGGCTGGTAAACGACGGCAGGATCCCGGCCCACCTGGTCGGTACCCATCGGCGGCTCAGAGCCGCGGACGTGGTGGCATACAAGGCTCGCCGCGATGCCCGCCTGGCCGGAGTAGACGCCATTGCCGCGGCCGATGTCGCGGTCGGCGTCCGATACCACTGATCGTTCGGCGACTGGGTGCGAGTCGTCCTCGACGCGTGCGTCCTATACCCTCCCTCGCTCCGTGACCTGCTCTTGACCCTTGCCGCCCTCGATGCCTTCGAGGCGCGCTGGAGCGAGGAGATCCTCGATGAACTGCGCCGCAACGTCGTGGCGGACAACCCCGGCCTCGACCCCGACCGCTTCAACGCTCACACGCTGGGCGAGATGCGCCGCCACTTCCCGGAGGCGATGGTCGCTGTGAGCCACGATGACATCGAGCGACTCGACAACCACCCGAACGACCGTCATGTGGCCGCCGTCGCCATCGTTACCAGCGCTGATGGGATCGTCACCATGAACCTCAAAGACTTCCGGAGCCGTGTTCTCGACGAGGCGGGAATCGCCGTGCTCACGCCCGGTCGACTCGTCGAGCAGGTGCTTGGCGAGGGACCTGAAGTGCTCGCGCACGCTCTGCGGCGGATTGCCGCACGCTGGACGAACCCCCCTCGCTCACCAGTGGAGTTGCTCGACGTGCTCGCTGCCCACCCGACCATGAAGAGGCCAATGAGACAGGCCCGAGCCATATTCAGGTGAACCCCGCGAAGCCTGGAAGCGCTCTCGCGCATGGCCGCCAAGATCAACGAGAAAACCGCAGGTCAGCCACGCAGAGCACCTTGGGTGCTCGCCGGGGCGAGCGAAGATGTTGCGGCGCGCTCGCCCGTCGCGCCTGTGCCCGTCGCGGCCGTCGCGGCCTTGAGCCCTATGTCGTCGAGGAGCCAGAATGGTGGCGTCCGTCCCGGTAAGACACCGAAGCCTCTGTAGTGCCGCCGAGCCTGTAGGTCAGCATGGTGGTGGAGGGCTCCCACGGGAACCGTGGAATGTTGCCATCGAGCACGAGCATCAGACTTCTGATCTTTTCCTGCCCTCCCCGGAGCGGTCACCAGGAACCGAGAGAAGGGAGAGAAGCGAATGGATGTGGTCCATCCCCGGTGTGCCGGGGTCGATGTCTCAAAGCGTGACGCCAAGGTGTGCATCCGCATCGCCGGCACGGGTCGCGCCAGGGCCAAATCGACGGTGAGGACCTGGGGCTCGGTCACCAACCAGGTCCTTGCGCTTCGAGATCACCTGATCGCCGAGCAGGTGACGCTCGTGGTGATGGAGGCCACAGGCGACTACTGGAAGCCCTTCTTCTACCTGCTCGAAGACGGGCCCTTCGAGGTGATGCTCGTCAATGCCCGCCACGTCAAGAACCTCCCCGGACGAAAGACCGATGTCTCCGACGCGGCCTGGCTCGCTGAGCTGGGGGCACACGGCCTTGTCCGTGGCTCGTTCGTCCCGCCCGAGCCGATCCGGCAGCTACGCGACCTGACCCGCACACGTACCACGATCACTCGCGATCGCGCCCGGGAGATCCAGCGACTTGAGAAGCTCCTCGAGGATGCCGGCATCAAGCTGTCTTCGGTCGCCAGTGACATCACTGGCGTGTCGGGGCGGGCGATGCTTGCTGCGCTGATCGCCGGAGAACGCGATCCAGCCCAGCTGGCCGATCTGGCCAAACGACGGATGCGCTCCAAGATCCCCGAGCTCACCGAGGCGCTCACCGGCCGATTCGGTGCCCACCATGCCTTTCTGGCCCGACTCCACCTCGACCTGACCGGAAAATTACAACCGTGTTAGGCGCGTGCCGGTCTGCCCGCGCTCGGCGGGGTTTGGGGTGCGGGGCGAAGCCCCGCTCGGGGCGCCAGCCCCGACCTGCGTCGTCGGGTGGGACCGGAGCCTTTATGGCCGCAAGGTGCGGCTACTGCGGTGGTCTCAGGCTGCGGGGCTCAGGGTGACACGGTGGCCGAGAGCTTCGAGCTGACCGACCAGGTTGCGGGTGCGCCGGGCGGTGTCGAGGCGCTTGGTGTAGTAGTCGGAGCCGAGATCGTTTGAACGTGGTCGCAGGATCGGCGAGGAGGTGGAAGATGACGACCAGGATCGACCGTTCGATGGCAGCGAGGGCCTTGGCCTTGGGCATGCGCTTGGCCAGCCGTCGATAGCGCTCACCCAGGAATGTGTCGGTCTTGGCTGCCCCCATGGCCATCTGGCCGAGGGCGGCCTTCAGGTATGGGTTGCCCTTGCCCGTCTTGGCCCTGCCCGTCTTGGCACCCGACTGCACGGTCCGTGGTGACACCTTGGCCCACGAGCACAGGCGCTCGGCAGTGCCGAAGACGCCCATGTCCAAGCCGATCTCGCCGATGACCGCCCGGGCCGAGTCGGCCCCGGCCCCGGGGATCGCACTGATCCGTTCGATGGTGCGGGGTAGCTCCGCGAGACGACCTCGCCGGTGGCGGTATCGACAACGGGAGGGACCGAGTCAATCGGCACGGCGGCGATGGCGTTATCGAGCAGGCCGGTCACGGTGTGGATGCGCCCGCTGAGATCGTCGATCTGGTCGAGGAGCATCCGGGCCAGGCGGGCATGGTGGTCGGTGAAGCGCCCGTCCACTGCCTCGGCCAGGGCACCCATGCGGGACCGGGCCCGGCGCTGCGCCAGGTTGGCGAGAACCCTGGGGTCCCGCTCGCCGGCGATGAGCGCCTCGATCATCGCCCGGCCCGAAACCCCGTGGACATCGGTGAGCACCGAGGAGATCTTCACCAGGGCGTCCTCGAGCAGCTTCTCGACGCGCTGCTTGACCCGGGTGCGGTCCTCGACCAGATCGAAACGGGCCCGGGCCAGGTCACGGACGCGCCGCATCGGCTCGGCCGGCACGAAACTGGCCGAGACCATCGACCGCTCGGCCAGCTTTGCCAGCCACACTGCGTCGATCTTGTCGGTCTTTGGGCGTCCCGGCACGTTGCGGGCCTGTTTGGCGTTGACCAGCCACACCTCCAAGCCGACCCCTTCCAGGATGTAATAGAAGGGCCGCCAGTAGTCAGATGTCGACTCCAAGACGATGCGCTCGATCCTCTGGCCGAGGAGATGGTCGGCCAACTCGCACAACGCCTTGGTGGTTGCCTTCACCTCCCAGACTTTGGTGACCCGCCTGCCCACGACGGTGTCATGGGGCACCCGGGTGCAGACCATCCCTGTCGCCTTGGCCACGTCGATCGCGGCGACGCGTTCCACGATCTGTTGGCCTTCGTCGACATCCACTTCCATTGGTTGTTGCATGGAGCTGTTCCTCCTCACGCGGGGTAGGTTGTGTACGCGGGCCTGCCCGGGGGTCCGGTGGGAACCGAAAATCTGACCGGCGTGCTCGAAGCAACAATGCGCGACCCTTCAACAGGGGCCCCGGCGCCAGGCTGATGACGACCTCAACGGCCAAGGAAGCAACGGCGTCGGCAGGCAGGCCCGCACCATTTTCGCCCCTGGGCGACGTCCCCGCCAGGGGACGCTGGGGCTGATGCGAAGATTCCAGATTCTCCCTGCTACCTGCTCCCGGGCGCACCGAATCTTCGCTCGCCCCGGCGAGCACCAAAGACGACAGCCTCGTTCGTCGGGCTGTGGCCGACCATGAGCACCCGTGCTCCGTCGGACAACTGATCGAGCACCCTGCGCAACGCCGAGCCGAGCATCACCGCCTCCTGCTCCACCAGTTCCGGATCAGCAGAACGAAGAGCGTGAAGCTCGCGGCTGCCGGCCTCGTTGTAGGCGGACGACACCCTCTACCGGTCCTCTGCCTTCGAGCGAAGGCCCTGCTCGACCACAACCGCGCCCGGTACCTCTTTTTTGGCTGCCGCAAGGAAACAGGCCAGCGTCTGCGTAGCCCGTTGTGCCCGTTGCCGGGCAGCACCGTTCCAGCGGTGACGATGTCCGGCAAGAGGTAGCCCTTGTCGCGTTCCGTCCGTCTAGGACCTTGTCCCCGGATAGCATCCGGTGCGCCCTGGGCTGCCGGCGTCCGGAGAGAAGGGCTCGAGCGTGTCGTCGTCTCATATTCGCCGAGGAGCGGGCAGTGCCGCACTAGCTGCGGCAGGCCTGCTGGCCTTCCAAGTGGTCAAGTACAGGCGAAGGACGCGCCAACGCTTTGAGATGCCGGAAAGGCCTGTGCCGGGCACCCCCGAGTTCTCACGCCTGGTTTCGGCCATGACCGGGGCTCCCTTGCGGCCCGGCAACCGCGTTCAGATCTTGCGCAATGGTGCCACCCTCGACGCAATGGTGGAGGCCATCTCCTCAGCGACGGAGACCGTTGACTGCTCCTCCTACATCTACTGGCCGGGTGAGACCGCCGACCTGTTCAGCGCGGCGTTCATTGATCGGGCCCGAGCCGGCGTCGAGGTCAACCTGGTTCTCGACGGCTACGGCTCGGCCAAGCTCGACAGGGACCACCTGGAGCGGCTCCGGAGCTCCGGAGTGAACGTCTCCATCTTCCGCCCGCCGCGCTGGTACAACCTCACGAAGCTGAACAACCGCATGCACCGACGCATCCTGGTGGTGGACGGCGTGCTCGCGTTTGCCGGAGGCGTGGGCATCGCCGAGGTCTGGACCGGCAACGCCCAAGACCCCGACCACTGGCGGGAGACCCATCTGCACATCGAGGGACCAGCGGTGGCGGATCTCTTCGGCGCCTTCCTCGAGAACTGGGTCACCGCAACCGGAGGGCTTCTCACCGGAACCCACATCGCCGATCCTGGGAGCTTCGACGACGGTGTCGAGCTGCAGGTGACGAGGAGCACCCCCACGGGCGGCGCCACGGCCGCCACCGAGCTCTTCTACTCCGCCATCGCCGGGGCACGGGAGCGATTGTGGCTCACCACCGCTTACTTCGCCCCCGACAGAACCTTCGAGAAGGTCCTCTGCGACGCCGCACGGCGGGGGGTTGACGTTCGCGTCCTCGTGAACGGCCAGCACGTTGACAAGGAGGTCGCCCGCCAGGCAGGGCGCCGCTCCTACGGCAAGCTGCTCAACGCCGGAGCGAGGATGTTCGAGTACGACAAGACCATGCTGCACGCCAAGGTTCTTTTGGTCGACCGTCGCTGGGCCAACGTGGGGTCGGGGAACTTCGACAACCGCTCGCTGGATCTCGACCTCGAGATCAATGTGGCCATGTTGGACCCCGATCTCGTCGAGGAGTTGAGCAGTCACTTCCTCGAGGATCTCGACGTGTCGACGGAGATTGACCTGGAGACGTGGAAGAAGCGGCCGTGGTGCAAGCGGGCGGGGGAGCTCGCCACCGATGTCATCCGCCAGTCACTGTGAACCCATGTGCCTGACGGCGACGATGGCGGTCCAGCCGTCGGAAGGTTGACCGCGTTCACTGGATCGGCGAGTGCCTGATCATTCCAGTCCGTGAACACATCCACTCTCGACGACGAATCCACCCGTGCTCATGGGCCTCAAGCCTTCGATGAAGTCTTCGTACGTGTAGGACGGGTGAAACTGGACCCCAGCAGGCGCCCTGGCTCCTCGGTGACCCCGGGAGGAACTGCGCATCGACCTGGCCGGTGCGGGTAGAGAACTCGGCGAGAACATCGGGGGCGACGGTGGCGATCTCGGCGATGGCGTTGATCGGCTCGTTCCACTCCACCCCGAGGCGCCGGCTGTCCTCATCAGCTCTCATCTGGGAGCGGAGGAAGATCATGATGCTTTTCAGCTTCACCTTGACAGTCGAGGGTGCCGACCTCACGGCCGGCGCCGCCCAAGACGAACTGTTCGAGGCAGGTTGTAACGAAGCCACCTTCGGCGTATCAGACGGCGTCCAGACTGCCGAATTTGATCGGGAGGCGTTGGACTTTGCCGAGGCAGTGGCCAGCGCCATCAAGGCTGTGGAGACGGCTGTCCCCGGCGCGCGAGTAGTCGAGGTCCACGTGGAGCGCCCAGGCGGTACCAAGGTGACCAGGAGCCTGTGGGCGATGCCCTCGAGCTGTTGCACGCCCTCTCCCGGGCAGGGGTCAGATGCGCCTGACAGCGATTTCGACCCGATCGCGCAGGCAACGGTCTCTCGGCGCGCTGGTCATCCCGGCTGGCAGTGGCCACGGTGGCGCCGGATGAGGCCAGCCGGGTTAGCAGGGCCCGCCTGGCTGATCGACAAGTCGGCTTATGCCCGCCTCGGGAGGGGCCCCAACGACAATCCGTGCCACAAGGGTTCGATTCCCTTCGCCCGCTCTCAAAGAAAGGCCGCTCGCTGCTCACCAACAGGGTCCTGCGGCGGTGGGTCCCCCCAGGCCTCCCCCGAGGTGCTGGCGGGTACTAGGAGGATCAAAGCGTGAGCCGGAGGATCCGTGCCGCCCCATCAAGAGGCAATGTGGTCAGGCGACACGGCCCTAGCCTTTGGCCCATGTGCCGGAACATCACGCCCCTGCGGGGTCTCGAACCACCTGCCAGCGTCGAGGAGGTGGAATCCGCCGCCCGTCAGTACATCAGGAAGGTCGCGGCGGTGACCAGGGATCAGATGGCCAGCCCTGCCATAGAGCGGGCCGTGGAACGTGTCGCAGCAGCCACGACCGAACTTCTGCGGGAGCTGCCGCCCCGGCGCCGGCCGCCGGCGGTGGTACCGCCCCTACGGCGGCGCTGAGCCGGGCGTTCAGCCCCCGAGCTCCATGCGGGGGCGCAGGTCGATCCCGGCCGCCGTCACACCCTCCTCGAGGAGCTTTCGCTCCAGCTCGGTGAGGCGGCGATACCCGATGAAGAACTCCGGATCAGGGGCGTCGGGGATGTCGAGCATGTGGCCGACCACGACGAGCGCCTCGTCGTAGGCATACATGACGCGGTTCCAGCCACCCGGAGTGGGCGGGGAGAGTCCCTCCTGGCCATGGAGTGGGAGGGCGGCCCGCAGCGCCCGCAACTCAGCACCGAGGTGCTCTCTGGCCACGGAGCTGGGGACGCCCAATTGGGCGGCCAGGCCCTCGATCGTCTTTGAACCGTCGTTCATACTCATACGAGGATCAGGGAGGCAAGCGCCCACAACGTGGCCAGGAGCCCGATCCCGATCATGAGGACGCTGCGCCCGGCAGGAGCCCGTTCCAGCTCGCCCTCCCGGGGCTGTTCTGGGGGGCGCACCAGTGCCAGCCCATTGCCCATCACCATGGCTGCGCCGAGAGCGAGGACCAACAACGGGAGCAGGTCGTCACCGAGGAACACGGGCCCATCACCTCCGACCGCCGGGGCGGGCGGGCAAGCGCGACATCGCTTTCATCGTACTACCTGCCAGGTGAGATCGGCCGTGGAAACCGGCTCTTGGCCGCTCCACCACCCTCTGTGAGATTTCCCCTCAAGCCGACCCGGCGGCCCGACGATCAAGGATGGAGCGTGGCGCCGCCAGCAGGCGCTCCGTAGAGGTAGTGGTGGGGGCCGGGACCCCTCCAAATCGTGGGATTCAGCCTCCGGGCCGGGACCTGCACCCCGGCTCCCGCCCTACTTCGCATGCGGTTGCCCGTGGCTACACCCGGGCCATGTTGGCGAAGCGGGTGTAGTGCTCGAGGAACGCCAGCTGGGTGACGCCGGTGGGCCCGTTGCGGTGCTTGGACAGGATCACTTCCGCCGTCCCTCTGTCAGGTGAGTCCGGGTTGTACAGCTCATCTCTGTACAGGAACATCACCACGTCTGCATCCTGTTCCAAGGATCCCGATTCACGGAGGTCGGCCAGCACCGGGCGCTTGTCGGCGCGCATCTCCAGGTTTCGCGAGAGCTGTGAAAGGGCCACGACGGGGACTTTCAGCTCACGGGCCAGGATCTTGAGGCTCCGGCTGATCTCCGACACCTCGACCTGTCGGTTCTCCGCCCGCGCCCGACCGGACATCAGTTGGAGGTAGTCGATCACCACGAGGTCGAGGCCCTCACGGCTTTTCAGCCGCCGAGCTTTCGCCCGAATGTCCATGACCGTGATGTTGGGGTTGTCGTCGACGTAGATCGGTGCCTCACCCAGGCGGCCGACAGCGTGCTGGATCTTCGGCCAGTCGGACTCGTGCAACTTTCCGTTGCGCATCCTGGTGGCATCCACCCTGGCCTCGGAACACAGAAGGCGCTGGGTGATCTCGTGGTGGCTCATCTCCAGGGAGAACATGAGCACCGACCGACGGGCGGTTATGGCGGCATGGGCCACCATGCCGAGCGCAAAAGCGGTCTTTCCCGTGCTCGGCCGGGCGCCGACGATGATGAGGTTGGATGGCTGCAGCCCGGCCAGGCGCTCATCGAGCTCGGTGAACCCCGTGGGTACGCCCGTGATGGCTTCACCCCGGTCGTACAGCGCCTCGAGGTGGTCCAAGCTCTTCTCCAGCAGGTCCCGCAGGGGTACCAACGAATCGGTGATCCGGCGCTGGGCCACCTGGAAGACCATGGTCTCCGCGCGGTCGACGGCCTCACCGACATCGTCAGGAACGGCATAGCCGAGCTCGGCGATCTCCCCCGCCACCCCGATGAGCCGGCGAAGGAGCGCATGCTCCTCGACGATACGGGCGTACCGCGGAGCGCTGGTGATAGCCGGTGTGTTCGCCTGGAGCGAGACGAGAACCGGAGGGCCACCCATCGCTTCGAGCAAGCCGGCGCGGCGGAGCTCGTCTGCCACCGTGACCGGATCGGCGGGCTCACCTTGGCCGTAGAGGGAGGTGATGGCATCGAACACATGGGCATGGGCCGGCTTGTAGAAGTCCTCCGAGGCACAGATCTGGACAGCGTCGACGATGGCGTCACGCGAGAGAAGCATGGCTCCGAGGAGCGACTCCTCAGCCTGCAGGTCGTGGGGTGGGATTCTTGCCCGGGACGCGGTGTTCGAAGCGGTAGGGCGCGGGTCGTCGAGAGAGCGGATCACTGGAATGCCCTGATCCTCACAGTTGCGTGCTGGGGACGGCTAGGGGGTCTTGCTGGGGAATACCCAGTGGACGAAGGGGCCATCTCTCCACACCGGAACATCAGTTCGTGATGCTAACGAGAGACTGTGACAGGAAGAACGGCGCCGGCACGTTCCGGCGCCGTTCTTCAAAGCTCAGCGGTCGCTGACGACCTCGACGTTGAGGCGGAACTCCACGTCGGCATGCAGACGCACCGGCACCTCGTGGCTTCCAAGGGTGCGGATAGGCGACTCGATGTGCAAGCGGCGGCGGTCGAGCTCGATGCTCGACTGTGCAGCTACCGCGGCCGCTACATCGGCCGCGGTCACCGACCCGAACAGCTTGTTCTCCGACCCCGCCCGGGCGGGGATGCGGATCACCAGAGGAACGAGTGTGCGGGCGATGGCCTCGGCTCCCTCACGCTCACGGGCATCCTTCACGTCGCGGGAGCGCCGCATCGCGCTCGCTTGGGACTCGACGCCGGCAGTGGCCTTCATGGCCCTTCCCTTGGGGATCAGGAAGTTGCGGGCATACCCGTCGGCGACGCTCAAAATATCGCCCTTCTTGCCCACACCGGCTACATCAGCACGCAGCACCACCTTCACGACGTGACCACGCCGTCATCATCATCAGCCGCCGGCTCGCTGTCGGCGAACGCCGACACATCGTCGTCCCCGTTCAGGCCGGCGGCACCGTCCACGTCGACATCGGCGTCGAGATCGATATCGAGGTCGATATCGAGGCTGCTGGCATCCTCAGCCGGCGCATCGGAAGGTGACATGGCATCGCGACGTGGTCCGCCGCGGCCGGGGCCGCGGCCGCCAGCGCGCTCCATGACGGTCCGCTGGGTGTAGGGCAGGAGAGCAAGCTCGCGTGCCGTCTTGATCGCCACAGCCACCGCACGTTGGTGCTCGGTGCAGCAGCCCGACACCCTCCGGGCCCGGATCTTTCCGCGGTCCGAGATGTAACGCCGGAGCAGGTTGACTTCCTTGTAGTCGACCCAGGGAAGGTGATCCGTACAGAACACGCACACCTTCTTCTTGCCCGGACGGCGACGATCATCCTTCGGTGCCCGCTTGGTTCCGCGGTCGCGGTCGTTGCTGCGTCCCACTAGAAAGGCTCCTCGTCTGCGCCATAGGCCGGCGCACCCTGTGATGCGGAGGCCTGCCCGTAGCCGCCGTCTGCGGCACCGTTCTGGCGGGGAGGCGGGCCGCCTTGTCCCCCACCCTCACCGGGTGATCGGCGCTCGTTCTTGGTGACGACGGCGGAGGCCCACCGGAGGCTCGGACCGATCTCGTCGGCCACGACCTCGATCTTCGAGCGCTTCTCACCGTTGGTCTCCCATGAGCGCTGCTCGAGACGGCCTGTCACCAGGACCCGAGACCCCTTCGACAGGGATTGACCGGCATTCTCCGCCATCTCCCGCCAGCACACGACATCGAAGAACGACGTGGCCTCCTGCCACTCCCCGGACTGACGATCCTGCCAGCGGCGGTTGACGGCCAACCCGAAGCTGGCGGTGGCCTGCCCGGTGGGGGTGAATCGCAACTCAGGGTCGCGAGTGACGTTTCCAACCAGCGTGACTGTGTTCCCGTTGCTCATCTCTTCAACTCTCCTTCACTTTCTTGACCTGGTTCGTCGGTCTGCTCGCCTGCAGCCACCGCCACCGGAGCGGGACGTGCCCGGCTGGCGACAACGGCATCAGGGATGCGGACGATCTTGTGGCGGATCACTTCATCCGCGAGCGAGAGCATGCGATGGACCTCAGCCATCACCGCGGGCTCCGCTTCCGCCGAGAGGAGGGCGTAGTAGCCCTCCCAGCGGTGGCGAAGCTCATAGGCGAAACGGCGCTTCCCCCAATGCTCGACCGGTCCCGGCACGCCACCTTTGGTGGTCACCAGCTCGGTGATGCGGTCGACGTAGGCGCGGATGACATCGTCTTCCAGCCCGGCGTCGAATATGACCATGACTTCGTAGGGCCTCAAGGGCCAACCACCTCCTGTGGACCCGTCGCTGAGCGGCGGGGCCCCGGACGGCCCGGGGCAGGTTCTGTGGAACAGCCTCAGAGTAGTCGACAGCGGCGGCGTCTCCATCTCGACCTCCACTGTCGCGGGGGGGTGTGACAAGTTCGATGGGCGTCTAGGCCCTAGGGGCGGAGCAGGCGCCACCGAGGGTAAGTACCGAGTCGGTCGCCACGCCCAAACGCTCCAGGCCGCCCTTCTGTACCTCCAGGGCAAAGCGATACGAGCCGGCCGGCGGGTACTGGGGGCACCCCTCCTGGTCCGGACACGGGGTCATGTCCGCGCTCGACACGAACCGGCCGGAGGCGTCGAACCAGGCGATGCTGAGGGCCATCGGCACGTTGCGCATGTAGAAGGTGCCCATCGTGTCCGCCTCGAAGCGGAAGATCATGGCGTCGTAGTCGCCGAGGTCACTTCGGCCCATCAAGCCCTTCTGACGCTCCACCTCGGTATCGGCCAACAAGGCGCAGCGTTCCGTGGTGGCGGGCAGCCCGGTCGCGCGAGCGGGCGTCACCCGGAAGGCGATCTCTCCGAACTCGAGAACGCCCACGGCCTGCGGTGGCGATCCGGGTGACTCGAGGCGTGGGTCGGGCGGCCCGTTGGCGCCCACTGCCAAGAAGGCACCGATGCCCGACAACAGGACGAGGACGATCGACCAACCGAGGATCGCCACCTGAAGGGGCCTGCGCCGGTGACTCGAACTCCGACGGTCTTTGCTCACGCGGTCTTGCTACCACCTCGCCGGCCGTCGACCACGCCGAGGACTGGTTGGGCATCGCTGTAGCTCTCGGCCTCAGCGGGGAATTCCCTGGCGCGTACGTCAGCGACGAAGTGTTGCAGGGCGGCCACGGCGTCCGCCTTCAACGATGCGTAACGGCGTACGAAGGTGGCGGGCGGGCGGTCCTCCAGACCGAGCAGGTCGTGGAACACGAGAACCTGGCCATCGCACCACCGTCCCGCACCGATCCCGATGGTAGGCACGGTGACCGCTTGAGTGACCTCGCGGGCGAGGGCCGCGGGAATCGCCTCCAGCACGATGCAGAAGCAACCGGCCTCGGCCAGCGCCACCGCGTCGGCCAACACCTCGGCGGCTGCCTCTGCTCCACGACCTTGCACCTTGTAGCCCCCCGTGGCGTGTAAGGACTGAGGCGTCAACCCGACGTGGCCCATCACCGGAATCTCCGCGGCCAGGATCGCCGACACCATCGGGAGGCGCTTACGGCCCCCTTCCAGCTTGACGGCGCGGGCACCTGCTCGCACCAGTGAGGCCGCGTTCTTGACTGAGTCGATGGGGTCGAGGTGGTAGCTCATCCACGGGAGGTCGGCGACAAGCAGCGCGCGGGGGCGGGCGGCGGCCGCTGCTGCGGTGTGATGCGCCATCTCGGCCACCGTCACCTGCAGAGTGTCCCCGTGGCCGAGTACGACCATGGCCAGCGAGTCGCCCACCAGGATGAGGTCGACGCCGGCCTCGTCAGCCATACGCGCGCTCGGGGCGTCGTAGGCGGTCACCATCACCAGCGGCTCTCCGCCTTTACGGGCACGGATAGCTGGCGCGGTGAGCGCGGCCGTGTTGCTGGCAGGCATGAGCCGGCCTCCCTTCATTCGTCCGGCGCGGAACTGCTGCCGGCGTATCCCCTGATTGTAAGGGTGGCGGCGCCCAGTGGGCGTCAGGGCTTGCCCAGTGATCGGGGGCCGAGGCCTGGGCCGCCGCCACCGGGTGCGGTGGTCGAGGAGGGCGCGGGGTCGCTCGGGGTAGAGCCGGCCGGCGACGGCGCCGTGGTGGTGAGCACAGCTTCTCTGGCGATCGTCGGCGACGGCGTCGGGCCCGGAGGTGAAACTGAGGTGGTCGTGGTGGTCGAAAGGATGACTCGATCGTCAACCTTGAACACCTTGCCAGGGAAAGAGGTCACGCTCGGGAAGGAGCCGGAATCGGGATAGTCCTTCGACGCCGCCTGCATGAAGCGCTTGAAGATGGTGGCCGGGAACGAGCCGCCTCTCACCTCCTGGCCCCGGACGTTGTCCATCTTCTTGTCACTGCCCTCGGGGAAGCCGAGCCACACAGCCGCCGTCAACTTCGGCGTGTACCCGACGAACCACGCATCCCCGAAGTCCTGGGTAGTCCCTGTCTTGCCTGCCACCGGACGGCCGAAGCCAGCGCCCTTTCCGCTACCGCGGCGGATCACCTGCTGGAGGCAGTAATTGACCACATCCGCCTGAGCCGGCTCCATCACCTTGGTGCGGGCCGGTGGGCGGGCAGGCTCGAGCACCCGTCCATCGGCGGTGGTCACCTCGAGGATTACCGTGGGCTCGAGGTGCACCCCCCGGTTGGCAAAGGTGCTGTAGCCGCTGGCCATCTCCAGCACGGACACCTCGGAAGTTCCAAGGGCCAGGGAGATGTTCCGGACCAAGGGCGACGAGATGCCGGCGGCACGGGCCAGCTTGATAACGCTCTCCGGGCCGACTGCCTTGATCAACTGCGCGTAGACGGTGTTCACCGAGTTCCGGGTGGCGTCTATCAGGTCCACACTGGCGCCGAAGTCGGCATCTTCGAAGTTTTTCACGGGGTAGTTCCTGCCCTGGTCGGCCTTGGGAAAGATGGCCTCGGGTGGGCCGGGGAAGGAGGACTTGACCGTGTAGCCATCCCGTACAGCCGCAGCGAGGACGAAGGGCTTGAACGTCGATCCGGGTTGGCGGCCGGTACCTCCTCCCTCCCGCCCCACGGCCAGGTTGACCTTTGCGTAAGGCACATCGGCTCTCCAATCCCGACCGCCCACCATGGCTTTCACGTGCCCTTGCTCATCGATGGCAACGAGCGCTCCGGCCGGATCGTCGGGATGGTCGAGGAAGCCGTACACGGCGTCGTAGGCCTGCGCCTGAGCCCTCAGATCGAGCGTGGTCTTTATTCGCAGCCCGCCCCGGTAGAGCGCAGCTTCGTCGTACCGGCTCGCCAGTTGCCGGCGGACGTACTCCACGAAGTACTGCGTCCCCTTCTCGGGCATAGCCACGGAGGACTCGGACTTCGCCTTGGAGACGACATACGAATCGACCGGCTCCGCTTCTGCTGCAGCCCTTTGACGCCTGGTTATCGAGCCGGCCCGCTCCATGGCCGCCAGCGTCCGCGCCCGGCGGGAGGCAGCCACCTTGGGGCTTCGCGTGGCATCGCCCGCCTCGGGTGACCGGATCAGCCCGGCCAGGTATGCGGCTTCCCGTAGTCCGATCTCACCGACATCCTTTCCGAAGTAAGCCCGCGATGCCGCCTGGACTCCGTAAGCTCCCCGCCCAAGGTAGATGGTATTCAAGTAGCGCTCGAGGATCTCGTCCTTGTCGAGTTTTCGTTCCACCTTGACGGCCAGAAGGGCCTCTTTGAACTTCCGCCACACGGTCCTTTCACGACCGACGTAGACGTTCTTGACGTACTGCTGAGTAATGGTCGAGCCTCCCTGGAGGGCACGTCCTCGCACGTCGGCCCACGTCGCACGGGCGATGCCCAGCGGGTCGATGCCGCCGTGGTTGAAGAAGTCCTTGTCCTCCGTTGCCAAGACGGCGTTCACCACAACTTTCGGCACCTTGGCCAGCTTCACCAGGACCCGGTTCTCTCCGCTGTCGAGTGAGGCCAAGCGGGCGCCTTTGGCGTCGATGAGCAGGGTCGTCTGGGCCTGGGGCGCCTCAGGCGGCAGGGGCACCCGCACGAGCAGATATGCGGCGCCGGCCAGAAGGGTGAAACCTCCGAGGGAGAGGAGGAACAGGTGCCGGCGGTAACGCCAAGCCCAGCATCGTTGACGCCCGGTCGGTGGGGCGGCCGTCACTCGGGATGTCCTCCCACCGGCAGCGCCCGAATGCGGTTGGCGACCACGACTAGCAAGGCCGCGGCCATCGCCAGGGAGGCTCCGCGGTCGTATGTGCCGCCGCCGCCGGCGCCCGTCCATCCCCAGCTCCCGGGGCGGAGCACGACCCACATGGCCAGCGCGCCGGCCGGCAGAAGCTGAAGGGCCGACCCATCCCTGGGAAAGGGTGCCGCGACAGCCATCCGCCGGCTCAAAGCCATAGCCGTGACCACAGCTCCGAGCACTACCACGACGATGGATCCGTCGACATCGCTGACTACCAGGGCGGCCGCCAGCGCGGCCGCGCCGGGGACACCCAGAAGCGCGACCGCAGGGTGCGGAACGGCCAGGCACAGGGCGGCGGCACCGGCCAGAAGACCAGAGGCCTCGCCACCATCAGGGATGACGGCGGCGGCCAGGGCAAGGGCGGCAAGGGCTGGCGCCGGGTGGGCCGGTACCCGTGTCGCCCAAAAGGCGGCGGCGGCTGCCGCCGTAGCGACCACTGCCAGCTGGGGCAGGCCCGGTACAGCCACAAGACCTACGAGGAGACCGGGAACGACGAGGGGGCGCGTCCATGACGATCCGACGCTCGCGACCAACACCAGGAGAGTGGCCGCCACCGCTCCGAGAAACGCAGCAACCGGCTCATCCGAAGGCAAAGGACGTGACCACCCCTCACCACCGTCGGCCACTATGCCGGCTATCAGGAAGGCGGCGGCGGCGACCAGCCCCAGTACCGGAAGGAGCCGGCACCAAGGCGGGGCACTGCTCTCCTGGGGCGTCCTGATCGTCTCGACAGCGGCGTGGCACAGCACCATGGCGACCAGCAGCGCCGATGACCCGCCGGCCGCCTGGGCCAACGCGGGGGGCAGGAGGAGGAGCAGGAGCACGGGGACGAAAACCGTCCGGCGCGTACGTGGTCGCCAGGCGGCCCCGACCAAGGCGGCCGTCGCCGCCGCGGCCGCCGTCCCCCGGCTGGTCGTGTCGAACGGCAAATCCCAGGCCGCGATGGTCGCGGCCATCCATCCAGAAGTGACAACAGAAGCCGTCCCGGCCCAGGCCACGTCGATCCTCATGCGATGAGAGCCAGGCCCACGGCGCCGGCAGCCAGAACAAGCGCCAGGGAGCGGGCGGCGGGCGGTGCGAACCGCTGGGCGCCCAGGGCCAGGCCTGCTCCCAAAACAGCCGCGGCGCCCCGGAGGACAACCTGGCCGAGGGCGCCTGCCGGGCCCGCGACGATCACGCCCGCGGTGACGCCGAACAGCAGGGCGGTGAGGCCCCTTGGTTTCACCAGGATCAGCGCGGCGGCGGCGCACCACATGGACGCGGCAGCCAGAGGAGGGCCGACCGCGGCAGCCGGTCCGAGCACGGTCTGGGCCCCGCCGATGGCGTCGAGTGATGTGGTGCCCCATCGCAGGGCAACGGCGGCAGTCGCCATCAGCGCTACCGCCCCGACCACCAGCTCTCCGGCAGCCGCCCCGAGCAGGACAATCAGCAACACCACTTCGCCGGTCGACGAGAGCGCCAGCAACGCCGCCCCCACGCCGGCACCCGTGCGCAGTTCATCGGAGCTCGGCCCGCTCCACGGAACCACCGGTCGGGATCTGCGGCCCGCCCGCCGCGCAGCCGCTCTCAGCTGGACTTCGCCTGCCGTCGCCCGGCGGCGTAGGTCCGCGCCAGGTGGTTCCACCCGCAGTCGCGACAGACCTCCACCATGTAGCACGTCACGTCTCCAGCCCGCCGGGTGATCCTGGCCAGCTCCGTCCCCGTGGTGAAGCAGTGGCCGCCGGAGGGCAGCCGGGAACCGAAGGCGTAGGAGACATGGACCAAGGAGGGCGCTTCGCAGATCGGACAATCCTGCCCAGACGCCTCGCCGATGCCCCGGGCCGCCCGCAAAAGCTCCGGGTGGGCGTCGCACACGTCCAGGCGGGACAGCCGGCCGCGCTTGAACTCCTTCAGGATCGAGTTGCGAGCCAGGCGGTAATCGACCTGCGCCAGCGCCGAGGTGGCGGCGCCACCACGAAGGGATTGGGGCCGGAAGCTCACCAGAGAAAGGGTAGCGCCGCGCTGCCTGCCCGTCGGTCTGCGGTGCGGCCATGACTTGACCGCGGTGGTGCACCGCGGCCATAATAGTCAGGAGCGTTATATCGAACCGATATATTGGACAGGTGGAATCGTTGCTGGAACTCGCCATTCTCGGGGTCCTCAAAGACCAGGAGCTGCACGGCTACGAGCTGAAGAAGCGACTGACGGAGACGGTCGGTCCTCTGTCCAGCGTCTCGTTCGGCTCGCTCTATCCGGCCCTCTCCCGGCTGGAAGCAGCGGGCGCGGTGAAGGCCGTCGAGGCCCGCACGGGAAGTACGGCCATACCGATGACCGGCTCCCTCGGCGCCGAGGTCGCCGCCTTTCGAGCGCGCCGAGGACCCGTGCGGGGTAGCCGGGGCAAGAAGGTCTACGGCATCACAGAGCGGGGACACGAACTCTTCGCTGAGTTGCTGGCCGCCAGCAGCCAGTCGCCCGAGGACGATCGGGGCTTCAACCTGAGGCTGGCCTTTGCGCGCCATCTACCGCCGGAGGCCCGGCTCGGCCTGCTCGAGCGGCGCCGGGCCCAGCTCGTCGAACGCCTGGCCAAGGCAAGCAGCTCCATCCGGTCCAGCCGCGACCGCCTCGACAGCTACGCCCGCTCGCTGCTCGAGCACGGCAGCGAGGCCACCGAACGGGACATCACCTGGCTCGACCAGCTCATCGCCGCAGAATCCGCAGCATCCGCAGCATCCGCAGCATCCGACTCTCGAAACAACAAGGAGACAAAATGACATCCAAGATCCGAGTGGCCATCGCCGGCGTAGGCAACTGCGCCAGCTCGCTCGTACAGGGCATCGAGTACTACCGCGGGGCGGACCCCGCGGAGACAGTGCCCGGGCTCATGAATGTGAGCCTCGGTGGCTACCACGTGGGCGACGTCGAGTTCGTGGCCGCCTTCGATGTCGATGCGGCCAAGGTCGGGCTCGACTTGGGCAAGGCCATTTTCACGGGACAGAACAACACCATCCGGTTCGCGCCCGTGGGCGAGCTGGGTGTCACTGTGCAACGGGGCCCCACCTTTGACGGCCTCGGGAAGTACTACCGCCTCACGGTCGAGGAGTCACCCGTGGAGGCGGTCGACATCGCCGAGGCACTTCGGGCGTCACGGGCCGATGTCCTGGTCGCCTATCTTCCCGTCGGCTCCGAGGTGGCCCAGAAGCACTACGCCCAAGCTTGCCTCGACACAGGCGTGGCCTTCGTCAATGCCATTCCGGTGTTCATCGCCAGCGACCCCGAATGGGCCCGCCGGTTCCAAGATGCCGGGGTACCGATCGTTGGTGACGACATCAAGAGCCAGGTGGGCGCCACCATCGTGCACCGCATCCTGGCCCGCCTCTTCGAGGACCGGGGCATGGTCCTCGACCGGACCTACCAGCTCAACGTGGGCGGGAACATGGACTTCAAGAACATGCTCGAGCGGGAGCGTCTCGAGTCCAAGAAGATCTCCAAGACCCAAGCCGTCACTTCTCAGCTGGACAACGGCATCGCCGACGACGACGTACACATCGGGCCCTCCGATCACGTGGCCTGGCTCGAGGACCGCAAGTGGGCCTACATCCGCCTCGAGGGTCGTAACTTCGGCGACGTTCCGCTCAATCTGGAGCTCAAGTTGGAAGTGTGGGACTCGCCCAACTCCGCCGGCGTCATCATCGATGCTGTGCGCTGCGCCAAGATCGCCCTGGACCGGGGCATCGGGGGCCCTCTGGAAGGGCCGTCGGCGTATTTCATGAAGTCACCACCGGTCCAGCACCACGACGAGGACGCCCTTCGCATGGTGGAGGAGTTCGCCGCCGGCTAGGCCGAGGAGCCGGCTTCGTCGCCCGGACATCGGCCGTGTTGGATTGTTGAAGCTGACGATCCGCATCACGCGGGGGTCAGGTGTAGCAACATTCCCCCGTGGCCAACGAGAATCGCCAGATGCACGACCGCTGCGCTACCTGGTACCAGAGGAAGCCTGATCTGCCGCTCGACGTGGCCCACTACGGTCCCGACATCGGTGATGAGTCGGACCTGCGCCTGCTCGGCGAGGTACGGGGCAGGCGGGTCCTGGAGCTGGGGTGCGGGTCGGCGCCGGCCTCGATCTCCTTCGCCAAGCAGGGTGCCATCGCCCTGGCCGTGGAATCCTCCGACGAGTTGGCGGCTTTCGCCAGGAGGCGATGCGAACAAGAGGGAGTCCGCGTCGAGCTGCGTCAGGGAGACCTGGCCGACCTCGCATTCATCCGGGCCGACTCGGTGGACATCGTCTTCAGCGCCTACGCGCTGGCCTACGTGGAGGATCTCAGCCGCGTGTTCCGGCAGGTGCACCGGGTCCTGAAAGTGGGCGCTCCCCTGGTGTTCAGCCTTCCCCACCCCTTCTACGACATTATCGACGAGGACGGGAACCAGCCCCTCCTCGTGCGACGCTCCTACTTCGACCGCACCAGCATCGGCTCTGAAGACGAAGACCTGACGGAGAGCCGCCAGCACCACACCATTGCCGATCTCTACACAGTGTTGTTCCGGGCCAGCTACCGCGTGGACGCCATGCTCGAGCCCCAACCCGAGACGAGCGGCCCCCGCAGCTCGCTGTGGCGGGAGCCGTTCCGTTACGTCCCCCGCACCCTCGTCATCAGGGCACGGAAGGAGGGGAACTGAGACCCTCCGGCTGCTGGCGTAGTTTCCACCACTCGTCGAGACGGTTCCGTGCCTCCGCCTCGCCAAGAGGCCCTTCCTCCAGGCGCAGCTCGAGCAGGTAGCTCAGAGCTTCGCCCACCACCTTCCCCGGTGGCACACCCAGGTGCTCCATGACCTGGCTACCGTCGAGGTCCGGTCGCATGGCGGCCAGCTCCTCCTGCTCCTCCAGGAGGGCCAGGCGGGCCTCGAACTCATCGATGCGTCTGCCCAGCGTCTCGGCTTTTCTGGCGTTCCGGGTGGTGCAGTCGCACCTGGTGAGTTCGTTGAGCCGGTACAGCAACGGTCCGGCGTCCCGCACGTATCGCCGTACGGCGGCATCGGTCCAGCCCATCTTGTAGGTGTGGAAGCGGAGGTGCATCTCCACGAGCCGGGTCACGGCGTCGACCATCGCCGATGGATAGCGCAAGGCTCGCATCCGATCCCGTGTCATCCGCGCTCCCACCACCTCGTGATGGTGGAAGGAGACTCCACCAGGACCGATGGAGCGGGTCTTGGGCTTCCCGATGTCGTGGAAGAGAGCAGCCAGGCGCAGCACCAGTTCGGGTGAGGTCTTCTCCACGACGGCGATGGTGTGAGCCAGGACATCCTTGTGGCGATGGATCGGGTCCTGCTCCAGGGCGAGGGCGGGTAGCTCCGGGATGAACTGGCCGGCCAGGCCTGTGTCCACCATGAACCAGAGCCCGGAACCGACCCGGTCGCCGTCGACCACCATCAGCTTGTCGAGCTCGTCCCGGATCCTCTCGGCCGACACGATCGAGAGGCGGTCATGCATCTCCCGCACAGCCTGCACCAGCTCCTCTTCAGGCTGAAGCTGCAGGCCGGCCAGAAAGCGCGCCGCCCGCAGCATGCGCAACGGATCGTCGCCGAAGGATTCGGCTGCGGCCAGAGGCGTCCGCAGCCGCCTTGCCGCGATGTCGCCAAGCCCGTCGAATGGGTCGATCAGCTCGAGGTCGGGAAGACGAAGGGCCATGGCGTTCACGGTGAAATCACGCCGGGAAAGGTCCGCCTCCACGGCGTCGGCGAAGGCCACCTCCGGCTTCCTCGAGTCTGGGGAGTAGGCCTCGGCCCGGTGCGTGGTGATCTCGAAGTCGCGGCCTCGCCGGCGACAGCCGATCGTGCCGAACCGCTCACCCTGGTCCCACACCGCCTCCGCCTCGCCTCGGATCAACCGCTTGATCTCGTCGGGCCGGGCGTCGGTGGTGAGGTCGAGGTCGAGGTCGTCATCGAGGCGGTTCAGCACTGCATCCCGCACCACTCCGCCTACGAGGTACAGCTGGTGACCTGCCGGTTGGAAGCGGTCGACCAGCCATGCGGTCTCAGCAACCAGAGGCTTGACGCGCTCGGGGAGGACCACTCGGGCGAGGGTAGTTGGAAGCCGTCGAGCGCCCGGCATGATCTCTAGGCAGGCAGAAGACCTGCCTGCTGGAGCGCTATGCGGAAGTCATGGGGGTTGGAGGCGGCGGCCATGGCGCTACGCAGGTCGACCAGCCCGTTCTTGAACAGGGCGAACACACTCTGGTCGAAGGTCTGCATGCCGTAGTACTCGCCGTCGGCGATGATCTCGTCGATGGTGTCGTTGCCTCCCCGCTCGGGGTCGACGATGCGGTCGAATATTCGGCCGGTCATCACGAGCACCTCGAGGGACGGGATCCTGCCGACCCCGTCACAGCGCTCCAGCAGGCGCTGGCTGATGACTCCCCGGAGCGACGAGGCGAGGCTCAGTCGTACCTGCTTCTGCTGGAAGGGGGGAAAGAAGTCCACGATGCGGTTCACGGTCTCGACAGCGTTGGTCGTGTGGAGCGTCGAGAGGACGAGGTGACCCGTCTCAGCCGCGGCCAGGGCGGCCCAGACGGTCTCGGGATCTCGCATCTCGCCGATGAAGATGACGTCAGGATCCTGCCGGAGCACCCGCTTCATGGCCATGGCGTAGTCAGCGGTGTCGGTGCCGATCTCCCGTTGGTTGACGATGGCCTTCTTGTCGACGTGAAGCACCTCGATGGGGTCCTCAACCGTCACGATGTTGACTGGTCGGGTGTCGTTGATGTGGTCGATCATGGCGGCGATAGTGGTGGTCTTGCCCGACCCGGTGGGCCCTGTCACCAGCACAAGGCCTCGTTGCTCGTCGGCCAGCCGCCGCACGACTGAAGGGAGCCCGAGCGACTCGAAGGACGGGATGCCCGGGAGAACCCGCCGGAAGACAAGCCCGACAGAGCCCCTTTGCCGGAAGATGTTCACCCGGAACCGGCCCAGACCGGAGATGCCCAGCGCGAAATCCGCTTCGGCTGTCTTCACGAACTCGTCCGCCCGATCATTCGACATGATCGCAAAACCCATCCGTTCAGCATCCTCAGGGGTGACCCGTTCGAAGGAAGTAGCGATCAGCTTCCCGTCGACCCGGACGTGCGGAGGCGAACCCACTTTGACGTGGAGGTCCGATCCCTGCTGTTCGACCGTGTAGCGCAGCAACTCATTGAGATCGAGCATTGGGACATTCTCCTACACCGAGGGCACCCGTTCTGTCGATCCTGCCGAATGGCCTCCTTGGGCTCGGCACGCCTGTCCGGGTCGGCGGTTTGTAGTGTCGGGGATGTTGTGAGACGCGGTGGCACAGATGTCCTGCGGTCCGGGCGCGAGAGTTTGCGGACGGGGCCGTGGCGGGGTGACGCCGAGGTGGCATGCCTGAGCCCCCTCCCCGACGCGCCCGCGCCATCGGCACCGTTCGTTCGCCAGTGCCTGGAGCAGCTGTCAGCCCGTGGTTTCTCGAGGGTGGTCACGACTGCTCTGTCTGAGCCTGAGCAGGTCGGATTTCTCGATGCCGGCTTCTGCATCGAGGAGAACCTGCACCTGCTGGTGCACGACCTGAGGCGGTTACCCGCCGCCGTGCAGGCACCACTCCGCAGAGCTGGCCACTCCGACCGTCGCTCGGTACTCCAGGTTGACGCCCAGGCCTTCCCCCCGTTCTGGCGGATCGACGAGCAGGGGTTGTCCGACGCCTTGGCCGCCACGCCCCGCAACAGGTTCCGCGTGGCATCAGGCGAGACCGGCGTAACCGCCTACGCCATCACCGGGCGCGCCGGGCGACGGGGGTTTCTCCAGCGGCTCGCCGTTCATCCCGAACTTCAGCACAGGGGGCTCGGCCGGGCTTTGGCCACTGACGCGCTGCACTGGCTCCGCAGGTGGCGCGTCGATCGGGCGGTGGTCAACACCCAGCTCGACAACATCCGCGCCCTCAGGCTCTACGAGAGCCTCGGCTTCCGCCGTGAAGGCACCTGCTTGTCGGTTCTCAGCCGGGGCCTCGACAGATGAGCCACATGAGGTGGCCGAATGTGTTCATGGCCGCATCCGTCATCGCGGCAGCGGTTGCGGTGTCCAACTCGACACCTGTGGTGCTCGCCGGGCCGGCGCACGTCGCTTTTCCGAAAGCAACTGCGGCGCCTGACGACCGCCTTCAACTTGCTTCGCAGACCTCGTGGGTCGGCCCGGGTGGGGAGCTCGTCCTTCGACTCGGTGTGATCACGACGAAGCCTCCTCAGGAGGTCGAGCTGGCCGTCGCCGTCTACCGGCGCGTCATGAGCCGGACGGAGTTCGCCCAGACCCTGGAGGGGCGTCTGCGGGGCGTTCCTCTCACGGTCACTCCGCCGACACCACTCTCCGATCTCGCCACCGATGCGGCCGGCGCGGTAGTGGTGCGCCTGGCCCTCCAGGATCCCACCCAGCCGCCAGATCGGCTTCGCTTGCGGCTCGGAGAGGAGGGTGTGTACCCGGTTCGGGTCGAGGTTCGAAACGCCGGTGGCGGTCCTCCACTGGCCACCCTCGTGACGCACATGGTGTACACGACTCCCCCGAAGGAAGGCGGGTTCGCCCTGAGAGTCGCCCTGGTGCTCCCGGTCCACGCCCCGCCCGCCCTCCAGCCTGGGGGGAAGAGAGTTCTCGCCTTACCGGAGGTCGAGGCGCTCGGCCAGCTGATCGGGGCCATCCAGGCCTACCCGCTGGTGCCCCTCACTCTCCTCCCCACCCCTGAGACACTCGACGCGCTCGAGGCGAGCGCCAGGAACGAAGATCCTGAGACCCTCACCAACCTCGGGGCCAGCACAGACGGCCGCCAAGTCGTGGGCGGTACGTACGTGCCCGTGGACTTACGGGATTTCACTGAGCGGCTGCGAACCGAAAGAACGGCCCAGCTCGACCGCGGCACCCGGGCCATCGAGCGGGCCCTGGGTACACGCGTGGACACTCGCACCTGGGTGGCAGCCGAGCCGCTCGATGAAAATGCCGTTCTACAACTCCGACAGCACCAGGTTGATCGTCTGGTGGTGCCAGAGATCGCCATGGAGCCGGTGGATCTCGACCTGACCCTGGCCCAGCCTTTTGACCTGGAGGTGCGCTCCTTGAGCCGGCCGAGGGTTCTGGCTGCAGACCGGACCCTCAGCTCCCATTTTGCCAAGTCCGATGATCCCGTCCTCGCCGCCCATCGCCTGCTGGCTGATCTCGCCGTGGTCTATGGCGACAGCCCCAGCAGGTCTCGCGTGGTCGTCGCCATGGCTCCACGGTCATGGCGACCCTCCAGGGCTTTCCTGGACGCCCTCCTGGCCGGCATCTCCACCAGCTCGATCCTCGGCGGATCCACCCTCGACACCGGCTTCACCGACGTGCAGCCCGCGACATCACGACCAAATGTTCCTCTGGTACGCCAGCTCCTGCCGTCCCCGAATGCGGGCCTGTTGCCGGCTGACGCGATCAGCCTGGCCCGGAACCGCCTGACGGGGTTCTCCAGCATCATCGACTCCACCAATCCGTTGGACGACGCTCTCGAGGAGCTCGTCCTGGTGGCGCAGGGAGTCGAACTCCGGCCCGCTCGCCGCGCCGCCTATCTCGATGGCGTCGCCTCGGCCATCGATGACCAGATCGGGCTGATCCAGGTGCCGCCGAACCGATCGATCACCCTCACGGCGCGCACCGGGGAGATCCCGGTCACCATTCTCAGCCGGGCTCCCTACCCCGTCCACCTGAAGCTGGAGGTGGAGAGCGAGAAGCTCGAGTTCCCCAGGGGGGCCAGCCGTGAGGTCAGCCTGTCGAGACGGAACACAACAGAGCGATTCTCGGTTCGCGCTCGGACCTCGGGAACATTTCCTCTCAGGATGCGGCTAATTTCTCCGGACGGAACCATGGTTCTCGGTCGCAGCCGGTTCACCGTACGATCGACCGCCGCCTCCGGCGTGGGCATCTTGTTGTCGGCGGGCGCGGGTGTGTTCCTGCTGCTGTGGTGGGTCCGCCACCATGCCCGGGGCAGGCGTAACCGTCGCCTGGTCCCGGTGTGACCGTCGATCCGCAGCAGCCCCGGGATCCCTCCTCGAGCCTCGCCCGCAACACGGCGATCATGGCGGTTGGGACACTGCTGTCGCGGATCACTGGTTTCGGCCGTCTCTTCGCCCTCGCCTATGCACTCGGTTTCACCCGCCTCACCGACACCTACAACCTGGCCAACGTCACGCCCAACATCGTCTTCGAGCTGGTCCTCGGGGGAGTCTTGTCGGCCACACTCGTCCCGGTCTTCGTGTCCCGGTTGTCCACCGAGAAGGACGAGGATGAGGCTTGGCGGGGCATCTCGGCTGTGGTTTCGGCAACTGCTGTCGTTCTGCTTGTCGTCACGGTGCTGTTCTTCGTGTTGGCTCCGCTGCTAATCCGTCTCTACACCGTCGGAAACCACGGTGCCTCAGCCGACCAGCAACGCGCCGTTGCGACCAGTCTGCTGCGCATGTTCGCCCCCCAAGTGGCCTTCTACGGCATGCTCACCGTGACCACGGCGCTGCTGCAGGCACGGCGACGGTTCGCGGTGCCGATGTTCGCCCCCGTGCTGAACAACCTGATCGTGATAGTCGTGCTCCTTGCGCTGCCTCACGTGGCTGACGATGTCAGCCTCTCCGGTGTAGGAGGCGATGCTGGCGCGCGAACGCTCCTCGGTTTCGGCACGACCGCCGGCGTAGCCGTGATGGCTCTGGTCCAGCTCCCGGCTCTGTGGCGGGCCAAGGTGCGTCTGCGCTTCGTATGGGAACCGCGACACCCCGCCGTGACGACTGTTTTGCGACTGTCGGGCTGGACCTTCGGCCTCGTGGCCGCCAACCAGATCGCTCTTGCCGTCGTGCTCATTCTCGCCAACAGCCGCTCCGGAGATGTCGCCGCCTACCAGGCGGCGCAGGTCTTTTTTCTCTTGCCCTTTGGCATCTTCGCGGTGTCGGTGATGAGCGCCATGCTCCCGGACATGTCGGAGCGCTGGTCTGTAGGCGACATGCAGGGACTTTGCCAGCGGGTTGACCTTGGCCTTCGCACGGTCGCCGCAGTGCTCGTCCCCGCAGCAGTGGGCTACCTGTGCCTGTCCCGCCCGATCGTCAGCCTGGTCCTGGATCACGGCGCGCTGCGGGCAAGCTCCGCGGAGACCACGGCCGATGTGCTGGGTCTTCTCGCACTGGGTCTGCCGGCCTACGCCAGCTATCTGTTCTTCATGAGGACCTATCAATCCATGCAGGACACACGATCGATGTTCTTCCTCTACCTGGTGGAGAACGCTTTGAACATCGTGCTCGCCTTCGCTCTCCACCCGACTCTCGGCGTGCAGGGCCTCGCTCTCGCCCACGCTCTCGCCTACATCGGCGGCAGCATCGTCGCTCTGCTGCATCTCCACCGCCGCACCGGAGGCATCGCCACCTCTGCCTCGGCTCGGGCATGGCTGCGAATCGCCGGCGCCAGCGCGGTCATGGCCGGTGCCGTCCTGGCCTCCGCCGCCACGGTGACACCCGCGGCGACAAAGGTCGGGGTGGGGGTGGCGGCCGGTGTTAGCGTGTACCTTGTGGCCGCCCGGATCCTGGGCGTCCAAGAGCTATCGATGCTCCTGCGCAACCGGAGGCCCCCTGCGTGATCACTGGCTGGTTGTTGAAGGTGGTGCTGGCCATCGCCCTGGTTGGCTCCCTCGCCGTCGAACTGGGTGCTCCCCTGGTCACCCGGGCGCAGCTCGACGATCTCGCCCACGACGCCGCTGACAACGCATCGCTCGAGATCTTGAGTTCCCGGAACGTGGAAGCGGCCAAGGCCGTGGCTGCAGAGATCCTCAACGACAAGAGCGCAGAACTCAAGGAGTTCTCGGTGGATGAACAGGGTGAGGTCAGCCTCACTGCCGAGCGCGAAGCGCGGTCGTTCCTCCTGAAGAAATGGGACAGGACCAAGAGCTGGTACCTGGTCAAGGTCAAGGTCACCAGCGACAAGAAGTCCACATGAGCCCGGGTGCTGTCCGCGTCGTGACCGACAGCGCTTGCGATCTCTCCCTGGAGATGGCGAGTGAGCATGGCGTGGAGGTCGTCCCTCTCACGGTGCGCTTCGGCGCCGACGAGTTCGTTGACCGAATCGACCTTTCGCCGGCACAGTTCTGGGGCCGCCTTTCCGCGTCCACCGTTCTTCCGGAGACCGCCGCTCCCTCACCTGGTGCCTTCGAGGCGGTTTTTCTCGCCGCAGCCGAAGCAGGGGCCGCGGGTGTGGCGTGTGTGACGATCTCCTCAGCCCTGTCGGCCACCTACCAGGCCGCGCAGTTGGCAGCTCAGAACGTCGTCGGCACGATTTCCGTGGAGGTGATCGATTCCCGTGCCGTAACGATGGCCCAGGGGAACGTGGTCCTGCAGGCTGCCCGCCGCGCCGCCAGCGGCGGGACCCTCGATGAGGTCGTCGCTGCCGCACGCGAAATCGTGCCTCGTACTCGGACGTTCGCCGCTCTCGACACCCTGGAGAACCTGAAGAAGGGGGGGCGCATCGGCAGTGCCCAGGCTCTGCTCGGGTCCGTGCTGTCTATCAAGCCGATCATCAAGGTGGAGGGCGGCAAAGTAGAACCCGAATCCCGCCAGCGCACACGGGCACGTTCCTTTCGGTATCTGGCGGAAAAGGTGCGCGAGGCGTTGCCCGTTGCTGACGTGGCGGTGATGCACGGAGCCGCCGGCGATGTCGGGGTCCTCATCGACCTGTTGGCGGAACTCCATCCTCGGGATCAGATCCTGGTCGGAGACGTCGGCGCGGTTATTGGGACGCACGCCGGGCCCGGAGTCGTCGGTGTCACCTTCACGGTCTCAGACAGGAAATAGCCGGCCGTCACCACTGGGTACTGTGGGGGGGCGTGCCCGATCCGATCCCGCTACTGGCCGATCGAGTGCTTCTTGGGCGCTATCGGATGGTGCGGGCGATAGCACGCGGTGGGATGGCCGAGGTCTGGGAGGGCCACGACGAGGTGTTGGCCCGCCCGGTCGCCGTCAAGATCCTCCATCCCCACCTGGCGGCCGACCAGGGGTTCGTGGAGCGGTTCCGCCGTGAGGCGGTTTCGGCTGCAAAGTTGGCTCATGCCGGCATCGTGGCCACGTTCGACACCGGGACTGACGGAAATGTGGCCTTCATCGTCATGGAGCTCGTCCGTGGTGAGACGTTGCGCCGCACCATGGAGCAAGCCGGCCGCTTGCCACCTCCTATGGCGGTGACGATTGCCGCCGCGGTGGCTGATGCGCTCGACCATGCCCACCGAGCAGGGCTCGTGCACCGGGATATCAAGCCGGCGAACATCCTGCTGCCGGAGCACGACGGCTCCACCGGACCTTTGCTGAGGGTGAAGGTCGCCGATTTCGGTATCGCCAAGCTCCAGTCGGCCTCGGGCGCCAGCGATCTCACGCAGACCGGCGCCATCGTGGGCACGGCCAAATACCTGTCACCCGAGCAGGTCCAGGGTCTTGCGCCCGACGCCCGATCCGACGAGTACGCCCTCGGAGTCATGCTCTACGAGATGTTGTGTGGACGCCCGCCTTATGTGGGTGACACCGAGCTGGCCACTGCGCTGCAACATGTGCGGGGAGAGCTGCTCGCGCCGCGCCAGCTCGATCCTTCAATCCCCCGTTCGCTGGAGGCGGTGGTGATGCGGGCGATGGCCAAGGATCCAGACAACCGATATCCATCGGTGGCAGATTTTCGATCGGCCCTGCTCGCCCTTGACCTGGTCGAGGCAACCGGAGTCATAGAGGACGGCGGGTCTTTCGCCGATGACGCCGTTCCCGCCATCGTACGAGACCCGACCCCGCCGGCGGGAGAGCCGGCCTTGGCCCGGTCCAGGGACCGCAAAGTCGCCCCGGTCGCGTTCGTAGCCGCGGTCATCGTGGTCGCCCTCGTCGCCGCCGCAGTGCTCCTTCAGGGCGGTGACGAGACGACTGGCAGGGCGCGGTCCCAGACAGCCGAGGCGCGGCCTGCGGTGACCATCTCATCGGTCCGATCCTTCGATCCCGAGGGGAGCGACGGCGAAGAGAACGAGGCGGACGTGGCCAGGGCCTACGACGGGCACGCACAGACGGTGTGGCGATCGGACCGGTACAACTCGCGTTCCTTCGGCGGTCTCAAACGGGGCGTAGGCCTGGTGCTGGACCTCGATGATCCCAGAGTCATAAACCGGCTGGTCGTCCGCTCCACGAGCTCTCAGTGGTCGGCCTCGGTTTACGTGGCCCCGCGGGCTGGCGAACAGCTCGAAGAGTGGGGAGCGCCGGTGGCCACCCGGCGCGGGATCGACGGTGACACGACTTTCGACATCAGAGGAAAGCGTGCCGGAGCGGTGCTGCTCTGGATCACTGATCCGGGGACCGAACGGCGCATAGCGGTTGCCGAGCTCGTCCTGTCCTGAGCATCGGCCTCGCTACGCTGGGCCATCGACGAGGTTCTTGGCCTAGATGACGAGGAGCTGGTGCATTCGGCGGCCCGGGGAGATGTTGCCGCCCTCGATGAACTGCTTCGCCGCCACTACGGCCGGGTGTTCGCGCTCTGCAGGCGGATGGCCGGGAACGAGGCTGACGCTGCCGACGCCGCTCAGGAGGCTCTGATCGCCATCGCCCGCGGCTTGTGCGGTGGACGCTTCGATGGCAGGGCCCAGTTCACTACATGGGCCCACCGGGTCACTGTCAACTCGTGCCTGGACGAGCTGCGGCGGAGAAAGCGGCGTCCTGATGCTTTTGAGGAGCTGGACCTCCATGGAGACCTTTCCTCCATGCGTCCAGCGATGGCTGATGCCATAGCTGATCGTCTCGACGTCGACGCCGCTCTGGCTCGTCTTCCACTCGACTTTCGTGCCGCGGTGGTGCTCCGGGACCTCTGCGACCTCGACTACGCCACCATCGGGGAAATCCTCGGCATTCCACCCGGGACGGTGCGGTCAAGGATCGCCAGGGGCCGGGCCGCCCTGGTCCCGTTGCTCGGGAACCCCGGCACTACCCCCCGTCGTCCAACTTCTACGCCATGACCCTCCCCCACCTGAACGACGAGCAGTTGTCGGCCCACCTGGATGGTGAGGATCACGACGCGACGGGCCATCTCGGCTCCTGCGGGGAGTGCGAAGGGCGGCTGGCCAGCCTGCTCCTCGTCTCCTCTCTGGTGGGCGGCGCTGTACCCGATGCACCTGACGATGCCCGTGAAGCGGCCGTGCAAGCTGCCCGCAAGGCATGGGAGGCGGTTGATCGGAGTGAGGGCGAGAGTGACAGGGCTGAAGAGGCTGAAGTCACTTCCTTGGAGCGCAGGCGGCGGGTACCACGGTGGGTCCTTCCCATCGCCGCGGCGGCAGCCGCACTGCTCATCGCTGTACCTGTGGTGCAGACGCTCCGTGACGACGAAGGCGCCGGGCAATCGGCAGTCCCGCTCGAAGATCGGGGCGCCGCTGGTGGACCAGACGCCGAATCGACAGGAGTCGACGGTGGTGACCTTGGCGAGCAGTCGGATCCCGCCGGTCTCGCCCGGGCCATTCGTGGCGCGCTCCCCGGAGCCGCCAGCGAGGCCGCGCTCGCCGCTCCCGCACCTCCTGTCGCCGGAGGTACCACCGCCACCGGGGAGCGCGACACCTCGGGCCCCCCGACTTCGGCCGCCATGCAGGCTGAACCGTATTCGCCGAACGCCGTGACCAAAACGGGGCGGTTCGGTGAGCGACCTTGCGCCGACGTCGTGCGCACCAGCTACGGCCAGGGACTCGGGCCGCTGGTCTACACCGCCCTGGTTAGCTGGCAGGGGACACCGGCCGTGGTTCTCGCCTACCGCCTGGCCGATGCAGGAGCACCCGGTCTGGACTACCGGGTGTTGGTCATGGCACGACAGGACTGTCGTCTTCTGGTGGGCCAGAGCCTCTGAAACCCTGACGCGGAGCCGCCCAGGCGAAGGAGGTCAGCGCCCCGAGCCCCGCGCCGACCCAACCTGAGGCGCTGACGAACGACCAGTCGTTCCCCGAGGAGATACGCAGAGCCCAGACCATGCCGGCGCTGACGACCAACGCGCAGGAGATCCCGAGGGCGCGGCTTCGGCAGCCGGCGGCGACCACCGCCAGCTCCCCGATCACGATGGCGAGCATGATCCCGGCCACCAGGGGAGTCACTCCCCTCAGGTCGTACTCACCGAGGATCACTGCGGCCAGCGCGCCCGCAGCGGCGGCCAACAGGACAGCGAGCGAGAGCCGCATCACCCCGTCGACGCTACTGTTCAGTTGTGCCGCAGCCGGGAGAGCCTCGTTTTCCCGCGGTCGGCGAGGGGCCCGATTGGACCGTGCAGGCGGCCGACACCGTCGAACGGCTGGTCGGAGGACTTCGCGACAAGACCGCCGTTCCCCTCACCACAGTGGCGCGGGCTCTGGTGTACGGCCTCCTGGCGGCCATCATGGCCGCTGCGACACTGGTCCTCGTCATCATCGGGGTGGTCCGCGCCGTCGACGTATATCTTCCTGGCGAGGTGTGGTCCGCGCACCTGCTCGTGGGCGGAATCTTCACCGTGCTGGGCGGGTTGTTGCTCCGCAAGGCCAGTGCCGACAGGAAGGTGACCAATGACGGACGCCAATGACATCCGAGACATCGTCGTCGTCGGTTCCGGGCCCGCCGGCCTGACCGCCGCCATCTACACGGCTCGGGCCAGCCTCCGCCCGTTGGTCATCGAGGGTGAGGCCTCGTCGAGCAGCGACCAGCCCGGCGGCCAGCTCATGCTCACCACTGAAGTGGAGAACTATCCCGGTTTCGTCGACGGCATCATGGGCCCGGAGTTGATGGGCAACTTCCGTGCCCAGGCCGCCCGCTTCGGCGCCGACTTCCTCACCGCCAAGGCCACCCGCGTCGACCTCACTTCCCGCCCGTTCGGGGTCTGGGTGGGCGAAGAGGAGTACCGAGCCCGGGCCGTCATCGTCAGTACCGGCGCCAGGGCCCTGATGCTGGACCTGCCCAACGAGCAGCGCCTTCTCGGTCACGGTGTCTCCACCTGCGCCACCTGCGACGGCTTCTTCTTCCGGGACCAGCCCATCGCCGTGGTCGGTGGAGGAGACTCTGCCCTGGAAGAGGCCATCTTCCTCACCAAGTTCGCCAGCAAGGTCACCCTGATCCATCGGCGCAAGGAACTGCGGGCGTCCAAGATCATGCAGGAGCGCGCCTTCAAGAACGACAAGATCGAGTTCCTGTGGGACTCCACCGTGGTCGACGTGGTGGGCGAGTCCTCGGTCAAGGCCCTACGGGTCCTCAACGTGGTCACCGAAGAGGAATCCGAGCTTCCCATGAGCGGCCTGTTCGTGGCCATCGGCCACGTGCCCAACACCGATCTGTTCAAGGGCCAGTTGGACATGGCGGACAATGGGTATCTCATCACCCAACCAGGCAGCACGCGGACCAACGTCGAGGGTGTTTTCGCCAGCGGTGATGTACAGGACCACGTGTACCGCCAGGCGGTGACGGCCGCCGGTTCGGGCTGCATGGCCGCAATCGATGCCGAGCGCTGGCTCGAGACCCAGCAGGATGCAGCCCCCAACATGGTCCAGACACCCAGGAACTGGTAAGGAGACTTTTCGTGAGCGCCAACATCGCAACCCTGACCGATGCCACCTTCGATGAACAGATCGCCAGCGGCGATGAGCCCGTACTGGTGGACTTCTGGGCGGAATGGTGCGGGCCCTGCAAGGCCATCACTCCCATTCTGGAGGAGATCGCCGGCGAGCGGGCGGGCAAGATCCGCATCGCCAAGGTCGACGTGGACGCCAACCTCGAGATCGCCCGCCGGTTCGAGGTGATGAGCATCCCGACGCTCATCCTGTTCAAGGACGGCGCGCCGCAGCTGAGGCTCGTGGGTGCCAAGGGCAAGGGGCAACTGCTCCAGGAGATCGACGCATTCCTGTAGCAAACCGGCCTGGCCCCCTACCCCTCCGCCAGGGCGATTGTGGCAAAGCGGTCCGGGACCTCCAGCAGCGCCTGGCCCGGCTCGGCTGTCCCACTGCCGGCCATGAGATCTGCGGAGACGTCTTCCAGGAAAGTACCGCTCTGGCCGTCAAGTCGTTCCAGGAGGCACGCGGATTGCGGGTCGACGGAGTCTGCGGACCCCAGACGTGGGCGGCGCTAGTCGAAGCCGGCTACCGGTTGGGCAACCGCCTGCTGTACCTCCGCGAGCCGATGTTGCGGGGTGACGACGTAGCCCTCCTTCAGCGCCGCCTCGGAGGTCTTGGCTTCGACGCCGGCCGGGTCGACGCCATTTTCGGTCCACGGACCAAGAGCGCCGTCGACGAGTTCCAGCGCAACGCCGGCCTCACCGTCGATGGTGTGTGTGGTCCTGCCACCTTGTCGATGCTCGACCGTCTGGGCCCTGGCGGAGCCCAGCGGGAGCCGGTGGCCGTCGTTCGCGAGTTGGAACTGCTCCGGCACGCCCCGCGCACCCTTCACGGCCGCCGCATAGCGGTCGGTGACGCCGGCGGCCTCCACGCCGCCGCCGCCGCCGCTGCCCGAGCGTTGGCGACTGCCGGCGCTGAGGTCGTGGTCGTCCAACACCCGGACCAGTCCGAACAAGCGGCTGAGGCCAATGCCGCTCTAGTCGACGTCTACGTCGGTCTTCGCCTCGATATCGATGCGCTCGGGTGCACGAGCGCCTATTACGCCGGCCACGAATACGTGTCGCCCGCCGGCCGGGGCCTGGCTCTCCTTGTGCAGGCCATTCTTCCGGAGACCCTTGGCATTGCCGATACGGGGGTCAGAGGTATGGCCCTTCCCGTCCTGAGGGAGACGCGGATGCCCGCCGTCGTCTGTGAGATGGGGCCGCCATCCACTGTGGTCGCCAGAACCGCGGAACTGGCCGACGGCTTGGCCCGCGCCCTCAGTGCCTGGGCCACTGCCCCGTTCGTGGAAGCCTGACCTCCAGCTGTACACAGGCTCATCCCCACCTGTGGATGAGAGTCAGAGGCCTCATTCTCGACCGTTTCACGCCTGGCAGGGTGGCGCAGCTATGGCTTGGGCTGAGGCTCTGTCATCACCCGGTAGATCCGCTCGAGGTCCTCCAGTGACCCGAACTCGATGACCACTCGACCCTTTTTCGTCCCCATCTCCACCTTCACCCGCGTGTCGAGGTGGTTCGACAGGAGCTCTTCGAGCTCCAACAGGCCAGGAGGTCGGAGGCGTCGAGCGGCTTTGGCCGGTGGCGTACCGGTCCCCCCCGGCTCCTGGTCTTCCCCGGCCCGGTTCCGGGCCCGCACCGCCTCCTCCACCGCCCGGACGGAGAGCCCGTTGGTGACAGCCCTCTTGGCCAGGGCTTCCTGGAGGGCCCGATCAGGTGTGCCCAGCAGCGCCCGAGCGTGGCCCTCGGCCAGCTGGCCCTCGGCCACCAGGCGCTGGATCGCCGGCGGGAGTTGAAAGAGGCGCAGGGTGTTGGTGACCGCGGCCCGGCTCTTGCCCACTCGTCGGGCCAACTCGTCGTGGGTGAGGTGGAAATCCTCTATGAGCTGGTTGAATGCCGCTGCCTCTTCCAGTGGGTTGAGGTCCTGGCGATGGAGGTTCTCCACCAGCGCCTGCTCCAGGCTGGCATCGTCGCCCACCTCTTTGACCAACGCCGGCATGGTCTGTAGGCCGGCCCGTTTGGCCGCACGCCACCGCCGCTCGCCGGCGATCAGCTCGTAAATGCCGTTCTGAGCTCCCGGACGAACCAGTACCGGCTGAAGTACTCCCAACTCACGGATGGACGCGGTCAGCGAGGCCAGCCGCTCCTCCTCGAAGTGGCGCCGTGGCTGGAAGGAACTGGCAACTATGCTCGATATCGGCACCTCCACCAGCGCCGATCCACGCTCCCCCCTGGCCGATCCCCCTTCGGCCGATCCGGGAGGGATCAGTGCCGAGAGACCCTTACCTAACCCGCTGCGGCGCGCCACCGCTCACCTCCTTGGCCAGTTCCCGATAGGCAATGGCGCCGCGGGAAGTCGGGTCGAACACAACGATCGGCTGGCCGAAGGACGGGGCCTCTGACAGTCGGACGGTACGGGGAACGATGTTGCGGCAGACCTTGGTACCGAAGTGTGTTCGTACCTCAGTTGCCACCTGGTCCGAAAGCTTCGTCCGAGCGTCGTACATGGTCAAGATGATGGTGGTCATCTCCAGCCGCGGATTGAGGTTCGTCTGCACCAGGCCGACGTTGCGGAGGAGCTGTCCCAGACCCTCCAGGGCGTAGTACTCGCACTGGATCGGTACCACGACCTCGGTAGCTGCGGCCAGCCCATTGACCGTGATCAGGCCGAGGGACGGGGGGCAGTCGATGAGGAAGAAGTCGAAATCGTCTATTACCTGCTCGATGGCCCGTCGGAGTTTCAACTCCCGACTGAAGGCGGGGACCAGCTCTATCTCAGCACCGGCGAGGTCGATTGTCGCCGGGCAGACGAAGAGGTTGCGGACGCTGGTCGGCTCGATGCAGTCATCCAGAGGGATGTCTCGGAGCAGGACATCGTAGATCGACGTCTCGAGGTTGCGGGGGTTGATGCCCAATCCAGTGGTGGCGTTTCCCTGCGGGTCGAGGTCCACCACGAGAACCCGGTAGCTCATCTCAGCCAGCGCCGCCCCAAGGTTGACGGCCGTGGTTGTCTTGCCCACACCTCCCTTCTGATTGGCAATGGCCATGATCCTGGGAAGATCTGGCGGTGGAGGCCGCGAGGGCCGAGCCGGCGTGACCGGTTCCTCCAGCCCCTCCTGGGGTGCCAGTGCCTGGCGAAGTTGGGCCACTTGGGCGTCAGGTTCCGGAGGAGTGGATAACGCCGGGGTGGCCAGCTCCGGCTCGACGACATCAGGAATGGAGGTAGCCGGCCAACTGGGCGGCGCTGGCGCCTGGTCTGTCTGTCGTTCCACGTGCAACATGTTTGAATCAGCCAACGGTTGCAGAGATACGCCTGTGCCCGACCCTGTATCAGCTTCAAGCATACTTTCGCCGGCGGGGCCGGTGAGCGGTGCAGCGGCGTCCGGCAACGTCTCGTCCACAACATGATCCCTGCCCAGATTTTTTCTTGGTTCCATTATCGGATCGGTCTGGGTTGCATCCCGCTCCACGACAGCTGCGGGTTCAGCCGGCGGCTCAGATAGCAGATCCGGCTGCCGATCCGTGACCAAGGCGTCGGCCCGTAGACGGTCGAAGATGGCCCGGCCACGCTCGCCCAGTTCCTCGTCCGCTGTCACCTGTGCACCCTTGCACGCCTCAGCGCCTAGGTCAAGGACCTACCCCGATGCACGACCTGAATGATCCACGTGGAACAATCACCCTTGAAACAGCGTGAGGCGACCTCAGGACGAGAAGAGAGGCCGTTTCTCGGGGATCCCCGCCCGTCTGGGGAACTCCTCCGGGCAGAGGGTCTCCTGCCGCAGCACCTGGAACCGACAGAAGGCTTGTTCGAAGCGGCCCGCCGGTCGAAGCCCAAGGGGCTCGAGCCTAGAGGCCGGCCAGCGAGAGCCGCCCTCCTCGGGTGGCTCGGACACGATCAGGCGTCCACCCACCTCGAGCAGTGGGGCGGCACATTCGGCCGTCACCGCTGGTGCACCGAAACTTCGGGCCACCACCAGGTTCGCCCTGGCCCGCCAGTCCGGGTCCCGTCCTGCTTCCTCGGCCCGGGCCCGCGCCACCACTACGTGCGATGCAACACCCAGATCGATCGTTGCCTGAGCCAGGAACAACGTCCGTCGCTCACTGCTGTCGAGGAGCACGATCGGGACCGACGGCCAGGCCAGCGCCAAAACCAGTCCAGGGAGGCCCGCCCCGCTGCCAAGGTCAATCACCCTACTGGGCATTTCCGAACCCACTGCCTGCAGGAAGCCCTTCGCGTGCTCGATGTGACCTTCCACCGGGCCCGGGCCCAGGAATCCCAAAGTCCGGGCCTCCTCAAGGACGGCCTCGAGGCACAGTGGCACCTTGGGGGGCTACGCCGGTTCGATGACGACGCGCCGGCGGGGTTCCTCGCCCTCCGATGCCGTCATCACGCCCTCAATGGTGTTGACCGTGTCATGAACGACCTTGCGATCAGCGGGCTGCATCGGCTCGAGGATCTTGCGCTGACCTGTCTCAACGACCTGGCTGGCGATCTGGCGGGTGAAGCGTTCCAGCGCGGAGCGCCGTTTTTCCCTGTATCCACCGACATCGACCATGATGCGCCCGTTGCGGCTGCCCGTACTGCGCTGTACCGCGGTACGGGTGAGATCCTGGACGGCGGCGAGGGTGGCGCCATTGGGCCCTATGAGTAGACCCAGTTGGTCCCCGAGCACAGCCACCTCGACCGTGTTCTCATCGATCTCCCGTACCTCAACCTTGTCGGATGCACCACCGATCGCCGCTACAAGGCCCCCGAGGAACGCAGAGGCCGCCTCGGCCTGCTGCGTCAGTGTCACATCGTTGTCCATCTCTCCTCCTTGGCGTCGGCCCGATGGCGCATGGGCCTTGCGGGGGTGTTGGTTTCGGGGCTGTGGCAACGGTCTAGCCGCCGGCTTAGCTGGTGAAACAGGCGAAGGAGTCTCGCTCGACGCCGCAGAAGACGCTTCTGCCCCGCTGGGACGGCGACGCTGTTGACGACGGTCGTCCTTGGCCGGCGGACTGTTCGGACGGACCCGCGCCCGGACCCGCGCCTCGGACCGTACCCGGCCGAACAAGCCAAGCTTGGGCTCCTCGATTATCTCGAACTCGGCATCCAGTTCGTCCACCCCAAGCTGGTCGAGAGCGGCATCCTGTGCTTCCTCGAGGGTGCGTCCCGTCGTCTCAACCCACTCCATCAGCGACCTTTCTTTGCTCGACGCTTGGACCGCTGCTTGTTCCTGTTGGCGTTCCTGGCGGGCGTGGCCGAACCCTTCGGGTTCGTCGCCCTTCCGTTGGCTTGGCCGGGCTTGGCCTTCGGAGAGATCTCCTTTGGCTTGGCCTCGGGCGCCTTGGCGCCCTTCTGCTTGGCCCGCTTGACCTCGGTGGCCTTGGCCTCGATGTCCTTCACATGCCGCTCAGCATGGGCCTTGAGCGTAGGATCGAAGCGGTACATCGCTCCGGTCTGGCATATCCGGAACAGGGCAGAGACGAGGAAATAGATGTTCACGCCGGCAGGGATCGACAAGGAGATGAGGCCGAAGAACCCGGGCATGACCTTTAGGAGAATCTGCTGCTGAGGGTTGCTGGTCTGGGTGTTGCGGGCCATCGTCTGGCGTGTCTGGTAGTACTGCGTCAGCACTACAAGCGCAACGACGACGAAGAATGGGATAGCCGCCAGGAAGGATCCGTGGCCCTCGCTGGCACTCTTGGCCAGATCGACGCCGAACGACATCATCTTACCGCCTGACTCACGGAGCGCCTGGTACAGGTCGGTTCCTTTGTCGAGGTACTTGGGGTCCGGGATCCCCTTCGTCGTTTTGGTCAGACCGCTTATAACGTGGTACATCACGAAGAAGACCGGCAGCTGCAGAAGCATGGGCAGGCAGCCGGCGGCCGGGTTGATCTTGTGCTCCTTGTAGAGGTTGGTCATCTCCTCGCCAAGCTTCTGGCGGTCCCCTTTGTGCTGCTGCTGGAGCCGTTTCATTTCCGGCTGCATCTTCTGCATGGCGAGCATGCCCCGGGTGCCCTTCAAGGTCAGCGGCGACAGCACCAACATGACCATTATCGTCAATAGGGCGATGGCCACGACGTAGTTGGGGATGATGCTGTAGAAGAATGCCAGTACGCCTGCCAGGAACTGGAACATCAGGAAGCCCCTTCCGGTACCGGGTCCACGCCGAAACCACCCCAGGGTTGACAACGGCAGATCCGCCGCGTGACCAACCATCCACCCCGCAGCACTCCATGGCGCTCAAGTGCTTCGATGGCGTAGCTCGAGCACGACGGCTCGTACCGGCACGGCGAGGTCCGCCCCCGCCCCGCCCACTGGTAGGCGCGGATGGGCAGGCACATCAAGCGGCTGGTCCGACTCATGGCGAGAGGGTCCCGGTCAGGTGTTCGATGGCTTCAGCCACAGCGGTTCTCAGTTCTCCAAACGACAATGATGCTGCTCCGGGAGCAGCTGCTACCAGGTAGGCGCCCGGATGGAGCAGCGGACCGAACTCGCACAGGACTGCCCGCAGCTGGCGACGGAGCCGGTTGCGAACCACGGCGCCACCCACGGTCCGGCCGATGGCATACGCCACGCGAGGAGGATCGCCGGAAGCGCCGGGCACGAACATTAGCGTGAGCGGGCCCCTCCGTACTCGCCGGCGGGACCGGCGGAGGGCGGCAAAACTGTCTTTGCCCCGCACCGGCTCTATCAAGCCGACAGGCGATGCCGGCCCTTCTGACGCCGAGCCTTGAGTATGGCCCGCCCGGCGCGGGTTGACATGCGGTGCCGAAATCCATGGTTCTTGGCCCGCTTGCGGGCGTTGGGCTGGAAGGTTCGCTTCACGGGCAACTCCTGGCACGGGGTGGGGCGGTACGCCCTCTACGAGACCCGGCCTCTCCAGGGTAGGTCCCGAAGCCGCATTTCGACAAACAGCGATCCCAGACTTGGCCGTTCCCGCTGGTCACCGCACAATTCTCCTTCACCCCTCGCAGCCCGGCCGGAGCCGGTGCTACCTTCGCCAGCGACGGGAGCCGGAGCACAAAATCGACATAGGCCGCTCGAGGTTCGCTTCCCCGACCACGACGGCCCACAACACAAGAGGATGCGGAGCGCCCGATCGGGCTCTTCGTCCACAGGTTGTGGATCTCATTGTGGAAAGCGGGAGAGTGGGGGAGCCAACAGCGCCGGTGGAGAACGCGGAACGGCTATGGATGTTGTGCGCGGAGGCACTGCACAACCAGGTCAACGAGGCGACCTGGAAGACGTGGTTCGAAGGGATCCGTCCGTCATGGGCAGACGACGAACAGGTCGTTCTCAGCGTCCCCAGCTCCCTGGTCAAGGATCGTCTGGAGAGCCGCTACCTGACCCTCGTCGGTGATGTTCTCGCCGATGCCACAGGGAAGAAGCTCACGATCCGCCTGGTCGTCGACACGGACGCCGCTGCTGAGCAGCCCCGTCTGACATTCAGTCCGGCCAATGACCCGAAGCCGGCCACAGGGGATTCCGAGAGCCGGCGGTGGGACACCTCCTCGTCGGACGAGCCGGTGCAGGCGCCTTCAGTCGACGCCGACTACACCTTCGACGCCTTCGTCACCGGCCCCTCCAACCGGTTCGCGCACGCTGCGGCCCGCTCTGTAGCCGAAACGCCAGGTAAGTCTTACAACCCGCTGTACATCCACGGCGGCGTCGGCCTCGGCAAGACCCACCTGCTGCACGCCATAGGCAATTACGTCCGGCACAACTTTCGCGGCCGACTAGTTCGTTACGTGCCCAGCGAGACCTTCCTCAATGAGTTCGTCGACGCCATCCGCACCAACACCACCCCCGCCTTCAAGCGCCGCTACCGCGAATGCCACCTTCTCCTGGTGGACGATGTCCAATTCATGGAAGGCAAGGAGGGACTTCAGGAGGAGTTCTTCCACACCTTCAACGAACTGCATCAGACCAGTCGCCAGATCGTCATCACGTCGGATCGTCCACCCAACTCCTTCACGACCCTCGACGACCGCCTCCGCAGCCGGTTCATGTCAGGGCTCACCGCCACCGTTCAACCACCAGACCTCGAGACACGGTTGGCGATTCTGCGCAGCAAGGCCGGCGACGAAGTAGCGACCGGGCACAGCGATGTACTCGAGTACATCGCCGAGAACGTCAAGGACAACATCCGCCAGCTCGAGGGGGCTCTCACCCAAGTTCTGGCCCACGCCAGTGTCTATGGACAGCACCTCACTGTCGAGCTGGCCGAGGAGGTCCTCTTCGACCTGTTCGGCACCAACCAACCACGTCCGATCACCCCCAAAGTGATCCTGGACGCCACGGCCGATCTTTTCGGCTTCGAAGTAACAGACATCTGTGGTACCAGTCGTCGCCGGCCCCTGGTGACCGCCCGCCAGATCAGCATGTATGTCTTCAGACACGTCACCGACTACAGCTATCCTGCCATCGCGCGCGAGTTCGGCGGCCGGGACCACACCACGGTCATCCATGCCGTCGAGAAGATCTCGACGTTGATGAAGGAGAAGCGCCAGATCTACGACCAGGTCAATGAGCTGATGGCTCGGATCACCAGTGGGGGATGACGCTGTGTCGGTGCCTTGTGATTTGGGGGGACAAGCGTGGCTTCGTCCACCGGACCTCGATCAAAGCGTCACAACCCTGTGGAAGAGTGGGGATGACGGCAGGACAGCCGTAGTAGCCCTGACCTGGGAAAACCATGGTTCATCCCCAATCCACAGCCTTTACAAACACTTCCTCCGTTTCTCTCAACCTACAAACCAAAGAGAACCATGAGATTTCGAAGCGAACGCGATTCCCTCGTTGAAGCCCTGAGTGTCGCTGGTCGTGCCGTCACGGGCAGAGGCGGCGCTCTTCCAGTGCTCTCAGGTGTGCGCCTGGAGGTGACCGGTGAGCAACTGCATGTCGCCGGCTCAGACCTGGACCTGACCATCCAGGCCACCATGGCGGTTGCCGGGTCGGGCGACGGGGTTGCTGTCGTTCCCGCTCGCCTGGTGACCGATATCGTGCGCTCATTGCCGCCCGGCGGAGTCAACGTCGAAGCTGGTGACGATGAGGTGTCCATCACATCAGGCCGTTCCCAGTTCAGCGTCCGAATGTTGCCCGCGGCTGATTTTCCGAGGGTTCCCGGGGGTGGCGACACCGGGCTGGGCGACGCCGTTACCCTGGACGCCGGCGAGTTGGCCGACGCGCTCGGTCAGGTGGTGCGGGCGGCCTCATCCGACGATGCCCGGCCGATCCTCACCGGCGTTCTGATGGCGGCGGAGGAGCGTGGTCTCAGGCTCGTGGCCACGGACTCCTACCGCCTCGCCGTCCGCGACCTGCCCGGCACGAGTGTGCTTCGTGAGGGCCAGACGGTGCTGGTGCCCTCCAAGGCTCTTTCCGAGCTCCAGCGGGTTCTGTCGGGTGCGGACAAGGTCACCCTGCGACTGGGCGAGCACGACGCCAACTTCGAGGTTGGTGACGTGCGGCTCACCACCAGACTGATCGAAGGAGAGTTTCCGAACTACCGCCAGCTGATCCCTTCGACCTACCCGAATCGGCTGGTTGTGGGCAAGGCCGCGCTGCTCGAGGCAGTGCGGCGGGTCAAGCTGCTGGTTCGAGACGCTACGACCCCGGTCCGGATGGCTCTCGGCCCGGACACGGTGGGTCTCACGGTGGTCAGCGCAGAGGTCGGCCAGGCCAACGAGGAGGTCGACGCCCACTACGAGGGCGCGGAGATGACGGTTGCCTTCAATCCGGGATATCTCATCGATGGTGCCGAGGCGATCCCGGGAGACGAGATCATCCTCGACACACAAGACGCGCTGCGGCCGGCTGTGATCCGGGGGACCGATAGCGACGACTACCTCTACCTGCTGATGCCGGTGCGGGTGTCGTAGCGGCCGTGGAGTTCAAGCGGCTCTTGCTGACCGACTTCCGGAACTACCGGACGGCGGAACTCGAGATCGCACCGGGCGGCCTCACGGTGATCGATGGCGACAACGGCAGCGGGAAGACGAGCCTCCTGGAGGCCATTGGCTACCTGGCCAGCCTTTTGTCGTTCCGCGGCGCACCGAAAGAGGCGCTCGTGAGGCGGGGGGCGCCGGCGGCCACAGTGCGGGCGGAAGCTTCAAGAGACGGACGTCCGGTGCTTCTCGAGGCCGAAATACGCCTGGTGGGGCACGACCGGGTGCAGGTAAACCGCCAGCCGCTCCGGCGGGTGCGGGACCTGCTCGGCACTATCCAGGTCACAGTGTTCTCACCAGACGATCTCAGCCTGGTGAAGGGCGGCCCTGGAGAGCGGCGCCGTTACCTCGACGACGCACTGACCGCCCTCCACCCCCGCAATGATGCGCTCTGCTCCGAGGTGGACCGGGTGTTGCGGCAGCGAGGAGCTCTCCTCAAGCAGGCGGGGGGGAAGTTGAGCACAGAAATCGCCAACACCCTCGACGTGTGGGACGCCAAGCTGGCGTCGGCCGGGGAGGCGTTGGCCGACGTTCGGGCCGATCTGGTGATCCGCCTCGAACCTGAGATAGCCAAGGCCTACGACCAGGTTGCCGGTACTGCGTCGGTCACCTCCGTCCGGTACGTGCGGTCCTGGGAGGGCTCCCTCGCTGGTGCACTGGCCGCCGCCCGCCAGCAGGACCTGCGCCGTGGCGCCAACACCCTCGGCCCGCAGCGCGACGAGCTGGAGATGAACCTCAAGGACCTGCCCGCCCGCACCCACGCCTCCCAGGGGGAGCAGCGTTCGCTGGCCCTTGCCCTGCGCCTGGCCAGCCATGCGACTCTCGCTGCATCCGGTGGTGCTCCTCCGGTGCTCCTCTTGGACGACGTGTTCTCCGAGCTCGACGAGGACAGAGCCAGGGCCCTGATCACCCACCTCCCACCCGGACAGGCCCTTCTCACCACCACCGGCACGCTGCCCCCGGGAGTGTCTCCTGCTCTACGCGTGCGGGTTCACGAGGGGCGGATCCTGTGAGGCGACCGTCACGTCGCCGTAGTGGATCGGCATGGCGACCTCTTCCGGAGGAAGAGGACCGGTCACCGCGCCGGTTGAGCGACTCGCTCGACGGCATCACCCGGTCCATGGGAGCGCCCGGCGTGGTGGCCCTGGGTGTGTTGTTCAGCCGATGGGGGGAGATCGCGGGGCCCGTTGCCGCCGCCCACAGCTGGCCGCTGTCGGTCACGCGAGGAGCCCTGGTGGTGGCCGTGGACGGGCCCGGATGGGCCACCTCGTTGCGGGCACTTTCCGCGCAATTGCTCCAGCGGGTGGAGGAGGTCGCCGGCCCCGGTGTGGCCGAGCGTATCGAGGTCCGCGTAAAGCCTCGCGATCAGCGTCCGAGTCACACCCCGGTGGTAGACTGACCTCATTGCAATTCGGGCCGTTGAGCAGCACTTTTCCGTCCGGATCGCCTCCATCCCAAGTGGTTTTTGAAAGGTCGCGCCCGGAGCGATGACAACATCTTCTGACGACGTCGCAACCCAACCCAAGCCGCCGTCGTACGGGGCCAAGGACATCACCGTCCTGGAGGGCCTCGATCCCGTCCGCAAGCGGCCCGGGATGTACATCGGGTCCACCGGCCCCAGCGGCCTGCACCACCTCATCTGGGAGGTCGTGGACAACTCCGTCGACGAGGCCATGGCCGGCCATTGCACCCGAATCGACGTGACCCTCCTGGCTGACGGCGGCTGTCGCGTGTCGGATGACGGTCGCGGCATTCCCGTCGATCCCCACCCCCAGTACAAGAAGAAATCCGGTGTCGAGATCGCCCTCACCGTCCTGCACGCCGGTGGCAAGTTCGGCGGCGCCGGCTACAAGGTCTCAGGCGGTCTCCACGGCGTAGGAGTCTCGGTCGTGAACGCCCTGTCGAGCCGGCTGGTGGTCGAGGTCGACCGTGACGGCAAGCGCCACCGCATCGAGTTCGCCAAAGGAGGCAAGCCCCAGGGCGCCCTGGAGGTCGTGGGCACCGCACCTCGGGGGCGCACCGGTACCACCGTGGAATTCTGGCCCGACCCCACGATTTTCGAAGAGGTGGAGTTCCGGGCCCAGACGGTGCTCGAGCGTCTCCAGATGATGGCGTTCCTCAATCGTGGCCTGGAGATCCGCTTCAAGGACGAGCGGCCCGGCCACGAGCAGGAAGTCACCCACCGCTACAACGGCGGCATCATCGACTTCGTCCGCCACCTGAACGCGTCCAAGGAGGCGCTGTTCAAGAAGGTGGCGTATTTCCAGCAGGCCGAGGAGACCCAGGAGGTGGAGGTCGCACTCCAGTGGAACACGGGTTTCCACGAGGGCATCCACAGCTTCGCCAACGGCATCGCCACCGGCGAGGGCGGCATGCACGAAGAGGGTCTGAAAAAGGCGCTCACCAACGTGGTCAACCGCTACGCCCGGGCCAAGGGTCTGGTCAAGGAGAAGGACGAGAACCTGCTCGGCGAGGACATCCGGGAGGGCCTCACCGCCATCCTCGCTGTCCGCCTCCAGGACCCGCAGTTCGAGGGCCAGACCAAGTCGAAGCTGGGAAACGTGTCCATGCGATCGCTGGTGGAGCGCGCCTCCAACGAGAAGCTGGCCGAATGGCTCGAGGAACACCCCACCGAAGCCCGCCAGGTGGTGCAGAAGAGCGTTCAGGCCGCCCGTGGCCGCCTTGCCGCCCGCCAGGCCCGCGACCTCATCCGCCGCAAGTCTGCGCTGGAAGGCGCTGGGATGCCGGGCAAGCTCACCGACTGCTCCACGCGTGACCCGAAGCAGGCCGAGCTGTTCATCGTGGAGGGCGACTCGGCCGGAGGTTCGGCCATCCGGGCCCGCAACCCGCAGAACCAGGCGATCCTCCCCATCCGGGGCAAGATCCTCAACGTCGAGCGGGCCCGGATCGACCGCATGCTCAAGAACACCGAGATCCAGGCCCTTATCGGGGCCATCGGTGCCGGGGTGGGCGAGGAGTTCGACGAGACCAAGATCCGCTACGGGCGCGTCATTTTGCTCGCTGACGCCGACGTGGACGGGAGCCACATCCGCACCCTCCTGCTCACCTTCTTCTTTCGGCAGATGAAGGCCCTGGTGGAGCACGGCCACGTGTTCGTGGCCCAGCCGCCGCTGTTCTCCACCCTGGTGGGCAAGGAGAAGGTGTACCTGAAGCACGACGCGGCCAAGGCCCGGTTTTTGGAGGAGCACCCAAACCACAAGGCCGACTTCACCCGGCTCAAGGGTCTCGGTGAGATGGACTACGACGAGCTGGGCACCACCACCATGGCCGCCGATCGCCGCACGCTGCTGCAGGTCACCGTCGATCAGGCGGCCATCGCCGACGACATCTTCTCCATCCTCATGGGTGACGACGTGGAGCTTCGGAAGCACTTCATCGTCACCAACGCGAAGGACGTCAGGTTCCTTGACATCTGAGATGGCCACATGACCGACACCATGACCGGCGGCCCCGGCGACGACGGGCTGGGCTCCATCGAGCCCATCGAGATCCAGGCGGAGATGGAGCGGTCCTTCCTCGACTACGCCATGTCCGTCATCGTGCAGAGGGCCCTGCCCGACGCCCGCGACGGGCTCAAGCCCGTGCATCGCCGCATTCTGTTCGGCATGCACGACCTGGGCCTGCGCCCGGACCGGCCCCACATGAAGTGCGCCCGCGTGACCGGTGAGGTCATGGGCAAGTTCCATCCTCACGGGCCTTCGGCCATCTACGACGCCCTGGTTCGCATGGCCCAGCCGTTCAGCCTGCGCCACCCCCTCATCGACTTCCACGGCAACTACGGCTCGCCCGACTTCCCGCCGGCGGCCGAGCGCTACACCGAGTGCCGCCTCGGGGCGCTGGCCATGAACATGCTGGCCGCCATCGACGAGGACACCGTCGACTTCGCCCCCAACTACACCAACGAGTTCGAAGAACCCGTGGTGCTCCCGGCCCGGTTCCCCAACCTTTTGGTGAACGGCAGCCAGGGCATCGCCGTGGGCATGGCCACCAACATCCCGCCCCACAACCTGGGCGAGATCATCGACGCCACCGTGCACCTGATCGACCACCCCGAAGCCACGCCCGACGACCTCATGGCCTTCGTCAAGGGCCCCGACTTCCCGACGGGCGGCTACATCCTCGGCCGGGCCGGGCTCATCGACGCCTACCGCACCGGTCGGGGCAGTGTGAAGATGCGGGCAAGAGCGGAGATCCAGGAAGGCAAGTCAGGCACGTCCATCGTGGTCAGTGAGCTGCCCTACCAGGGAAGCGTCGCCGCCATCTCCGTGCGGATCAAGGAGCTGGTCGACGCCCGCGAGATCGAGGGGATCCGCAGCCTCGACGATCTGTCCGCCGGCATGGACACCAAGCTGGTGATCGGGCTACGCCGTGACGCCAACGCCAACGTCGTGCTCAACAACCTGTACAAGCACACGCAACTGCAGACCAGCTTCGGCGTGAACATGGTGGCTCTCGTCGACGGCGTCCCCCGCACCCTCAATCTGGCCCAGGCGCTTTCCGCCTACGTGGACCATCAGGTCGACGTGATCACCCGGCGTTCGCAGTTCCGCCTGAAGAAGGCCAAGGACCGGGCCCACATCGTGGAGGGCCTGCTCAAGGCCCTCGACATGATCGAGCAGGTTATCGCCCTGATCCGTGGCTCCGCTGACAGGGGAGCGGCCCGCGAGGGGCTGATGGCTGCGCCGTTCGAGTTCAGCGAGGTGCAGGCCAACCACATCCTCGACATGACCCTCGGCCGGCTCACCCGCCTCGGGCGCACCGAGCTGTCGGACGAGATGGCCAAGCTGCGTGAGATCATCGCCGACCTCGAGGCCATCCTGGCCGACCCGGAGCGCCTCCGGGGTGTCATCAAGACCGAGCTGGGCGAGATTCGCACCCAGTTCGCCACACCCCGCAGGGCCGAGATCACCTACGACCCCGGCACCGAGTCGGCCGAGGACTTCATCGACGATGTCGACCTGGTGGTCACAATGACCAAGGCCGGCTACGCGAAGACGGTTGCCGCCACCGCCTTCCGAACCCAGGCCCGAGGGGGCCGGGGGATCCAGGGGGCGCGGCTCAAGGACGAGGATCTCGTCACCCAGGTCATCCACACCACAGCCCACGCCTTTTTGTTGTTCTTCTCGAACCGCGGGAAGGTCTACCGGCTCAAGGCCCACGAGGTCCCCATGAAGGAACGCACGGCGCGGGGAACGCACCTGGCCAACCTGCTGCCCCTCGATCCCGACGAGCGCATCCAGGCCGTGGTGGCCACACGCGACTATCCCGCTGACCGTTACCTGCTGTTCGCCACCAAGAACGGAACTGTGAAGAAAACGCCGTTCAGCGAGTACGACAAGTCCCGGCGGGAAGGCTTCATCGCCATCAACCTCAACGACGGCGACGAGCTGGTGCGGGTCATCCAGACCACCGGCGAGGACGACGTGTTCATGGTGAGCCGCAATGGAGTCACCATCCGATTCTCCGAGGACGACGTGCGGGCCATGGGCCGCGGCGCCGCCGGCGTGCGGGGGATGCGGATGCGCCCGGGTGACGAGGTCGTCTCCTGTGACTTGGCCCGCGACGACGTGGCCATCCTCATCGTCACCGACGCCGGCTTCGGCAAGCGCACGCAACTCGACAAGTTCTCCCGCCAGACCCGCGGTGGCCAGGGCGTCAGGGGCATCCGCCTCACCGCCCGGCGGGGCTACGTAGTTGCCGCCTTCATGGTGGGCCTCGACGACGACGTGGTGCTGGTCTCCTCGGCCGGCGTCACCATCCGGTTGCCGGTACGCGATATCTCCTCCCAGGGCCGCGACGCCACCGGTGTGCGGGTCATGAACCTCGACGAGGGCCAAGACGTGGCTTCGGTGGCCCCCATCCTGGCCGTGGACACGGTCGTCGACGTCGACGCCTGAGTAGCCCTCTCTCACCAGCTCTTCCCCCCTTCGCTGTGTTTGATCGAAAGGTTGAGTATGGAAGAGCGCGGGCACGAGCATGGCCAGGTGCTACCCCTGGTGGCATTGATGGTCGTAGGTGCCGGCCTGGCCTGTCTGGTCCTCGGTCGGTTGGGCGGGGCCGCGGTGGCCCGGGCCCAGGCGGTGACCGCGGCTGACGCCGCCGCCCTGGCCGGTGCGGCCGCCGGAAGGGGTGCGGCACGGGTATCGGCCACGGCCAACGGTGCCCGGATGACGAAGTACGAGGAGCTGGGTCTCGACACGAGGGTCGAGGTGAAGCTGGGCGGGGCCCACGCCTCGGCGAGGGCCAGGCGTCGTCCCGCGGCGCCAGCAGGGTCTGCCGGGATGGCCGCCGGGCTCAGAGCCGCCGTGGCGAGGGCCGAGCAACTCCTCGGGCGGCCCGTGCCGTTGTCGAGACCTGCGGTCGACGATCCAGGCCGGGTGCGCCATCGGGCGGGCTTGGCCATCGACGTTCCGGCGTGGCTGGTGGCGCGGCTGGCCCCTGTCGCTTCTCAGGCCGGATTGTGCCAGCCGTACCCCGAGGCGCACCCGATCCACTTCGAACTGTGTGCCCACGGAGTACCGTGACCAGGTGGCGCAGGGCCGGCGAGTGCGGCGCATCCTCCGCAGAGTCGACCCCTGGACGGTCCTCCGGTTCTCGGTGCTGTTCTACCTGTGCCTGCTGGTCGTCTCGCTGGTGGCCGGCCTGTTGCTGTGGGCCGCAGCCTCGACCACGGGCGTCATCGACAACTTCGAGCGATTCATAAAAGAACTGTTCGCCTTCCAGACGTTCAGTATCAACGGAGCGCTCATCTTCCGCTCCACTCTGATAGGTGGGCTGGTCATGGTGCTTCTGGGCTCCGGCTTCAACGTGCTCATGGCCGTGATCTACAACCTCACCTCCGACGTGGTCGGCGGCATCGAGGTGGCGGTGCTCGAAGAGGAGCCCACCCGGCGCACCTCGGTCTGATCATTCCCCAGGGCCCTCGTGTAGCCTCACCTCTCCCTCGGGGCTATAGCTCAGCTGGTTAGAGCGCAGCACTGATAATGCTGAGGTCGATGGTTCGACTCCATCTAGCCCCACCCTCGAAATCGGCAAAAGCCCAGGTCAAGTGGGGTGAGGCCAGTCAGGGCGTTGTCCGCCAGAAGCCACGATTTTACCGGGATTTTCTGTCGCTACGGGCACGCAGCGGGCACGGCGGACGACGAGAGAGCTGACCGTCGAGCTCGCCGCCAATTCACTCACAGATCTCACAGGGTTGCTACGGCTCGATCCAAGTCACGCCGATCGATGACGCGTTCCACCCACAGCCCCCGCTCAACCGGCCTGTACAAAACCCGGTAGTCGCCTACCCGCAGCCGTCGCCACGGTGCTTTGCCGTGCAGAGCCTTAACGTCGAGGTTGGCAGCCTCGCCGGCCAGCGCCTGGAGGGCGACCACGAGCCGCTTACGGTCGGGGCCTCGCTTGATCCTGCGCAGGTCCCGTTCGGCTCGAGCGGACAGTTCGACGTTGGTGGTCATCGGCCCCGTCGAGCCCGCTTGTGGAATCCCGACCTGGCTACGTCAGCGGGTACGGCGTGCCGCGGCGTCCTGTGCTCACTGGTCAAGCTCGTCGAGAACCTCGCCGAGCGGCTTGCCCCGGACCCCCTTGCCGATCTCCTCATCGGCCTCCGCCATGTTGGCCACGAACTCCGGAGCGTTCGCCAGCACCCAGTCCTCGAGGGCCTCCTGGTCGATGGGGACCACTGCCGCCACCGGCTTGCCGTGCTTGGTGACCACTGCCGGCCGCCCCGATGTGGCGACCTCGTCCACCACCGCGCTGGCGTTGTTGGCCAAGTCCCGGATGCTGACAGTGCTCACGCTGGTCATTGTACCCACAACCGTGGTACTTCGTCATCCCGCAGCAGCTTGTGCCGCACCCTGTTCGAACCAGCGGTCGAGCCGTACGGGCACGCAGCGGGCACGGATGGCCGGTAGGGTGTCGTTCCAGAGGCTAAAGGCGCAGGTCAGCGCCATCGCCGGCCGGCGATGACCTCAGCACTGATAATGCTGAGGTCGATGGTTCGACTCCATCTGGCCCCACGTGCTGATTCTTAGGACGATCCGGCGAGTACTGGTTGTCGTCAGTGTGGCCAGCGCGGTGACGGCCGTCCTTCGCTCGCGCCGGAGTAGCGGGTCACCGGCTCCGGCCGGAGGATGGCACGAGCTTTCAGGGCCGGATCTCCGTTAGTGAAAGTGGTCGTAGTCGGGGTCGGGGCGGTCGGAGCCCGGGCCGCCCGCCAGATGATGGTGCCGGGAGCGACGACGGTCGTGTTGGTGGTCGACTCCGCCACCGATCGGGCTGAGGCGGTGGCCGCTTCGATCGGGCCACCCGTGGAGGTGACCTCATGGGGGCCGGGGATCCTGGGCGACGCCGATGTCGTCGTGCTGGCACTGCCCGACGGTCATCCCGCCATGGCGGCAGCAGCGCTCGTCGCCGGCGCCCATGTGGTGTCGGTAACCGACGATGTCGCCGAGGTACGGGGGCTGCTGGAACTGGACGAGGAAGCGCGCCGCCAGGGCCGCACGGTGTTGATCGGAGCCGGGCTCGCCCCTGGCCTGAGCTGCCTGTTGGCCAAGCATGCCGCCGCCGGCTTCGACCGTGTCGAGGAGGTTCACGTGGCCAAAGCGGGCACCGGCGGGCCGGCCTGCGCAAGACACCACCATGCCGCCCTCGACGCTGACGGCCCCGAGTGGCGGAATGGCGGGTGGACGACCAGGCGGGGCGGGTCGGGCCGGGAGCTGTCGTGGTTCCCCGACCCTCTCGGCGCCCGAGACTGCTACCACGCGGCAGCGCCCGACCCCTTGCTTCTCGTGCCCGCCTTCCCGGAGGCGGTCAGGGTCACGGCTCGGCTGGCGGCCTCGAGGCGCGACCGGCTGACCGCCCGCCTTCCCATGATGCGCCGCCCCCACCCCGAGGGAACCCTGGGGGGAGTGCGGGTGGAGGTGCGGGGCCGGCGGGGCCTGGCCACCGACACGCGGGTTCTGGGTGCGCTCGACCGCCCGGCGGTGGCAGCAGGGGCGGTGGCCGCAGTGGCTGCAGACTGGGCCGGGACCGGCCGGCTCGCCCGTTCCGGGGCCGGTGGACTGGCCGAGATGGTCGAAGACCCGCTGCCTTTCCTCCAGGAGCTGGCTCATCGTGGCGTCCGGGCCGCCGCCTTCGGTGGTTCTGACTCCCCCATTGGAGTAGCCCCGTCGCTCTAGAGGATGGCGTCCTCCACGACGTCGGGCGGACCGCTGCCCGGGGGGATGTCAGTAGGGCCGGGCTCAGTAGGAGGAGCGCTCGGCCAGCCCGGCGGCGTAGTCAGGCCACCAGGTCCCGGCAGAGGGGCCGCCCCGGCACGTGCCGTCGGACTCGCCGGGGCGCTTCACCCAGAGGAGAGCGTCAAGTCCGCTCACGCCGGTTGACGTCGACGGCCGCCCGCCGAGTGCCCGACCCGGGGGATTGCACCAGGATTCGGCGCCGTCGTACGGACCGAGCCCGTTGCGGCTGGTGTCGACGACGAAGGCCTTCCCGCCGAGGTGCTCCGCCAACCCGGTCCCGTAGGCGATCTCGTTGGCCGTCGGTTGGAAATTTGAGACATTGAGCGAAAAGCCGCGGGCGCCGGACACGCCGGCCGCCTTCAGGCGGGCGGCCATCGTGTCGATCGGCACCCAGGCGGAGTGGCCGGCATCGATGTAGACGCTGGCGCCGCTCGCCGTGAGGGTGGTGCTGGCATCGGCGAGCAGGTCCAGGCGCTCCTGCTGCTGCACCGTGGTGAGGCAGGAGATCTGGCTCAGAGCGTCGGGCTCCAGGATGACTGCGGCCTTACGCCCGCCGATGCCCTTGGCCAGCTCCCGGACCCAGGCGCGGTACCCGTCAGGTGTACCGATGCCGCCGGCCGAGTAGGACCCGCAGTCGCGCAGAGGTATGGCATAGGAGACGAACACGGGGACGGCGCCGGCGGCGGCGATGGTGCCGATACGGGCGTTCACGTTGGACGCCAGCTCGGCGGTGGGGATCCAGTCTCCGACCCAGTCAGCTTGTGACTGGCCGGCAACCTTGTCGAAGAGCGCGGCACGGGTGGGGTCAGACGTGCGGAGCGATGCCGCCTCCCGGGCCGCATTCGAGTACGGGTCAACGTACAGCGAGGCGCTTTCCAGGGCGTGTGACGGGCCTGCCGGGGCGGTTGTGGTGGTGGTCGTGGTCGTCGTGGAAGCTGGGGCGACCACGACCTCCACTACCCGTACACGGTCGAGGCGCAGGTTGCGGTCGCACTTCTTCGTCTTCTGGTCGTTGGAGTAGCCGATCACCACCGCGTGGCTGCCGGCCGGCAGCGGCACGGAGACGGCATAGTCGGTCCAGCGGGTGGACGACACGTCAGTGGAAAGTACGAGGGTGCCGTCGACCCGCACGTCCATGCGGGGTGCCCCAGAGCAGAAATCGCCCCTGGCCCGCACCACGAGTTGCGTGCCAGCCCCGGTTGTCGTCGTGGCGGATGCGGTTCCGTTGGACCACAACAAGAGGGCGTGGCCGGCCGAGGCGTCAGCATCGGCGTAGGACGCGCCGGCGCCGGCGGTAAGCGCCATGATCTCGGCTTCGAGGCTGACGTCTGCTGCTGCGGGCGATACAGGAAGGGTGGCCACCACGGTGCCGGTGAGGGCGGCGATGGCAGCGGCGACGACTCGGGCATTGGCACGGCGAAGCACGGGCCATCATCGACAGGCCCGAAGACCAGCTTGATCGGTTGCCGCTCTATTCGTGGCTGGCGCCGGACATCGAGTTGGATCGCAAGCGGAATGGAGAAGGGTCGGGCCAGGGAATGGTGGGACCGTGCTCGGTGGGCGTTACGCTGGCCTGACCCGAGGGATTTCTCCTCAATTCACAGCCTGGGGACGTAGCTCAGCTGGCTAGAGCACCGCCTTTGCAAGGCGGGGGTCGTGGGTTCGAATCCCATCGTCTCCACCAGAGGAACCGCAGGCCATAGGTATCGTAGCGGCCAAGACAGCCGATCACGCCAGAACTCCTCCGGCGGCTATCCACAGGGTGTACATGGACGAACCGGCTTTCGTGAGGCTCGATCGGGCTAGGCGTCATCGTCGCCGGGCGGGTGGCTGGAGGCTGCGCCATCTCGTGAAGCTACCTACTGGCCGGGCCAGTCCCGGACCACCCGAGCTGACTAGTCGAATGCTCAAGTTTCACTGTGCGTGGTCGAAGTTGACGGGGTGCCTCGCGTCCGCGGGCGCGCTTCTGCAGCCGTACAAGAGAGTCCCACCAGAAAGCAGGAAGATGGTTCAGGTCCGGACAGGCGTGGGGCTGCTGGCGGCAGCAGCGTCGGCCGTCGCGCTCGTCGCCCTCGCCTCGCCCGCCGGCGCCAGCTCCGCTGCGCCGCAGATCATCAGCTCGCCGGCACCCGACCCCGGGAACGACACCACGCCCACTTGGGCCTTCAGCGTCGACAACGCCGGACAGTTGTCCTGCCGACTCACCGGGCCCGGGCGTCCCGATGCCTATACCGACTGCGCCAGCCCCATCATTTACGACCTCGCCGGCCACGCCGACGGCACCTACACCTTCGCCGTGCGCCGGCAGCCCTCGAACGCCAACAGCGATGAGACGGCAGCCACCAGCACTTATACCCTGGACACCTCGGCTCCGGTCATCATCACCTCCGGACCTCCGAGCCCCAGCGCCGCCAGCTCCGGCAGCTGGACGTTCACGGCCGAGGCCGGAGCGACCTTCGAGTGCAAGCTCGGTCTGTCCGGATCCAATCCCGCATTCAGCCCCTGCAGCAGCGGTGCCACGTTCGCATTCCCCACCGACGGCACCTACACCTTCACCGTCCAGGCCACCGACCCTCTCGGCAACACCGGCCCGCCGGCCAGCGCCATCCACATCCGCCAGGCTGTCGTCCTGGTTCCGCCCCCGCCACCCCCGCCACCCCCCCCGGGTACCCCCGTCATCACATCGGCTCTCGCTCGGGTGGGGCAAAGCACCAGCTCAGCATGGTCCTTCACCGCAGATCCGGGGGCTTCGACCTTCTGCCAGCTGAGCCCGCCGGGGCCAAATCCAAGCGGCTTCATCGCCTGCTCCAGCCCAGCGACCTACAGCGTCGTCACCGACGGCACTTACACCTTCGCGGTGTACGCGACCAACGCATCGGGTACGAGCGCCACCGCCAACGACACCTACACGCTCGACACGTCGGCCCCGGCGGCCCCGGTGATCGGCAGCGGTCCGGCGTCGCCCGGCACCGACACCACACCCCGATGGACCTTCACCGCCGACGCAGAAAGCGAGTCCGAGTGCATGCTGGCGAGCGGGACCACGGTTATCGCCACCTGGGAGCCATGCTCCGGTTCAGAGTCCTATCGGCTGTCCGATGCGGGCAGCTACGTCTTCTCCGTCCGGTCCCGCGATGCCGCAGGCAACACCAGCCCTACGAGCAGTGCCGTCTATGTCTTCCAGCCCGTCAGCCGTGGAGCCACCGGGCCCACCGGGCCACCGCCGGCACCCCCTGTGAACCGGCCCACGACCCCCCCCGCCGAGCCTGCGCCTGAGGGCCCGACGCCCGCCGGCCCCACCCCCTCCGGCCCGACGCCGGCCGTCCCTGTGACGCCGCCGGCCCCGGGCCTGAACAAGACCGGCGGAGCCCCCGCCTCGGTCGTGGACCCGGGTTCCGGCGCGCGGCCCACCCAACCCGTGCCCCTCGCCGGCCCCCGGTCGGCGCCGGCCTCGGTCGTGGTCCCCGCCGCGGCCCCCACTCTGGCACCGGCCGCCACCGTTACACCCACCCCTGCCCAGCAGGTGCCTACGGCGCCGGCTGAAACGTTCACCCGAAATGCGCCGGCGGCGCCAAGCCCCGCACCTGGGGTCACCCCCAGATCTTTGATCGCCACTGCGGTGGCACCAGCGACAACCTCTACCCAAAACCAAGGCCAAGCGGTCCCTCCGCCCGGCCCCTCGGAGCTGGATGCCGGCGACGAGTCCGCCGCCCCCCCCGCCCTGCTGCCGTCCCAGACCGACGAGACGGTGGCCGAAACCATCCTGGACGTGGGCGTGGAAGCGGTGAAGAAGTCGGCCTTCCCCTTCCTTCTGCTCCTCATCGTGTTCCTGTTCCTCGTGGTGCAGGACCGGATCGACCGGCGGGACCCGAAGTTGGCGATGGCGCCGGTGTACCGCGACGCCGCCCTCAGTTTCACGCCCCCGCCGACCTGGTCCCCACCCCGCCATGACTGACCGGGTCCGCAGCGCGGGCGAGCTCGTCCCCCTGGCTGAACGGGTGCAGCGGATGCAGCTCTTCCGCCTCGGGGTCTCCGCCGCCGTCGTGTTGTTCGCTCTGCTGGCACCGGACGCCCTCGACGCCGGCCTCGGTGACCTCGCCGCCGGTGTCGGCGCCTATCTGGCCCTCAGTCTCGGCTGCGAGTGGTGGTGGCACCGTTCCCGTGGCGGGCTGGTCCTGTTCGGCGCCATGCTCATCGTCGACGGCATCTTCCTCGCCTGGGCGTCGTACCTGACCGGCGGCATGATCAGTCCGCTCCGGTACCTGATCCTGCTCCATCTCATCGCCGTCAGCCTCCTCGCCTCCCACCGGACCGGGCTCAAGCTGGCGCTGTGGCACTCTCTTCTTCTGTTCGTGGTGTTCTACGCCCAGGAGGCGGACCTCCTCCGGCCCTTCGGCCAGGCGGTGGAGCAACTGCCGGGATCCAACTTCCAGCAACTGGTGGGCTTCGTCGCCGTCTTCTGGCTGGTGGCCATGATCACCGGCACCCTCTCGGCGGTGAACGAACGAGAGCTACGCCGGCGGCGATACGACCTCGAAGCGCTGGCCCGCATGGCCGTCGACCTCGAGGATGCCACCGATCCCGGCGCGGTGGCTCAGGTCCTGCTCGACAGCGTGGTGGACGCCTTCAGCTTCGGGCGGTCCGCCGTGCTGGGCGGACAGGGGGATGAACTGTCGGTGATGGCCGCACTGGGGACCGGGCGTGCTCCCACGCCCCGTCACCGGCCGGTGGCCAAGTCAGTCCTGCATCACGCCAGGGAGAGCCGCATGACCCAGCTCGTCCTGGAGCTCGACGCCGGGAACGATCCGTGGCTGGCGTCGCTGTTCCCCTCGGCTCGCAACCTGGCCCTGGTGCCACTGACGGCCGAGGGCCGATCGGTGGGCGTACTGGTCATCGAACACTCCCTCCGGCAGGGCTCGCGCATCGAACGGCGAGTCGTGTCGATCGTGGAGCGGTTCACCTCCCAAGCCGCCTTGGCGCTGCGCAACGCATGGCTACTGGAGCAACTGCAGAAGGTCGCCTCCACCGACGGCCTCACCGGTATCGCCAACCGGCGGGCCTTCGACACGGTTCTGGAGCGGGAGCTGGCCCGAGCCTCCCGTGCCGGCACCATGGTCTCTCTCGTCCTGCTGGACATCGACCACTTCAAGAAGTTCAACGACGCCCACGGGCACCAGAGTGGAGACGACGTGTTGCGAGCCGTGGCCGCCAGCCTGGCTCTGGAGTGCCGCGAGTACGACACCCCCGCCCGCTACGGGGGCGAGGAGTTCGCCGTCGTCCTGCCGAACTGTTCGCCCGAGGAGGCTCATACCGCCGCCGAGCGGCTACGCCTCGCCGTGGCCGGAGCTGATTCCCCCCTGCCGGTGACGGTCAGCGCCGGCATAGCCACGTTCCCGATCAACGGAAAGGACCCTGTGTCGGTGGTGACGGCTGCCGACGAGGCCTTGTACGAGTCGAAGCGTGCCGGTCGGAACTGCGTCACGGCGTCAAGCCGCACGACGCCGCAACCGGCGTCGGCGCCTGCCGTGCACGAGGAACGTAGGAGCGCCCCCCAGAACCGCTGATCCCCCCGGCGACGTCAGGCGGGGGTCGGTACTCGCTCGGCGTGCTCGGCCCGCTCGGCCCGGCGATCCCGCAGACGTTGTGCCGCCTTGCCCACCTTGGCCACCCTGGAGACCAGACGCTCCCGGGCCTGCTCGGCCTCGGGTGACAGACCCTCCAGGGACTCCACGCCCCAGCAGCGGAGCACCACCGGCACCAGGATGTGGTCGTGGTGCTCGATGAAGTCATAGACACCGGCGTGGGCGATGAGCTTGGCGTGGGCGGCGAAGTTCGGGATCCCCACTCCGGGCATGGCGAAGTCGCGCACTTGGCGCTCGATGGCAATGACTACGGTGGACGGGTCGAGCTCGATTGCCGCGCTCGTGGCGTCACGATAGAAGAGGTAGTGGAGGTTCTCGTCGGCGGCCACACGGGCCATCACGTCGTAGCCGGCGCGGTCGGTGAGCAGCTTTCCGGTGTTGCGATGGGAGATACGGGTAGCCAGCTCCTGCAGGGCAACGTAGACGAGGGCGTCGGCCACGGTTTCCGGCTCGGGGACCACCGCGGTGGAAACCTGCTGCATCCGTCCCCGCTCGAGCTCCACGGGATCGAGAGCCCGGGTGACGGTGAGGTAGTCGCGCATGACGATGGCATGTCGACCCTCTTCGGCTGTCCACCGCCGGTTCCAGGTCTTCCAGGCACCGTCGGTGAAGACGGAGTCGATGTGGGCGAAGTAGTACGGAAGATTGTCCTCGGTGAGCAGGTTCACGAACAGGGCACTTCGCACCGTGTCCGGCATGTCGTACTCGCTGGGGTCCCACTCCTCGTTGGCCTCGAAGTCGCGGCCGCGGCCCCACGGAACCAACTCGTGGGGGAACCACTCCTTGGCCGTGGCCAGGTGTCGGTCCAGCAACGTGGCCACGGTGGGCTCGAGCTCGTGCAGCAGGGCGGTTTCCTCCATGCCCTGCAGCCTACCTACTGGTAGGTAGGCTGCGTTCATCGGGAATGGACGCCGGCCTGCATTGTTGACTCCAGAGGTCGGGTATCCTGGCCGACACCATCGAATCTGGAGGTAACGACATGGCGCTGCAACTAGGAGACGAGGCCCCGGACTTCACCGCCGACACCACCGAGGGCACCATCGGCTTCCACGAGTGGCTCGGTGACGGCTGGGGCGTTCTGTTCTCCCACCCGAAAGACTTCACCCCGGTGTGCACCACGGAGCTGGGCGCGGTGGCCAAGCTGAAGGACGAGTTCGCCACGCGCAACACCAAGGTTTTGGCCATCAGCGTCGACTCCGTGGAAGACCACCAGCGCTGGGTGGGCGACATCGAGGAGACTCAGGGCGCCAAGGTGGAGTACCCCCTGATCGGGGACCCCGACCGGAAGATCGCCGACCTCTACGGGATGATCCACCCCAAGGCCGAGGACACCCAGACCGTGCGCTCGGTCTTCGTGATCGGGCCGGACAAGACGATCAAGCTCATGATCACCTATCCCCAGTCGGCGGGGCGTAACTTCGCCGAGATCCTGCGGGTGATCGACTCCCTGCAGCTCAGCGCCAAGTACCGGGTCTCCACGCCGGCGGACTGGCAGGACGGCCAGGACGTGATCATCCAGCCTGCGGTGTCCGACGAGGAGGCCAAGGAGAAGTTCCCCAAGGGCTGGGAAGCGGTCAAGCCCTATCTGCGGCTCACGCCCCAGCCCGACAAGTAGCTCTCTCCCGGACCTCACGAACAGCAGGCCAAGGTGGGCACGGCGGTCATCGTCGACGCCGTGCGCACCGCCTGCGCCCGGCGCAACGGGAAGTTGTCCGGCTGGCACAGCACGGATCTGGCCGCATCGGTCCTGCGGGCGCTGGTGGAACGCAGTGACCTCGACCCCGTCCTGGTGGACGATGTGGTCATGGGCTGTGTCATGCAGGTGGGCGAGCAGAGCCTGAACGTCGCCCGAAACGCCGTGCTGGCCGCCGGCTTCCCCGAATCGGTACCGGGTACCACTGTCGACCGTCAGTGCGCCAGCTCCCAGCAGGCGGTGCACTTCGCCGCCCAGGCCGTGATGGCGGGTGCCTGCGACGTGGTGATCGCCGCCGGCGTGGAGTCGATGAGCCGGGTCCCGATGGGGGTCTCCATGGAGGTGGTGGGGGCGGGGATGCCGTTCGGGCCCGGCCTACGTGGCCGTTATGCGGAGGCCGGCGGTCTGGTGCCCCAGGGGGTGGCGGCCGAGCTGATGGCCGAGCGCTGGGGGTTGTCCCGGGAGACGCTCGACGATTATGCCGCGGGCTCCCAGCAGCGGGCGGCAAAGGCCCGCCTCGACGGCCGCTTCGCCGCGGAGATGGTGCCGCTGGCCGTACGGGACCAGAACGGCCACACCACGGGCGAGACCTTTGAGGCCGACGAGGGCATCCGACCCGGGACGACGGCCGAGGTTCTGGCCACTCTCAAGCCCGCTTTCACGCCCGGCGGGACCGTGACCGCCGGCAACTCCTCCCAGATCAGCGACGGTGCTGCGGCCGTACTGGTGATGAGCGAGGAGCGTTGCTCGGCCCTGGGCCTGGTACCCCGCGCCCGCCTGCGGGCTTTCGCCGTTTCAGGGGTCGATCCCATTCTGATGCTCAGCGGTCCCATCTCGGCCACGCAACGCGTACTCGAGCGGGCCAAGCTCGCGGTGGATGACATCGACCTGTTCGAGGTGAACGAGGCCTTCGCCTCGGTGGTGCTGGCCTGGGCGGCGGAGCTCCGGCCGGACATGGCCAGGGTAAACGTGAACGGCGGCGCCATAGCTCTCGGCCACCCCATCGGAGCATCGGGTGCCCGTGTGCTGGCCACACTGGTCAACGAGCTGGAGCGGAGGGACGGGCGTTACGGTTTGCAGGTGATGTGCACGGGTGGCGGCCAGGGCACCGCTCTGGTCATCGAACGTCAGGCGGGCTCGTAGGATCTCCATGTGGTGAAGCTGGTGGTGAGCCTCGTGTTCATCTTCGTGGTGCTGAAGGTGGGGGTGTTGATCCTCCGGGGCCTGGCCCGTGCCGCACCGGAGGCGCCGCCGGCGGGGGAGCTACGACGCGTGAGCCTCAAGTACCGGTGCGCCACGTGCGGAACCGCGTTGAAGATGACGTCGGCTCCCGACGCCGACCCGCCTCCGCCGCGCCACTGCCTGGAGGACATGCAGCTGGTGACCCCGATCGACTAGTGAGAGGGGCCGGCGCTACCGGTACTGGGTGGCGGCGATGAAACCGCCGGTTATGAACCCGAGGCCGAGGAACAGGTACTCGTTCTTGGCATCGCCGGGCAGGATCTCGAGGTAGTTGCAGATGATGATGCCCATGCCCAGGAGAAGCAGCGTGAACATGACGATCGGCACCCAACGCGGGCTGACCTTGTCCTCCTTGGGTATCGGGGGCGTGTACCGGCCCGAGGGCGGCGGCGTCGCTCGTCCCCGTCCGGTCGAGCCCTTCGGCGTCACCCGGCCGGTTCCACCTTTCAAGTCCTTGGTCCGCATGGGCCGAGGTTACTGAGGACGGAGGTCCGGCCGTGGGTGCCCGGGTGCTGGTGGTCGACAACTACGACTCCTTCGTCTACAACCTGGTCCAGTACCTGGGTGAGCTGGGCGCGGAGCCCGTCGTCTTCCGCAACGACGCCATCAGCGTCGAGGAGGCGATGGCCCTCCAACCTGACGCCGTTCTGATCAGCCCGGGACCGGGGAGGCCGGCCGACGCAGGCGTGAGCAACGCCCTCATCGAGAAGATGGGCCCGGTGGTGCCGGTTCTCGGCGTTTGCCTCGGTCACCAGTGCATCGGCGAGGTTTTCGGCGGCTCGGTGGTCAGAGCGCCCCAGGTGATGCACGGCAAGACATCGGTGGTGAGGCACCGGGGGACGGGCGTGTTCGCCGGGCTTCCCCAGCCTTTCGAGGCCACCAGGTACCACTCGCTGATGGTTGAGCGGGATGGCCTTCCCGACATGTTGGAAGTGACCGCGGAGGCCGAGGACGGGGTGATCATGGGCCTGCGCCACCGGGAGCTGCAGATCGAGGGCGTGCAGTTCCACCCCGAGTCGATCCTCACTCCCGCCGGCAAGAGCCTGCTCCAGAACTTCCTCGGGCAGGCGACTCCTTTGAAGGTGTGAGGAATCGAGGAACCGAGCCTGGTCAGGTGCCGGGGGGCGTGCTGGTGGTGGTTGCCACCGTGGAGCTGGGGGTGGACGTGGAGGAGCTGCCCACCTTGCGCCCGACCCTGATGGTGACGGTGGAGCCCTTTGGAGCCTCGGTGTCCCCGGTGGGGCTCTGTTCGAGCACGCGGCCGTCGTCGGCGTCGCTGGCCACGACCACGTTCTCGACCTTCACGGTGAAGCCGAGAGCCTGCAGTGCCGCCGTGGCCTCCTCCTGGCGCTTGCCGATGACGTTGGGAACCTTGGCCGTCTCCACACCCGAGGAGACGAAGAGGGTCACCGGCGATCCCTTGTCCACTGAAGCGCCGGCGGTGGGATCAGTGCGGATGACCTTTCCCCTTTCCACGCTGCTCGATGGCTCGTTGATCGTGCGGACCCGGAGGCCGGCGTTGACGATGTCATCGGCCGCCGCCGTGGCGTCTTTGCCCACCACCGCCGGCACGTCCACCTTGGGCTTGCCGGTCGAGACGGTGATGGTGACGCTGGAGCCTCTGGGCGCCGACGTGCTCGGTCTGGGATCCTGGAGGACGACCCGGCCGGCGGGTTGCTCGTCGTCTGGCTGCTGGGTGCTCTCGACCTTGAACCCGAGGCTCTCCAGCAGGGAGATGGCGTCTGCCTCCTCCTCGCCGACGACCGACGGGACCTCCACCGGCCGGGCCCCCCGGCTCACCTTCAGGGTGATCGGTGAACCCTTGTCGACCTTGGTGTCGGGGTCGGGGTCCTGGTCGAACACGACGTTGGCTTCGGCGTCGTTGTCCTCCAGGTCGGTCCGTACCTCGAAGCCGAGGCTCTTCAGGACGCGCTCGGCGGCTTCGGCGGGCTGACCTGTCACACTGGGCACGACCACCCGGGCAGTGTCGGCCTCACCGCCGAAGATCCCGAGGGTCCTGCCCAGGAGGAACAACAGGACGGCGAGGGCGACGAGCATGAAGGCGAGCAGGCCGACGTAGGCACCGGTGCGCCGGGGTGCCTCTCCGTCTCCGGCAGGCGCAGGGATGACGCTGCCCGGCATGGCTCTCGTGCGACGGTTGACCCTGGTGGCGGCGTCGGCGGCCAGCACCATCCTCGTGTCGTCCGGCCTATCGCGCGTCACCGGCACGACGGCCAGCACCTCGCGCCCCTGCTGATAGCGGAGAAGGTCCGCCCGCAGCTCCTCGGCTGTCGCGTACCGGTCCGAGGGATCTTTGGCCAGGGCCTGGAGGATGATGGCCTCGAAGGCGGCGGGGATGGCGGAGTCGTGGTGGCGAGGAGGCTCCGGGACTTCCCGCACGTGCTTATAGGCGATGGTGACGGGGTTGTCGCCCGAGAACGGCGGTACACCGGTGACCATCTCGTAAAGCACCACGCCGAGGGAGTACACGTCGCTGCGGGCGTCGACGCCGAGGCCCTGGGCCTGCTCGGGGGAGAAGTAGGTGGCGGTGCCCATGACCGCTCCCGTCTGGGTCAGGTTCTCGTCGCTGTTCTTGGCCCGGGCGATGCCGAAGTCGGCCACCTTCACGTGGCCGTCGGTGTCAATCAACACGTTTCCGGGCTTCACGTCGCGGTGCACCACACCGTTCCGATGGGCGAAGGACAGCGCCGCCGCGACATCGGCGCCAATAGCGGCCGCTCTATCCGCTAGCAGCGAACCCTGGGAGCGGATGATGCTGGAAAGTGGCCGGCCGTCCACGAACTCCATGACGATGAAGTAGGTGTCGTCCTCCTCGCCCCAGTCGTAAACGGAGACGATGTTGGGGTGGCTCAGGTTGGCCGCGGCCTGGGCCTCCCGGCGGAACCGCTCGACGAAGGACCGGTCGATCGACAATTCCGGGAACAGCACCTTGAGCGCGACGGGCCGGTCGAGCAGCTGGTCGCGGGCGAGGTGGACCTCGGCCATGCCCCCGCGCGCGATCGGGCGAACGATCTCGTAACGCCCGCTGTAGACGCGGGTGGGGGGGCTGGCCATGCCGCTGTCCAGACTACGGGGCGCCCAAAGCGGCCCTGAGGACGGTCTGGACGATCGGCGCAGCTACGCGCCCACCGGTGACGCTGTCTCCGAGCCCGGGTTGGCTTTCCACGATGACGGCGATCGCCACCCGCGGTGCCTCGGCCGGGGCGAAGGCCACCATCCAGGCGTGGGCATTGTCGTCTGCAGTCTGCGCAGTGCCCGTCTTTCCCGCCACCTGTACGCCGGGGACTGCCGCGCGCCGGCCGGTTCCGGAGTTCACCACCTGGATCATCATGTCCCGCAGGACCCCCGCATTCTCCGGGGACATCGCCTGCTTCCACGGCTCCGGGTTCCATGTCTTTACGACCTCACCCTCGTCATCGCGTACCTCGGCCATCACGTGGGGTTTCATGATCACCCCACCATTGGCCACGCCGGCGGCAACCAGCGCCATCTGGAGCGGAGTGGACGAGACATCCTGCTGGCCAATGGCCGACTTGGCCAGAGCCGGACTGTCCCGGGCGAAGGAGGCGGCCTCGGGGAACACCGACGCGCGGGTTGCCGGCAGGTCGAGCGGGGGCCGCTCGCCGAAGCCGAAGTCACCGGCCTCGCCGGAGAGCTTCTCGGCTCCCATGTCGAGGCCCATCTGGGCGAAGCCGGTGTTGCAGGACACCCGCAGAAGGTCGCTCAGGGCGCCACCGCAGGTGCTGTTCTCGAAGTTGGGCAGGTCACGGTCGGTCTGAGGCAGGTCCAGAGTGCGTAGGCGCGGGTAGTCCTTGGAGACGAGGTCCGGAGCCTGTTCGAGGGCGGCGGCCGCGGTCACGACCTTGAACGTCGACCCGGGGGGATAACGCTCCCGGTAGGAGCGGGGCAACAGCGGCTTGGCTTGGTCCGCCTGTAGTTCCGCGTACCTGGCCTGCACCGCCTTTTGGTCGTGACCGGCCAGCGGCGTTGGGTCGAATGAGGGGAAGCTCCACATGGCCAGCACGCCGCCGTCGGTCGGGTTCAGGGCCACCACCGCGCCTTTTCTGTTGCCGAGGGCGTCACGGGCCACTTGCTGGAGTGACTTGGAGACGGTGAGGGTCACGTTGCCGGTGCGGACCCGGTCGGAGAACAGGTCGCTCGGCCGCTTCATGGCGACGCTGCGGCCGGCGAGGTCGGAGCCGTAGGTGCGTTCCACGCCCTCGGTGCCGTAGGTGAAGGAGAAGTACCCCGAGATGTGGGCGAACAGCTCGCCTTCGGGGTACTCGCGGAGACGCTCGAAGTCGTCGTCGACGGGGACCGACCGGGCGACGATGGCCCCGTCGGCCGCCTGGATCGTGCCCCGCTCACGGCTGAAGTCCCGGACCACGGTTCGGGTGTTGCCCGGAGCGGTGGCCAGCCGCTCGGACCGCAGGACCTGCAGGTCGTTGAGCCTCAGGAAGAGAGCGAGAAAGAGCACGAGGAGCACAAGACCAAGTCGCCGGATCTGCGGGTTCATGTGGGCGCCAAAACTGTCTCGTCGGACATGGAGCCGGCCTCTGAGGCGGTGCGGACGGACCGGCGGGCGGTGTCGTCGGAGATGCGTAGAAGGAGGGCCAGCAGGACGTAGTTGGCCAGCAGCGACGAGCCGCCGTAGGACATGAAAGGCAAGGTCACGCCGGTCAGAGGCACGAGTCGGGTTACTCCGCCGATGATGATGAAGGTCTGCACGGCGAGAATGGTGGTGAGGCCTGCGGCCAGGAGCTTCTCGAACGGCTGCTCCGCGGCCGTGGCCACCCGGAGGCCGGCACCGATCATGAAGATGAAGGCGATGAGGATGCCGGCGGTGCCGAGGAGACCCAGCTCCTCGCCCACGGCGGCGAAGATGAAGTCGGTGGCGGCGGCGGGGATCTTGCCGGGGGAGCCCAGGCCCGGTCCTGTGCCGGCGAAGCCACCCGACCCGAAGGCGTAGGCCGCCTGGACGAGTTGGTAACCCTGGTCGGCCGCCCTTGACCAGGGATCGATCCACACCCGGATGCGCGACTGGACGTGCCCGAAGGCGGAGTAGGCCATGAACGCCCCGGCGCCGAACAGCACCGCACCCACCCCGAGGTACTCGGCCCGCGCCGTGGCCAGCCAGAGCATGGAGATGAACAGGGCGAAGAACAGCAGCGAGGAGCCCAGGTCGCGCTCGCCCGTCATCACCAAGAGGGACGCCCCCCAGGCCAGGATGATGGGTCCGATGGCCCGTCCGCTGAGCAGCCGGCCCTTGCCGAATTCGGCGAGCACGTCGCGTTTCTCCACCAGGTAGGCGGCGAAGAAGATGGCCAGGGCGATCTTGGCCACCTCACCGGGCTGGAAGGTGATGGTGCCCAGTCGTATCCAGAGGCGGGCACCGTTGATGTTGCGGCCGAGGCCGGGCAACAAGGGCATCATGAGCAGCGCTACGCCGAGCAGGGCGAAGGTGTAGCGGTACCGCTCCAGGTCCCGGACCCGCCGGACCACGGCCAGCGTGCCCACGAAGGCGGCTATGCCGACCGCCGTCCACACCGCTTGGAGGCCGGCCAGGTCCGGGTCCAGGCGGGCGATGAACACGTAGCCGATCCCGTTGAGGAGGACGGCAAGGGGGAAAAGGGTTCCTTCGGCGTTGGGCGCCAGCCAGCGGATGGCCACATGGGCGGCGACGAACAGGGCGAGGACGACGACAAGGAAGGCAACGGCATCGGCGGGTATGGAAGCCGACTTGCCGAGGCTGGCCAGCACGTAAAGCGCAGCGGTGACGAGCGCGGCCAGCACCAGCAGCCCCAACTCGGTGCTGCGCCGTGGTGAGCCTGTCATGGTTGGGGCTGAGGCGCCGGCGCCGGCGTCACTGCGGTGGTGGTGGGGCCGGGGGGGAGTGGCATCGTGGTGGTGGTGCTGGGCGCTGCCTCCTCCGTGATGTTCTGCACGTAGCGCCGGGCGGAGGCGATGGAGCTGTACTCCTTGCCCTCCCGAATGTCGTCGGCCCGGTTCGGCAGGACCTTGGTGAGCGAGAGGCCAGTCGGCTCGGCGACGGTGGGTTTGAACCAGAGCAGCCCGCCGGGGCGTCCCTTGAAGATGGCGATGTCATCACCGCCCCTGTCTGCGACCCCCACGAAGTATCCGCCCCGCCCGTACCACGCCGTAGCCCCCAGGCCAGCGGCGAAAACGGCGAGCACCAGAGCCACGAAGACGGTGGATCGGAGGGTCACCCTCCGCCTACCGCCGGCGATGACGTCCGGCGAGCGGAAAGAGCCGCCCGGCGGCGGGACCGTGGGGGAGGAAGGGCCCGGTGGAGAAGGGGGGCTGGCGGTAGGGGGACCACCCGCAGGGACAGGATCCCGCCGCCGGCGACCGGCCGAACTGGGCCGAACCGGGTCAGCGGCCACAGCGGCAGAGGCACGAATCGAACGCGAGAAGTCGTCCACCACGTCTACGACCACGACGGTGATGTTGTCGTTGCCCCCGTGCTCCTTGGCCATGGAGACGAGCTCCTGTGCGGCCTCCTCCGGGTCGCGTACCCGCCGCAGGACATCGGCGATGTCGTCCTGGTCAACCTCGTTGTAGAGGCCGTCGCTCGACAGCACGAGGCGGTCGCCCTGGTAGGGCGTGACCTGGAAGCAGTCGACCTCCACGTTCGGCTCGATGCCGAGGGCGCGGGTGAGGACGTTGCGCTGGGGATGGGCGGCGGCCTCGGAGTCGCTCAGGCGGCCGGCCCGGCGCAGCTCCTCCGGGACGCTGTGGTCGTCGGTGAGTTGATCGAGCTCGCCATCGCGGAGCAGGTACGCGCGGGAGTCGCCGACGTTGACAACAGCGAGGATGGAGCCTTCCTCTCTGTCTCCTTCCACCAGCGCCAAGGCCGTGAGCGTGGTCCCCATACCCCGCAAATCGCGCCCTTCCTGGGCCCGGGTCCACACGACCTGGTTGGCGTTGCGAACGGCGTCGGCCAGTCCGTCCGCCGAGGGGTTGTCGTCGAAGGCGGCCTTGAGGGCCTCCACCGCGGCAAGGGAGGCGACCTCACCGCCGGCATGGCCACCCATTCCGTCGGCCACGGCAAAAAGCGTCTCCGCCACCAGGAGCTGGTCCTGGTTGTTCGAGCGGACCCGACCCACATCGGTGGCTGCGCCACCCCGCAAGACGGTCACTTCGTGACCTCGAGCACAGTGCGGCCGATCTGAAGACGGTCGCCTCGGCGCAGGGCCACCGGCGCCGACACCGCCTTGGCGTTCAGGTAGGTGCCGTTGGTGGAGCCGAGATCCTCGAGCCACACCCGGCCGTCCCTGCGGAAGATGCGGGCATGGAGTTGCGAGGCGTAGGTGTCCCCGGAGAGGGCGATCTGGCACCCGCTGGCGCGCCCGACCGTGAGCTCCTCGCCCAGGTCGTAGACCGTTCCGCGGCGCTCAGGAGGCTCGACCACCTTGAGCCGGCCGGTATCGGGAGCGGGCATCCGGGAGGGAGCCCGTGACGAGGCCGGCGTCGAAGCAGCAGAAGCCGCCGCAGGGGTGTTGACCTCGGCCCAGACCGCCCACAGCACCCGGAGAAAGAACAGCCACAGCAGGGTCAGGAAGCAGAACTTGAGGATCGTGAGAAGCGACTCGGGCACCGGCGATGCCTACGATGCCTCGAAGCGGAGCCTCGTGGAACCCACGGTGATCTCGTCACCGTCGGCCAGCCGGCGCTCTTTCACGCCTGCTCCGTTCACCTTGGTGCCGTTGGTGGAGCCGAGGTCGACCACGACGATGTCGCTGCCCCGCCGGCGCACCTCGGCATGGCGCCGGCTGACGCTCTCCTCGCTCACCGGTACGTCGCAGTCTGAGAGTCGTCCGATCGTGACCGGTTCATCGCTGATGGCCACACGGGACCCGTCGGGAAGCACGAGGGAGCCCACCACCGCGCCGCCTGGCGCCTCCCGGACCTCGCCAGAGACGAGGAAAGTGCCGGCCGTCACAGACCCGTCCGCTTCCAACGTGACATCTACCGGGCCCACAAACACGTAGCCCTCGGTCCGGGCGTGCTCCCGGGCGGCATCGGCCAGCTCACGGACCATTGCCTCGGAAAAGGACTGGAAACGCTCGAGATCGGCCGGCGACAAGGCGAAATTGAAGGCGTTCGGGGCGATGATGCCGCGTACACCCACTGCCCGCTGGGCATCCATTTCTCGGGTGAGGCGCCGGCCGAGCTCGACGGGCTGGAGCCCGCTGCGGAAGGCCTTGGCGAACACGCCTTCGACCAAGCGCTCGAGCCGGCGCTCGAACTGCTGGAGTCCCATGTGTCGCGACCTTACCCACGGGTCGGCCGTCTGAAGTCCGATGAGAGGCCCCGAGATGTCGGCTACCGTTCACCCCCACCGCTCGGGCGAGTGGCGGAATTGGCAGACGCGCAGGATTCAGGTTCCTGTGTCCGAAAGGATGTGGGGGTTCAAGTCCCCCCTCGCCCACCCCTTGTGACCTGCGGTTTCGCGGTGAACTGGGTTTCGCACCCCGGCATCGAACCCGCCGACTGCAACCCAAATGCAACCCTTGCAACCGCGGAACGGTGCGGCACGAGGCGGTACGAGGCGTCATCTGAAGGCGATCGGAGGTGCTCGCGGAGCGGTGCCTGGGGCGGTTTCGGGCGGTTCGTTAGGGCGTCGGCGGAACCTGGACACGAGCGAATACGGCCTCGATCTCCGCCGCGAGCTCAGCCCGGCGGGGTTGACGAATTCTCCGCCGATCTGTAGTATCAGTGTTACACCGTAACGGGTGAGGAGAGGTCAAGAGATGGCGACGAACCCAGTTCGAGTCCCCGAGGCAGTCCACAACGAGGTCCACACGGCCGCGCGACTGCTCGGATGCAACGCCGCCGAACTGCTCGAGCGGGCTTGGGAATCGTTCCGTCAGAGCCCAGCCTTCATCGCCGAGTTCCACCTAGCGGGAGTTTCCGGGCTACCTGAATGAGGGCCTGTTCATTGCCCTCGGTGGGTTTTTCAAAATAAGCCCCTGACCAGCGCGTTTGTGCTGGTCAAAGGCTCGCGTTTCTTCGCCCGATGGTGTATTACCTAGATATG
>DATLEK010000096.1:0-31047 GCA_035525365.1 Acidimicrobiales bacterium
GAACGGGCGGGGCTACTACCTCGTCGCCGCAGACGGGGGAGTCTTCGCCTTCGGCTCCGCCGTGTTCCGCGGATCCACCGGCGCCATTCGGCTCAACAAGCCCATGGTCGGTATGGCTGCCGACCCGGACGGCAATGGCTACTGGCTGTTCGCCTCCGACGGCGGTGTGTTCGGCTTCGAGGCCCGGTTCGCCGGCTCCACCGGGACCATCCGCCTCAACCAGCCCATCGTCGGCGGTGCCGCAGACCGTGACGGCACCGGGTACTTCATGGTCGCCTCCGACGGCGGCGTGTTCGCCTTCAACGCCAACTTCGCCGGGTCCACCGGTGCCATCCGGCTCAACCAGCCCATGGTGGGCATGGCCACCGACCCTGACCGGGACGGCTACTGGCTGGTGGCCAGGGACGGCGGCGTCTTCGCCTTCCGCTCCACCTTCCACGGCTCCACCGGGAGCATCCGGCTCAACCAGCCGATGGTGGGCATGGCCTCCGCCGAACGCCGGTAGCGGACCGGCTTCGGGTACCTGAGCTAACGACAGATCCAGGGCAACAGCCGAGAGGCGCCGGCGAGGGGGCCGGCGACGATGAGCGTGAGGCCCTGCTCCACGCCAAGCTCGTCTATGTGGTCATGCCCGCCTACAACGCGGCGGCCACCCTGCTGGCCACGTGGTCGGCCATCCCTTTGGACTGGGTCCACAAGGTCATCCTGGTAGACGACCGCTCGAACGACGCGACCCTGGAGGTGGCCCAGGGCCTTCCCATCGAGGTGATCGCCCACCCCCACAACGTGGGCTACGGCGGCAACCAGAAGACCTGTTACACCGAGGCCCTGCGCCAAGGGGCCGACGTGGTGGTCATGCTCCACCCCGATGGCCAGTACGACCCTGCCCTCATTCCGAGCCTGGTGCGCCCCATCCTGTCCGGGGAGGCCGACATGGTGCTCGGCTCCCGCTTCCTCGAGCCCGGCGCCGCCCGCGCCGGCGGCATGCCGCTGTACAAGCGCATCGCCAACCGCTTCCTCACCGGGGTGGAGAACGCCGTGCTCGGCCAGCACTTCTCCGAGCTGCACACCGGGTACCGGGCCTACAGCCGTTCGTTCCTCAGGACCGTCCCGTTCCTCAGGAACTCGCCCGACTTCGTCTTCGACACCCAGATCATCGCCCAGGCCGTCGCCTTCCGGCAGCGGGTGGCCGAGGTGGCCGTTTCGTCCCGGTACTTCGCCGATGCCTCCTCCACCACGCTCGGCCAGAGCGTGGTCTACGGGGTGAAGACCCTGGTGACGATGGGCCGGTTCCAGTTGCACCGGTGGGGGCTGGTCCGCTCCCGCCTCTTCCGGGCCTGACGTACAAGCGGACTCAGTTTGCGCGACGTCCACGGAATGAACTGAACCGTACAAAATCGGCACGGTCCACCTACCCCGCGGGGCGGACCCGCCGGGCCACGGTGAAGCCGGCCTGGCTGTACTGGATCTCGAACTCCCGCTCCACCAGCTGGTTGAAGATCGAGGCGTCCTCGGGGCCCAGGGCACTGCGGTCGACCAGCACCCACTGCACCAGCGCCGGGTCGTGCAGGCCCTCGCCGTCGACTCCCCAGTTCGTCGGGCGCCAGGGGACGGGGAACTCATAGATGCGTTGGCGGTGGGTGAGGTGGGGGACGAACTGGTAGGCGGCGCTCACCGCTGCTCCCTTGGGGATGAGGCCCAGGGCCTTCTCCCGCACACCCTGGGCGTCGTCGTCCTCGAGGACCCAGATGCCGGCGCCTCGGAACTTGGTGCTGATGGGAGACGCGCCCCAGGCCACCGATGAGCCCAGTGCGGCCAGCAGCGTCAGCGCCACCAGGCCCCGCCGGGCCCTGGGGGTGTGGCCGAGCCAGGCGATGGCCTCGACGGTGGCCAGGATCCCGGCCGACACCACCAGCGCCGAGTAGTGGAAGCGGTAGTCCCTGGTGAACGACAGCACGTTCAACAGGTTCACGGCCAGCATGGGCGCGGCGATGGAGAAAGTGGGGAGGGCGAAGAAGGGCAGCATCCCGAAGGGGAGCAGCATCATCCGCAGGTAGGTGAGGCGGTCCTCGCCGAGGGCGACCCTGACTGTCGTGCCGGGGTAGAGGATGGCGCCTTTGGCCGCGTCGAGCCCGCTGTTGCCGAACTGGGGGAAGAGGGCCTCGTAGAACGGCGCCATCCCCGTCACCGCGGGGATGACGACACGGGTGGCCACCAGGTACCAGACGAGGGCCAGGAGGGCGGCCAGGCCGCCGATGCGGCGATGGCCACGGATGAAGACGAGGACACCCAGCACCAGCACGGCCAGGGCGGCGTCCTCCTTGCAGGACATGGCGAGGACGGCACCCACCCAGAACCACGGCCAGCGGTGCGCCCGGGCCGCCCAGTAGGCGAACAGCAGCGGCGCCATGGCCAGGGCGTCGGGATGGAAGAACTCCCAGGCGAGGAACTGGTAGGTGGGGTTGAGCAGGAGCACCCCGGCCATGGCCACGCCCAGCCAGCGCCCCCCCAGCCGGTCCCGGGCCAGCAGGTAGACGGCGACGGCACCGCTGGCCTGGGCCAGAACCTGTACGACCAGGAGCAGCTCGGGCCCGCCACCGAGCCGGTAGAAGGGGGCGATGGCCACCAGGATCGGGTTGACGTGGTGGCCGAACAGCTCGAGGCCGCGCACCGTGACGAACGGGTCCTCGAGCTGCGACAGCAGCCAGACCCCCTGGTCGTAGATGCCCAGGTCGAACCCGTAGGTGGAGAAGCGGGCGTGGCGCATCCAGCCCAGGTAGATGAAGGTGGTCGACCACACCACGACCATGGTGGCGAGGGCCCACCGGACAGGGTCCTCATCGGCCAGCCGGCGCCGGAGCTGACCCACCCGCCCCGACACCACCTGCACGGCGGCGACGATAGCTGTGCGCCTCCAACTGCCGTCGCGTACGGTAATTGCGCCGGCGGCAGGGTAGAACGGCTATTGCGTCGAAGTAGATGCATGCTCCACCGCCCAGAGGATCCCCGAAGCCCACAGAAGGCAGGGCCCGCACTTGTCCGACCACGACACCGGCCACCGGCCCCTGGTAACGCTGCCCGAGGCGGCGGAGTACCTCCACCTGCCGGTGGAGGCGGTCCAGGCGCTGGTCGGCGCCCGGTTCCTCGAGCCGGTGGCCGGGGCGACTGACCTGTCCGAGACCATGTTCCCCCTGGTCGACCTGAAGGCCTTCCTGGCCCGCAACGCCGACTACGGCACCGGCAACTTGATCTTCGACGATCCTGACGCGGCCGATCCCCAGGCTCTTCTTGACGCCCTCGACGGTCGGGCCGAGGAGATGGCCCGGCGGGCCTTCGACATCTTCTCCACCGTCTTCACCGAGGCCCAGGGCTGGTCCCTCCGGCGCCAGGCCCGCTTCATCGAGCAGGCCAAGGGCCGTTTCGAGGCCATCCTCGCCGTCACCAGCCAGGGGGCCGAGGTCGACGAGGCCCTGGTGGGCGATCTCCAGGACGTGGGCGGCGCCGCCGCATGGGACGGGTCGCCGCTGCCCCAGCTCCTGGTGGTGCTGCGCATCTCCCGTGACCTGGTGGTGCAGACCGCGGTCGGCCTGGCCGAGGAGAGGGGCCGCCACTGGGGCCTGGCCCTGTCCCTGCTCCTCACCCGCGTCCTGCCCGCCATCGACCGGCTCACCGACGCCCTGGCCCAGGGCTACTGGGCGGCCATGGTGGACCGTGAGCAGGAGGCCCGTGACCGCTACGAGCACGTGGTGGAGCATTCCTCCGACGGGATCTTCGAGGTCGACCTGGAGGGCCGGCTCCGCTACGCCAACCCGTCGCTGGCCATGATCCTCGGTCTGCCCGAGGACGACCTCGCCGGCACCGAGCTGGCCGAGGTGATGACGGCGATGGACGGCGGCGGCCCCCTCGGCGGGCTCCTAACCGGAGCCGGAGCCGGAGCCGATGCCGACGCCGGCAGCGGCGTGGTGGAGGACTCCGGGCCGGTCCGGCTCACCCTCAGGCGGGCCGACGGCGTGCGCCGGGTGGTCGAGGTGCGTTCCATCGCCCGCCAGCGCCACGGCGAGCTGGTCGGCTACCAGGGCGTGGTGCGGGACGTCACCAGCGCCCATGACCTCGAGGCGGGCAAGAACGAGTTCCTGGCCCTGGTCACCAACGATCTGCGCAGCCCTCTGTCCACCATCGTCGGCCTCTCGGCCACCCTGGAGGCCGACAGCGCCGAGGTCTCACCCGAGCGGGTGCGGCGGGCGTCGTCGTCGATCCGGGCCGAGGCCGAGCGCATATCCCGCCTGGCCGACGACCTCTCCGACGTCAGCCGCCTGGAGGCCACCACCCTCCTGTTGAGCCCCCGCCCCACCGACCTGTCCACCGTCCTCGAGAAGGCCGTCGCCCGCACCGGCCATCCGGTGGGCGAGGCCGGTGGCGTGGAGGTGCGGGTCCCGCCCGGTGTTCCCGTGGTCGCCGACCCCATCAGGCTGGAGCAGGTGATGGCCAACGTCGTCGACAACGCCTTCCAACACGGCGAGCCGCCCGTGGTCGTGGAGATGGTCGACGTCGACAAGGGGATGCTCGAGCTGGTGGTCTCCGACAACGGTGGCGGTGTCCCCGCCCACCTGGTGCCCACCCTGTTCAGCCGCTTGCAGACCCTGAGCCGGGCCGACCGCGATCCGGCACGGGGCACGGGGCTCGGGCTGTCCCTGGCCCGGGGCATCGTGGAGGCCATGGGCGGCCAGGTCTGGTACCAGGCCCGGCCCGAGGGCGGGGCGTCGTTCCACGTCACCCTGCCCGTACCCCGCCGGCGCCAGGACGACTGAAGCCGCCAGGTACGGGGGCTACCATCGCCGACAGGTGAAGACGGCCCCCGATCCAGTTCGACCCCAGCCGTCTCCGGGCCAGCCCCTCTTGGTGGCCACCGGGGTGGAGAAGACGTACCGCACCGGCGCCGACGCCGTGGTTGCTCTCAACGGGATCGACCTGTCCGTCGACGCCGGCGAGATGGTGGCGGTGATGGGGCCGTCGGGATCGGGCAAGACCACGTTGCTGAACTGCCTGGCCGGGTTGGACGACATCGACGCCGGCACCGTCGTCCTCGGTGGCGAGAGCATCCACGAGATGACCGACGCCCGCCGCACCCGCCACCGGGCCGAGACCATGGGCTTCGTCTTCCAGGCCTTCAACCTCATCCCGGTCTTCACCGCCACCGAGAACACCGAGCTGCCCCTGCTTTTGGCCGGCCGCCCGGCCAGGGAGGCCCGGGCCGCCGCCCGCGAGACGCTGGAGCGGGTGGGCCTGGGGCATCGCCTCGACCACCGGCCCACCGAGCTGTCGGGTGGCGAGCAGCAGCGGGTGGCGGTGGCACGGGCGCTGGCCGGGCGGCCCCTGCTGGTGTGGGCCGACGAGCCCACCGGCAACCTCGATTCAGAGACGGCGGGGGCGGTCATGGGCCTGCTCCGGGAGCTCCACGGCGAGGGCCTCACGCTGATCCTCGTCACCCACGACGACGCCATCGGCGCCGCCGCCCCCCGGCGGGTCGTGGTGCGCGACGGCAAGGTGGTGGCCGACGAGCGCCGCGCCCCCGTCCCCGGCTGACGTGCCCGTAGTCCTCGTCCTCTCGCTCCCCTTCCTGGTTCTGCTGGCCCGCCGGCCGGTGCTTCGTCGCCTGGCGGTGAGAAACGCCCGCCGGCGCCCTCGGGAGGCGGCCCTGGTGCTGCTCGGCTCGCTGCTCGGCACGGCGATCATCACCGGCTCGTTCATCGTGGGCGACACGTTGGAGGCGTCGATCCGGCGCTCCGCCTTCACCCAGCTCGGCCCCGTCGACGAGGTCGTCCAGACCGGCGGGGCGGGCAACGTGGCCAAGGTGGAAGCGGCCTTGTCCGGACTGGCTGCCGGCGCCGACGAAGGGCCGGCCGGCATCGACGGCATTCTCCCCATGGTGCGGGTCGACGCCTCCGTGGCCACCGCCGCCACACCGAGGCTGGCCGAGCCCCAGGCCCAGGTACTGGAGGTGGACTTCGACCGGGCCGACCGCTTCGGCGGCGACTCCGCAGCCACCGGCATCACCGGCCCCACGCCGGCCCGGGACAACGCCGCCATCGGCAGGGACCTGGCCCGCACCCTCGATGTCGACAAGGGCGACAAGATCGAGGTCTTCGCCTACGGCACCAGGCGTTCCTTCACCGTCGACCGGGTGCTGCCCCGCCTCGGCGTGGCCGGCTTCCACCTCGGCCTGGGTAGTGAGTCGCCCAACCTGTTCGTCGCTCCCGGAACCCTCGCCGCCCTTGCCGCCGGCGCCCCACCCCCCGGCGCCCCACCCGACGTCGCCCCTCCCACCTCGCTGGTCCTCGTCTCCAACGCCGGCGGAGTCATCGCCGGAGCCGAGGGGACCGCCGCCGTGCAAGAGCGCCTCGAGGAGGCGCTCGCCGGCATACCCGCCGCCGTGCGCCCGGCCAAGCGGGACCTGTTGCGCAACGCCGACGAAGCCGGGAAGAACTTCACCCAGCTGTTCGGCTCCATCGGCTTCTTCAGCGTGCTGGCCGGCATCCTCCTGCTCGTCAACATCTTCGTGATGCTGGCCGAGGAGCGGAAGACCGAACTGGGCATGCTGCGGGCGGTGGGGCTGCGGCGTGCCGGCGCGGTGGGCGCCTTCTCCCTGGAGGGCTGGCTCTACGCGCTGGTCTCGTCGGCCATCGGCACCGTCGCCGGCCTCGGCGTGGGACGGGTGGTGGTGGAGGTGGCCGCCGGCATCTTCGCCGGCGACGGCATCGCCCTGGAGCTGCGCTACTCCGCCTCCGTCACCAGCATCCAGACCGGATTCGTGATCGGCTTCGTCATCTCGCTGGCCACCGTCGTCCTCACCTCCATCCGGGTGGCCAGGCTCAACGTCATCCGGGCCATCCGGGACCTTCCCGAGCCGGCCGTCCAGCGCCAGCGTGTCGTCACCGTCGTGCTCGGTGCCCTCGCCGTGATGGCCGGCGGCGTGCTGACGGTATCCGGCCTCAGCGGCAACGAGCCCCACGCCGCCCTGGCCGGGCCGGCGCTGGTGGGCCTGGGTCTCGTCCCTCTCCTGCGCCGGCTGGTCCCCCGCCGGCCCCTGGTCACCACCGTCTCGGCCGCCGTGCTCGCCTGGGGCGTCCTGTGTTTCGACCTGGCCGCCGGCGCCTTCCGCAACCCCGAGATCACCGTCTTCGTGGTGGACGGCGTGGTCCTGGTGGCTTCCGCCGTCGCCCTGATCACCCAGAACCAGGACCTCATCGGCCGGGGCCTGCGCAACCTCGGCCGCCGCCTGAGCCGCAACGGGGGCAGGGGGGCCAAGGGCGAGGAGAACCTCTCGCTCCGCCTCGGCCTCGCCTACCCGCTGGCCCGCCGTTTCCGCACCGGGATGATCCTCACCATGTACGCCCTGGTGGTGTTCACCCTGGCGTCCATCACCCTCTTCAGCGACGTCTTCGCCAGCCAGGTGGACGATTTCACCGCCGACGTGGCCGGCGGCGCCGACCTCCGGATGATCTCCAACCCGGCCAACCCGGTGCCGCCCGGGGAGGTGCGGGCGCTTCCCGGTGTGAGGGACCTGGCGGCGCTGGCCACCGTCGAAGGCGAGTTCGACGTCATCGGCGCTTCGGGGCCGAGCGGCGGGCCCGAAGAGGGCTTCGAGCCGTGGCCCCTCGCCGGCTTCGACGAGGGCTACGTGGAGCTGGGCCCTCCTGCGCTCGACAAGTACCCATCCCAGTACAAGTCCGAGGAGGAGGCCTACCGGGCCGTGCTGGCCGACCCCGGCCTCATCATCGTCGACGAGTTCTTCCTCCAGAACGGCGGCGGGCCGCCGGAGTCGGCGCTCGAGCTGGGCACCGAGATGGTGCTGCGGGACCCCCGCTCGGGCCGGACGCAGCGCCTCGAGGTCGGGGCTCTGGCCGAGTCGGGGTTTGACGCCCCCTTCGCCCTGGTCTCGCTGGAGTCACTACGGGCCGTCGCCGGTGATCAGGCCGTTCCCAACCAGCTTCGGATCGCCACCGACCCGGGCGTCGACCCCCAGGAGCTGGCCGACTCGCTCAACGGCCGCTTCCTCGCCAACGGGGCCGACGCCGTCTCCTTCGCCAAGGCCGTGGGCGACGGCCTCCAGCTCCAGAACCAGTTCTTCCGCCTCATGCAGGGCTACCTCGCCCTCGGCCTGGTGGTCGGCATCGCCGGCCTGGGCGTGGTGATGGTGCGGGCGGTCCGGGAGCGCCGGCGCCAGATCGGCGTGCTGCGGGCCCTCGGCTTCGGCACCTCGGCCGTCCGCCAGGCCTTCCTCTACGAGTCCGGCTTCGTCGCCCTGGAGGGCATCCTCGTCGGCGTCATCCTCGCCGTGCTGTCCACGTGGCGCCTGCTCACCAGCGGCAGCTTCGGCGAGGGCCTCGAGTTCAGCATCCCCTGGTCCCAGCTCATCCTCATCGTCACCCTCACCTTCGGCGCCTCTCTGCTGGCCACCCTGGCGCCGGCCCAGCAGGCCTCCCGCATCCGCCCCGCCGTAGCCCTCCGCCTCTCCGACTGACCCCGGTCAGGAGGCCGGCGCCGGCGCCGGCAGGGCGTGCTCCACCGCATCGAGGAGGCGGGCCGTGCACGACGACATCTCAAGCGGGGGCAGGGCCTCGGCGACGATGCGGGCGGCCAGCTCGGCGAACGCCGCCCCCACCGGGCCGCCGGCGCCGCCGAGGCCGATTGCCGCCGGCTCACCCACGTCGGCGCCGGCGGCCATGGTCGGGTCGAGGGGGATGCTGCCCAGCAGCGGCACACCGATCTGGTCGGCCAGGCGCTGACCGCCGCCGGAGCCGAACAGGGCGTAGGAGGTGCCGTGGTCGCAGACGAACCCGCTCATGTTCTCGATGACGCCGGCCACCCTTAGGTACCCCTTGCGGGCCATGTCGGCGGCCCGGGCCGCCACCTGCTGGGCGGCCAGCGCCGGCGTGGTGACGATGAGCACCTCGGCCCTGGGCAGCATGCGGGCCAGGCCCATCTGGACGTCGCTGGTGCCGGGGGGCATGTCGATCAGCAGGTAGTCCATGTCGCCCCAGCGCACGTCCTCCAGGAAGTGCTGGACGGCCCGGTTGAGCATGAAGCCCCGGAGCATCACGGCCTGGTCCTCGGCCGTCCCCTCGATGGACCCCATGGACACGACCTTGAGCCGGCCCTCGCCCACCGTGCGCTCCAGGGGGATGATCTTCTTGCCCTCGGCGCCGAGCTGGGTGCTGAGGCCGAGCATCCGGGGGATGGAGAACCCGCCGATGTCGGCATCGAGGATCCCGACGGTGAGGCCCCGCTGGGCCAGCTTGGCGGCCAGGTTGGCCGTCACCGACGACTTGCCCACACCCCCCTTGCCGGAGGCGACGGCGGCGATCCGGGTGCGGGCCGGGATCTCGGTCTCGGGCGCGCCCTCCCGGGCCTTCCAGCGGGCCCGGGCCATCACCTGGCTCTTCTGCTCCTGGGTCATCTCGCCGAAGTGGACCCGCACCTCCTCCACCCCCGGCAGGCTGCCGACCCGGGCCTTCACGTCGCGCATGAGCTGGCCCCGCAGCGGGCAGCCGGCGGTGGTGAGGGCCACGGTGACGTCCACTTCGCGGCCCGACATCTCGATCCTGCGCACCATGCCCAGGTCGACGATGTTGTCGCCCAGCTCCGGGTCGATGACCCCCGACAGCACGGCATTCACCGCTTCTTCCGAGGCGACGGCGGCGGTGGTGGGCGTGGGCATCCGGCTTCCAGTTTACGAAGCCCGCTGGTTAAGAATTTCCGGCCGTTCGCCGCCCCGGTAGAGGCCCTTGCCAGATAGTGCCCGGGAAGGGGTAAGCTGGAGGCAGCAGGATCTCAACAACTTCTATTCAGGAGGCCGTCCGGGTGAGTACAACCGAGACCACGAGCAGCATCGACACGATCATCGGGACCGAGGTCATCTCGCTCTCCGACACCGCCGCCGACAAGGTTGCCGAGCTTCTGACGATGGAGGGCAACCCCGATCTGGCGCTGCGCATCGCCGTGCGTCCCGGCGGCTGCTCCGGCTACTCCTACGAGATGTTCTTCGACAGCGAGCTGGCCCACGACGACCTCGTCACCACCCGTGGCCAGGTACGTGTGGTGGTCGACCCCGCCAGCGCCCAGCTCCTGTCCGGCGCCACGCTCGATTACAAGGACGGCCTCCAAGGCGCCGGCTTCAGCGTCAACAACCCCAACGCCCAGCGCTCCTGCGGCTGCGGCCAGTCCTTCTCCTAATCAGCCTGACGCTTCTGCTCAGGAGCTGAGCAACCGCTCCAACGCCTGCTTGGCCTCGGCCTTGTCGTAGGCGTTGTCGATGCGTTCGCGGATCACGCCGTCGGCCCCGGCCAGGAACAGGAACGGTTCCTGGGTCAGGCCGTAGGCCTTCATGGCCGGCGCCAGCGTGTTTCCCGTCCGGGATGCGTAGACCTCCACGTGCAGGAAGCGCACACGGTCTGAGAAGGCCGCGTGGTGGGCCACCAGGTTGTCCAGCACCGGGCCGCACAGGCGGGACTGGCAGCGGGCCGGCGTGGCGAAGAGCACGGCGAGGGGGCGCTTCTCGGTCAGGGCCGCGTCGAGGCTCACTTCGTGCAGCGGGCACACCGGGTCATGGGTGCAGATGGGGTCGACGCCCCTGGCATCGGCCGTGGTGGGGGTGGGGACGCTCGGCAGGGGGTGGCCGGCGAGCGGCGCCTTCGCCTTGGCCGGGTCAACCACCTCGATGGCCGCTTCGGACTTGGCCCCCTTGTAGGTGGTTTTGACGGTGGCGAAGCCGGGCTTGTCGAAGGTGTGGCGCACGAGCAGGTAGGGCAGCTCCAGGCTCCCGTCGGCATGCAGTTCGGACTGCACCGGCTTGCCGTCGATGGTGACGGTGACCGGCCCGTCGGGCTTCACCGGCCCGGTGCCCTCCTCGTTCAGGAAGGCCAGGGCCAGGCGCTGCTCGGCGCCGGCCACGTGGACGTAGCTGGCGACCACCAGGTTCACCACGCCGGCGCCGGCGCCGGCGCCCTTGGCGCTCTTGGCGTCGGGCTCCTCGTTCGGCTTGGTCACCTTCACCGCGGCGGGCTCGTCGTCTCCCGACTTGCCGCAGGCGGCGAGGATCAGGATGCCGGCGCCGGCCACCAGGAACTCCCGTCGATCAAGGGGGGTCACGCCGCCAACCTATCTTGAGGCGGTGTCACTGGCCTTTCAGGTGGACGGCCGCGCCGTGGAGGTGGCCGACGACGGAGCCTCCCTGCTGGAGGTCCTGCGCGACCGCCTCGGCCTCCGCAGCCCCAAGGACGGCTGCAGCCCCCAGGGCCAGTGCGGGTGCTGCACCGTCCTGGTTGACGGCCAGGCCCGGGTGGCCTGCGTCACCCCTGCCCGCCGGGTCGCCGGCCGCGTCGTGACCACCCTCGACGGCATGCCTGAGTCCGACCGCCTGGCGTGGGCCGGCGCGCTCGCCGACTGCGGCGCCAGCCAGTGCGGGTTCTGCACCCCGGGGATCATCGTGCGCCTCGCCGCCCTCCACGCCGCCGGCCGCGGCAGCGACAAGGATGTGGACACCGCCCTGCTGGCCCACCTCTGCCGCTGCACCGGCTGGAACACCATCAAGGAGGCCTTCACCCGCGTGGCCGGCGATACCGGCTCCACCCCATCCGCCGCACCACGCGACCTGGACGCCGCCGGCCGCCGGGCCTCCATGGAGGGAGGCGCCCCCCAACAGGTGGGCGCCCATGTCGCCCTCGGTGCCGCCGGCTTCGCTGACGACACCGCCCCGCTCGACGCCCTGGTGGCGGTCCCCGACGGCGCCGGCGGCTGGGCCGTGGCCGAAACCCTCACCGGGGCCCGGGCCCTCGCCGGCAAGGTCCAGGGCCGGCGCAGCACCATCGGGCTCAGCCATCCGCTGGAGATCCCGCCCGGCCCGTGGGACTTCACCCTCCGAACAACCTGGATCGAGCCCGCCTACCTGGAGCCCGACGCCTCCTGGTGCGTGCCAGGCGGCGAGCCGGCGTCTCCCGTAGCCAACGGGGGCGCCTTCGGGGGGAAGACGAGCTCCGTGGCCCCCGCCGCCGCCCGCCGCCTCGCCGACGAGCACGGCCGTGCCGTGCGGGTGCTCCTCTCCCGTGAGGACGTGGTGCGCCTCGGCCCCAAGAGGCCCCCCGTCGCCGGCGGCATCCGGAGCGACGGCACCGGCGTGCTCCGGGTGGTGCGCACCCCAGGCGCGGCCGAGGCCGTCCACTCCGTGGCCCCCGGCCTGGTGGTGGAGGAGGTGGACGTGGCCGGCCCCCCCACCTCCATGGCGCCCCGGGCCGCCGGCTGGGCCGAGGCGGCCGTGCTGCTGGCCGCCGCACGGAACCATGCCCGGTCGACGGTGACGGCACCGTCGGGCGCCCGCGCCGATGCCGAGGTGGCGGCCGGCGGCTCCGTCCGCGTCCGCGTCTCGTGCGGCGACCCCCTCGACGAGGTCGTGCTGCGATCGTTCTGCATCGGCGCCGCCCACATGGCCCTCGGCTGGGTCCGCCGCGAGGGCATCGCCGTCGACGCCGAGGGCGTCCCCCACGATCTCACCATCCGGTCGTTCGGCGTGCTGCGGGCCGCCGACATGCCGGCGGTGACCGTCGAGATCGAGGACGCCGCCGGCCCACCCGTCAACGTTTCAGACGCCGTGTTCGCCGCCGTGGCCGCCGCTGCCTGGCGCGCCGACGGCTATCCCCCCGACTGGCCCACCCACAGAGGAGCACGATGACAGCACCCATAGGTCCCTACTCGCCCATCGTCCGGGCCGGCCCCTGGCTGACCTGCTCCGGCCAGCTCGGGGTGGTCGACGGCACTGTCGTCGCCGGCGGCGTACCCGCGCAGACCGGGCAGGCCCTGGCCAACCTCAGAGAGCTTCTCGCCGGCGAGGGAGCGTCGCTCGACGACGTGGTGAAGGCAACCGTCTTCCTCACCGACATGGCCGACTTCGCCGCCATGAACGAGGTCTACGCCGCCGCCTTCACCGGCCGCTACCCCTCCCGTTCCACCATCGCCGTCGTCGCCCTCCCCTTCGGCGGCGACGTGGAGATCGAAGCCTGGGCCTACAGCCCCCAGGCGAGCCCACCCTCCGACGTTGCGAGTACATAGCGGGCGGAAAACGCCCCGTATGTACTCGCAACGGAGGGAACAGTGATGGCGGGCGCCGGCTACAGCCCCCAGCGGGACTGACCGAAGCGGTAACCCACCGAGCGCACCGTCGAGATGAGGTGCTCGTGCTCGGTGCTCAGCTTGGCCCGGAGGCGGCGGATGTGCACGTCGACGGTGCGGGCGCCGCCGTAGTACTCGTAGCCCCACACCCGTGACAGCAGGATCTCCCGGGTGAAGACCTTCCCCGGGTGGGTGGCCAGGAACTTGAGCAGCTCGTACTCCATGTAGGTGAGGTCGAGAGGGCGCCCGGCGATGGCCGCCTGGTAGGTCTCGAGGTTGAGAATCAGCGGCCCGTACTCCACCAGCTCGGGGCGGGTGCCCTGGCCTGTGCGCCAGAACAGGTGCTTGAGCCGGGCCTCCAGCTCGCGGTCCTGGAAGGGCGAGACGCAGAAGTCGTCGAACAGGTCCTCCCGCAGCTCGAGGTCCGGTAGTTGATGGCCGGCCACCAGCACCAGCATCGGCTCGAGGGGCAGGTCCCGCTTGCGCAACGTCCGGCACAGGGCGAAAGCGCCCTCGGGGTCGACGTCGGCGCTCACGATGGCTCCGGCCCAACCCTCGCCGGGCTCCAGCCGTGCCGCTGCCTCAGCCGTGCCGGCCGCCTTCCACGGGTAGCCCCCCAGGTCCAGCGCCTGGACCAGGATTGGCGGCGGGGGATCGGGATAGAGAAGAAGTGGTTCCACGTCGGGCTCCTGGCTACAGCGTGGAGAGGTAGCGGTCCAGCTCGAACTGGGTCACCTGGGACTTGTAGTCGGCCCATTCTGCCCGCTTGTTGCGGAGGAACCAGGTGAACACGTGGTCACCCAGCGCCTCGGCCACGAGCTCGGAGCGCTCCATCTCCTCCAGCGCCTCGGACAGCGAGCCCGGCAGGGAGGTGATGCCCGCCGCCGCCCGCTCTTCGGGAGTCAGCTCGTAGAGATTGGTGGCCGCCTCGGGTGGCAGCTCGTAGCCCTGCTCCACTCCGCGCATCCCGGCGGCCAGCACCAGGGCGAAGGTCAGGTACGGGTTGCAGGCCGGATCCGGAGCCCGGTACTCGATGCGGGTGGACTCCTTCTTGCCCCGCTTGGGCGCCGGCACCCGGATGAGCGCCGACCGGTTGTTGCGGGCCCACGAGACGTAGACCGGCGCCTCGTACCCGACCACCAGGCGCTTGTAGGAGTTGACCCACTGGTTGGTGACGGCGGTGATCTCCCGGGCATGGGTGAGCACGCCGGCTATGAAAGCCTTGCCCACGGCGGAAAGCTGATGCTCGTCGGCCTCGTCGTGGAAGGCGTTGGCCTCGCCCTCGAACAACGAGAAATGGGTGTGCATGCCCGATCCCTGCACGCCCGCCAGTGGCTTGGGCATGAACGTGGCGTGCACGCCGGCTTCCCTGGCGATCTCCTTCACCACCAGGCGCACCGTCATCAACGTGTCGGCCATCGACATGGCGTCGGTGTGGCGCAGGTCGATCTCGTGCTGGCTCGGAGCGTCCTCGTGCTGGCTGTACTCGACGGGGATGCCCATGTCCTCGAGGGTGAGGACCGTCCGCCGGCGGAGGTCTCCGGCCATGTCGGCCACCGTCAGCTCGAAGTACGAACCCTGGTCCAGAGGCTCGGGTCGACCCTCGTCGCTGGCGAAGTAGAAGTACTCGATCTCGGGGGCGGCGAAGAAGGAGAAGCCCTTTTCCCTGGCCTTTTCGAGCTGGCGGCGGAGCACGTGGCGGGAGCAGCCCTCGAAGGGGATGCCGTCGAGATGGGTGATGTCGCAGAGCACCCGGGCCACCGCGGGGCCCTTGTCCCGGTTGGGCAGGATCTGGAAAGTGGTCGCATCGGGACGGGCCAGGACATCGCTCTCCTGTACCCGGCTGAAGCCGTCCACCGCCGATCCGTCGAAGGTCATTCCTTCCTCGAGAGCGTTCTCCAACTCGGCCGGTGTGATGTTGAACGCCTTGGGGATGCCGAGGACATCGGTGAACCAGAGCTGGATGAAGCGGACCCCTCGTTCCTCGACGGTGCGCAACACGTAGTCCTGGGGTCGCTCCATGGGCCCATTGTTGCTCACACTCCGCGCCTCCATAGCCATTCCGGGCGTCAGTTCACGCTGCCGTTACATGGGCCTTACATGCTCCGACGGCCGGGCGAGCCCCGATTTACACTCGATATGTGGCTCGTATCCGCATCGCCGCGTGCCAGCTCAACACCGTGGTCGGCGACCTCGAGGGGAACGTGGCCCGGATCCTCGCCGCTCTCGAGGAGGCCGAGGCCGCCGGCGCCGATGTCGCGGTGTTCCCGGAGCTGGCCATAACCGGCTACCCGCCGGAGGACCTCCTGCTCAAGCCCGGCTTCATCGAGGACAACCTGCGGGCCCTGGAGAAGCTGGCCGTCCGCACCGGTGCGTGCGCCGCGGTGGTCGGGTTCGTGGACGACGACCGTGACCTGCGCAACGCCGCCGCCGTGTGTGCCAACGGCCGCATCGTCGGGCGCTACCACAAGCGCCTTCTCCCGAACTACGCGGTGTTCGACGAGCAGCGCTACTTCACTCCCGGCGTGGCGCCTCTGTCGCTGTTCGTAATCGGCGGGGTCCGTTGCGGTGTCTCGATATGCGAGGACTCTTGGGGCCCGGCCGGTCCCATCAGCGAGCAGGCCGCCGGTGGCGCCCAGGTCGTGCTCAACCTCAACGCCTCTCCGTACCACGCCGGCCGGTTGCCGGAACGCGAGCGAATGTTGTCCACGAGGGCCGCTGACGCGTCGTGCGCCCTGGTGTACGTCAACCAGGTCGGGGGCCAGGACGAGCTGGTCTTCGACGGCGCCTCGTTGATCGTCGACGACCACGGCCATGTGGTGGCCTCGGCCCCGCAGTTCGAAGAGGCGGTCATGGTGGTCGATCTCCAGGTCGGCCCGCTGTTCCGCAAGCGCCTGCTCGATCCCCGAGGCCGGGCCACCAGCCCACCGTTGCCCACAGTGACGGTCTCCGACGCGCCCGTGGCCAATCGCGACCATCGCCCGCCCGTAGTCGTGCCCGCGCTGCACCCGCTCGACGAGGTCCACGCCGCCCTCGTCACCGGCACCCGCGACTACGTGGCCAAGAACGGCTTCACCGACGTGGTGATCGGCCTGTCCGGCGGCATCGACTCGTCGCTGGTGGCGTGCGTGGCGGCCGAAGCCCTGGGCCCCGCTCACGTGCACGGCGTGTCCATGCCGTCCCGCTACTCGAGCGAAAGCTCGCGCACCGACGCCGAGGAACTGGCCGCAACTCTGGGCATCGAGCTGCGCACCGTCGTCATCGAACCCGCCCATAGTGCTCTTCTCGACATGCTGGCGCCCTCGTTCGAAGGCAAGGCGGAGGACATCACCGAGGAGAACCTCCAGTCGCGCATCCGGGGCGTCGTCCTCATGGCCTTGTCGAACAAGCTGGGCTGGCTGGTCCTCACCACCGGCAACAAGAGCGAGAGCGCGGTGGGCTACTCCACCCTCTACGGCGACACCGCCGGCGGCTTCGCCGTGATCAAGGACGTACCCAAGACCCTCGTGTTCCAGCTCGGCCGGTGGGTCAACGAGCGGGCCGGCGCCACCGTCATCCCCGAGTCGGTGCTGACCAAGCCACCTTCGGCCGAGCTCCGCCCCGATCAGCGTGACGACCAGTCCCTGCCGCCCTATGAGGTGCTCGACCCGATCCTCGAGGCCTATGTCGGCGGCGACCTCACCTCGGCCGAGCTGGTGGCCGCCGGCTTCGATGCGGATCAGGTGCGCCAGGTGGTGCGCCTGGTGGACCTGGCCGAGTACAAGCGTCGCCAGACGCCTCCGGGCGTGAGGGTGAGTGCCAAGGCCTTCGGAAAGGACCGCCGGCTCCCGATCACCAACCAATACCGCGGCTGAGGCTCCAGGCAGGCCGTTGGCCGGTCGATGACGAATCTTGTCACTGGGGCCTTGACCGCCCCGGTATGGTGAAAGAGACGGTTGCCGACCCGATCCCGTCGAGGCGGGATGCCTTGCCCAGGCAGGTTCCAGGGCCTGAGTTTCTTGCAGCGCAACGAAGGGTTTGAGATTTGGCCAAGGACCGAGGTTCGGAGCGGGACGAGGAAGACCTCGTCAGGATCTACCTCAGCGAGATCGGGCAGTACGCGCTGCTCACCAAGGACGACGAGGCTCGCCTCGCCCAGGCCATCGAACTCGGCACCGCGGCGCGGGAGGAACTCGAGAAGCACCCCAAGGGTCTTTCCGCGGCGCGCCGGCGTGAGCTGAAGCGCCAGCTGGCCGCCGGCGACGACGCCCAGCGGGCCTTCGTGCAGTCGAACCTGCGCCTCGTGGTCTCCATCGCCAAGAAGTACCAGGCCTCCGGTCTGCCCCTGCTCGACCTGATCCAGGAGGGCAACCTTGGGCTCATGCACGCCGTCGAGAAGTTTGACTGGCGCAAGGGCTTCAAGTTCTCCACCTACGCCACATGGTGGATCCGCCAGGCCATCACCCGCGGCATCGCCAACACCGGCCGGACCATCCGCTTACCCGTCCACGCCGGCGACACCCTGGCCCGCCTGCAGAAGGCCCGCTCCCGCCTGGAGCTGAAGTACGGCCGCCCGGCCACGTTGTCGGAGCTGTCGTCCGAGGTGGAGATGCCCGAGGACAAGGTGAGCGAGGCCCTCCGCTTCGCCGCCGAGCCTCTCTCGCTGTCCGAGCCCCTCCGCGAAGACGGCGATGCCGAGCTGGGCGACGTGGTCGAGGACCGCTCGGCTGAGTCGCCCTTCGAGGTAGCCGCCACCTCCCTCCTGCCCGAGGAGATCTCCCGCCTCCTCGGCCCCCTCGACGAGCGCGAGCGCGAGATCCTGCGCCTCCGCTTCGGCCTCGACCGCGGCGAGCCCCGCACCCTCGAAGAGGTAGGCGAGCACTTCAACCTCACCCGAGAGCGCATCCGCCAGATCGAAGCAAGGGCGATGTCCAAGCTGCGCCACCCCAGCAGCGACACCGGCGCCAGAGACCTTCTGACCGTCTAGTCGCCGAGCAACCTCCGGTTGCGAGAGCGAAACGCGGAGGTGGACGGGAATCGAACCCGCCGGACGGGGATCGCCCGTCCCACCCGCTTTGAAGGCGGGGGAGCCCACCAGGTGCCCGGACACCTCCCTACCGGCTGTTACACCGGAAAGGTGAGGCTACTACGCTGCGAAGTATGAAGAAGCTTCTCATGCTTGTCGTCCTGATCGCCCTCGGTGCCGTCGCAGCCAAGAAGCTGCGGGTCGAGTAGCCGCCTCTTATCGGTCGGCTGACCGCCCCGGCTGCTCGAGGAGCAGGCGGTCGAACTGGCGGGCTACGAACTGTTCTGCGTACTCCGGCGTGTTGCGCCGGGCTCGCACGACCCCGAGGATCATTGACCGGGGTGACAGGAAGTGCTGCTCCACCAGGGCCGAGAGGGCCAGGATGGCGGCCAGGAGCATCACCGTGCCGGGTATCGCTGCAATCAACCAGGCACCCGACATGATGCCTTCGTAGCCACGGCAGCAGCCGCAGAAACTTCTCGTTTTCCTCTTGCGCCGGCGGAGCCGTTGCTCTAGGGTCACGGCCACCCCTTCCCCTCGGAGTCCGCCTCGTCGCGCCCGGCCCGGGAGCAGAGGGAGGGGAAAGTTGCTCGTAGCCTGTTGGTCCGTCAAAGGGGGCAGCGGCACCACTGTCGTCGCCGCCGGCCTGTCTCTCGTCCTGGCCCGATCCATGCCCGGGGGGGCGCTCGCCGTCGACCTCGCCGGGGATCTCCCCGCCGCCTTCGGTGTCGCCGACCCCACCGGCCCCGGCCTCAGGGACTGGGTCTCCACCCCCGACGCCGACAGCGAGTCGTTGTGCCGGCTCGAGGTGGAGGTGGGCCCGGGGCTGCAGCTCATTGCCGCCGGCGGCCCGGCACCGATCGACGCCGCCGGCGCTGACCGGCTCTGTGCCGCCCTGGCCTGCGACCGCAACGTCGTCGCCGACTGCGGGTCGGCCGGCCACGAGGGCGGGCTCACCGTGGCCACTTCTGCCGCGCTTTCGCTGCTCGTGCTGCGCCCGTGCTACCTGGCCCTGCGCCGGGCGCTCGCCGCGCCGATCCGGCCCTCTGGAGTCATCCTCGTCAACGAACCCGGCCGGTCGCTCGGCCGCCGTGACATTGAGGACGTGCTCGGCGTGCCCGTGCGGGCCGAGGTGGCGTGGGACCCCGCCATCGCCCGTTCCGTCGACGCCGGACTTCTCGCTTCGAGGGTGCCCCGCTCCCTGGAGCGGGCGCTCAGGCGAGCGGCGTAGGAGGCGGTGGCGATGACCATCGAACCCGCCGAAGGGCTGGCCGACCGGGTGAAGGCCCGGGTCCTTCAGGAGTCAGATCTGGTCGACGCACGTTCCGTGGCCCGCCTGGCGCGGGAGGAGGCCCCCCTGCTCGCCGGCCAGGAGCTGGCCGAGGTCGTCGCCGACGTGCTGGCCCACGCCACCGGCCTCGGGCCCCTGGAGCCGCTGCTGGCCGACCCGGAGGTCACCGAGATCATGATCAGCGGCCACGGCCGGGTGTGGGTGGAGCGTCAGGGCGCTCTGCACGAGGTGCCCCCTGCTCTGGACGCCGGCACCGTCGAGCACCTCATCGAGAAGATCGTCGGTCCCCTCGGCCTGCGTGTCGATCGGGCCTCTCCCATGGTCGATGCCCGGCTTCCCGACGGGTCCCGGGTCAATGCCGTGGTGCCGCCGCTGGCCGTCGACGGGCCTTGCCTCACCATCCGCCGCTTCGCGGCCCGGGCCATTCCCCTGGCCGACTTCTGCCCGCCGGCGCTGGCCCGCCTCCTGGTATGGGCGGTGGAAGCCCGCCTCAACATCCTGGTGTCAGGGGCGACGTCGTCAGGCAAGACCACGCTGCTCAACGCCCTGGCCGCGGCGATCCCGGCTGATGAGCGCATCATCACCGTGGAGGACGCGGCCGAGCTGCGCCTCCCCCAGGCCCACGTCGTGCGCCTGGAAGCCCGCCCTCTGAACGCCGAAGGGAGCGGGGAGGTGCGGGTCCGGGACCTGGTCCGCAACGCCCTGCGCATGCGGCCTGACCGGATCGTCGTGGGGGAGGTCCGCGACGCCGCCGCCCTCGACATGCTCCAGGCCATGAACACCGGCCACGACGGGTCGTTGTCGACGTGCCACGCCAACGGGCCGCTCGATGCCCTGCGCCGGCTGGAGACGATGGTCATGATGGGCAGGTCGAGCCTGCCGCTGGCCGCCGTCCGTGACCAGATCGCCAGCGCCATCGACCTGGTGGTCCAGGTGGCCCGTCGTTCCGGCGGGTCCCGCTCCGTGACCGAGATCGCCGAGATAACCGGCCCGTGCCAGGTCGAGATGGTGGCCGACGCATCCTCTGTCACCCGCCTGGTCTCCCGCGCCCCACGGTCCGGGTCCGAGGAGCCACCCCCGCCGGCGCGGCCACCTCACGACCGGGGCGCGCCATGAGCGGTGCCGGCCTGTCCTCCGCCATGTCCGTCGTGATCGCCGCGGTGGCCCTACGCCATGCCATGCCCGGCCGGCGCCGAGCCGTTCATCGCGGCGCCGGCCTTTCCCGGGTGCCCGGCGCCCTGCGTCTGGCCGCACCTCCGCCATGGATCGCCTCCGCCGTGCGTCTGGCCGCACCTCCGCCATGGATCGCCTCCGCCGTGCGTCTGGCCGCACCTCCGCCATGGATCGCCTCCGCCGTGGCTGACACGGGCATTGCCGTCGATCCCGGCCGGGCCTGGTCACTGTGGCTGGTGTCGTTGGTGATGGTGCTTGTGGCCGGGGCTGCCGCCGGCGGGCCGGGCGCCGCCGCCGTGGGCGTGGGAGCGGTGGCCGGCGGCCCCATCGTCGCCTGGCGCCTGCTCCGCCGGCGGGGGAGCGACCGTCTGGAGGCGGCCCTGCCCGGCGCGGTGGACGCCGTCGCCCGGGCCCTGCGGTCGGGGGCGTCGTTGCGACTGGCCATCGGCGAGGCGGCCGCGGCCACTCCGGGCCCTCTTGGCGCGGAGCTGGCGTCGGTGGCCCGGTCCATCGAGCGGGGCGCCAGTGTGGTGGCCGCCCTGGAGGCATGGGCCGCCCTCCGGCCGTCACCCGGTGTGCGCCTGGTGGTCAGCGCCCTCTGCCTGGGTGCCGAGACGGGCGGGCCGCTGGCCAGGGCGGTCGACGGAGTGGCCGCCACCCTGCGCCAGCGGCTGGCGGCGCGGGCCGAGGCCAGGGCCCTCGCCACCCAGGCCCGGGCCTCGGCGGCCGTTCTCGCCGGCGCCCCCCTCGCCTTCACCGCCGTGGCCTCCCTGGCCGACGCCCGCACCTCCGCCTTCTTGTTCCGCACTCCCGCCGGCCTGCTGTGCCTGGCCGGCGGCCTCGCCCTCGACGCCGCCGGCGCCCTCTGGATGGCCCGCCTCACCCGCATAGAGGTCGACTGATGACGCCGACCGCCGTTTTGCTCGGCCTGGCCTGGGCTGCGCTCGTGGCGGTGGCCGGGTGCCGGCACCGCCCGCGCCCGCGCCGCCCACTGGGCCGGCCCGCCGGCGCCACCGCCACCGCCGGCGCCGGCGCCGACCACCCGGGGCCGGCACGGTGGCGCAGCGTCGACGCCCTGGGCCGGGCCATCCTCCGGCTCCGACCGGGCGGGCGTCCCGGGGCGCCAGCGACGGCGCCGGCCGGCGTCACCCCCCGCTGGGTCGGCGGCGTGGCCATCGCCGCCATCGTCTCGGCCGCCGCCGTCCCCGTTCTCGCCCCGGCCGCCGTCTTCACGGGCTGGGCCTGGCCCCGGCTACGGGCCCGGCGCGAGGAGCGGCAGCGGCTCGCCCGTCTCGAGGCCGGCCTGCCCGAGGTCGTGGACCTGCTCACCCTCGCCGTGGGCGCCGGCGCCAACGTCACCCACGCCGTCGCCGCCGCCGGCCGGCGCGGCGTCGGCCCGCTCGCCGCTGAGCTGGCGCGCGTCACCAGCGAGGTCGGCCGCGGCCGGCGCGTGGCCGACGCCCTCGACGAGCTGCCCCACCGTGCCGGGGAGGCCGTCCGCCCCCTGGCCGTGGCCCTCACCACCTGCGAGCGCTACGGAGCCCCGCTCGGGCCGGCTCTGGAGCGCCTGGGCGACGAGGTGCGGCGCCAGCGCCAGCGCCGTGCCGAGGAGGCTGCCCGCAAGGTCCCCGTCGTCCTCCTCTTCCCTCTGGTGCTCTGCATCCTCCCGGCTTTCGCGCTGCTCACCGTGGCGCCTCTCGTCGCCGGCGCCCTGCGGGCGCTGCGCCTCTAGCAGTCACCCAGAACACCCAAACCGGACAAGACGAAGGAGTTCCCAAATGGTTGTCGCATTCGTGAAACTGCAGTGCCTGTTCCTCGCCATCACCGACCACGTCCAGCAACGGCTGGCCCGACGGGATCAGGAGGGCCAGGCCTCCGCCGAGTACGCCCTGGTCCTGCTGGGGGCGGCCGCCGTGGCCCTACTGGTCGTCGGATGGGCCACCCGCACCAACCGCGTCGGGCGGTTGCTCGACGGTGTGCTCGACCAGCTGCTCTCCAGGGTGCGGTGAGGGCCCGGCATCACCGGGCCGCCCCGGGCGACGAGGGCCAGGCCGCCGTGGAGCTGGCCCTCGTCCTGCCCCTCGTGGCCATCCTTCTCCTCGTCCTTGTCCAGGTGGCCCTGGTGGTGCGCGACCAGGTCCTGGTCGTGCACGCCGCCCGGGAGGCGGCCCGGGCCGCGGCCGTCGACCCCACCGCCAAGGCGGCCAGACATGCCGCCCTGGCCGGTGCGCCGCTGGCCGCCCACCGATTGAGCCTCGACATGAGCGGGCACGAAAAAGGCGCTCGTCAGGTCGATGTGAGGGTCTCGTACCGCTCGCCCACCTATGCTCCTATCGTCGGCGCCCTGATCCCCGATATCGTCCTTCACGCCAAAGCGTCCATGCGGCGGGAGCAGGGCTGACGCCGCTCAGCTCAGCTCAGGTAGCCTCCGTCTCAGGCGGCGGGCATAATTTCCCCACAAAGAGCGTCATCCTGCGGCGGCTGGGGCGTTCAGCAGATGACCAACCACCGCCAGGCCTGTATTTGCAGGCCCATGGCAATAGAAAGGGACAACCACACAATGGCAAAGAACCGAAGGCTCGCTGCTGCAGCAGGTGCCATCACACTCGCGAGCGTGTTCACCGCCGGGCCGGTCTCGGCTCAGAGCACCGCCGAGGTATACCTCGGGAGCGCCTCCGGGCGTGCCCTCAACGTCCAGGTCCTGGGCCAGGGCATCACAGCTGGTGTTTCCAGCGCGAAGGCAACGTCCCAGCTCACGGCCGTCGCCGAGGGTGCCGGCGTGCTGAGCCTGGCCAACACCACCGCCAGCGTCAACCTCTCCGGCAGCGGTGCCGACAGCAAAGGTCCGACGTGTGCCGTGGGCCTGCCGGTGGCCAACATCCTCGACGTGGGCCTGGCCTGCGGCTTCGCCGAGGGCTCCCTCGCCGGTGGCAACCCCTTCGCCAAGAGCGAGGGCAAGGTCGCCGGTCTCACCCTCGACGTGCAGAACATCCTCGGCCTCGCCGGGTTGAACTCCACGGTCACCAACCTCGTCAACGAGACGGTGCTCGAGACGGCCAAGACCACCGTCGCCGGCCTTCCCCTCGGCCTAGGCGCCACACTGACCCCCGTCGTGGAGACGGTGCAGGGCACGGTCGCTGACCTGCTGAACACCCGGACCCTCGAGGTCACCGCCGGCAAGTCCACCTCCTCGGTGGTCACCGACGGCAGCAAGGTCACATCGTCGGCCACCGCTTCGGGTGCCGAGATCAAGATCCTCCCGCTGCGCCTCCCCGGCTCGGTTGCCGGCGTCACCGGCGATCTTGGTCCCCTGGCCACCATCACCGTCGGCGCTGCCTCGGCCAAGGCCGTCTACGACCGGTCCACCGGCACCAGTACCCCCAGCTTCGATCCCTCGCTGGTGACCATCAAGATCGGTCCGACCGCCCTGCTGCCCGCCGGCACCGAGGTCAAGGTCCCCGTCGGTGCCAGCCAGACCATCCTGGCCGGCACCCCGCTGGAGAGCGACATCATCGTCGCAGCCGGCAAGACGGTCACCAACCCTGACGGTACGGTCGGCGCCGTCGCCGATGCTGTGAAGCTCCACCTCCTCAAGGGCGTCAGCAACGGCATCCTCGTCGAGCTGGCCCACGCTGAGGCCGGCGTTGGTGGCACCCCCGCCGCCGCCGCCCCCGCCGCCGCCCCTGGCGCCGAGCTGCCCCGCACAGGTGGAACCCCCTGGATCCCCCTGGCCGGCGTGAGCATCCTCGGCCTGGCCGTCCTGGTCCGCCGGGTGTTGGTTCGGGCTTACTGAGCCAACCCGCAGCAAGAAGTTGAAGAACCCCGGGGCATGATGCCCCGGGGTTCTTCATTTTCGGCGACACTGGTCGATGTAACGATCGCCCCAATCGATCCCGTCTGTACCCCTGCTAGGAGAAACCCCCGTGGACGCCGTCATCCGTTACCTCCGCAGCAACCGTTGGGCCCGTGCCGGCCTGTCCGGGCTGTCGGTGGTCCTTTTGGTGTCCGCGGTGGGGCTGCTCGGTTATCCCTTCTACACGAACCTCTACCAGGGTCGGGTCCAGAGCCGCCTCGATCGTGAGATCGCCAGCCCCGAGCACAAGGAGCTCTACCGCAAGGCCCAGCTGAAGGAGGGCGACGCCCTCACCCGCATCAAGATCCCCAAGCTGGATGTCGACGTGGTGGTGGTGGAGGGCACAGGCGCCAGTGCGCTGAGGGCGGGCGCCGGGCACTACCCGGACACGCCGCTGCCCTGCGAGGACGGCAACGTGGCCATCGCCGGTCACCGCACCACCTACGGCAAGCCGTTCGCCAACCTGGACCGCCTGAAGACCGGCGACACCATCATTCTCGAGACGCCCATCGGCTCTTGTACCTACGAGGTGAACAAGGCGCCGTTCATCGTCAAACCCACCAACCGCTCGGTGGCCGCGAACTCACCGGGCCAGCATCTCCTCACGCTAACCACGTGTCATCCCAAGGGTTCGGCCAGGGAGCGTCTCATAATCACGGCCACGCTCACCAAGGGAGCCTCCACCCGCACATGACCGCCTTCACCCGTCTCCGTGTCCTGGCCGCCGGCACCCTGCTCATGGTGGCCGGCGCCGGCGTCCTGGCCCCCGCTGCCTTTGCCGGAAAGCCGTCCCTGCTCATCACCCGACCCGGTGACGGACAGTTGATCACTGCCAGAAGCTTCGCAGTCGACGCCGAGGCCCGGATGAGCAACGGGGTACTGGTCGGGAAGATCACTGTGACGGTTGCGCCCGCCCCGAACTCTGTGTCCAAGCAGGCCACGCAGAGCGGCGAGTTCAACACCACTGGGCGGGACTCAGAGCAGAAGGTGTCCTTCCCGGTCCAGACGGAATACAACGGCAAGTACTTGGCGACAGTGCGGGCGACTGGCCGCGACAATCCGAGTGGGCTCGGCCTGATCGAGGACGACGAGCTGGAGACGGAAACGGCCATACGGGACTTCTTTGTTGTCGCTCCGCCCGCTCCGCCCACCAACGTGCGGACTGCGATCGACAAGGAGTCCCGAGCTGTCACCCTGAGCTGGGCGGCCAACACCGAGAAGGACATGCTGTTCTACGTGGTGCAACGGGCCAAGGGTGACGGCGCCTTCTCGCCGCTGGCCACCACCGACGGCCCTGGGGGCACCTCCATCGTCGATCCCTCCACCGCCGAGGCCGCGGGTGAGTACCGCTACCAGGTGGTGGCCGTGCGGAGGGGGGCCGACGCCAGCACGGGCGTGAACTCCGACCCGTCGCCGGCGGCCAGTGCCACCGTTCCCGGTCCGCCGGCATCGGGGACCACTGTTCCCGGCGGCACCACCGCCGGCACCACCCCTGGATCGGAAGCGGGCACCGGTGGAGGCTCCACGCCCGGGAACACCACAGGGAGCACGCTCTCGCCCAACAGCCCCGGGGCCCTGCGGTCGTCGGGCACCCTCGACCTCTCCGGGTTCACCGCCATTCAGCGCCAGGCCCGGCGACCCGACATCCGATCCAATGAACCTGATCCGGGTTTCACCGACGCCCTCCCCTTCGGCGCCACCAACACCACGCGCCTGGTGGGGGAGGACGAGCAGGCTGTGGCCCCGCCCGGAGGCACTGGAGAGGATGGCGAGGTGCGGGAGCTGGGGGCAGAGGATGCCAGCAACGATCGCCGGCGATCAGCGGGCTTCCTCGCCGCCGGGCTGCTGGCCACGGTGCTGCTGATGCACCTGCTCTGGATCAAAGGAGAGGTGCAACGCGAGCCCCTGGAAGCTCTTGTGCCGGAGTAGGGGTCAGGGCGGGTAGGTTGTCGGCAAAACCGGCGCCAGAGGCGGCCCGGCGAGCCAAAGGAGCAGACACGACATGGATCTTGGTCTGGACGTAACCGAGCACGGCGACATCACCGTCTTGGCCGTACGGGGTGAGGTCGACGTGTACACCGCTCCTCGCCTGCGGGAGAAGCTCGTCGAGCTGGTGAGCCAGGGCAAGCAGAACATCACCGTGGACCTGGAGGCCGTCGATTTCCTCGACTCCACCGGTCTCGGAGTGCTCGTCGGCGGGCTCAAGCGCCTCCGCAGCCACGACGGCGACCTGAGCCTGGTCTGCACCCAGCACCGGATTCTCAAGGTCTTCGAGATCACCGGTCTCACCAAGGTGTTCACCATCCACGCTTCGGTGGACGACGCCGTGGGTGTTTAGGCGCCAGGATCGTGTCCTTGACGAACGGCACGCCCGCAGGTATCGAGCTGGAGATCCCCGCTCGTCCCGAGTATGTCGGGCTGGCCCGTCTGGTCGTGTCCTCGCTGGCCTCCAGCCGGCGGACTCTCGCCGATGACCGCATCGACGACCTGAAGCTCGCGGTGTCCGAGGTTTGCACCAACGCCATCGAGGCCCACGCCGATGTCGACGTGTCGGAGCGGGTGCTGCTGCGCTGGTCCGAGGCCGACGACCATCTCCAGGTGCAGGTCGAAGACCGGGGTTCGGGGTTCGACCCCCGCTCGCTCCCCACCCATCCGCCGGTCACCGACCCCGAGCGCCTCAACTTCGAGCGTGGTCTGGGGATCCCGCTGATCCGTTCACTGGTCGATCAAGTGGAGTTCGACCCCTCCGAGGCCGGCACGTCCGTGCGCATCGTGATGTTCTGTGGGCCGGCAGAGAGCGACTTCGGCAGCGATGGTGAGGCGCCGCCTCTGGGTTACAGCACGGCGGGTTAGGAAGAGGGGAGATCCGTGGCGCTCAAGAGCCGTCTCAGGCGTTTTACCACCCCGGTCGGTCAGCTCGACCGTGAGCGGCTCCGGGAGTTCTGCGCCGGCATCGAGTGCGCCGTGCCCATCGGCGAGCTCCGCCCCCGCCAGGAGGCGACGGTGGTGGGCGAGATCACTTCCATCCGCATCGTCCCACGCCCCGACGGGTCCCCGTGGCTCGAGGCCAGCATCAGCGACGGCACCGGTTGCCTGGTGGCCATGTGGACGGGCCGCACCCGCATCGCCGGAATCAGCTCCGGCCGTCGGCTCATGGTGAGCGGCCGGGGCGCGGCCGGCAGCAACGGGAGCCGGCTGGTCATCTACAACCCGCGCTACGAACTGCTGCCCTGACCGATCAGCACGGCTTTGACCAGGTCCTCCGACTCGGGGGTGACCAGGGCGAGCACCTCGTCGGCGGCACAGAGCACGGTGTCACCCCGGGGGACGATGACGTGGCGCTCACGGACCACGGCGACGACGGTGGCGTCCCGGGGAAACTCGAGATCGGCGATCGAGAGGCCGGCGGCGGGGGAAGCGTCGTCCAGGGTCACCTCCACCAGTTGGGCGTCCCGGAACTGGAGAAGGCGGACCAGTGACCCGACCGAGACGGCCTCTTCCACCAGCGCGGTGAGCAGGTGGGGGGTCGACACCGACACGTCCACGCCCCACGCCTCGGTGAACAGCCACTGGTTCTTCGGGTGGTTCACCCTGGCTACCACGCGGGGCACGGCGAACTCCTGCTTGGCCAGGAGCGAGACGACCAGGTTGTCCTCGTCGTCGCCGGTGGCGGCCACCACCACGTCGGCGTCGGCCAGTCCGGCCTCGTGCAGGCTGGTGACCTCGCAGGCGTCACCCTCGTACCACTGCACGTCCACGGTGGGAGCGGTGCGGGCGACCACGTCGGGGTCCTGCTCGATCAGCAGCACCTCGTGGCCCGCCGCCTTCAGATCGGCGGCGATGTAGGTGCCCACGTTGCCCGCTCCTGCGATGGCGACCCTCATGACTCGTCTCCTCCCACCAGGCGCTCCTCGAGCTCGTCCATGGCCGCCTTGGTCACCATGATGTGGAGGATGTCGCCCTCCTGGCCCACGATGTCCGGGCCGGTGAGGCGCGGGCTCCCGGCCCGGGTGAGGGAGGCGACGCGGAACTTGTCGGGCAGGCCCAGTTTGGCCAGCTTCTTGCCCGCCCACGCATCGGGCAGCGCCCGCTCGATGAGCGCCAGCTCCCCCGAGACGTCGTTCCATTCGGTGACCGACTCCTCCGGGAACAGCCGGCGGGCCACCTGGTCGGTGGTCCACGCCACCTGGGCCACCGTGGGGATCCCGAGGCGCTCGTAGATCACGGCCCGGCGCGGGTCCTGGATGCGGGCCACCACGTTGCGGATCTGGTAGGTCTCCCGGGCGATCCTGGCGGTGAGGATGTTGGAATTGTCGCCGCCGGTGGTGGCGGCCAGGGCCTGGGCCTCCCGCACGCCGGCCTGCTCGAGGTGGTCGCGGTCGAAGCCGAAGCCCAACACCGCCCTGCCAGCCCAGCGCTCGGGTAGGTAGCGCTGGAAGGCGCGACGGTCCTTGTCGATCACCGCGACCGAGTGACCGAGGGTGTCCAGCTTGCCCGCCAGCTCTGAGCCGACCCTCCCACAGCCGACGACGATCACGTGCATGGGCCACATCCAAATCGCACTTCGGGGGCGCGCACAACTCCGGGATAGCGTCGGCCGCCGTGCTGACCTCTCTCAGCGCCTTTGGTGGGCCGTCCCCTCGACACGGCCGAGCAGGAACACCAACGGATCAGCAAGCTCATCCCCATCCCCGCCTTCCGGGGGGTGGGGGACCAGCGGGTGGTCCTGCCCTCGGCCTCATCGCCCTGATCACCCTGGCCAACCTGAGAGGCATCAAGGAGTCGGGGACGATCTTCGCCTTCCCCACCTACGTCTACATCGTCACCATCTCCGGCCTGGCGGCCAACACCGCTTATGCCGACTTCCCCCGGCTGTCGTCGATCATCGCCAGGGACGGCTACCTGCCCCGGCAGTTCGGCAACCGCGGCGACCGGCTGGTGTTCTCCAACGGGATCGTGTTCTTCAAGATCGACGTGCCGCTCGAGATCGTCAGCTCCCCCTACCGGGAGCTGGTCAAGCCCCTGGAGACCTTTTTGGACGATCTCGATCAGCGGTGGAAGAACGACACCGTGACCGTCGTCATCCCCGAGTTCGTGGTGGACCGGTGGTACGCCAACCTCCTCCACAACCAGAGCGCACTGGCCGTGAAGCTGGCCCTGCTGGACCGGCCGGGAACGGTCGTGACGTCGGTGCCGTACCAGGTGAAGGGCCGGCGAACGGGTAGCTTCGGCGGGCCGGGCCGGCCCAGTCGCCGGCCGTTTCATCTGTAAGTGGACATCAAGAGGAAGAAGAGGTTTGCATGACAACGCTCCTAGCTGCTGAGGGGGGCTACCAGGTCTTCGATCTGAAGGGCGGTGAGTTCGCTTGGCTGTTCTTTTCCGTGGGCACGGCGCTGCTGGCCATCATCGTCGGGTTCTCCCTGATGAAAGGGGTGCTGGCCGCCGACAAGGGCACCGAGAAGATGCAGGAGATCGCCATGGCGATCCAGGAGGGCGCCCTCGCCTACCTGCGCCGGCAGTTCAAGACGGTGGGCATCATCCTCATGCCCCTGGTCATAATCGTCTTCCTCACCTCCACGGCCGTGGCCAAGCCGGACGACACAGAGGCCCTGAGCTTTCTCGCTTCCGGCACGTTCCGCACCCTCGCCTTCCTGGCCGGGTGCATCATGTCCGGCCTCACCGGCTTCATCGGCATGAGCCTGGCCGTGCGGGGCAACGTACGTACGGCGGCGGCGGCCAAGTCCGGATCGCTGCCGGCGGCGTTGAAAGTCGCCTTCCGCACCGGTGGCGTGGCCGGCATGTTCACCGTGGGCCTCGGCCTGCTCGGCGCCACCATCATCATCCTGCTGTTCCAGAACACGGCCTCGGCCATCCTCGTCGGGTTCGGATTCGGCGGCTCGCTGCTGGCCCTGTTCCTGCGGGTGGGCGGCGGCATCTTCACCAAGGCGGCCGACGTGGGCGCCGACCTGGTGGGCAAGGTTGAGCAGGGCCTGAACGAAGACGACCCGCGCAACCCGGCGGTGGTGGCCGACCTTGTGGGCGACAACGTTGGCGACTGCGCCGGCATGGCCGCTGACATCTTCGAGAGCTACGAAGTGACCATGGTGTCGGGCTTGATCTTGGGCCTGGCGCTGTGGCACATCACCGGCGAGCTAGAGTGGATCATCTACCCGCTTATTGTGCGCGGCATCGGCGTCATTTCGTCCATCATCGGCACCTACGTGGTGCGCGCCCCGGCTGAAGGCGGCGACGCCATGAAGGCCATCTTCCAGGGCTTCCTGTCCTCGGCCGCCATCTCGGCCGTCCTGTTCTTCGTCGCTGGCTTCATCTACCTCAACACCGCCGACATGGCCCCCTGGGGCGGCTGGTGGCGCGCGCCCCTGGCTGTTTTTGTCGGCGTCGTGCTGGCCATCGTCATTGACCGCCTGACCGAATACTTCACCGGCACGCACGGCACGCCGGTCAAGGAGATCAAGAAGGGCGCCGATACCGGTCCCGCCACCCTCATCCTGCAGGGCCTCTCGGCCGGCTACGAATCGTCGGTCTGGTCGGCGCTGGTCATCG
>DATLEK010000098.1:0-49775 GCA_035525365.1 Acidimicrobiales bacterium
GCAGGGCGGCCGTTGCGGGTCAGTACCACTCGGTCGTGGCGGCCTTCGACGCCGTCAACGATCTCGGACAGCCGCTTCTTGATCTCGGCGAGCGGGAGCGTGACCTCAGACATGACCATCATTATAGTCATATCTCGATCCGGGTACAGCGCAAACCCACTAGCGCTTACTTGAACCGAGCCCGCCGGGTGCGCTGTGCAAGGGGACGTTCTGAGAGTGAACTGCCTGAGCGTCAGGCGTCCAGTTATCGACTGGTGGAAAGTCCTTCTAAGCGGTCAGAAGGTCCGGGTTCCGGATGCCGCCCTCGACGAAGCGCACGATCCAGTGCCCGTCCTCGTTTTGCTCCGCCCCCACGAAGTCCGCTTCTCGGGGCCAGTTCGGGGTTCCGGCGCCAGCGGCATGAAGGGCGGTTCGGATGGTGGCGAGTCCCTGTGCCATCGCCTCCAACGCATCATCACCTACAGCGGCCACCTCGATTTCCACCCGGCCCTCGGCAAGCGTGGCAACCATGTCGGGGTCTGCCCCCAGTTTGCCCAGCTCGTCCATCACGAGATCGAGGTGGTTCTCGATCTCCTCCATGGGTGGCTCATGGCTGATGATGCAGGTGGCGGTGACGCTCCAGTTCACGGCGTGCCCTCCCAACAAGTTGCTCGCTCCAGCTTGGCCAACAGGTTCTTCTTGTAGCTCGGGTCGGACGGTGACAGCTTGACGGTCTTCATGTGACGATCAGGACAAGGACACCACATCTTGAAGTAGTTCTTGCCGCGGGTAACCCGCCACTTCCTATCCTCGGCCGCACTGAGGACTTCCTCCAGTTCCTTCTTCGGGTGCCGAGGGCGCTGCATGCTCCCGGCAGCGTAGGGCGGTGCCTGGGGTGATGGTACGTGAACTACACCCTTGTGAGTACGAAAATCGCCAGCTAGCCGTCCCTCGGCGCCAGCTTCACGCACTCCGGGCACCAGTGGTCACTACCTCCGAAGCCGCGCTCCCACGGGTCGTCGTCGAACACATGCGGGCACTCCTGGCCGCAGACGCCGGACGTGGTGCCCACGGGCACGGCGTGGACCGGCGGGCCGGCGTAGGGGATCGGAGCCTTAACCGGCCCTCCTATGGCCTCGCTCGTCAGTTCGCCCACCGTCTCCGAACCCTGCACGTAGCGCATCGCCATGACGGTAGCCCGACTGCGCCCGGGTCAGTATCACATCTTTCAACTTGAAAGGAACCGGGCGCCCTGTAGCACCGCTGGAGGAGTGCCCGGCGGCCACGGGTCCCCTCATCCGCAGCTACACCCACCCGAGCCGGGGCGTCCAGCCGCACTACGTGGGCCTGGTGGTGGGCCGGGCCATGAAGGCGGCGGGCGTGAAGCTCGCCCCGGGGTGATGGCGTGCCCGTCGATGGTGCCGAACTCCCGAGCCCGGGCGGCCTGTTCCTTGGCGATGCAGAAAAAGACGAGCGCTTACTTGAACCAGATTCGTTGGTACTCCCGGCTCTGGGGGTGGAGGAGGAGCACGACCAGGGCGATGTCGAACATCAGGGAGATGACGTCGCTGTTGAAGGGGCTGATCTGGTTGAGCACCAGCACGATGAGGCGGGCGGCCAACGGGCCGATGGCTGCCGCCAGCCCGAGCCGGTACCCCCAGTGCTGCTCGTTGGCGATGCCGTAGGCGCCGGCGGCGCTGGCGATGACGGTGGCGCCCCAGAGCAGGCGGCCGATGTTGATGGCCGAGGTGGAGTTGGTCAGCTCGAACACGGCGGCCTGGAACCAGATGCGGTTGTCGCCGAAGATCAGGCCGAAGACGGCGCCGGCGTAGAGAAGGAAGACGGCGATCTGCAGCGTCTGCGGCTGACTGGCGTTGGTCCAGCGTTTCGGTTCCATGGAGGGCGCAGTCTGGCCCAGCCGGCGCCCTGCCGGCGAGCCTGGTGGTCGATGGGCGTCATCAGCCCCGGACGAGGGTGAGCCGAGTGGTCAGTGCCGGGCGGTGTACAACTCGGTGACCAGCGATTCCGTGCCGCCGGCGACGAGCACCTGGCCACTGCCGAGCACGGTGGCGGTGTGGCCGTGGGGAGCGAACACCGAACCCGAGCGGAACTCGATCATCGAAGCGGTGAGGGTCCAGCTCTGGGTGGAGGGGTCGTAGATCTCGGTGCTGGCCCGGGGCAGCCCGCCCGAGCCGAGGCCGCCTGCCACCAGCACCCGCCCGTCGGGAAGCCGGGCAGCGACGTGGGTGGAGCAAGCCCGCCCGAGGCTGCCGACCGGCGAGAACCGCCGCGTCTTGGGGTTGTACACCTCGGCCGAGCGGGTCAGCGTCCCGCCGGCGTCGGTGGTCCCACCGGCTACGAGCACCTTGCCCGTACTCAGGACCGTGGCCGTGTGGGCGGAGCGTGGTGTCGACATCGGTGTTGTCGTCGTGGTGAAAAGCCCGGTGGTGGGGTCGTACACCTCGGCGGACGCCAGTGGCGTGCCGGAGCTGTCCTCGCCACCCGTGACGAGCACCTTCCCGTCCGGAAGCATTGTGGCGGTGTGGCCGGCCCTGGCCACGCGCAGGGAACCCGTGGAGCTGAAGGTCCGGGCCAGCGGGTCGTAGAGCTCGGCCGAAGCAAGGGCGCCGGCGCCGGCGCTGCGCCCGCCGGCCACCAGCACCTTCCCGGTGGCGAGTCCGGTGGCGAGGACGGTTTCGGTGTGCAGGAGCCGACCCTGGCTCATTGGTGCCGCGGGCACGAAGACACCGAGGTTGGGGTTGTACAGCTCCGCCGTCGACGCACCGGGGCAGGCGATGACATCGCTGGGTACGAGGCATCCGCCGGTGACCAGAACCGTCCTGTCGCCGAGACGGGCTGCGGCGTGGTGGGACCGCGGCGCGACCATGGGAGTGCCCATGGTCCACGTGCCGGTTCCGGGACGGTAGATCTCGGTGGAGGCCGTCTGGGTGGAGCAGGGAACCTCCGTGGTCTGAGCCACGAGACAGCCGCCCGCAGCCAGCACGCTCCCGTCGGACAGGAGGGTCGCCGTGTGTGCCGCCCGCGTGGTCGTCAGGGCGCCGGTCGCCTGCCAGGGCCCGGTGGGCGCTCCGGTGCCTGTGTCGTAGGCCACGGTCACATACGCCGTCTCCGTCGCGCCTGCTCCAGGGATCAGGTGGCCGTGGCGGTAGCCACCAACCCCCGATACATAGACGCGTTGGCCGTCGGCGGTCGGCACGAGGCCGCCGACGGGAACACTGTTGTCGCCGCCGTCGTCGGCGTGGTTGTAGCGGGCGATCCAGCGCCTCGCCCCGGTGACCGAGTCATAGGCCACGGTGGCGAAATCCCTGGCCGCCCCCGGCCCGCTGTTGTCCTGGTAGGCCCGTGCCGTCACATAGGTGGTGGCCGCGTCCGGGCTCACGGCGACGAACATGCCGTCGGCGGGGCCGTCGGAGCCGTACTGGTCCGCCCACAGCTCCTGGCCATTGGATGCGCCGTAGGCGATGGTCATCGCTTTCCCGCCGCTGGTCTCACCGGTGACGAACACCCGCCGGCCGTCGGGGCTGGCGGCGATCCCGGTGTAGTCGGCGCCCGACGGGAAAAACACCGTGTCGGTCTTCCGGGAGAGCCAGAGGCGGGCGCCCGTCGCCGCGTCGTAGGCCACGGCGGCGTAGGGGCAGCTGTACTCCTCGGGGGGGTCACAGATCGACCCGGCCACGTACACCCGGGTGCCGGAGGGATCGAGGTCGAGAGTGAAGATGAAGCCCCCGCGCTCGGTCAGCACCCCGGTGTCCTCGTCCACAGCCCAGCGCTGCTGGCCGGTAGCGGCGTCGAAGGCGACGGTGGCGCTGTTGCCGGTGACGTACAACCCGGTGCCGTCCGGGCTGACCCGCAGGGCCCAGGGGGACTGCGACCCGGCGCCCGAGTAGCGGTCGTAGTGGGCGACCCACAACCTCCTGCCGTCGACTGCGTCGAAGGCGGCGACGGCGTACACGTCGTTGGCACAGCCGTCGACGCTGGGCCGGGCGCAGGTGGAACCGAGGGCATAGACGCGGGAGCCGTCGGGGCTGATCTCGATCTCGACGCCGCCGACATCGCCCGTCCCCGCCTCGGCCGTCCACAACGCCACGCCGGTGGTGGCGTCGTAGGCGGTCGTCCGATTGATCAGGTTCGGCCACCAGCCGTACTGGCCGGTGGCGAAGACCCGCGAGCCGTCGGGGCTGACGGCGACGCCCAGGGCGCCGTTGGCGGCGGGATCGTTGGCCTTGTCCCGCATGAACGACGCCGTCCACAGCTGTTCGCCCGACGCGTCGTAGGCCACCACGTCGGGCTTGCCGGCGACGGCGACGACAGAGCCGTCGCGGCTGACGGCGAGGTCGTAGGGGCGCTTGCCGGGATGGGACGACACCCAGGCCTCGCACTTGTCGTCGGCTCCCGGCGAGGAGCAGCCGGCCGGGTCAGTGGCCGCCTTGGCCGGCGAAGGTACGGACAGCAGCGACGCAGTGGCGACCGCCAGGGCGGCGAAACACGAGCCGGGCCGCCCCGCCTTGCCTCCGGATCGGAGCACCTTCACCGGTGACCCCGGCTTGGGCATGGTTCCGGTCTTTCTCATCTGGTTTCTCCCGTTCCTCGTTGTCAGCCGGTCACGGTGGTGGTGGCCGTGGCCGAGTTGTTGCCGGTACTGGGATCGATCTCGTTGCCGGCCACGCTGGCGGAGGTGGCGATCGTCCCCTTGTCGCCGGGCTTGACCACCACGGTGATGGTGGCGCCGCCATCCTTGGCCACCCCGCCGATCAAGCAGGTCACTTTCTGCTTGGAGCGGGTGCAACTCCCCTGGGTGGTGTTGGCCGAGACGAAGTTCACGCCGGCGGGGAGCAGCTGGGTGATGGTCACGCCAGTGGCTGCCGAAGGGCCGTGGTTGGCGACACCGAGGGTGTAGGTGAGCCTCTGGCGGACCACCACGGGATCGGGGCTGTCGGCGAGGGACAGCGAGAGATCGGCGGCGGGCTGGACCGTGGTGGAGGTGGCGGCCGTGTTGTTGGCAGCATCAGGGTCGTTGCTGGAGGTCTGCACCGACACGGTGTTGGTGAGGGTCCCGGTCTCGGTGGGCGTGACGACGATGGACGGCTGGAACGTCTCGCCCTTGGCCAGCCTCCCGAGGCTGCAGGTGACGGCGCCCGCCGAGTGGGTGCAGTTGCCCAGGCTGGATTTGTAGGTGACGCCCGGTGGCAGATGGTCGGTGACCACCACGTTGTCGGCCACGGAGGGCCCGGCATTGGTCACCGAGACGGCATAGGTCAGGTCCTGGCCCATGCCCACCGGGTCGGGGCTGTCGGTCACCCCGACGGCGAGGTCGGCATAGTTCTTGAAAACGCCGTCGAAGTTGAGCTTCAGGAGGAAGGCATCTGGCTTGCTGTCTGCTCCCGACGGGCCGCGGAGCTGTGTCTGAAAGGCTCCCCTCGACACCGGAAAGCCGAAGTTGGCGGTGTAGCCGGTGACGAAGGGATTGCCGGCGGAGTCGACCGTCACCCCCTGGGCGGCCTCGCCCATTCCCTCACCGTCACCGAGGAAGGTGCTGTAGACGAGGGACAACGGACCGGGCAGGGCAGGATCCACCCGGAGGAGGAAACCGACCGGGGCCCCACTTCGCTTCGACGGCTGAAAGGCATCCGGGGTGATCGGGAAGTCGTTTGACTCAGTATCGCCGGCGAGGTGGGCGCCACCGGCGTCGTCCACGGCGATGCCACGCACAAAATCCCGGCCCAGCCCGCCGACGTAGGTCGAGTAGTCGGGCGGGGCGACCGAGGCGCTGGTCGTGACCACGCGGACCATGAACCCCTCGAGATAGAAGGGGTCGATCTTTCGCGGCTGCAAGGCGTTGGGGGTGGTGGGAAAGTCCGAGGCCCAGGTCCATCCGGCCACGTAGGCGTAGGTCTGGCCGAGCGGTCCGTCCGACCAGAGCGAGATGGATTCGCCTCCCTGGGGATAAAGCTTGCCGCCGAGGTAGCTCGAGTAGACGAGGTCGAGTAGGCCCTGGCCGGCCGGGTTGATGCGGGAGATGAAGGCGTCGCCCATGCAGGAGGCGCAGGCCGCCTGGGTGGCGCCGGGCGTTACGGGAAAGACGGCGGACTCGGTGTAGCCGGTCACGAAGATGTGGCCAGCAGCGTCGACGGCGATGTCGTTGGCCCCCTCCTTGCGCAGGTTGGAGCTGGTCCGCGGGCCGCCGAGGTAGGTGCTGTAGGTGAGGGCCGCACCTCCTGCGTCGAGAACCGTCACGAATGCGTCCCACGCCGGGTCCAAAACCTTCCCGGTGGAGTCGGTGAACTCGACGGCATCGCAGTCGCCGGTGGTGCCGCAGGCGCGGTCGAAGGCCCCTTCGGTGGTCGGGAAATCCCGGGAGGCGGTGGAGCCGGTCAGGTAGGCCTTCCCGCCGGTGCCCACTGCGATTCCGCCAGGAATGTCGCCGTTCGCGCCACCTAGGAGTGTCGAGTACACGAGGCTGTCGCCCACCGGCGAGAGCTTGGCGACGAACACGTCGCAGGGGTACGCGTCCTTGAAGGCCAGGTTGCATCCCATCGGGGTGCCCTGGAGCGCGCCGGCGGTGGTGGGGAAGTCCGACGACCCCGTTCCCCCGATGACGTAGGCGTGGCCGGCGGCGTCGATGCCGACGTCGTCGGCAGCGTCGTCCTTGGTGCCCCCGAAATAGGTGGCGTAGACGAGGCTGGAGCCGGTGGGGTCGAGCTTGGCCACGAAGGCGTCTCCGCCCCACCCTCCTGAACCCGCGCCGGCGTAGGTCCGGGTGGAGCCACGGGTCGGGAAATCGGCCGAGGACGTGTTGCCCACCACATACGCGTTGCCGGCGGCGTCGACGGCGACGGCCTTTCCGAAGTCGTGCTGGGCCCCGCCGAGGTAGGTGGAGTACTCGATCACGGGGTCGATCACGAGGGGCCGGGATGGGTCATAGGCGCCGAGGGTGAAGCGCACCCGGCCGCGCGGGCCCAGGTGGTAGCGGGCGGCCACGGCTCGCCGGGCGCCGCCGACGAGCTGGTAGGCGAAGGGCTTCGGCTGGCGGACCTTCTTCGTGCCCATGTCGGCCACCAGAGAGCCGTCGCCGTCCAGGCGGAGGCCGCGGTGGCCCTCCAGGGCGATGGTGATGGCCTGGGGGTCGGCCCCGGGTGAGACGACGAAGTCGTACTCCAGGCTGCCGTTCCTGCCGTGGTAGACGAGGTCGATACCGGGATAGGCGCCCTGGTAGGCCACCCGCCCGTACCCGGAGACGCCTGTCCGCCACCGGGCCGGGTCACCGCCCCTCAGGTAGTTGCTCGTCCCCGGGAGCGGGTCGAGGCCGACGACCTTGGGATCGGGTTTGGCGCCCACCAGGCTGAGTCGCATCACCGAGGGGGGTCGGGACGCGTCGATCGGCTCGGACAGGGCCAATACGGCCTCGCCGGCGGTGAGGAACAGATTCGAGCGGGGGCCTCTCGCCACGAACTTGACCTGGGGATCGACCTGGCCCTCGTTGGCCTCGAAACGCAAAGGCAGGCGAACGAAATTCGCCTCGGGGCGTTCTGTGGGCCTGGCGCCGGAGCTCCTGAGCGTGCTGTGGCGCGCCGCGTCGGCGGAGCCACTGCCGCCAGCACCGCCCAGGATCTGCGAGCCGGACAAGGCCAGCCCGACAGTGGTCAGCAAAACCAGCGGGCGGAGCCTCGTGGTCATCTTGTGTTCCCTTGTTCGGGGCCGGTTGGAGAGAGGTCGCGCCTCATTGGGTGACCGTGGTGGATGCGCTGGCGTTGTTGTTGGTGTTGTTCGGGTCGGATTGGCGGCCTGTCAAGCTGGCGCGGTTGAGGATGAGCCCGGGGCTTCCCGCCTTCACCACCACGGTGACGGTGGCGGTGGCGTCCCGCGAGAGGGTGCCAAGTGGGCAGGTCAAGGTTGTGCCCGACCTGCTGCAGGTGCCCTGGGTGGTCGCCGCCGAGACGAACTTCACACTGGCGGGCAGCGAGTCGGTGAGCACTGTTTCCGAGGCGGACGCCGGCCCGGCGTTGACCGCGGTGGTGGTGTAGGTGAGGGTCTGGTTGGCCTTCACGGGGTCCGGGCTGTCTGTCATTGACAGCGACAGGTCGGCGCCGCTGACCGTGGTGACGGCTGGAGGCTTGAACAGCTCTGTCGTCGTCGTCGGCGCCCCGCCGACCACGAGTATGCGCTGGTCGGCGAGACGGGTGGCCGTGTGCCCACGTAGGTCGAAGGCACTGCCGGCCCGGGCTTCGAGCATGGCGTCGGTGAGCGACCAGGTGCCGGCGGCCGGGTCGTAGAGCTCGGCACTGGAGAGCGGATCGCCGGAGCGAGTTCGTCCCCCAGCCACCAGCACCCGCCCGTCGCCCAGTGCGATGGCAACGGGAACGGCCCGGGTCACCTCAAGGGAGCCGGTGGGCGCCGACGTGCCGGCGACCGGGTCGAACAGCTCGGCCGCGGAAGAAGCCGGGCAGGATTCGGTTGCGTTGGCGGCGACGCATCCGCCGAGTACGAGCACCTTTCCGCTGGTCAGTACCGTGGCGGTGTGGGCGAAACGAGGGGTGACCAGCGACCCCGCTGACGACCACGTCCCGCTGGCTGGGTTGTACAACTCCGCGGTCCCCACGGGCGCGCCGGCGGCGTCGGCTCCCCCCGTGACCAGGACCTTCCCGTCGGCCAGGACGGTGGCGGTGTGGCCGTAGCGGGCCTGGGTCAGGCTGCCGGTGTTGGACCAGCCGGTGAGCGGGTCGTACAGCTCGGCTCCGGCGCTGACCTGGCTCCCGTCGGCGCCGCCGGCGACGAGCACCTTGCCACCGGCGAGCGAGGAGGCCGAGTGGTGCACCCGGGCTGTACCCATGGGCGCGACCGGCGCGAAGGCCCCGATGACAGGGTCGAACTTCTCCGCGGTCGGCGACGCCGGGCACAGCACGGCGTCGGTGGGCACCGCGCACCCACCGGCCACCAGGACCTGCCCGCCGGGCAACAGGGTGGCCGTGTGGTTGGCTCGGGCCGCCGTCATGGGCGCCACGGATGTCCATGACCCATCGGCACCGGGGGAAGAGGGGGGTTGGTAGATCTCCGCGGTCGGCGTATGGGCCGGACAAGGGACCCCCTCGCTGGCGTAGTCCCCTTTGACACAGCCACCAGCTACCAGGACGCGTCCGTCGGCGAGGGCCGTCGCCGTGTGGGAAACCCGGGACGCATTCAAATCGCCGGATTTGCTCCAGGCGCCCGGTGGAGCGGGGTGGCCGGCGCCGGTGTCGTAGGCGGCCAAGCCCCACGCCCGCTCCCCGCCGGGGGTGAGGTGGTTGTGGGGTCCGCCGACGGTGCCGAGGGCGTACAGCCGCGTTCCATCGGGGCTGACGGCCAGGCCCCCCACGGCGACGGTGTTGTCGGTGGCCGTGGCCGAGCTGTTGTATCGGGCCACCCAGCGCTGAGCGCCGTCGGCGGCGTCGTAGGCCACGGTGGCGTAGTCGCGGGGGCCGTTGTCCAAGGCGTAGTCCGTGGCGTTGTAGGACAGCCCGGTCATGTAGATCCGGGAGCCGTCGGGTGCCACCTCGAGAAAGAAACCTCGCTCGTCGGTGTTGGGATCGATGCCCGGGTTGGGTGTCGCCCCGCGGTAGCGGGCCTGCCAGACGATCCGGCCCGACGAAGGCTCGTAGGCAAGAGTCAGGGCGTCGAAGTCGACGCGTCCCGGCCAAGCCGTGTAGTAGGCGGCCATGCCCGTGAGATAGAGGCGGTCGCCCGTGGGTGACATCTGCAGCGGGCCCTTCCCGCAGCACGGCCAGGGGGCGAACCCGGCCATCGAGCCCGGTGTACCCGGAGGATCGGGGGGAAGGGGCAGGTGGCTGGCCCACACCTTCGTGCCCGTCGCCGCGTTGTAGGCGACAGTCACGAAGTCGCCGAGCCACGCCGGGCCGGAAGGGCCAAGGCCGGTGGCGAACACGAGTGAGCCGTCAGGGCTCGTGGCGACGCCGGAAAAATCGGATCTGTCCTCGAGGGTGGCCCACAACGTGGCGCCGCTGGAGGTGTCGTAGGCGACCGTGGCGCTGAGGCCGCCCACGAAGACACGGGTGCCGTCACGGCTGAGGACCAGCTCCCGGGGAGCGTCGTGGTCCACGAGTGTGCCGTCGGGTCGCTTGCCGCTGTCGTAGTTGGAGGTCCACCGACGTGTCCCGCTGGTCGCGTCGAGCGAGGATGTCACGTAGGTGTGGTCACGATTTGGGCACCCGATGACCGGGCCGCCGCTGGCACACCCCCGGGCCAGAACGAGCACGCGCTGCCCGTCACGAGAGACGACGATGTCGCCGCCGCCGAACTCGCCGTTAAGCGAGCGCACGGCCCAGACAGGCCGCCCGGTCCGGGCGTCATAGGCGATGGTGCCCGTCTGGCGGGCACCATTCTCGACCGTCTCGAAGGCCACGTACAGGCGCAAATCGTCGGGGCTAACCACCACGGCGTAGCCGGCGCCGTGATCGCCAGGGAACGGTGTGTCCCACAACTGATGGCCGGCGTCGTCGAAGGCGACTGTGGCACCAATGCCGGTGGTGTAGATGCGCCGGCCGCCGGCGCCGACGACGACGTCGTAGGGGTTCTCCTCCGACTGGTGGGTGGCGACCCAGGCCTCGCACTTGTCGTCGGTGCCCGGCGCCGCGCAGTGCGCTGGCGTTGCCGCCCGAAGCGAGGTGGGCGGGGAGAACGAAAGCAGACCGACGCCCAACGTGAGAACGGCGAGGAGCCGCCGTGTTGTCCTCGTCCGAGGACGGCTCATCCCACGCCCCTTCGTGTTCGTCGTCATGTCAGTGATGCCCGGAGATCGAGCGGTCAGGTGACGGTGAAGGTGAGGTGGGTGCTCGACCAGTTGGCGACGGATCGGGTGGCGGGCTGGTCGGCGGCGCTGGTGGCGGCGACGGTGGCCGCGCACATGGAGTACGTCCCGCGCAGCGCCGGCAGGGCGACGGCCTGGTTGGACCATCCGCCCGAGGCGTCCGTGGTGAACGTGCGGGGACCGAGGAACAACGGCGAGTCGTGGCACAGGCCGGCGCTGCCGCCGAGGGGGACGTAGCGGATCTCGTACGCGGCATTCGGGGTGTAGAGGCCAGAGGCCTGGCTGTAGACGGTGGCGCCGGCTCGGGCGCTGGTGATGGTGGCGCCGCCGGGGGTCCCGGTGAACCACATGGTGCCCTGCATGTTGTAGGTGCAGGCCAAGGCGACAGAGCCCAGGGCCGCCGCCACCGCCAGCAGGGTGGTGACCGAAAAAGCACCAATTCGCCATGTTCTACGCATTCTTGAACCCCAACTTTCCTTTGTCGGACAAGGTGATTGAACAGGTCGGCGAGCCAAAGGTCAACATGACGATCGTCATAGGCGCGGGGCCTAGTGGCGGAAGACGGGGGGCGGTACCCTCCAGGAGTGGCACCTAACGGCGGGCGGTTGAGTGCACTCGTCATCGCCCTTCTCGTTTCGGCCGTGGCTTCCACGGAACCGGCATCGGGCCGTGCCCAGGGGGCGCGGACCGCCGGGTCGAGGGCTGAGACACCCGTGACGTCCATCGACCTACGGTCGCCACGGGCCCAGAACTCGCCCTCTCTCGCCGTCGACCCCGGGGATCCCCGGGTGGTGGCGGCGGCCAGCCGGGTCGACGGTCCTGAGTTCGGTTGCGCCCTGCACGTGTCGGGAAGCGGGGGAAGGGGATGGGTGCCGGTGCGGCCGGTGACCCGCCTGCCGGCGGGGGTGGACCGGTGTTATGCCCCCGAGATCGCCTTTGACTCAAAGGGAATCCTGTACTTCCTGTTCATCGGGCTGCGGGGTGCCGGCAACGTGCCCGTCGGTGCCTTCCTCGTCACCTCGAGCGACCACGGGCGTTTCTTCCGCCGGCCGTGGCGGGTGCTGGGGCCGGATCGGTTCATGGTGCGGATGGTGGTCGACACCGGCAGGGGCCCTCACCGCGGGCGGGTGCATCTGGCGTGGCTCCGCGCTGCGTCCCCGCCCGCCCTGGGCGGCTTCGTCCCCGGCGACAATCCGGTTCAGGCCTCGCACTCGGACGACGGCGGGCGGACCTTCTCCCGGCCCGTGCGCGTGAGCCCGCCAGGCGACGCCCGGGTTGTCGCCCCGGCCCTCGCCCTGGGGCGACGGGGCGCGGTGCACGTCGCCTTCTACGACCTCGGAGACGATGCCGTGGACTATCAGGGACTGGAGGGGCCGGCATGGGAGGGCGCCTGGTCGCTCCTGGTGTCCACCTCGGCGGACGGGGGCGCCCGCTTCTCCCGACCGGTGGTGGTCGACGACGCCATCGTGCCGGCGTCGCGGGTGATGCTGATCTTCACCATGCCGGCGCCGGCGCTGGCCGCTGATGGCGACGGGCGGGTGTACGTGGCCTGGTCGGACGCCCGGGAGGGCGATGCCGACGTGTTCCTCAGGCGCTCGTCGGACGGCGGGAGCTCCTGGGCCGCAGCCCGGCGGGTCAACGACGACGCCATCGGGAACGGCCGGGACCAGTACCTGCCCCGGATCTCGGTCGCGCCCGGCGGCAGGCTCGATGTCGTCTTCTACGACCGGCGGGGCGATGCCGAGAACCTGCGGAACGAGGTGATGTCGACCTCCTCCGCTGACGGTGGCCGCCACCTCGCTCCCAATCGCGCCCTTACTTCGGTCGCCTCGGACAGCCGCACCGGCGCCCGCTACCCGGTCCCATCGGCCGCGGGCCTGGTGGAGTTCGGCTCCCGCCTCGGATCGGTGTCGTTGCCGGGGTCGGTGCTGGCGGCGTGGACCGACACCCGCATGGCCCATCCCGGATCGCTCCAGCAGGACGTGTACGCCCGGATGGTGACGCGATGAGACGACGGGCCCGGGCGCTGTGGATGGCCGGCGCCCTCGGGGTCGGCGGGGTGAGCGGGTGCGCGGCCGGCGCGACGAACACGCCGCTCCCGCCCGACCCGCCGGTCCTCCGGGTGGAGATGGGCGACTACTCCTTCGGTTTCCGCCGGCCCGTGCCTGCCGGCCGGGTGGTGTTCGACGTGGGCAACGCCGGCCGGCGCGACCACGAGCTGGTGGTGGTGGAGCTACCGGCCGACATGGCCGGCGGCATCGACGCCCAACTCCATTCTGCCGAACGCCGGGCCTTCCCCACCGTCGTCGCCCTCACCGCCCGCCCGCCGGGCGGAAAGGGCACCTTCGCCCTGGACCTGGCGCCGGGCCGCTACGCCATGCTGTGCATGCTGAAGGATCCCGGCACGGCCGAGGAACACGCCCTCAGGGGTATGAACGCCGAGTTCCGGGTGGAGAGGTCGGGACCGAAGCCGTGACGATCGGCCGCTTCCCTCGCCTGCGGGTATCCATCGTGGCCGCGCTGACCGTGGCTCTCGTGGCAACGGCCCTTCCGGCTGCTCTCCGGGTGGTGGCGCCGGCACGGGCGACGACCGAGCCCGCCGAGCCGGGGCGATGGCGCTCCACCGGCTCCATGAACACGCCGCGGGTCGGCTCCGTCGCCACGCTGCTGTCGGGCCCAGCGTGCGCCACCGCGTCACCGCCGGACTGGTGCGGCCGGGTTCTGGTCACGGGGGGAGAGTCAGACGTCGGGCTACCGCTCGCCTCGGCAGAGATCTATGACCCGGCTACGGGCACCTGGCAGCTCACCGGGTCCATGACCAGCCTCCATGGACCGGGCCATCTGGCGGTCCTCCTCGGCACAGGTGAGGTGCTGGTGGCCGGGGGCCATTCGGGGCTGAACGTGGCCGAGATATACGACCCGGTCACTGGTACCTGGCGGAGGACGGCGACCCCGGAGTTCGGCGTCTACGCGTCTGGTGCGGCCCTGCTCCCGGGCGGAAAGGTGCTCGTCGTGGCCGGCGACCGCGACACGCCGGGCCGCAGTCAGCTGTTCGACCCCTCGGATAACCAGGGCCGCGGCTCGTGGGTGCCGACGACGCCGCCGGGGGAATGGCATCCCACACCAACGGTCACGATTTTGGGCGGCGCCGCCTGCACCAGGGCGCTGCTGGTCCCGAGCTGTGGCAAGGCGCTGGTGGTCGGGGGCGCTTCGGCCGAGTTGTACGACCCCGCCACCCAGGTATGGCAGTTCGCGGGTGTTCTCCCGATGCCCATCTCCGCCCGGTCTCTCGACTGCGACACGCGGCCTTGCCACAGCGCCACGCTTTTCGCCGACGGCCGCGTCCTGGTGACCGGAACCCAGCAACTCGACACCACTGGCGACGTCACGGAATCCCTGCCCCACGTAGGCGCGGCCGTCTACGACCCGGCCGCGGGAACGTGGAAGGAGGTGGCTCCCATGAGCAAGCCCCGTGACGGGCACCCTGCTGTGGCGCTGCCCGATGGCAGGGTGCTCGTCGCCGGCGGCGCCGCAAGGACGGCTGAGGTATACGGTCCAGCCGAATCAACCGCCCCGCCCGGGGCGGGCTTGCCCGGGCCCACCTCGACCGGGCCCCTGCTCGCCCCCCGCTCCGGCCATGTGCTCGTGGTGCTGGCCGACGGGCGGGTCCTGACGGCCGGCGGCGAAAACGGAGTGGTGGTCACCAACTCGGCCGAGATCTTCGAGCCCTCCGCGCTCGTCCAGCCGCCATCGGTGGTCGGGCTCGACCCGCCCGCCGCCCCGGCGGGCGACGTGAAGCCGACCGTCACCCTCACCGGCGCCGGCCTGGACGGGCCCGGCCTGACCGTGGAGTTCGGTGGCGTGCAGCTGGCGCCGCCGGCGTCGCCGGCGTCGTCGACCTCGCTCACCGTCTCCGCCCCGGCCCGCCCACCGGGCCGGGTGCCGGTCCGCGTCACCACCACCGTCGGTTCGTCGGCCATCACCACCGAGACCATGTTCAGTTACCACGAGCCGATCTCGTCGTTGCCGGGGCCAGATCTTCTTGCCGCTCGGTCCGGTCACACCGCCACCACCCTGGCCGGCGGCAAGGTACTTCTTGTCGGCGGTGAGGCCAACAACGCCCAGCTCGCCACGGCCGATCTCTACGACCCTTCGGCGTCCCCCTCGGAAGCGTGGTGCGCCGGCAACCTGGCCGCGGCGCGGAAGATGCACACCGCCACCCTCCTGGACGACGGCAGCGTTCTCGTCGCCGGCGGTCAGGGGCCGCTGCCCCAGCCCGTCCAGCCCTTGCCTGATTCCGCCAGCACGCCGCCTGTGGCCTTGGCCGCGGCCGAGGTGTTCGTGCCCGTGCCGGGCACGGGATGCCCGTCAGGCGAGCGATGGACCCGCGCGGACCCGATGTCGGAAGTTCGATACGGCCACACGGCCACGGTGCTGGCCGGCGGCAAGGTGCTCGTGGTCGGGGGCACCGGTGGGCCCCAGGGCGTCACCCGCCTGGCGTCAGCCGAGCTGTACGACCCCGCTAGCCGGAAGTGGAGCACGACGGGGTCGCTGGCCTCCCCCCGGTCCGGGCACACGGCCACTTTGCTGGCCGACGGAAGGGCCCTGGTGGCCGGCGGCGACGACGTGTCGGGGGCCACGGCCGAGCTGTACGACCCGGCGACCGGGACCTGGTCGTCCACCGGCTCGATGCTGGAAGGCCGTTCCGGGCACACCGCCTCACCCATGGCCGACGCCGGCATCATGGTGGTGGGAGGCGGCAGGACTCTGGCGGCCGAGATCTACCGTCCGGGTACCGGGCGCTGGGAGGTCGCCGGCCGGCTCCACTCCGCCCGCTCCGGTCATACCGCTACGGCCATGCCCGGTGGCGGCATTGTCGTCGCCGGCGGCACGGCCAGTGGCTTGATCGAGATCCATCCCGGCGCCGGGGGGGAGTGGTCGCCCACCATCGCCCTGGCCGCGCCGGCCCTGCCGGATGTACCCAGAGCCAAGCACACCGCGAGCCTCCTGGCGGACGGCCGGGTGATGCTGGCCGGGGGTTGTGGCTCCGAGTGCAAGTCGGTGGAGATGCTCACGGTGCCGGTGACCGTTCCTGGTCCCAGTGTCACCGCCGTCGATCCTCCGGCCGGCCCGTCGGCGGCGACCACCCGGGTGACGGTCCGGGGCACCCGGCTGTCGGGTGTGACCAGGGTTCGGTTCGGCACCGTGGAGGTGCCGCTGGCCGCCCCCGCGTCGGACCGTCTCGTGGTGGTCGACGCCCCGGCCCAGGCTCAGGGGACCGTGCCGGTCGTGCTCCTGCACAGCGCCGCCGGTGAGGTGACCGGGGAGGCGGCTGTCTTCACCTATGGCCCCGGCGCCTGGCACCCCGCCGGTGCGTTGGGGGCGTGCGGATCGGGCGCGGGGTGCGGCGGGCGCTTCCTCCACGCCGCCGCGCCCCTGCCCGGCGGGCGGGTGCTGGTGGCCGGCGGGACCACCAACTTCTACGACTTCGTCCGGGCTCCGGTGCCCGGGCGTGATCCCCGCCCCCTCCGCACGGCCGAGATCTACGAGCACGCCGGCCGCAGCTGGCGGGCCGCGGAGTCCATGGCCACCGCCCGCTTCGCCCACACCGCCACCGCCCTTCCCGACGGGCGGGTGCTGGTGGCCGGCGGCCAGGACGACCAGGGTAATGCCGTCGCCACGGCGGAGGTCTACGACCCCGGAGCTGACCCCAGCGATGACAGCTGGGCGCCGGCCGGATCGCTCTCGACGCCCCGCTTCTCGCACACCGCGACCCTGCTGCCGGACGGCCGGGTGCTGGTGGCCGGCGGCGCCGTCACCGAGGAGCAGCGCTACGTGCCCCTGGCCGGCGCCGAGATCTTCGATCCCCGCACCGGTGCGTGGGTCTCGGCCGGGCCGATGGCCGTGCCCCGGGAGAACCACACGGCCACGGTGCTGGACGGCCACCGCGTCCTGGTGGCCGGGGGACTGACCGGACCGGATGCCGACGCCCCGGTCCCGGCCCCGGCGGACGCGACGCATCCGACGCTCGCCCGCGTCGGAGTGGCGGTGACCCCGACGGCCGAGATCTTCGATACCCGCCTCGGTACGTGGGCCTCCGCCGCACCGATGTCGGTGGGCCGCTACGTCCACTCCGCCACCCTGCTGGCCGGGCCCCGCTGCCTGCTGCCCCGGCCGCGGGCCGAGTGCGGCCGGGTCCTGGTGGCCGGTGGCGGTGGAGGGGGGTCAGGCGGTCTCGACTCGGCCGAGCTGTTCGATCCGGCGACCGGCACCTGGGAGGCCGCGCCCCAGATGGAGGGGCCGGCTGCCGGCCACTCCGCCACGCTGCTGCCCGACGGTTCGGTGCTGGTGGCCGGCGGCGGCCCGCTGTTCCCCGGCGACCCGCTGCCCGGACCACTTGCGTCGGCCGAGGTGTACAACCCGGCCGCCGGATGGCGCCATACCGCTCGTCTCGACCAACCCCGCGCCGGCCACTCCGCCACCCTGCTGCCCGACGGCACCGTCCTCGCCGCCGGCGGCTATACCGGGGTGACGCGGGACGCCAGCGGAATCTTCACCTTCACTCTCACGGATCCGGCCGAGGTCTATACCCCCGCCCCCGACGTGGTCAGCCTCAACCCGGACAGCGGACCCGTCGGCCGGCGCACGCCCGTCGGCTTGACCGGCACCGGGTTCGCCGGCACCACCGCGGTGCGTTTCGGTAGAGACCACGAGGCAGCCGGGGCCGAGTTCACCGTCAACTCGCCATCTGCCATGGTCGCCGTCAGCCCGCCCCGCTCCGCCCGCGGCGCGGTGGAGGTGACGGTGGACAACGCCGGCGGTACGTCGGCCCACATCGAGCCGTACCCCACACCCCGCTTCACCTATTTCGGAGACGTGGGGGCGGTCAATGATCTGGCCGCGGAACCGGTGTCGGCCACCGAGATCCGCCTCAACTTCACCCCGCCAGACGACGGCCAGGGCGCGCCGGCCAGGAGCTACGTGGTCGTCCAGCAGGTCGGCGACCTGTCGCCCGGCGACTTCGACGCCGCCACCCGGCTGTGCGACGGGGGCGAGTGCCGGCCCGCGGTGAACGGGACGCTCCTCGTCACCGACCTGACCCCCGGCACCCGCTACTCCTATGGCCTGCGGGCCGTCGGCTTCGACGGTGTCCTCGGGCCGGTGTCGAACATCGCCTCGGCCGTGGCCGGCGGGCGGGCGTGCCCGCCGATCGCAGAGGCAGCCACGGCGCCGGACGTTGGCCGCGTCGTCTATCCCGCCGGTCGCTACTCCCTCATGGGGCTGCCAGCCGACACGCGCGTGGACGCCGACTCGCCGCTCTACAGCTGGCTCGACCAGGGGGCGCGTGGCGGCTATGCCAGCCAGTCACCCGGTGATCCGGTGGTGGCCGGCCAGGGGTACTGGGCCTACTTCTTCTGCCCGGCGACGATCGACCTGGCCGGCGGGGGAGCGGAGACGGCGTCGATGCCACTGGGCCCGTACCACGCGTCGATGATCGGCAACCCCTCGGCCTCGTCGCCGGCCCGGGTGACCGGGCAGGACTTCTCGGCCCGGTGGGAGTCTGACGCGGGAGGCGCCGGCGGCTACCGGATCTCGGCCTACCGCGAGGCGGACACCCTCGGCGTCGGCGAAGGGTCCTGGGTCTTCACCTACTCCGGGGCAGTGGTGTCGATCAGCGCGGGCTGAGAGCACCGACACCAGCTCACGAGCTGCGCCCCGGCGGGCCCACGTCGCGGAGCATGCCCGAGAGCCTGGCCATGTTGACCAGCGCCAGCTGGGACACCGCGCCGGTTCGCAGCAGCATCGCCGAGATGTGGTTCTTCAGCGTTCCCACGGTGATGCCGAGCTGGCGTGCCATCTGCTTGGTGGGCACCCCCTGGCCCATCAGTCCGAGTATCTCGATCTGGCGGGGTGTGAGGCCCGAGAGCTTCCGCCACCGGTCCTCGGCGTCGTCGGCCCGGCCCTCGATGTCGTCGACGAGGCGCATGAGCTGGTCGCCGTAGACGAGCGGGTCACCGGCCTGGGCCTGCTGGATGGCGTATACGACCTGTCCCACCCGCAGGCTCTTGGGCAGGAAGCCGGTGGCGCCGGCGGTCACCGCCTCACGGATGTGAGGGGCGCTGTGGGACCACGAGAGCAGCAGGACCTTGGTGGCCGGCGCCGAGGCGAGGATGGCTCGGGTGGCCGCCGGCCCGTTCATCCCCACCATCCAGTAGTCGAAGAGCACCACGTCGGGGTGGTGCCTGCCCACCGCCGCAAGTGTGCCTACGCCGGTGTTGGGATAGTCGTCGACCACGTGCAGCGACGGCCGCCCGGCAACAGCCAGAGCCATCCCGAGCCCCTCGGCGAACAGCTGCTGGGTGTCGGCCACCAAGACAGTCACCGCAGGGGGCGACGGGCTCACCGGGTGGCCGGAGCGGCTGCGGCCGCCAGCTGGCCGCAGGCGGCGGCTATGTCGGTGCCGCGGTTGTGGCGGACGGTGACGTTGACGCCCCGATCCGCCAGCCGGTCCCGGAATTGACGAACGCCGTCGGCCGGCGTTCCCCTGGTCGCGAATCCGGGTGTCGGGTTGAGAGGTATGAGGTTGACGTGCGCGGCGAGCGACCGGGCCAGCTCGGCCAGCTCCACCACGTCGGAGCGTCGGTCGTTGACACCGTGGATCAGCGCCCACTCGAGCGACAGCCGCCGGCCCTTGGCGATCTGCCACACCCGGCAGGCTTCGGTGAGGGAGGCGAGGGGATAGCGGCGGTTGATGGGCACGAGGCGGCTGCGCAGCTCGTCGTTGGCCGCGTGCAGCGAGACGGCGAGGGTGACGGGGAGATCCTCATGGGCCAGGCGCCGGATGCCGGGGACGATGCCGATGGTGGAGACGGTGATGTGGCGGGCCGACAGGCCAACGTCGTCGTGGACCCGGCGGATGGCCGGCCACACCCGGTCGTAGTTGGCCAGTGGCTCGCCCATTCCCATGAACACGACGTTGGTCAGGCGCCAGCCCCGGCCGACCGCCTCGCTCCGGGCCCGTGCAACCTGCTCCACGATCTCGCCAACGGTGAGGTTGCGGTCGAAGCCGGCCTGGCCGGTGGCGCAGAAGCCGCAGGCCATGGCGCAGCCGGCCTGGGAGGAGACGCAGACCGTGGAACGGGGACTGGCGCCGGCGCCGGCGCTCGGGCTCGACATGCGCATGAGCACCGTTTCGATCCGCCGGCCGTCGGCAAGCTCCCATCGCCATTTCACGGTCGCGCCGCGATCGGCCTCCAGCTTCAGATCAGGCTGCAACGCCGGCGCCAGCAATTGCTCGTGCGCCAGGCTGTCCCGCAAACGGCGGGGAAGGACGGTGAGATCCTGGGGCGCGGTGCCGTGGTGGTAAAGCCCGTCCCAGATCTGGGCCACCCGGTAGGAGGGTTCCTCGACGAGCAGAGCCGAAAGCTCGTCCCGTGTCACGTCGTAGAGGCCCAAGGGCAATAGCGTAGGGCGCCATGGCGGAGCCTCAGCCGGCAGCGGGACCGACGGGGCCGGATCCCTCCCACGAGCACCACCACCGCAGGATCCAGGGTGGTGCCGCCCGTGCCGCGGTGTTCGGCGTGAGCGACGGCCTCGTGTCGAACGTGTCGCTGATCCTGGGTGTGGCGGGAGCCAACCCCGGGCCCGGAGTGGTGCGCCTCGCCGGCCTTGCCGGTCTCGTGGGAGGCGCCTTCTCCATGGCCGCGGGGGAGTACGTGTCGATGAGGGCGCAGAGCGAACTGCTGGAGCGCGAGCTGGAGATGGAGCGGACCGAGATCCGGCGCAGCCCCGAGCTCGAACGACGGGAGCTGGCAGCCATCTACGAGAGCCGGGGCGTCGACCCGGGTACGGCCGACGAGCTGGCCACCGAGATGCACCGTGACCCGGCCATCGCTCTGGAGACCCACGCCCGGGAGGAGTTGGGGATCGACCCCTCCGAGCTGGGCTCGCCCGTACAGGCGTCGCTTTCCTCCTTTGTCGCCTTCGCCGCCGGCGCCATCCTCCCGCTGATCCCCTGGTTCTTCACCCGCGGCACCGCCGCCGTGGTGGCATCGGTGATCGTGGGAGCCGTGGCCGCCGTGGCCGTGGGCGTCGGGCTTTCCACCTTCACCGGGCGACCGGCTCTGCGTTCGGCTCTCCGTCAGCTGCTGATAGCCGGCGCCGCCGCCGGCGTCACCTTCGCCGTCGGCAACATCGTCGGCGTCGGCGTCACCTGACCGAGGCTCGCGGCGCCACCTCGATCACGTAGGCACGGTCGACGTGGTCGACGGTGAACCCGACGTGCTCGTACAGGCGGACGGCCGATTGGTGGGCCGCCTCCACGTAGAGCATGGCGGTGCTGAGCCCCCGGTCCGTCAGGTGGTCGAGCCCGGCCAGCAGCAGGCGCCGGCCCAGGCTGTGAGCCTGGAAGTCGGGGTGGACGGCGAGGACGTAGATCTCGCCGAGCGAGGCGCCGTCGTGATGGTGATCGGAGTGCACCTTGGTCCAGCAGAATCCGGCCAGCCGGCCGTCGAGCTCGTGGAGCAGAAAACCCTCCGGGTCGAACCACGGCTCTTTTTCACGCTGGCGCAGAGTGTCGAGGTCCCAGCCGCCCTGCTCGGGATGATGGGCGAAGGCGGCGTTGTTGACCTCGAGCCACCGCTCCTCGTCCTCACCGATGCGAAACGCCCGGGTCGCCAGGGCCGTCTCCGCCGGTCCGGATAGCGGCAGGGGCAGGCGCATCTGGTAGAGGTCCCGCCCCGGCCGGAACCCAACATTCCGTACCAGCTCGTCGTCCTCGTCGGTCGGCTTGGGCACCCAGAGGTGGATACGGCCACCCCCTTCGTCCCCCACGACGTCCAGAGCGGCACCGATCAGGTCCGGGGCGATGGCGCCGGCGGCGTGGCGGTGATGCGGGTCCACCACGAATTCGAGCGCCCAGCTGGTGTCGCCGCGGGTCACCTGGGCGTAGCCGACGGGGTGGTCGTGGCCCGGCTCCCACGCCACCAGGCCGGCGAAGCCCTGGCGCCCGCCTTCCACCAGGTCGAGCCACTGGTGCTCACCGAGAGGCCGGTGACCGTCGGCCTCGGCGGCCACCTCGAGGAGTTCCGAGACGGCCTCGATGTCACCCTGGCCCATCTGGCGCTTCACCTCGAGGTGGTGCACGGTGCCAAGGTACAGGGCCTATGGGCCGACCCCGGACACCCAAGGGACGAGCACGGGAGACCGCCGAGCGGCTGGCCGCCGAGTACCCGGGCACGGCGCGGGAGCTGTGCGCCCTGGTCCACGACGGGCCGTTCCAGCTCCTGGTGGCCACCATCCTGTCGGCCCAGACCACCGACGCCCGGGTCAACTCGGTGACGCCGGCGCTGTTCGCCCGCTATCCCACTGCGGCCGACCTGGCCGGCGCCGACCCGGCTGACGTGGAGTCGCTGGTCCACTCGACAGGGTTCTTCCGGGCCAAGACCCGCTCGATCATCGCCATGGCCCAGGCGGTGGAGGAGCGCTTCGGCGGGAGGGTTCCCTCGGCGATGGAGGACCTGGTGACCCTGCCTGGCGTGGGACGCAAGACGGCCAACGTCGTTCGCGGGGTCGGATTCGGCCTCCCCGGCCTTCCGGTGGACACCCACGTCGGACGGTTGAGCCGCCGGCTGGGGTTGACCACCCACACCGATCCGGAGAAGGTCGAGGCCGATCTGAACACCGTCGTGCCGGCGGCGGCGCGGGGGATGTTCAGCCTCCGCCTCATCCTCCACGGCCGGGCCATCTGCACCTCGCAGCGGCCCAGGTGCCCTGAGTGCCTCCTGGCCGACTTCTGCCCGTCGTCGATGGCACCGACGGTTCGGGCCAGGTCGGCCGACGGGCCGCTTCCCCCCGGGAACAATCCCGGCCGTCCCTTGGTTCCGTAATGATCGAGGGGCAAGAATCCCGCCTCTTGCCCCCAGAGCGGTCCGCCGCCGCTCGGCCGACGGCGCCTCCCCGGGCGCCGTCGGTCTCTTTCCGTCAGCCGGTTCAGCTGCCGGCGCCCACGGCCCGCGCCAAGGTGCGCGACGCCGTGGCCAGCGCCCGCTCCACCCGGTACAGCTCGCTGGCCAGATCGTCCCGCCGGGAGCCGGCATAGTCCTCGGCGATGGCCGTCACCCGCTTGGACAGCTCATCGAGGGCGGTGGAGATCGAGGACAGTTCGGCTATCGCTGACGGCACGCCGGCATTCTTGCGTATCGCCGGTGGGGCGCCCGGACCCCGGCGGTACGCTCGATGGCTCCCCATGCTCCAGCGACTCGACCTCCGTGGTGTCAAAGCCGGCGACTGGCGTCCCCGCCTGCCCCGGCCCCAGGCGGCCAAGGAGCCGCCCATCGCCGCCGTGCAGGCCATACTTGCCGAGGTCAAGGCCGGCGGTGACACCGCCGTGCGCGACCTCACCGAGCGCTTCGACGGCGTGGCGGTGGACGAGTTGCGGGTGCCGGATGACGACTTGCGCAAAGCGCTTGATGACACTCCGCCGGCGCTGCGAGCGGCGCTGGAGGTGGCCAAGGATGCCATCCTCGCCTTCCACCAGGAGCAGGTCCGTGGTGACGAGACCCACCAGGGAGACGGGGTGACGGTGCGGGAGCTGCGCCGGCCCATCGACCGCGCCGGCGTCTACGTGCCCGGGGGCACGGCTCCGCTGGTGTCCAGCGTGCTCATGTCGGCCGTCCCCGCCCGGGTGGCCGGCGTTCCCGAGGTCGTGGTCTGCTCGCCCCCTACCGCCGGCGGGAGCGTGGCCCCGCCCATTCTCGCCGCCGCCGCCCTGGCGGGGGTGGACGAGGTCTACCGCGTCGGTGGCGCCCAGTCGATTGCCGCTATGGCCTACGGGACCGAGTCGATCCGCGCCGTCGACGTCATCGTCGGCCCCGGCAACATCTACGTGTCCCTGGCCAAGCGGGAGGTGGGGGGAGAGGGCGCCGTCGGCGTACCGGGTTCCTTCGCCGGCCCCTCCGAGGTGGTGGTGGTGGCCGACGACACGGTGCCGGCGCCCTTCGCCGCCATCGACGTGGTCGTGCAGGCCGAGCACGGGCCCGACGGCCTGGCCTGGCTCATCACCTGGTCGGAGGCCACCGCCGATGCGGTGTCGGCCGAGGTGGAGCGCATCGTCGCCGCCTCGCCCCGCCGATCCCAGATCGAAGCCACCCTCGGCGAGGGCGGCTACGCCGTGCTGGTCGACGGTCCCGAGCAGGCGCTGGAGGTGGCCAACGCCATCGCTCCCGAGCACCTCGAGCTGATGTGCGATCGAGCGGAGGAACTGGTGGCGCTGGTGCGCCATGCGGGCGCCGTTTTCTGCGGCCCCTGGGCGCCGGCCAGCGTGGGCGACTACGTCGCCGGCCCGAGCCACGTCCTGCCCACCTACGGATCGGCCCGGTTCGCCAGCGCCCTGCGGGTCGACGACTTCGTGAAGACCATCCACGTCGTCTCCGTGGACGAAGCCGGCCTGGCCAGGCTGGCTCCTCACGTGGTGGCCCTGGCCGAGGCCGAGGGCCTGGCCGCCCACGCCGACTCCGTGCGCATCCGGGGGAGAGGCTGATGGGCGGCCTCATCCCGGCCAGCGACGACCAGGGACTGGGCGCGGGGTACCACTCGCCTCAGGTCGACGTCGACGTGCGCCTCAACACCAACGAGTCGCCCTATCCGCCGCCGCCCGGCTTCCTGGACGACCTGGCCGAGGCGGTGAAGAGCCTGCCCCTGAACCGCTATCCGGACCGCCGGGCCACTGCGCTGCGGGGCGCCCTCGCCGGGCTCCACGGGGTCAGGCCCGACCAGGTATTCGCCGGCAACGGCTCCAACGAGGTGCTCCAGACGCTGCTGTCCAGCTACGGGGGCCCGGGCCGCACGGCGGCGGTGTTCGAGCCCACCTACGCCCTGCATTCCCACATCGCCCGGCTCACCCGGACCCAGGTGGCGGTGGGGGAGCGGCACCCCGACTTCACCCTCGACCTCGGCGAGGTCAAGCGCCTCCTGTCGGAGGCGAGGCCGGCCATCACCTTCCTCTGCTCGCCCAACAACCCCACCGGCGGCGCCGAGTCGGCCGCCACCGTCGCCGAGGTGCTGGAGCTGACGCCGGGGATCGTCGTCATCGACGAGGCCTACGGCCAGTTCGCCCCCTGGTCGGCTCTGGACCTGGTCACCGACGACCTCGGGTTGGCCGTGGTGCGCACGTACTCCAAGACCTGGTCGATGGCGGCCGCCCGGCTGGGGTACCTGGTGGGCCCGGCTCCGCTGGTGGCCGAACTCGAGCAGCGTGCCCTGCCCTACCACCTCGACGCCGTCAAGCAGGCGGCCGGCCGCCTGGCCCTGGAGTACCGGGCGGAGATGGAGGCCCGGGTGGCACTGCTCACCGCCGAGCGTTCGCGGATGGCTGAAGGCCTGGCCGCCCTCCCGGTGGAGGCATGGCCTTCGGACGCCAACTTCATCCTCTTCCGGCCTCTGGCGCGGGAGGGCTCAGAGGTGTGGCAGGCCCTGGTGGACCGCTCGGTGCTGGTGCGGGACTGCTCGTCGTGGGCCCGCCTCGACGGATGCCTGCGGGTGACGGTGGGCACCCGCGAGGAGAACGACGCTTTCCTGAGCGCCCTGGGCGAGGTGCTGTTATGACCCGCCGGGCCGCGCGATCGCGGGAGACCAGGGAGACGGCCATCGAGGTGCGCCTCGATCTGGACGGGACGGGCGAGACGGCGGTGGACACCGGTCTTCCCTTCTTCGACCACATGTTGTCCCAGCTCGGCCGCCACGGCGGGTTCGACCTGACCGTGCAGGCCCGCGGAGACCTCGAGGTCGACGTGCACCACACCATCGAGGACGTCGCCATCGCCCTGGGAGAGGTGTTCAAGGAGGCGCTCGGCACCAAGGAGGGCATCCGGCGGTTCGGCTCGGTGCTGCTGCCCCTGGACGAGGCTCTGGTGGAGGTGGCCCTCGATCTCTCCGGGCGCCCCTTCAGCGTGTACGAGATCGACTGCGGCACCGATGTGCTGTCGCTCGGGACGCCGCCGTTCGACCCCCAGATGGCCGAGCACTTCTGGCAGTCCTTCGCCACCAGCGCCGGCATCACCCTGCACCTGTCGCTGCGGCGGGGTCGCAACACCCACCACATACTCGAAGCCAGCTTCAAGGGCGTGGCCCGGGCCCTGCGCGACGCCGTCCGGGTCGAGGGGGCCGGCGTCCCCTCCACCAAAGGCGTCCTGTGACCCCGTCCCGAACCACCCCCGGCCGTTGCGAGTACATAGCGGGCGGAATTCGCCCCCTATGTACTCGCAACGTGCCGGATGGAGGGCGGGTGCGGTGATCGCCGTGCTCGACTACGGCATCGGCAACCTCCGGTCGGCCCAGAAGGCGCTGGAGAAGGTGGGCGCCGAGGCGGTGCTGGTGAGTGGGCCGGCCGAGGCGAAGGGCGCCGCCGGCGTGGTCCTTCCCGGCGTCGGTGCCTTCGGGCCGTGCATGGAGGCGCTGCGCAAGTCGGGGCTGGACGAAGTGGCCGTGGAGGCCGTCGAGGCGGGCACGCCCTTCCTCGGGATATGCGTGGGGATGCAGATGCTCTACCGCCGCTCGGAGGAGGACCCCGAGGTGGCCGGCCTCGGTGTGATCGACGGTGAGGTGCGGGCCCTGCCTGCCGGCGTCAAACGTCCCCAGATGCAATGGAACGTGCTGGACCCAGCGCCGGGCCGTGGGCAGAGCGCCCTGTTGGACGGCATCGACCACGGCTCCTGGGCCTACTTCGTCCACTCCTTCGCACCCGAGCGGACGCCGGACGTGGCCGCCACCTGCGACTACGGCGGACCGGTGGTGGCCGCGGTGGAGCGGGGCAGCCTGTGGGCCACCCAGTTCCACCCTGAGAAGTCCGGGGCCGTCGGCCTGAGGCTCCTGGCCAACTTCGCCGCCGCCTGCGCGGCCTGACACGGCGCGGCCCCGTCCGTGGACTTCTTCCCGGCCATCGACCTGCGCGGTGGCGTCTGCGTCCGGCTGCTCCAGGGTGACTACGACCGCGAGACGCAGTACGACAACGACCCGGTGTCGGTGGCCATGGCCTTCGAGAACGGTGGCGCGCCGTGGGTCCACGTGGTCGACCTCGACGCCGCCCGCACCGGCGAGGGGGTCAACCGCGATGTGGTGCGGGCGATTGCCGCCGCCGTCGACATCCCGGTCCAGGCCGGCGGCGGCATCCGCGACGAGTTCGCAGCCGAGACCCTTCTTCGCTCCGGCGTGGCGAGGGTCGTGCTGGGTACCGCCGCCCTCGAGGATCCCGACCTGGTCCGTCGCGTGGCCGCGCGCCACCGCGGCCGGGTCGCCGTCGGGCTCGATGCCCGCGGCGGAGAAGTGGCGGTGCGCGGCTGGGCGGAGGGTTCCGGGCTCTCGACGGCGGAGTTGCTGGCCCGCTTCGAGGATGCCGGCGTCGGTGCCTTCATCGTCACCGACATCGGCCGGGACGGCATGATGACCGGGCCCGATGTCCACGGCCTGGCCGCCGTCCTGGGGATCACCGCCATTCCCGTGGTGGCGTCGGGCGGAGTCGGGTCGCTCGACGACCTGCGGGCGCTGGCCCAACTGAACGTCAACGGACGCCGCCTGGCCGGCGTCATCGCGGGGCGAGCCCTGTACGAGGGGGCGATCAGCGTCTCCGACGCTGTAGCTGCGTGCGAACCGTGACGATCTTTGCCTGTTCCATCCTCCCCCCGGCGGTGGCGGCTTGAGATCGGTGAGGGTGATCCCGTGCCTCGATGTCGATGCCGGCCGCGTGGTCAAGGGTGTCAACTTCGTAGGGCTGCGGGATGCCGGCGATCCGGCCGAGCTGGCGGCGCGTTACGACGAGCAGGGGGCCGACGAGGTGGTGTTCCTCGACATCACCGCCTCCTCCGACGCCCGGGAGACCACGATCGATGCGGTGCGGCGGACGGCCGAGCAGGTCTTCATCCCGCTGACCGTGGGCGGCGGCATCCGCACCGTGGACGATGCCCGGCGGCTGTTGCGGGCCGGGGCCGACAAGGTGGGGGTGAACACCGCGGCGCTGGCCCGGCCTGAGCTGGTGAGCGAGCTGTCCGCTGAGTTCGGCGCCCAGTGCGTGGTCGTGGCCATAGACGCCCGCCGGCAAGCCGGCGCCGGCTTCGAGGTCTTCACCCATGGGGGACGGCGGCCGACGGGCATCGACGCCGTGGCCTGGGCCGCGGAGTGCGAGGCCCGCGGTGCCGGCGAGATCCTGCTGACGTCCATGGACCGCGACGGGACCCGTGACGGTTTCGATCTCGCCCTCACCCGCAGCGTCGTCGATGCCACCAACCTGCCGGTTGTCGCCAGCGGGGGAGTGGGGAACCTCGATCACCTCGTGGCCGGCGCCGTCGAGGGTGGTGCCGACGCCGTGCTGGCGGCGTCGATCTTCCATTTCGGTGAGTACACCGTGGGCCAGGTCAAGGCCCACATGGCCGCCGCCGGCGTCTGCGTGCGCCCGGTCACACCGCCGGCCTGAGCGGAAAAATAGGGTGGGCGACGTGCAGCAGCCGTCGTCGATAGGTGCCGTGGTCTTCGACGACCGTGGACTGGTCCCCGCCATCGCCCAGGACCGGGCGACCGGCCGGGTCCTCATGCTGGCGTGGATGAACGCGGAGACCCTGGCCGAGACTCTGGAGAGCGGCCGGATGGTCTACTGGAGCCGGTCGCGCCAGGAGCGTTGGGCCAAAGGGGACACCTCGGGAGACGTCCAGAAGGTGGTCGAGGCCCATTACGACTGCGACGGCGACGCCCTGTTGTTCGTGGTGGACCAGGTGGGCAAGGGCGCCTGCCACACCGGCGAGTTCAGCTGCTTCTTCCGGCCTCTCGGTGCTCAAGCCGGGTAGGGAGGAGTTCCACGCCCTTGCCCGCACCCATCGGGTGGTGCCGGTGTGGCGGGAGATCCTCGGCGACCTCACCACACCCGTAGCCGGGTTCGCCAGGGTGGTGGGCGACCGGCCGGGGTTCCTGCTCGAGTCGGTGGAGCACGGGGAGAGGTGGAGCCGCTGGTCGTTCGTAGGGCGCAACCCTTCGGCCACCCTGGTGTCGCGCCGTGGGCGGATCGCCGTGGAGGGGGTGGTGCCTCCCGGTGTCGACCTGGACCGGGGGATGCTGGCTGCCGTCGAAGGCCTGTTGCATCACTACCGTTCACCGCCCGTGTCGGACCTGCCCCCGCTCCATGGCGGGTTGGTGGGCTATCTGGGCTACGACGTGGTGCGGGAGGTCGAGCGCCTGCCGGACGTTCCCGCCGACGACCAGGGCTATCCCGACGCCGTGATGTCGGTGATCGGCCAGATCGCCGCCTACGACCACTGGCGCCAGCGGGTGACGCTCATCGACAACGCCTTCATCCCGGGGGAGCCGGGTGAGGCCACGGCCGAGGAGCTGGACGCCATGTACGACGCCGCGGCGCGCCACCTGGAGGAGATGGCCGCCGATGCCGTGCGCCCTCTGGACGAGGTGGTGGTGGAGCCGCCGGAGCGGGACGACCCGCCGGCCGACGTCCGCCGCACGGTCAGCGAGGGGGAGTACGCCGGCGCCGTCCTGGCCGCCAAGGAGCACATCCTGGCGGGTGACATCTTCCAGGTCGTGCTGTCGATGCGCTTCGACCTCGACCTCGGCGCCGACGCATTCGACCTGTACCGGGCGCTGCGCCAGGTGAACCCGTCGCCCTACATGTACTTCCTTCGCCATCCGGAGATCACCGTGGTGGGGTCGTCGCCCGAGCCCATGGTGCAGCTGCTGGACGGTCGTGTCGTCTCGCGGCCCATCGCCGGCACCCGCCGGCGGGGCCGCACCGACGAGGAGGACCGGCGCCTCGCCGGCGAGCTGATCGAGCACCCCAAGGAGCGGGCCGAGCACCTCATGCTGGTGGACCTGGCCCGCAACGACGTGGGGCGGGTGGTGGCGTATGGCACCGAGCAGGTCGACGAGCTGATGACGCTCGAGCGCTACAGCCACGTGATGCATCTCACGTCGCAGGTGTCCGGCCGGCTGGCGCCCGGCCTCGGGCCGATCGACGTGCTGCGGGCCACCCTCCCCGCCGGCACCGTTTCGGGCGCGCCCAAGGTGCGGGCCATGGAGATCATCGACGCCCTGGAGACCACGAAGCGGGGGCCCTATGCGGGAGTTGTCGGCTACCTCGACTTCTCCGGCAACCTGGACACGGCCATCGCCATCCGCACCATGATGGTGGCGCCGGACGGGCGGGCCAGTGTCCAGGCCGGCGCCGGCATCGTGGCCGACAGCGACCCCGCCATGGAGGACCTGGAGTGCCGCAACAAAGCGGCGGCGCTGCTCGCCGCGGTCCCCGCCGCCCGCCGCATGACCGCCGCCCGCCGCCCCCCAACCGTGAACCGGTGATCCGGAGGAGCCCAGCGCGCCGCTCGGAGGGACAACAATGGTGCCATGCCTGCTCTCGCTGAGGACTATCGGGCCCTACGCCACGAGGTCGGGGCGGTGTGGTTGGCTCGGGACTTCCTGCGCGTGCACGGGCCCGACACCGTCTCCTGGTTGCAGGGGCAGCTGAGCCAGGACGTCGCCCGCCTGGCGGTGGGGGAAGCGGCCGACTCGTTCCTGCTCCAGCCCCAGGGAAAGGTGGACGCTCTGCTCAGGGTGACCAGGACGGCCCACGACGAGATGGTGATCGACGTGGATGCCGGCTTCGGCGAAGCGGTGGCGGCCCGGCTGAAACGCTTCAAGATCCGGGTGAAGGCCGAGGTCGAGCCGCTGCCCTGGCGGTGCCTTGCCCTGCGGGGGCCGAGGTCCCACGACCTCGACCTGGAGCCGGGCGACGGTGTGGCAGCGGTCGTGGCCGCCGACTGGCCGGGGCTCCCGGGTGTCGACGTTGTCGGGCCGGACGTCACTGTTCCTGCCGGCGTGCACCAATGCGGGCCTGAGGGGTGGGAGGTCGTGCGGATCGAGGCCGGCATACCCATGATGGGCAGGGAGCTGACGGAAAAGACGATTCCGGCCGAGGCCGGCGTGGTTGAGCGCGCTGTGAGCTTCACCAAAGGCTGCTTCACCGGCCAGGAGCTCGTTGCCCGCATCGACTCGCGGGGCGGCAACGTCCCCCGTCACCTGCGGGGCGTCGTGCTGGGCTCAGCAGGCGAGCTCCCGCCTCTGGGCGCCGTGCTGGTGGTCGATGGCAAGGAGGTGGGTTCTCTGACTTCCGTCGCCGCCTCGCCGGCCGGCGCCGGCGGGGTTGCCCTCGCTTACGTGCGCCGGGAGGTCGAGCCGCCGGCCGGCGCAGAGGTCACCTGGGACGGTGGCTCCGGCCCTGCACGTGTCGAGACGCTGCCCCTCGTGCCGTAGTGCGCGCTGCCGTTCTCGCCGCCGCGGTCACGATCACGCTCAGCTCGTGCATGACGAGCGGTGGCCGGACCGTCGAGCCGCTGCCACCGCCGCCCAGCACGGTCGCGCCATCGAGCACGACCATCGCCCCCGACTTCAGCCAGGTGGCACTCCCGGGAGTACGGGGCTCCACGACGACCACCACCATCTCGCTCGGACCCGGGGAGGCCGCCTTCAAGGGGACCGTCACAGGACCCGAGGGACCCGTGGCCGGCGCGCCGGTACGGGTGGAACGTCTGGTGGGTACGGCCGTCGCCGCCATGGACGTGGCCAGCCAGGCCGACGGCACCTGGGAGCTGCCGGGCATCAAGGGCGGCGCCTACCGGGTGCGGAGCTGGAGGCCACCTGATCTCGCCCTGGTGCAACCGGCGTTCGTCTTCATCGGTACCAAGGAGATCTTCAGCCTCGACCTGAAGCTCGACCGCTACGCCGGCCCCTTCGCCACCGCGGCCGTCGCTCCCAACCCTCCCCTGGTGGCCTCTCCGGTCAACCTGGTGGTCCAGCTCAGTTCGCGCTCGGTCGACGAGAAGGGCTTCGTCGTCGGCGTTCCCCTGGTGGGCGCCCGGGCCCTGCTCGGCAGCGCCACAGGAACATGGCAGGCGGCTTCGGCCAACCCGGTGCTGTCGGACGCCAACGGCCGGGCCCGGTGGGACATCCGCTGCCGGCTGGCCGGCGCCCAACCCCTCACCGTCACCGTCGACGCCTCCCCGGCACCTCTCCCGCTGACCCTGCCTCCCTGTGTGGAGCCGGCGACCACGCCGTCGTCGTCGCCACCGTCGTCGACCTCCCCCTCCTCGTCACCTGCCACCCTGCTCCCTCGCCCGACCACCACGACCACCAAGCCGCCGGTCACCACCACCACCACCACCACCACACGCCCGCCCGTCACCACCACGACGACCAGGCGGGCGCCGGCAACCACCAGACCCCGCTGACACCGTTGCCGCTGTCCGCATAGCGGTGCGGCGCCGGTATCGTGGACGGGGATGTCCGACACGCTTGTAATTCGGGGCGCTCGGGAGCACAACCTCAAGAACGTCTCTCTTGAGCTGCCCCGCGACACCCTCATCGTCTTCACCGGGCTGTCCGGGTCGGGGAAGTCCTCCCTCGCCTTCGACACCATCTACGCCGAGGGCCAGCGCCGGTATGTGGAGTCGCTGTCCTCCTACGCCCGCCAGTTCCTCGGTCAGATGGACAAGCCGGACGTCGACTTCATCGAGGGGCTGTCGCCTGCCATCTCCATCGACCAGAAGTCGGCCTCCCGCAACCCCCGGTCGACGGTCGGCACCATCACCGAGATCTACGACTACCTGCGTCTTCTCTATGCCCGCATCGGTATCCCGCACTGCCCGGAGTGCGGTCAGACAGTTGCGCGCCAGACGCCCCAGCAGATCGTCGACCGGATCCTCGAGATGCCCGACGGCACGCGGTTCCAGGTGCTGGCGCCGGTGGTGCGGGGGCGCAAAGGCGAGTACGAGGGCCTCCTCGAGGACCTGGCCAAGCAGGGCTACGCCCGGGTGCGCCTGGACGGCGAAATCCATGAGCTGTCGTCCACCGACAAGCCCAAGCTGGCCCGCTACGAGCAGCACACCATCGAGGTGGTGGTCGACCGCCTCATCCGCCGGGACAACATCGAACGGCGCCTGACCGACTCGCTCGAAACCGCATTGCGCCTGGCCGAGGGCGTGGCCGAGGTGCAGGTCGTGACCAAGGACGGCGAGCCGGAGGGCGAATCTCTGAATTTCAGCCAGCACCTGGCCTGTCCCAACTGCGGGCTCTCGTTCGACGAGCTGGCGCCCCGCAACTTCTCGTTCAACTCCCCGTACGGCGCCTGCGGGCACTGCGCCGGTCTGGGCACCCGCTACGAGGTCGACCCCGAGCTGGTGGTCCCCAACCCGGAGCTGAGCATCGAACAGGGCGCGGTGTCGCCCTGGGCCGGCGGGCGCACCGAGTACTTCGGCCGGGTACTCGAAGCGGTGGCCGAGGCGTTCAAGTTCAAGACCTCCACTCCATGGCAGAAGCTCAAGAAGGCCGACCAGAAAGTGCTGCTCTACGGATCGGGCACCAGGCAGGTCCACGTCAACTATCGCAACCGGTACGGCCGCACCCGCTCTTACCACACGCAGTACGAGGGGGTCGTCCCCTACCTGCAGCGCCGGCATTCCGAGGCGGAGTCCGACTACATGCGGGAGCAGATCGAGGGCTACATGCGGGAGGTCCCGTGCCCCGAGTGCGGCGGCGCCCGCCTGAAGCCGGAGTCCCTCGCCGTCACCGTGGACGGCCGCAACCTGTTCGAGCTGTGCAGCCTCTCGATCGCCAGAGCCGCTGAGGCTCTGGATGCGCTGGAGCTGTCGGAGCGCGACCACATGATCGCCGACCGGGTGCTGCGCGAGGTCCGGGCCCGCGTGCGTTTCCTGCTCGACGTGGGCCTCGAATACCTCTCCCTCAACCGTTCTGCCGGCACCCTCGCCGGCGGTGAGGCGCAGCGCATCCGCCTGGCCAGCCAGATCGGCAGCGGCCTGGTCGGCGTGCTCTACGTGCTCGACGAGCCGTCCATCGGCCTCCACCAGCGGGACAACCGCCGGCTCATCGAGACGCTCAAGCGGCTGCGTGATCTCGGCAACACGGTGATCGTCGTCGAGCACGACGAGGAGACCATCCGCGTCGCCGACAAGATCGTGGACATCGGCCCCGGCGCCGGCGAGCACGGCGGCGAGATCGTCTGCGCCGGCTCTCTGGCCGACCTGGTCAAGTGCAAGCGGTCGCTCACCGGCCAGTACATGTCGGGGAAGCGATCGATCCCGGTGCCGGAGATGCGCCGGGAGCCGGGCCAGGACTGGCTGGTGGTTCGGGGCGCCCGGGAGCACAACCTCCGGAACATCGACGTGGAGTTCCCGCTCGGCTGCTTCGTGGCCGTCACCGGAGTGAGCGGGTCGGGAAAGTCAACCCTCGTCAACGACATCCTCTACCGCCGGCTGATGCAGCACGTCTACAAGTCGAAGACGGTCCCGGGCCGGCACAAGTCGCTGGAGGGAGCCGAGCTGCTCGACAAGGTCATCAACATCGACCAGTCGCCCATCGGCCGCACCCCCCGCTCCAACTGCGCCACCTACACGGGGGTATTCGACGCCGTCCGCAAGCTCTTCTCCCAGACCCAGGAGGCCAAGGTCCGCGGCTACCTACCCGGGCGGTTTTCGTTCAACGTGAAGGGAGGCCGCTGCGACGCCTGCTCGGGCGACGGCACCATCAAGATCGAGATGCACTTCCTGCCCGACGTGTATGTGCCCTGCGAGGTGTGCAAGGGCGCCCGCTACAACCGGGACACCCTCGACGTCACCTTCAAGGGCAAGACCATCGCCGAGGTCCTCGACCTGTCCTGCGAGGAGGCGCTGGCGTTCTTCGCCAACCAGCCGGTCATCAGCCGCCACATGCAGACCCTGGTGGACGTGGGCCTCGGCTACGTTCGTCTCGGCCAGCCGGCGCCCACGCTGTCGGGCGGCGAGGCCCAGCGGGTGAAGCTGGCGTCGGAGCTGTCCAAGCGCTCCACCGGCCACACCATGTACATCCTCGACGAGCCCACCACCGGGCTGCATTTCGAGGACATCCGCAAGCTGCTCACCGTCCTGTCCCGCCTGGTCGACCAGGGCAACACCGTCCTAGTGATCGAGCACAACCTCGACGTCATAAAGACGGCCGACTGGGTGATCGACCTCGGTCCCGAGGGCGGCGAGGGCGGCGGCCTGGTCATCGTCGAGGGCACCCCGGAAACAGTGGCCAAGACCCCCGAGAGCTACACCGGCCAGTTCCTCGCCCCCATCCTCGCCCCCTAGCCGAACCCGCTGAGCGGTCAGGTGATGGCGAGCATCCGCTCCAGGGCGACCTTGGCCGAGGCGGCGGTGGCGTCGTCGACGGTGATCTGGTTGACGACGTTCCCCTCGACCAGGTTCTCCAGGACCCAGGCCAGGTGGGCGGCGTCGATGCGGAACATGGTGGAGCAGGGGCAGATGAGGGGGTCGAGCGAGACGACGGTCTTGTCCGGGTTCTCCGCCGCCAGCCGCTGCACCAGGTGGATCTCGGTGGCGATGGCGATGGCGGACCCCGCCGGCGCCGCCCCGACGGCCCGGATGATGTAGTCGGTGGACCCCACCTGGTCCGCCAGCATCACCGTCTCCCGGGCGCATTCGGGGTGGGCGACGACGATGCCATCGGGATGCTCGGCCCGGAAGGCGGCCACGTGCTCGGGCTTGAACCGCTGGTGCACCGAGCAGTGCCCTTTCCAGAGCAGCAATGTCGACTCCTTGACGTCGCGCTCCTCCAGCCCGCCGAGCTCGAAGCGTGGATCCCACACCCGCATGTCCGCGGCGCCGTAGCCCAGGTCGAACCCGGTGTTGCGGCCAAGGTGCTGGTCGGGGAAGAACAGCACCTTCTGGCCTTTGGCCAAAGCCCAAGAAAGAACCGCTCGGGCATTGGACGAGGTGCAGACGGCGCCACCGTGGTCGCCCACGAAGGCCTTCAGGTCGGCCGAGGAGTTCATGTAGGTGATGGGGACGATGGACGACAGGTCGGTCACCGCCGACAGCGCCTCCCACGCCTCCTCAACCGACTCGATGTCGGCCATGTCGGCCATGGAGCAGCCGGCGTTGAGGTCGGGCAGGATCACCTTCTGGTGCGCAGCGGTGAGGATGTCGGCCGACTCGGCCATGAAGTGCACGCCGCAAAACACCACGTACTCCGCCGTGTGGTTATCCGCCGCCAGCCGGGACAGTCCGAACGAGTCGCCCCGGGCGTCGGCCCAGCGCATCACCTCGTCCCGCTGGTAGTGGTGGCCCAGGATCAGGACACGCTCGCCCAAAGACAACCTGGCCGCGGCTATCCATTCGGACAGCTCGGCAGGAGTCGCTGTCGTATAGCGGTCGGGTAGCGGACCTTGAAGCCGCAGCATGTTGTGGATGACCCCCTTGGGGAGGGCTCCGATGTGTGGCCGGCGGGGACAGCCTGGTCGCCCACCGCGGGGTTGTCGGCCTCGGAGCCGGATATGTGCGCCGGAGACCAGGCCGACTGTGCTCATTGTAGCCCGGATGGGGCCCCAACCCCATCCTCCTCGCCAGGGCGGGGTCCCCATCCCCGCCCGGCGCCGTTTGTGCGACAGGACTCGCCGGTGCGGTGAGGCAATCTGTGGGGGTGACTTTCCCCCGCCCGCCGGCCGGCTCCATCCCCGAGGCCCCCGGCTCCTACCAGTTCAAGGACGGCCACGGGCGGGTCATCTACGTCGGCAAGGCCAAGTCCATCCGCCAGCGCCTCAACAGCTACTTCGGCAACCCCCGTCTCATGCCGCCCCGCACCGCCCAGATGGTGGCGGCGGCCGAGAGCGTGGAGTGGATCCAGGTGGCCAACGACATCGAGGCGCTCATGCTCGAGTACAACCTCATCAAGCGCCACCGGCCGCGGTTCAACATCCGCCTGATGGACGACAAGAGCTACCCGTTCCTCGCCGTAACCCTCGACGACGAGTGGCCCCGGGCCATGGTGATGCGCGGCCAGAAGCGCAAGGGCGTCCGCTACTTCGGGCCGTTCGGCCACGCCTACGCCATCCGGGAGACGCTCGACCTGCTGCTGCGTACCTTCCCCATCCGCACGTGCTCGGACATCAAGTTCGGCCGCCACGAGCGCCAGGGGCGGCCCTGCCTGCTGTTCCACATCGAGAAGTGCGCGGCGCCCTGCGTCAAGGAGATCGACCGGGAGGCCTACGACTCACTGGTCGACGAGCTGATCAACTTCCTCGACGGCGACACCCAGCCCATCGTCTCCCGCCTGGAGAGCCAGATGAAGGAGGCGTCGGACCAACTGGAGTTCGAGCGGGCAGCCCGGATGCGGGACCGTCTGGCTTCGGTCCGAAAGGCCATCGAGAAGCAGCAGATGGTGACCGAGAAGGCCGAGGACCTCGACGTGTTCGCCCTGGCGGAGGACGAGCTGGAGGCGGCGGTCCAGGTGTTCTACGTGCGACGGGGCCGGGTCGTGGGACGCAAGGGCTTCGTGGTCGACAAGGTGGAGGACCTGACGCCAGCCCAGCTGGTGGCCGACATCCTTCAGCAGCACTACGCCGAGCCCGCCCTCGGCGTTCCCAGGGAGGTCCTGGTTCCCGAGCTCCCCGAGGAGCAGGATGTGCTCGAGGCATGGCTGGCCGGGTGCCGCAGCGCCAAAGTCGCCATACGGGTGCCCCAGCGGGGCGACAAGAGGGCCCTCTACGAGACCGTCAGCCGCAACGCCGGCGAGGAGTTCGTGCGCCACCGGCTCCGTCGCTCGGCCGACCACAACAGCCGGGCCCGCGCTCTCAACGACCTGCAGGACGCCCTCGGCCTGCCCGAAGCGCCGCTGCGGATCGAGTGCTTCGACATGAGCCACATCCAGGGCACCGACTACGTCGGCTCCATGGTGGTGATGGAGGACGCCCTGCCCAAGAAGTCCGAGTACCGCCGGTTCAAGGTGGGCACCGTCCCCGGCAACGACGACTATGCAGCCATGGAGGAGGTCCTCACCCGCCGGCTTACGGCTCTGCTCGTTGAGCGGGACCGGGACGTGGACGAGCGCCGGCGCCGCTTCTCCTACCCGCCTCAGCTCCTCCTGGTCGACGGCGGAAAGGGCCAGCTCGGTGTCGCCTTGAAGGTCGTGGAAGAGCTGGGGCTGGAGGACGAGATCTCCGTGGCCGCCCTGGCCAAGCAGTTCGAGGAGGTGTTCGTGCCCGGACAGGCCGACCCCATCCGCATCCCCCGCCAGTCGGAGTCCCTCTATCTCCTCCAGCGCATACGCGACGAGGCCCACCGCTTCGCCATCTCCTACCACCGGCAGCTTCGCGGCAAGCGCATGACCAAGAGTGCCCTCGACGACATTCCCGGCCTCGGTCCCGCCCGGCGCAAGCGCCTGATCCAGGAGCTCGGGGGGGTGGGGGCGGTCAAGAAGGCCTCGCTGGAGTCGCTGGAAACGCTGCCGTGGTTGCCGGCGAACGTGGCCCGAGCCGTCCACGACAAGCTGCACAAGCCCGATCAGGTGAAACGGGAAGGCCGGGCATCGTGACCGAGGCCGACCCCTGGACGCTGCACGCCGAGTGGTGGCAGGCCCAGTTCACCGACGGCGTCGATGCCGAGTACACCGAGCAGATCCTGCCCCTGGCCGTCGAGCACCTGGCTGGAGCCGAGATGATCCTCGACGTGGGCACAGGTGAGGGCCAGGTGGCCAGAGCCATCATTGTGAGGGACGGGAGCGCACCGCCGGCGGTCATAGGCGTCGATCCCACCTGGGCCCAGCTGGAGGTGGCCCGCAGCCGGGGCGCGGGAGTGGCCTACGCCGGCGCCGGCGCCGCAGCCCTGCCCTTCTGCGATGGCGCCTTCGACGCCGCCGTCGCCTGCCTGGTCTTCGAGCACATCGACGACGTGGACGCTGCCCTGGCCGAGGTGGCGAGGGTGCTGGCGCCAGGGGGCCGCTTCCTGTTCTTCCTCAATCATCCGTTGCTGCAGACCCCCGGCAGCGGCTGGATCGACGACGCCATCCTCGGCGAGCAGTACTGGCGCATCGGCCCGTATCTCGTGGAGGACACCACCCTGGAAGAAGTGGACAAGGACGTGTTCATCCCGTTCGTCCACCGCCCCCTGTCCCGCTATGTCAACTCCATGGCCCGCTCCGGCTTGCTCGTCACCCACATGGACGAGCCGGCCCCCCCGCCCGGTTTCCTCGCCCGTGCCCAGGAGTACGCCGACGCCGCCACCATCCCCCGCCTGCTCTTCCTGCGGGCCGAGAAGCAGTTCCACCTGTGAGAATGGGCGGCGTGGCCGAGTACCTGATCATCACGGGGATGTCCGGCGCCGGCCGCAGCACGGCGGCCGACACCCTGGAGGACCTCGGCTGGTTCGTGATCGACAACCTGCCCCCGTCGCTCATCAGCAAGGTGAGCGAGCTGGTGTCCAACCCCGGCTCCGAGACCGAGCGGGTGGCGCTGGTGAGCGGTAGGGGTGGCAGTGGCTACGTCGACGAGCTGAGCGCCGGCATCGACCGCCTGAGGAAAGCCGGCGGCCGGGTGCGGGTGCTGTTCCTCGACGCCGGCGACGACGTGCTGGTGCGCCGCTTCGAGGGCACCCGCCGGCGCCATCCGATCGCCGCCGACACCGTCGGGGAGGGGATCGTGCTCGAAAGGGAGGTTCTCGACCGGATCAAGGTCCGCGCCGACGTGGTGATCGACACGAGCGACCTGAACGTCCACCAGCTGCGAGACCGTCTGGTGCAGATGTTCCAGGGTGAGGACGCCACCGACGGGCTGCAGACCTCGGTCACGTCGTTCGGCTACAAGCACGGGATCCCGCTGGACGTCGACATGGTGCTGGACTGCCGCTTCCTGCCGAACCCCCACTGGGTCGAAAGCCTCCGCCCCCTCACCGGGCGGGAGCCGGCCGTGCGTGAGTTCGTCATGGCCCAGCCTGAGACGGGGAAGTTCCTCGACAAGCTGGAGCCGCTGCTGGCCCTGCTCCTGCCCGCCTACGTCAAGGAGGGCAAGACCTACCTGAACATCGCCGTCGGCTGTACCGGTGGGCGCCACCGCTCGGTGGTGCTGGCCGAGGAGGTGGCCCGCCTGATGGAGGAGCACGGGTTCAAGCCGACGATCAACCACCGCGACGTGGAGCGGTGAGCACCGCCGGCACCGCGGCTGGACCGAGAGTCGTCGCCCTGGGCGGCGGGCACGGCCTGGCCGCAACCCTCCAGGCCGTCCGCCGCTACGCCGGCTCGGTCACCGCCGTGGTCAGCGTGGCCGACGACGGCGGGTCCAGCGGCCGGCTCCGTGACGCGTTCCACATCCCTCCTCCGGGTGACCTCCGCAGGTGCCTGGTGGCCCTCGGCGACCCCGACTCGGTGTGGACGCAGGCCTACGAGCACCGCTTCGAGGCCGGGGAGCTGGAGGGCCACGCCCTGGGCAACCTCATCATCGCCGGCCTGGCGGCTACCGCCGGCGACTTCATCGGCGCTCTCGAGGAGGCCGGTCGGCTGGTCGGGGCGATCGGCAGGGTCCTGCCTGCCACCACCGTTCCCGTCGTGCTCAAGGCGGTGGCGGACGGGGAGGAGGTCGAGGGGCAGGTGGCGGTGGCCACCGCCGGTCGGATAACCCGGGTCTCAATCGTACCCCCCGATGCCGAGCCGCCGGCGGCTGTCATCGAGGCCATCGCCGGCGCCGACCAGGTGGTGCTCGGCCCCGGATCGCTCTACACCAGCGTGCTGGCTGTCGCCGCCGTGCCCGGCATAGAGAGGGCCCTGGCCGAGACAGCCGCGTGCACGACCTACGTGTGCAACCTTCGCACCCAGGAGCCGGAGACGGCGGGGTACGACGTGGCCGCCCACGTCGCCGCCCTTCGGGCCCACGGAGTGGACGTGGACGCCGTGCTGTTCGACCCCGCCCAGATGGATGTCGGGGAGGTTCCGCTGGGGATCGAGATGGTTTCCCGGGCCCTGGCCCGGGCCGACGGCGGGGGCCATGATCCGGCTCGTCTGGCCGAGGCGCTGTCGGGGCTGGTTGGATAGGGTTCAGATGAGCAAGAACCACGACTGAAAGAGGAGGCCAGCGATGGCGGTACGAGTCGGGATCAACGGTTTCGGGCGGATCGGCCGGAACTTCTACCGGGCGGCCCTGGCCTCCGGTGCGGACATCGATCTGGTGGCGGTGAACGACCTCATGTCACCCGAGGTCAACGCCCACCTCCTCAAGTACGACTCGACCCACGGCAAGCTCAACGCCGAGGTCAAGGCCACCCCCGATTCCATCTCCGTGGGCGGCGACTCGTTCAAGGTCTTCGCCGAGCGTGACCCGGCCAACCTTCCCTGGGCCGACAACGGCGTCGACGTGGTCATCGAGTCCACCGGCTTCTTTACCGACGGCGAGAAGGCCGCGGCCCACATCACCGCCGGCGCCCCCCGCGTCATCATCTCCGCCCCGGCCACCAACGTTGACGGAACCTTCTGCGTCGGCGTGAACGACGACACCTTCGATCCCGAAAAGCACAAGATGATCTCCAACGCCTCGTGCACCACGAACTGCTTCGTGCCCATGGTCAAGGTGCTCGATGACAACTTCGGTATCGAGAAGGGCCTCATGACCACGGTCCACGCCTACACGAACGACCAGAACCTGCTCGACCTGGCCAAGAGCGACCTGCGCCGGGCCAGGGCCGCCGCTGTGAACATCACGCCGAGCTCCACCGGCGCGGCCCGGGCCACGAGCCTGGTGCTCGAGTCGATGAAGGGCAAGCTCGACGGCACGGCCCTGCGGGTGCCGGTGCAGGACGGCTCGATTACCGACCTCGTGGCCATCCTCGGCAAGGACGTCACCGTCGAGGAGATCAACGAGGCCTTCCGGGTGGCGGCCTCCTCGGGCCCGCTGGCCAAGGTGCTCGAGTACTCCGAGGACCCCATCGTGTCGTCCGACATCGTGGGCTCGTCGGCCAGCTGCACCTTCGACTCGCCCCTCACCATGGCCATGGGCAACATGGTCAAGGTCCTCGGCTGGTACGACAACGAGTGGGGCTACTCGAACCGCCTTCTCGATCTCGCCCTCATCGTCGGCGCCGCCAACCAGAAGTAGGTGGACCTCCCCCAGCTGGAGGACCTACCGGATCCTTCGGGCAAGCGGGTCCTCCTTCGCGCCGACTTCAACGTGCCCGTGACGGACGGGAAGATCGACGACGACCTGCGCATCCGGGCCGCGTTGCCCACCATCCAGTGGCTCCAGGAGCACGGTGCCACTGTGACGGCCTGCACCCACCTGGGGCGGCCCAAGGGCGCTCCCGATCCCGAGTTTTCGGTGGAGCCGGTGCGGGCCCGCCTGGCCGAGCTGGCGCCGGGTGTCGATCTGATGGAGAACCTGCGGTTCGACCCGGGTGAGACGGCCAACGATCCGGACTTCGTCGACCGCCTCGTTGAGGGCCAGGACCTGTACGTCCTTGATGCCTTCGGCGCCGCCCACCGGGCTCACGCCTCCATCGTCGGTCCGCCGGGCCGACTGCCGAGCGCGGCCGGCCGCCTACTCGCCCGAGAGGTGGAGGTCCTCGGTGGACTGCTGGAGGACGTGAAGCGGCCATTCGTCGCGGTCCTCGGCGGCTCCAAGGTCAGCGACAAGCTGGGTGTGATCAAGGCGTTGCTGGCCAGGGGAGTGGACACCCTGGTCATCGGCGGCGGCATGTGCTTCACCTTCCTGGTGGCCATGCGCCACGAGGTGGGCGACTCCCTGCTGGAGCCCGACCAGGTGGATGTGTGCCGCGAGCTGCTGGCTTCGGACGCCCACATCCTGGTCCCGTCCGATCTCGTGATAGTCGGCCCCGGCGACGAGGTCCGCACCGTCGGTCGTGACGTTCCCGCCGGCTGGAAGAGCCTCGACGTCGGGCCCGAGACAGCGGCGGCCTTCGCCGGCGAGGTTGCCAAAGCCGGCACGGTGCTGTGGAACGGGCCCATGGGCGTGTTCGAGGACCCTCGCTTTGCCGCCGGCACCCGTGCGGTGGCCGAGGCCGTCGCTGAAGCCCCCGGGTTCACCGTGGTCGGTGGCGGCGACAGCGCCAGCGCCATGGCCATGTTCGGTCTGGCCGACAAGGTCGATCACGTGTCCACGGGTGGAGGAGCTTCGTTGGAACTGATCGAGCAGGGCGACCTGCCCGGCCTGCAGGCGTTGAGAGAGGCGGCCGCCCGTGCCTGACTCTGGTGGTCGCAAGCCGCTCATCAGCGGCAACTGGAAGATGAACCACAACCATCTGGAGGCCATCCAGGTGGTGCAGCGTCTGTCCTATTCGCTGCGGGACGACGACTACGAGGCGGTCGACGTCTCGGTGCATCCGCCCTTCACCGACCTGCGCTCAGTTCAGACGGTGGTCGACGCCGACAACATGAAGATCATCGTCGGCGCCCAGAACTGCCACTGGGAGGACAAGGGCGCCTTCACCGGCGAGGTCAGCCCGGTCATGCTGGCAAAGCTCAACATCTCCTATGTCATCGTCGGCCATTCGGAGCGGCGGGAGCTGTTCGGTGAGACCGACGAGGATGTGAACCGCAAGGTCAAGGCTGTCTTCAAGGCCGGCATGATCCCGATCATGTGCGTGGGTGAGACCTTGGAGGAGCGGGACGCCGGTAACGCGGAATCAAAGGTAGGCGGGCAGGTGCCGGCCGGGCTCGAGGATCTTTCGGCCGGGCAGGTGGCATCGATGGTTATTGCCTATGAGCCGATCTGGGCCATCGGCACCGGGCGCACGGCCACAGCCGACGACGCCCAGGCCATGTGCTCCCACATCCGCGCCACCGTCGACAAGGCGAAGGGCGCGGAGGCGGCCGCGGGTGTCCGGATCCAGTACGGCGGTTCGGTCAAGCCGACGAACACGGCCGAGCTCATGGCCCAGCCCGATATCGACGGCGCCCTGGTCGGCGGTGCCAGCCTCGACGCCGAGGAGTTCGCCCGCATCGTGCAGTACCGCCACGCCGGCTGAGCTGGGCTCGCCCTCTCCGCCTCTGTTGAGCACTACCCTGGTCCGGTGCTGACGCCGCTCGTCGTGGTGATCCATGTGATCGTCTCGCTACTCCTGATCCTGCTGATCCTGCTGCACAGCGGTCGTGGCGGAGGCCTGTCCGACATGTTCGGTGGTGGGATGGGTGCGGCCGCGTCCGGCTCCACGGTGGTCGAGCGCAACCTCGACCGCATCACCGTGGCCACCGCTGTCATCTTCGCCTTCACCACGACGATCCTGGCCATACGGCTCCAATAGCCCTGAAGATCCCCGGGCGATGAGGCGGCTCCTGTGGCTGGCCCTCGCCGCTCTGGTCGTCGTCGAGCCCACATCCTCGGTCGGGGTCGAGCGACCGTCGGGCGGCGCCCAGGCATCACGGCGAACGGCCGGGATCCTGCGGGTGGGGGTAACGGGCGTGACGACCCTGGACCCGGCCAGAGCGCGCACGATCGACCAGCAGCTGGTGGCGGACCAGCTGTTCGACTCGCTGACGGCTCTCGACGCACGAACCAGGGCGGTGGTGCCGTCTCTGGCTACACGGTGGGTGGCGTCAGCCGACCAGCTCCAGTGGGATTTCCACCTGCGCCGGGACGCCACCTTTTCCAACGGCCGGGCTATAACCGCGGCGGACGTCAAGTACAGCCTGGAGCGGTTGGGCCGGCCCGGATCGGGCTCGCCGGCGGCCGATCTCCTGCAGCCGATTAGCGGCTATCTGGCGCTGCGCCAAGGGGCGCCCGAGCTGGCGGGAGTGACGACGCCGGCGCCCGATGTCGTCCACATCAGCCTCGAGCAGCCCTGGTCGGTGTTGCCGAGCGTGCTGGCCAGTCCGGTCTTCGGGGTGGTGCCCAAGGAGGCGGTGGAGGCGCCGGCGCCGGCATTCGGTGTACGCCCGGTGGGGAGCGGCCCCTTCGAGTTGCGGCGGCGCCAGCGGACCGTGCTGTCGCTGGTGCCGTCGCCGGGATCTTCGGCTCGCATTGCCGGCGTCGAGGTCACCGTGTTCAGCACAGTGGCGACCGCCTACGCCGCCTTCGTTGCCCGGCGCGTCGACTGGGCCCAGGTTCCGCCCGAGGACATCGGGACGGCTGCCCGGCGCTACGGCCGCGCCGGCTTCTCGCCCTACGTCGCCGACCTGTTCTACGGGTTCAACCTGGCCAACCCGAAGTTCGCCGATCCGAGGTTCCGGGAGGCGCTGGTGCGGGGCATCGATCGCGCTGCCATCGTGGCCGCCGTCTACCAGGGGACGGTACGGCCCATCGACGGTGTGGTGCTTGCCGGCGTCAGCGAGTTCCAGACCAAGGCCTGCGGGCGCTGCGGCCACGATCCGGCACGGGCGAGGGAGTTGCTGGCTACCGTCTTCCCAGACACCGGCCCTCCCGAGATCGGGCTCGACTACGACGCCGATCCCAGCCAGGAGGCGGTGGCCAAAGCCATACAGGCGAGTCTCGCTAAGGTCGGCGTCAAGGTGACGGTGCGGCCGCAGCCCCCGGACGCCTACGACAAGTTCGTGGTCTCGGGTCAACAGGAGGTGTTCCGCCTCGGTTGGATTGCCGCCTATCCGTCGGCAGATGCGTTCCTGGCCCCCCTGTTCCTCTCCGACTCACCCAACAACCTCACTCAGTTCGCCAGCCCGGCGGTGGACGAGCAGCTCCGGCGGGCCCGCGCCGAGCCCGACGCCGTCAGGCGGACCGAGCTCTACCGTGAGGCCGAGCGGGCCATCCTCGACGAGGTCCCGATCATCCCGATCGCCCAGTTCCAGCTCCACGCCGTGGTGAGCAAGCGGGTCAGGAACCTGCGGATCACCGCCCTCGGCAGCTTCGACGCCTCCCGGGTGACCCTGGCAGGCCGGCGCTGACCCGCCAACGGCTACGCCCTCAACGCCGCGTGGAACGCCGTCGAGTGGTGGACACAACCGCCCAAGGGCTGATCTGGTGGCGCAGCTCAAGCGTTGACGCCTACCGAGCCTGTCTAGGTTGCTGCGGTACAGTGACCGGCCCACGTCGGAGTGGCGGAATAGGCAGACGCGCCAGCTTGAGGGGCTGGTGCCCGCAAGGGCGTGGGGGTTCAAGTCCCCCCTCCGACACGCTCCAGGTCCACGCCCAGGCTGGCCTGGACCCGGACGATCTCGTCGTCGTTTCCCGGCGGTACCCGAGCCGCAATCCCAGCGACCGGTACAGCTCCGCCCGCAACGCCTGGTCGGCTTGGTCGAGAAGGGCCGGCACGTCTCGCAGCTCCTCCAGCACCTCGGTGACCTCTTCGATCGTCAGCGGGTCCGGGAGTGCCGGGGTGTTGGCCATGATCGATCGAGCTGCCGCCATCTCCGCTTGCACCTGTCGTGTCCGGGCGGTGACCAGGGCCGGGTCCATTCCCGCCTCCAGTGCGGCGAGGTGGGTATTGAGCTTGCGGCCCCCCTCGGCGAGGGTGCGGCGAGCGGCCGCCATGCGGGGGTCTTCCCGGAAGGCTCCTCTATCGGCCTCGACCACCATGGCGGCGACGGCGCCGATGCGATCGGGGGAGAACATGGACACCACCCACTCGTCGAGCACGGGCAGGATCCGGTCCTCGCGAACGGCGAGCGAGGAAGGGTGGCCCGGCGGTGGCGCCGCGTAATCGGCACTCGACAGTCGGCAGCGGTACATGGCGTGGCCGCGGACCGTGTTGCCCTGCATCCGTCGGTCGCAGTGACCACACCACAACATGCCCTTGAGGGCGTAGCGGCCGGTGGACGACCGCGGCGAACCACCGCCGTTCGTCCTGCCCCGCCCCGCCGTGAGGATCTGAACCCGTTCCCAGACGGTGCGGTCGACCAAAGGTTCGTGGCTCTTTTCATCGGAGTGCACCCACGACTGGTCGGGCTGCCATCGCATCCGAGTGGCATGCCCGAGGGCAGGCTGTTCGGGATCCATGAGGAAGTCGTGCCGGCGCTGGTCAAGTTCCGTTTCAAGTGGCTTTCTCGAGGACTGTGGAGATCAGGCCCGACGGCCTCGAAGTAGGCGACGGACAAATGCCGATAGGCCCGGTCGATGACCTGCATGGCTACTTGCACCTCGCCGGTCAGGTCGAGAAGCTCTTCGAACGATCCGAGGCGGGGGACATGGGGGAGTGCGTGAGCGGCCTCGACGACATCGCTGCAGCGGGCGCTCAGCCGGAGTGCGGACTGGCGAGCGGTGGCCAGGACGGTGTTTAGGACGCCGACGGTCTCGGCCACGTCCGGCTGGGTTGTGTGTTCCGCATGGCATTGCGTTCGGCGGTGATTCTCGGTCGGGTGCTTCACTTTCGCTGGCCTCCTTGTCGTTGAGGAGTCCAGTGTGTGCCCTGCCCTTCCCGGCCGCCTTCCCGGTTGGGTTCCCGATCGAGATTGTTCCCGAGAAATTCTTCGGCGGGATGGCCAAAGGTTCCCGGTCCCCTTCCCAGGTCGGTGGCCCGGATACGCTGGAGACGCGTCGAGCGGGCCGTCGTGCTTCCGCCCCTCCTTCTATTCAGTGTCCGGGTTCACGCCCGAGAGCGACAGGAGGATGACGATGAGCGTCACGGACAATCGGTTGGTGGAAGGTGCCGAGGCCGACCAGCTACTGGGGGCAGCGAGCGAGGCGTTTGAGCACATCGGTTTGCAGCTCGCCGCCGTGTTCGACGATTGGAAGCGGCACGGCGCCGCGGACGAGGAGCTCGCCTGGTGCGTCTACCTGCTCGCCTTCACGGGCTGGTGGAGTGGCCAGCTCCAAGCCGCCGCCGACTTCTCGCCCCGGTAGCCGCGCATCGGGCTGTGGGGGAGCTATCCGCCCAGACGATGGTCGTGCGGGATCCGCCAGCGGGGCTCGCGCCGGTAGACGACTTCTGGCTCGACCTGCTCGAGGACGCCGTCGCTCCAGTCGATGAGTGACAGGAAGCGGGAGCGATTCTTCAGCCGGCGCATTACTCGCTCATGCTCCTTGACGGCCGCGTTGAATCCGAGCAAGCGGGTGTTCAGCGAGGGACGCTTCCGTAGCTCGGCAGCGACATCCACATCGCCCACCGTCGTCTGCGTTGCGTCGGTCAAGCTCCCGAACAGCACGACATGCTCGACCCAGTACAGGTAGTCCTCACTGGCGTTCACCTCATCGGCACGGTCGAGCATCTCTTGAAGGGCTGCCCAGGCACGGACCCGAGGAATCGGCGGACCGAGTCTGGAGCAAGCGAGGCGGAGCGCATCGTTAGTGAGCTCCCAGATGTCGTCCCATCCGGAACGGGTGAGGTAGCCGGCCTCGACCAAGCCCTCAGCTGCCCGGGCTGCTTCGGCGTCGTCGACGCCGAGCTCGGTTGCGAGGCGCCGCGTCTCGACTTGGCCGTGGTGACGCCTAGCCGGCCACCGGAGAGCCTTCCGGATCGCCTTGATCGGGTACCCGGCGACTTCGGCGTCCTCGTCGATCCGCACCACGAGGAGCGTACGGTCTCGGCTGAAGGTCGGTGGGACCACTCCAGGAGTCCGGTTCTTATCGTCTCGCTGGGCTCAGCCGGCCCTCGGTGTAGGAACATGGCGCCGATGTGGACACCTGAACCATTCGAGGCCGACGACGGCGCTGTTCCCTACGAGCGGTTCATCAATGAACTCTCCGACTTCAAGTTCGTTGCCCTCGACGCCGCCATCGAGCGGCTGCTGGTCGTGCGTGGAATCGATTTGGTTCGTACCGAGTGGCTCAAGGCCCTCGGCGAGGGCTTGCATGAGTTCCGCGTTCGCCACGATGCCGATGAGATCTCCCGCATGTTCGGTGGCGATCCACCGGTGGCGAGTTCACCGCGCGAGAAGGTGCTGCTGCGGGTCTTCGTACACTTCTACGGCGAAAAGGTCATCCTGCTCCTCGGTGGCTACGACAAGGGCCACGACCCCAAGGAGCGCCGCCAGCAGCGAGAGATCGCGCAGGCCCGGCGACTGCTGGCTCAGTCCAAGGACCGCCAGCGTCGGGCGAAACGCGGCCGTCGAACTTGACGTGTCATGGGTAAAGCCCCATACTGTCCCGTGTAGGAGGTGATCCGATGGCACGCAGCTACAGCGACATCGCGGCGGAGCGCCGATCCCGTCTCTCGCCCGAGGCCAGGGAGCAGCGAAAAGTCTTCGAGCAGGCATATGACGTGGCGCTCCAGGTGATCGAGCTCCGGGAGAAGCACGGCCTCACCCAGGCGCAGCTCGCCGAGCGTTGCGGTGTGGATCAAGGAGACATCAGCCGCATCGAGCGAGGTGCGACCAGCCCCACGGCCCGCACGCTCCAGCGCATCGCCGAAGCTCTCGACGCTGACGTTCGACTGGTCGACCGGGCGTCCTGAGCACCCTGCGTCCTCGCGACGGCGAGTGGCCGGATCGCGAGTGGGGGTGCCGTCTGCGCCAGTGTCTGGCAGAATTACAGCTGTGGAGTTTGAGCCGGAGGGCACCTTGGCGACGGTGGGGCATAAGGAGGTCGGGTCGTGAACGCCGAGAGGCTTCACGCCATCGCCCTCGCTGTCCGCGGAGATCTGCAGGAAAGCTCAGCGGTAGCCACCATGCAGGCTCTTCGGGACGCCCTGCGAAACCAAGTGACAGCACCGCAGGAACCGTCGTATCAACAGCAGGTCGCCACCTCCCTGGGGCAGCTACTCGATGCGCTTGCGGCAGCACCCAGCAACGACTTTCCGCCCATCTGGCAGCAGGCTGTGAAGGAGTTCGGCATTGATGACCTCCTCGGACAGCAGCTGGCCTCAGTGGTTCGTGAAGTCTTCTCCCGCAATCAAATTACGCTCGCCGTTGCGCAGCAAGAGATCGAGGCTTTGACCACACGGCTCGAGGCCCTCGCTGCGGGTGTTGAACAGCTTCTCGGGGGTCTTTCCTTCTTCGGGGTAGGCGCTGAAGTGCTTGAGGCGGGCGAGGTGGAAGTCGGCGTCTTGATTCCGAGGCCTGCGGTGGATAACGAACTTGGCAGGTTGGGAGCGGAACTCATCGACCTTCAGAAGCTGTTCGGTCCCTTTCTTGAACTAGCCCTGAAGCAAGCGCAAGTCGGGCGGCATCGTCAGTGAAACGCCTGGTTCTCCAGGGTTCTTCACCGCGAGCTAAACGGGGGGTGGGCGGGTTCAAGTGAGCGGGCGGGTGACTCGTGTCACTTCCACCCCTCGTCCCGTTG
>DATLEK010000101.1:0-4870 GCA_035525365.1 Acidimicrobiales bacterium
CACCGAAGATAGAGAAGGGCGAACACGGCGAACGCGCCTCCGAGGAGGGCCCAGATCCCCATGATGTACGGGTTCAGCAGTACCTCGCCCCAGCCTTCCCACTCCTCGTCGACGCTCATCATGTACCCGCCGAACCACACCAGGAGTGTGTAGAACAGCCACAGGCTGAAGAGGAGCCCTGCGACGACGGGGTAGGCGACCCGTCGACTGACCACCGAGGGGGTCAGCGCCTTTCGCGATCCGCTTGGCGGCACTGTCGCTTCGGTAGCGACCGAGGATCGGGTAAGGGCGTCGGCTCTGGTGCCACCGCATTACGCGTGTTCCGCCGGGCCTCGCGAAGAACGGCACGCCGTGCCTGATCTTCCTCGTACCTCCGGCGACCGAACTCCGAGAGGTTTCTGGGAGTCGACCGCCCAGGACCCGGCAGTCCCCGCCCGACGGTCGCGCCAAGGCGAGGAGGCAGCGGATGGTGGTGGTCTTCCCCGACCCGTTCGGACCGAGGAACCCGAAGACGCCGCCGTCGGGAACGGAGAGGTCGACCCCGTTCAAGGCCACCACGGGCGGGCGCCGGAACCGCCGGTACTCGTTGCGCAGGCCGGTGAGCTCGATCACCGCCACGCCGACGGTGTAGCACCTTTGGCCCTCCGGGACTCGACGCTACGACCGCTTGGTGGTGGTCAGCTCCATTCCCACCTCGACCGATGCGGCCGGCGACTGCACCAGCGCGGTGATCGTCCATTTCCCGTCGATCGACAGGGCGCTGCTGGCCCCCCGCCAGTGCCCGTCGGCCTCGCGGGTGAGGTCGAGGGCGCTGCCCACCTCCGGGCGGTCGGCGAGCTGGAACCGGAGCGACACCGCGTCGGCCGCCACCGGCCGGCGGGAGTCGTAGTCGACGACGGTGAGGTCGAAGCGGTTGGGGCCGGCGGCGCCCGGGCTCACGTCCAGCCGGGCCCGGACGGAGGTCCCGAAGTCGGAGCCGGTGACGGTGATGCCCGCCGGGCGCTGGAGCTTGGCCGCCGCGGCCACGGTCGCCGAAGGGGCCAGGCCGGTCAGCACGGCGGCGGCGGCGAGCACGGCGGCACCCAGGGCCACCTCGGCCCGGAGCAGGCGACGCAGGCCGCCGAAGCGCGATGCGGTGGCCGCGGCCACGTTCCGGAAACGGTTCCGGGCGCCCAAGGCGACCAGGGCGGCGAAGAGCCCGAGCTTGACCAGCAGGGTCTGGCCGAAGCTGGTGTCGAACAACCGCGACCAGGCGCCCACCTCGTCGAGCGCCCGCAGCGTCCCGGTGACGGCCACGAGGCCCAGGCCGGCGGCGGCCACCCGGGAGAACTTCCGGGCCAGCGCGGGGCGCCGGTCGGGGTCCTCGCGCCGCAGGGCGAGCAGGAGCCACACCAGCCCTCCGATCCATGCCCCCACCGAGACCAGGTGGAGCCACTGGACGGCGACGGTGAACCCGGGGGTGGTCGACGCGTCGGCGTGGCCCGACAGGGCCCGCTCCAGCATCACGCCGGCGGCGCCGAGGCCGACGGCGCCCAGGGCGGCGCGCGAGGGGCGCAGGCTGGCCCAGCACACACCCAGCCAGGTGAGGCCGATGGCCACTCCCTGGGCCTTCAGCTTCTGCCCGGTCGACGAGTCGAGCAGCTCGCCCAGGTCCGTGTGGGTGGTGGCCAGGTGGTCGGCCACGATGAGGACCAGGCCCAGGGCGCTGGCCGCCCATGCCCCGTTCAGGGCCCACACCGAGACCACGGCCGCTTTGGAGACGACGAACAGGCCGACCATGGACGCGCCCAGCAGGAGCACCAGGCCGGCGTAGAACAGCCAGCGCCCGGCGATCGACACGAGGGTCGGCGTCCGCACCCCGTTGGACGGTCCGGAGGCGCCGGCTGCGGCCACCGGTACGCCGACGCCGAAGGCCACCGACCCCACCGTCGTGTGACCGTCGGCGGTCGAGGTGGTGCGCCACGTGATGGTGTAGGTGCCCTGGGCCAGCGGGCCGAGCGGCACCCGGGCCTTGTTGGGCAACCCCGGGATCTCGGTCCGGCCCACCTCGACGCGGTTCCCGGAGGCGTCGAGCACGTGGATCACGGTGAGTAGCGGGTCGAGCGCCTCGGTGAAGGTGAGGGTGACCTCGGTCGGGGCCTTGTCCACGGTGGCGCCGTCGGCCGGCGTCGACTCGGTCAACAGGGCGTGGGCGCCGGCCGGCGGGCCGGCGCCGACCGCGAACGCGCCGAGGACGATCAGGCCGGCCACGAAGCCGGCGAGTCGGCGGGTCACAGGCCGGCGATCACCGGCTCAGCGGTTCGGGCTTGTCCGCGGCCGCCTTCCGCCCGGGCTTCACGCCGGCCCCACCGGCACCGCCGGCGGTCCGGCGGGCGGCGACCAGGGCGGCCGCGCCGACCAGCACGCCCACGACGCCGACGGCCAGCCCGAGGAGGGCCAGGGTGCGGGCCGTGCCGGCGTCGTCCTTGGCCTGGCTGGTCGCGCTGTCGAGGCGGGGCACCTCGCGGTCGATACGGGTGGCCAACTGGTCGGTGGAAGGATCCTTGGCCGGGAACTCGATGGTAGCCACGTCCTCGATGTCGTTGAAGGTGGTCTTCGACGAGGAGAAGGTCTCGTCGATGTTCTGGCCCCGGATGGTCCCGGTGACGTGGAAGCTGTAAGCACCGGCGCGGGTGGGCGTGATCCACGCCCGGTAGTCGCCCGGCGTCCCGAAGGCACCGACCCGGAAATTCGGGGTCAGCGGCACGGTCATCTTGTCCGAGCCCTTGACCACTTCGACCTTCAGGGTGTCGGTGATGTCGGTGACCGGCGCCCCGCCGTTGGCCTCCGAGATTGTCAGCTGCACGCTGTTCTTGAACCCGTTGTAGGCCGGTTCGTCGCCCCAGCCGACGACGAACTGCACGGCGCCGACCGTGCGCCGTTCGTGGGCCGAGGCCGGGCCGGCGAAGGCGACTGCCGCCGCAGCCAGTGTGAGCGCCGCCGCCAATGTTCGGGGCAGGAGCCTAGTCATGGAGGTCCTTTCGTAGCCGCCCGGGCAACGGTCAAATTCCCCGAGATTCTGGTTCACTATCCAACTTCGCGGGTAATGTGCAGCCGCAAGTAGGTTGGCTGGTTTGTGCCCGTCTGGGGAATGGGGCCGTAGAGAAATGATTTGATCGCCGTGCAGCGGTGATGGGATCCCTCGCCGCACTCGCCGTTGTCCTGCCCGTCGGCCTCGCGTGGGCGTGCGTCGCACCGGTGTCCCTCACCACCTCGTCGCCCACCGTGCAGCCCGGCGGCATGGTCCACATCATCGGGAGGGAGACCGCCCCGGGAGCGCCCATCGAGATCCATCTCGACGCTCCGACCGGGCCGATCCTCACCACCGTCACCGGCCAGCCCGGCGGGATGACCAGCAAGTGGGAGTGGGACGTGCCCATCACGGCCAACCGCAACATGAACTCCGTCGTGCCCAAGGCCACCATCTACGTCGACACTGAGCCCGACCCGGCGCCCGCCCCTGACCCCCGCGCCGGCACGCTCGATGTCGGCTCGGGCCCGAGCACCGGCACCCTCGTGCTGCTCGGCCGGGTGGCAGCCGTCGGCGGCCTGCTTCTCGTAGTCGGCCTGACGGTCCTGGCCGGGTCGGGGCGTTCGAAGCCGACGCCCGAGCCCCAGCGCGTCAAGGCCTAGCGGCACACGCCCTCTCTTTCATTGGCGTACGAAACCCACCGGAAGGAAGCGAGAATTCTGTCAAGGCCACTGCTGACGCGCTGGGTCTGACCAGCACCGGCAGGCTGGATACATGCGTCTGACGGTCCCCAGTGACTTACTTCGTCGCGTTGCGGACCGTCTCGATCATTGCGGAAACCCGATCGAGCAATTCGGTCACCTGGCGGTCCCAGGACTGGAGGCGTTGCAGCTCTGCGAGTATGGCTATCGCCGCTTCCCGGTCGAGCCCCGCAGGGTGCCGAGGAGCCAAAAGCACGACCGACCGGCGGATCGTCCGGCTTGAGAGAGATGTCCACCCCGCGACGATAGCGAACATATGTTCTACGAGTCCACGGCGAGTGTGATCTCTGTGGCAGCTCGAAGCACTCATTCCTCTCGGCCTCGGCAAGCCGAGAAGTGCTGGGTGATCGTGGGCGTGAGCGGCTTCACCCGCTTCATCGGGGCGTGGATGATCCCCTCCCGCCAGAGCCATGACGTCTTCGGCGGCCACCTGCGTGTTCTGAGCCAGTTCGGCGCCCTGCCCCGCACGGTGGTGTGGGACCAGGAGTCGGCCATCGGCCGGTGGCGGGGCCGGGACATGTGCCTCACCGCGGACTTCCCGGCCTTTCGGGACACCCTCGGCATCGGTGCCCTGCTCTGCCGGCGGGGTCCCCGAGGCCAAAGGCCTCGTCGAGCGGTCCAACGGCTACCTGGAGAGCAGTTTCCTGCCGGGACGGATCTTCGAAGATCTCGGCGACTCCAACCGCCAGCTCAGCGGCTGGCTGGTGAGGGCCAACCACCCGCATCCACGCCACCACCAAGGTCCGACCGCGCGAGGCCATGGCTGAGGACCGGGGGGCGATGATCGGCTTCCCCCGGTGCTGCCCGATCCCACCCTGCGCTTCTCGACCCGCCTGCCTGGGAACACTACGTGCGGGTCGACACCAACGACTACTCGGCAACCCCTGCTTCGTGGGTCGACGGGTGGCGGTGCGGGTCGACCTCGACTCCGTGGTGGCGGAGGCGCCGCCGGCGGCTCAACAGCGTCTCGGCAACACGCCCCTCAAGTCGCTCGCCACCCTGGAGAAGGACGTCGGCACCGAGGGGTCGAGCTCCTCATCGGGGTGGGCGTCTTTGCGGTCACGCGGGCCGCCGGGCTGCTGGCCGGCTCGGCCACGCG